>CBFDDD010000005.1:0-99782 GCA_965603475.1 uncultured Myxococcales bacterium
ATAATCACCCACCTCCGAATAGGGGTCCCAGCGTTCGCGGGAGCTGCCGCATAACACGTTAGTAACCTGCATCAACGCAGGTCGGGTTTTCGCTCCATTCTGAATCAAAAACACATTGGGATCAAATGCGTCCCGCTAGTGATCCCGCCAGGTCGATCCCGAGCCCCCAATTGGGTCCGTTTCCCCGCGTGATATCCAACGAGAGCAACTGCAGTATTCAATATCACTGCAGCTCGAATTCGGGCTCGACGGTATCGCGAACTCGAGAACTTGCGTATTCGCTAGTCCAGATCCCTGCGCCGATGCTGACGTACCAAGCCCAGGACGTCCTCCCCGAAACGCTCGATCTTTGCTGGGCCAAGCCCCGAAATTCGGGCGAGAGCCTCGATCGAATCGGGCTCTTCTCGATCGATCGCGAGTATGACCCTCCTTTGAAAGACCATGTAGGTTTTCCAGCCAAGCGCACGGGCCGTTCGTTTTCGATAGTTGTCCAGCGCTCGGGCGATGTCGCCGCCGTATCGACTGGTTGATCGGGTCCTGCGAGCTGGCGCGGACCCGCCGTCCTCGCTTGATTCCTTCTGCGTGCGCACGGGCTTTCCAGGCATCCAGACAGTCGGGTACTTTCGCCCGGTTCGTTGCAGCCGACCCTCCCCGAGCAGGTGATCGATGGCGGCGACCACGGAGTCCTCACTGTGCTCCGAAAGCTTGCCGTACTCGGGCAGTGTCAGGAGTCCACCGCGCGAAAGGCTTTTGGCTTTTCCACCGCGTAACGCCTGTGCGAGATTTCGGCGACCCACGGGCCGTGATAGGCGATCGACCGCGGCGACGATGAGGTCTTTTGCGGAATCCGAGAGCGATTCGATCTGTGAAATCGATTCGTCACGAACAATGGCGGCCTCGATCTCGACGCTGTCGCCACGACAAAAGTCACAGCGACAGCATTCGGGCTCATCATCCTGTCCGGTGAAATGGGAAACCAGGGCTTGATGCCGACAGCCCATTCGAGTCGCGTATCGCTCGATCTCTGCGAGGGCGTCGTGGCGGCGCTGGTCGAGGACTGCGCTGGTGGCGGAGCGTTCCGATAGCCGTCGTTGGGTAGCCAGGTCGGCGCGACCGAAGAAGAGTAGACATCGCGCGGGGTCGCCATCGCGGCCCGCACGTCCGGCTTCCTGGTAATAGGCTTCGACGCTGCCCGGCGTCTGAAAGTGGACGATCAAACGAATATCGGGGAGGTCGATCCCCATCCCAAAGGCGTTGGTCGCCACCAGGACACGCGTTCGTCCAGCCTCGAAAGCGGTCTGGGCGCGCTCTCGAGCCAGTTTGGTACGGCCTGCGTGATAGTGACCCACCTTGAGCCCGGCGCTTTTCAGCGCTTTGGCGACGCGTTCGGTGACCTTGCGTGTGCTGCAATAGATGATGGCTCGACCTCGACCGCCGTGTGCTCCTCTGCCCCGTAGTCCGGCCTGCTCGAGCTCTTCGAGGACGACGTCGCTTCGTGCCGCCTCGGTTCGGATGGCGCGGACGGCGAAGGAGAGATTGGGTCGGTCGAAGCCCGTTCGAACGATGAGCGCATCGCGGAGGGCCAGACGTGATTCGATTTCCTTCATGACGACGGGGGTGGCGGTTGCTGTGAGCGCGACCATCGGTGCATCGACGATGTCGCGCAATTCGCTGAGAAGCATGTAGTCCGGCCGAAAATCATGTCCCCATTGGCTTACGCAATGCGCTTCGTCGATGGCGAGGAGCGCGATCGGAGTCCGCTGCAGCATGCGTCGGAAACTCGCTTTCGCGGCTCGTTCGGGCGAGACGTAGAGAAGCTCGAGCTCTCCCCTCAAGAAACAGGCGACGACCTCCGACTGTTCCGCGTCGTCCTGATGGCTATGCAGCGCGGCGGCCTGAACGCCGCGACCGACGAGCGCGCCGACCTGGTCCTGCATCAAGGCGATGAGCGGCGAGATGACGACCGTGGTCCCGAGGCCTCGTCGAGCGGACGCGAGCGCTGGAATCTGATAGCAGAGCGACTTGCCGGAGCCGGTCGGCAGAACCACGATCGCGTCTCGCCCCGAAAGAGCGGCCTCGATCGCCTCGCCCTGCCCCGGACGAAAGTCTGGATATCCAAAGACATCGACGAGAACCCGTCGCGCTTCCCCCAAAGACGGCGGTACGATCATGCCCAGTAGATATCACGCCCGCTGCGATCGTGCCGATCTGTTAGTGTTCGCAGACGCATTCGATCCAGGCCCGCGGCGTGATCGACTCTCCGCCCGGGAGCCAGCCCAGAACCAGCCCAGCGCAAGGAATCCCCAGCCATGCATCTTTCCGATCGCCACCGCTCCTTCTTGATCATCGAGCAGAGTTTTTTTGCGGGACTCATCAATGTCGTCATCAATGGCGTCATCGCCTGGCTTCTGATGCGTTCTCTCACGGAGATTCCGCTCTGGGGTGAAACGAGCATGGGCGTCGATCTTCTGGCGACGGGTTTCCTACTGCCCTTCTTTACCTGCATGGTCGTTTCGAAGCTGACCCGGGGACAAGTCCAGAACGGCAAACTGCCGGCCCTCGAAGCGAACCAGATCCGGCCCGTGGGATTCCACAGGCGATCGAGCCTGTTCCGCGCGGTCCTGATCGGAGTGATTGGCGTGATCTTCGCCTCAGCACCGCTGGTCGTATTACTCGACCTTGCCCAGGCAGCCCCCGTCCCACTGATGTCCTTCATCACGTTCAAGGCGATCTGGGCGGGACTCTTCGCGATGGTCGTTTCGCCGATCATCGCCTGGTGGGCACTCTCGGCGGCTTCGTCCGATCTCAGGAAGGCCGAGTAGAGCGAGACAGCTGGAGCCATCTCGGCCGCAGATGGCCTGAGTGGTGCTGCTGGCGCGGACGCTCCTTCTGGGACTTCGCGCCCTGAGTTCCCGCTTCGATTTTCAGATTCCGACGATCGAATTGGCGTCGTGAGCTGTATCTCCGTCGAGATGGGCGGTGCAGGCAATGAGTTCGACGCGATGTTCGGACGCGCCGGCGCCCGGTGCGCCTGGCGCAACGACCGTGAGCGCCGTATTCGCGATCACGATCTCCCCGTTCTCGTTGCCATGGGCTTCGAGCTGCTCCGGGCTGAGAAGGATTCGTTCGATCAATACGCGGAGAAAGAGCCCATGGCTCACGACCGCGAAATGCTCGTCAGGAGACGCTTTCGAGAATTGATCGACCCAATGTCGTTCGATTTCTTCCCAGGTCCGATCGACGCGATCGTGGAAGACCTCCCAGGTCTCGCCTTCCGGTGGCGCGTACCCGGGCATGAAGGGATTGAAATCGAGGTCGGCATAGGCCGTCCCACGAAGCGCGCCGAGGTTGCGTTCCTCGAGATCCGGAACTTCTCGGAGCGACGCACCGGTGGTGCGTTCGACCGCGTCCGCCGTCATCCGGGCGCGGGAGAGATGGCTCGTCCAGATTTCCTTGATGGGCGCGGACGAGAGTCGTTTGCCGAGCCGGCCGGCCTGTTCGAGGCCGCGATCAGAGAGTGGGGTCTCGGCGACCTGGATGATGCGGTTTCGGTTGCCGAGGGTTTCGCCGTGTCGGATGAGAAGGATCGCCATAGATAGAATTGAGTGTAGCGCGACTCGGGACGTTCGAGCTGGCGGGCCGTGCCGTAAGGCGTATCGAAGGCGCTAGTGAACCGCGGCGGACAGTGCGGAGAGCAGCTGGGCGAGATATTTCGGCTCGATCAGAAGATGCGAAACCGCAGAGACGACCTCGTCTCGCACGTCGATCTGCAGGCGCGTCGAGAAGACCAGTGTGTCCGAGGGGGCATGGGTCTTCACGAGCATCATGAGTTCGGACTCTTCGACGAGCGCTGGGTCGTTGAACAGTGATTCGGAACCGAGGATCTCGGAAAGCGCGAGTGCGATGCCCTCGAGCAGGACGCTTCCGAGCGAAACGAACGTATCGAGCGGATTCGAATCGTTCCCGATCTGGGCCCAGACCAGCGCTTCTTCGGGCTCCAGGACGATGTTCAGCGAGCCGGGCATGGCGCCTTCGAGGCGTCCGATCACGCCCGCGACCATATCTTCGGACAGCCGCATCCCCTGCTCGCCAAAATCGCCGAGCGAGGTACAGCGGATCTCGAGGACGTCGACCTCGGTCTCACAGCCGCTGATCTCGGCGAGCGACACCTCGCCGACCGCCGCGGCCTCCGCAAAGAAGCCATGAAGCGCAATCAATTGTTCCGTTGAAATTTTCAGGGGGGTCATCTCCGAACTTTCGTTTGCTCGAACAACATTCTCGGACAAGCCTGGGACAAGCATCGGACAAGAAAGCTATCGTCCGTTCTTCGGGTAGAAGAAGGGTTTTCCCATCACATCGCATCTTTTTTTCCCGAGTTGCTGGCGGTCTGCACCTGGCTCGCATCGCCCTGGCAAAACACACGCGAGCCGGGGATCACTCGACGATGCCCAAGACGACTTCCAAAACAAAGACGAAGCCGATGCCGCTGGTTCTTTCCAATGATGATGGCGTTCATGCGGACGGTCTCGCAACCCTCCACGAGGTGCTGATCGAGCAATCGGATTGCTTGATCGTCGCGCCGAGCGGCCCCCAGAGCGGAGTGGGGCACGCGGTCACGACCAGACAGCCTATGGGGCTGGCTGAACTCGCCCCGGGTCGCTTTGGGCTGGACGGCACGCCGGCGGACTGTGCCCGAGTGGCGCTGGGCAGCCGGGCGGCCTTTGCCCGCCGGGAGCTTGGCGAGCAAGCCAGGGCGCCGGATCTCTGGCTGATCGCCGGAATCAACCACGGCGCGAATCTCGGCATGGACGTCTACATCTCGGGCACGGCCGCCGCCGCCAGGGAAGCGACGATCCTGGGATTTCCCGCGATCGCCATTTCCCAGTACGTCGGGAAGCACCGCACACCCGATTGGACGGTCACCGCCCTGCGCGCTCGCCAGGCCCTCGACGCGCTCTTCGCACGGCCGCCCCGGCCGGGCGCCTTCTGGAACGTCAACCTGCCCCACCCCGCCGACGAATCCGCGGAACACGAGCTTGTGTTCTGTCCGCTCGACCCGAGCCCCCATGCATTCGAATACGAAAATCGCGACGGCCGACTTCATTGGATCAGCGACTTCCACAACCGGCCCAGGCGCAAAGATCACGACATCGACATTTGTATGAGCGGCCAGATTTCGATCACGGAGATCCCGATTCAGCCTTTTACCGAAAAATCGACCTGACGATCAAGAAAGGCCTTTGACTTCTAAGCCCATCGCCGATACAAAGCCCGCAACTAATAACGGAATTTCCTGTCCATGCGCGACTTCCAACACATCAGCCAGTCCGTCCGGCCCTTCGAGGGGCACGTCCGGTCACCGCTTGCGGTCGGCCGTGTCGACGTGAATCCGCTCTTTGGGCGCGATTCAATGGCCGGCATTGATTGGACGCGTGCGAAGACGGCGGTCGACGCCACACGCAAGGCATCTGCCAAGACATCGGAGGGGGACTCCAACACCGAGAACGAGGTGGCCAGCGCGTAGCGCAAGACAGCCCGGATTCTCGATGAGAACCCCTCCCGCCAACCGGCCGGAGGGGTTCTCGTCATTTTGGGCCCCAGATCGAAATTCAGTGAAGGTCAGAGAAAGTCACAGGAGGATTCATCATGCAGCGAAAGATCGAAACGAAAACGCGAGGCGAACTCTTCGTCGAGCACGTCGTCTGGAATGCGGCCGCCGGCGCCGCTTTGGCGGTGATGGTTTTGGTCCTCCTCTGCTCGCTGCAGTGGCTCGATCGATTCTCACCGCCGGGAACGAACAACGTTGCACCCGCAGCGCCGGCTCAGTTGGCTCGCCCACTGCTGAATACCGGGGATCGATCCCGCGACGTAGCAGCCGTCAACCGCCCAAGCGGATGACGGGGGCCAGCCCCGGCGGACGACACTGAATCACGCAGGCTAAACGACGGGGGCCGACCGGCGGAGCGAGTCATTCGCTCTTCCGATCGGCCCCCAAAGCCTCAGATCGACGTGCTCAGCCCTTGCTAAAGTCGATCTTTGCGTCCTAGAGATCGCCCTTCGCCGAGTCCATCGCGTCACCGGCCGAATCCTCAGCATCGTCCATCGCAGCCGCAGCGGAATCTTCAGAATCCTTCGCCGCCTTCTTGGTGGCATCGACCGAGTCGTCGACCATCTCACCCGACGCCGCGGCGACTTCTTCCGCCGTTTCGCCCACGGCCTGAGCCCCGTCGTCGACGCCGGCCTCGACGCTCCCAACCACTTGATCGATCGCCTCACCCGCCGATTCGTCGTCGCCACTACAAGCGGCGACCGCGAACCCGAGCCCCAGTCCGACCGCCACTGCAAACAAACTCATTTTCTTCAAGACCATGTTCATCCCCCCTTTTCCTTCTGTTGATTGCGCGGACGCACCCATTGTTACGCCCGCTCCGAAATTTTTTGAATACGCTGTCGTCGGGTCGCCTGTCGTCGAGTCGCGACCAGAAAACCGATCGCGCCGACCGCAACACCGATCCCGAAAGTTGGCTCTGGAACCGCCGCAAGACCTGCCGGGGTGAAGACATCGAGACTGAGGGTCTCGACGCTCATCCCGGTCGTCGGGTCGACCACGTTGTAGAAAGTTCGCCGCTCACTGCCAAAATCGAGGGTTCCGACCAGATAGAGCATGCCCGATGTCGGCGAAAAGCCAAGGCTCGCATCGTCCCGAAAGAGCCCAGCACCGGGAACCTGCGCGGAGTCACACGGCGACGGCGGACAGCTCGTGAGGTCGATCTCGAAGAGTCCATCGGGTTTGAAGGGAGTTGCAGCAAAGAGCTTGTCCTCAATGCTGTCGTAGGCCAGGCCGGAAAACAGCTCCGGACTAGTCCAGTTGAGCGAGCCTAGCAGATGGGTCGTCGACGGGGACGCCGGATCGATCCATCGGACCTCTCCGATGGGCCCGCCGACCTCGATGACGATCAACCGGTCATCGCCCGATGCGCTCGTCGAACCCGGATCGTAGGCCATCGAAACGATCTCCGCGGCGCCATTCTCGATCGTTCCCGCTATGGACGAGATCATTCCCGTGAGCGGGTCGATCGTGACGATCGAATCGGCGAAAACCGTTGGAACGACACCGTAGAGCGTCTCCGAATCAGAGTCGTAAGCCATGCCACGAACGTCGTCGGCGGCCGGTGCGAACTGTGCCAGCGTCGTCCATTCCCCCTTCAACGCAGAAATTCGAAGCGCATCGTCCGGTGGCCCACCCGACGACGTGCCCGGCGCCGCCGCAGCGATCAGACCAACGCCCGCATCGTCTGCGAACGATCCGCAGAGTCCTCCCGAGCACAAGCCGCCCGCCACTTCGGCACAAATCGCCCCGTCGGCCAGCAGGCCTCCAGCATTGTCGTAGCAGCCGCATTCGAGCCCGCTGGACGTCGTCGTCCGAGCCGCACGATAGTTGTTGCATTCGCTCCCGGTCATACACCCGGTCATGCCGGGCGTATAGATCGTACCCTGCATGAGCTGGCATTCCGCCGCGGCGACGTGAGTTAGACAAGCGTTATGTCCGCGCTCATGGGCAATCACCAGGGGCAGCGTGTCGGAGTCCAATGATTCGACCGTCACGATCATCCACAGATCCGGGTCATCATTGTTATTGCAACTGCCGGGTTTGATCGCACATCCAACCGCTGCCGGCGCTGAGCCGCCGCAATGAGTCATGCTGTCGACCAGGAACGCATTCGAACCCGATCCGCCGGTGTTCGAAATCGCCTCTTGATCCTCGGCAGAGTCGATGACGTCGAGACCGTCGCCCGCCGTTCCAAATGTCGTGACAGAAACGGAACGGCCGAGGCGCGTACAACAGGGTTGATCGAAGGGCCCCTGCCCCCCCTCGAGAAGTCCGTTCCCGCTTGTGACGGATGCGTCGATGACACTCTGCCAATAGGCAAGATCCTCGCCGGAGCCCACATCGATCAGGTCGACGTGGACGTACCAGTTCAGCTCGTGCAGATCGACCGCGGGCGCACTCGCCGCGACGGAAGGACTCAAGACACCGAAGAGCAGACAGACAAGTCCAGACGACAGCGCAAACGACGCGGGGAGACTCGCGATCGACCGGCTCACAGAAAGTCGTCGATCGCTCAATTCGCCACCTCGCGGGTCCGCTCGGCATGGAGCGCGCGAGCATTCCGCAGATGAGCATCGAATCGAGCGTCGGACGCGTCTCGGCCCGCCCGATCGAGCGCGCGGCGCGCCTCGGGCAGCCCCGTCAGGCCGAGGGAAGTCGCAGCCGAGCGTCGTGCCAGGTCTCGCAGGCGCGGGCCCCTGTGATGGCGAAAGGTCCAATTCGGGGCATCTGCATGGATCAGGGTTTCCAGATGCACAATGGCGCGCCCATCGAAACGAGCGAGATGGCCGAAAGCGTAGGGAAGCGCCTGCCACGCTTTGAAGGTATTCCGATCGATCTCCCCGCCGCCCGGCGCCGCGGCCCTATCAAGCGCCGTAGCCCCATGAAGCGCCGCCGCCCCATCAAGCGCCGTAGCTCCATGAAGCGCCGCCGCCCCATCAAGAGACTCGCTCCAGGCCAAAATCGCAGACATCGAATCGGGCGAGCCGCACAGGCCGAGCGCCAGCAGGATCTGTGCGTGGCTTCGTGCGTCTTCGGGATCGAAGAGCATTTCAACGAGTCTTTCGGCCCCTGCCGGACCGATCCGGGAGGCGGGCTCCTCGGGCATCCCTTCGAAATAGCTGGCACGAACCAGCGCTTCGGTCTCGGCGACCGTCAGCATCTGTGCCCCAGCCACGCCAGCCGCGGCCGGTACAAGGGCCAACACCAATACCCATACCAGCGGCATCAGGGGCGCAAGAGCCGAAAGGGCCCGGATCGATCGGGTCGCAGACCTCGCACAGCGCATCAAAATACGACCTCTCGCTCCCGGTCGAGAGGGGTTTCAGTCCGGAAACCAGCCTTCTCTAATCGTCGAACGTCGCACAAATAGAGGTGGAAAGAAGAATGGGTCTGTGCGAGCGGCTCGAATTGAAGGCCAGCCTGGCTGCGCCGAAAGCGCTCTAACAGCCCCAAAACGGCCGAGAGAGCCCGGGCCCAATCGTCTGTCCACCTCTCAAACATTGACATGAACGTCATTTCCGCGATTCTCGCGCCCGGAACGGATTGGAACCGTGATGCGCAACACAGCGCAAACTTTCCCCGTTGGTCCCCTGCCGCTGGGCCCTACTGCTGGGTCAATAGGAGTCATTCTGACATGCCGGAGAAGTACATTCGCCGAAACGGGCTCCCGCTGCTCGTGCGGCATACCGGTCAGACGACGCTGCCCCAGGCGCCCCCGCAACCGGGAACTGGACCCGCCATCCTGTGTCTGCATGATGCCGGCCTCCAGAGTTCGGTATTCGGCGATCTGCTGAGGGCGTGCGGACCCGAGTCCTGGGCCCTGGCCTTCGATCTGCCCGGACATGGCCGATCGGGCAGTCTCGACTCACTCCCTTCGATCGAAGAGATGGCGGAGATGGCCGGCTGGGTTGCCGGATGGTGTCGAGCCGAGCGCCCGATTCTCGTCGGCCATGGCATGGGCGCACTGCTCGCTCTCGAATGGGCGCGAACAGAGCCGGGGTCCATTTCCGGTCTGGTGTTATGTGGCGTCGGACTCGCGCTCGATATTCGAGATGACACGATCGAAACGATGCGGCGAGTCACGCGTGGAAAAGCGCCACGGCCCTTCGACCCGCGCCGTGTGGCAAAGGGCTCCGGACAGGATCTGATGAAGCGCGCCTACATGGAAGGCATCCAGACCGATCCTCGAGCCACCCTCGTCGACCTCGAAGCCAGTCGCGGCTGGTCCGATCGTTTCGATCTGGCCGGCGACGCAGGCTCGATCGTCTGTCCGACGCGAATCGTCAGCGGCTCCGCCGAATCCGAAGACTGCCTGGAACGGGCCGAGAAATTGTCACACTCACTCCCGCAGGCATCGGTCACTCTGGTCGATGACGCCGCGCATTTTCTGCCGCTCGAAAAACCCGAGGCGCTCGCCAATGAGATCCGACTGATTGCGGAGGCACTATGAGTTTCTCGGGCCAGATCGCGATCGCCGGCGTCCACGAATACGAGAGCCGTTGGGCGCCGGACAAGACCTCCTTTCAGATCATGGGCGAGTGTACGCGCGAAGCCCTGGCCGACGCGGGCCTCCAATTGGAGGAGGTCGACGGATTCTTCGGTGCGACGATGACGATGGGCGCGATGGGCATGGTTCAGCTCTCGGAGTACTTGAACATCAAGCCCCGATACATCGACGGAACCAATATCGGCGGCTCGTCCTTCGTTTCACACGTGGCGCATGCCAGCGCCGCCATCCACGCGGGCCTCTGCGAGGTCGCCCTGATCGTCTACGGGAGCACCGCGGCATCTGACGCGATGGCGATCGGGACGGGAAACGCCGGCGGCCGGGACCCCAGCGCGGCCTTCGTTTCACCCTACGGCATGACGCTCGTATCTTCCTACGCGATGGTCGCACAGCGCCATATGCATCAGTACGGCACGACCTCCGAGCAGCTCGCGGACATCGCCGTTTCGACGCGCCATCACGCGAGCCTCAATCCGAACGCGAAGATGCGCCAACCGATCACGCGCGAGGATGTTCTCGAAAGTCGCGTGATCGCCGACCCGCTCCACCTGCTCGATTGCTGCATCATCAGCGACGGCGGAGGCGCGGTCATCGTCACCAGCCTCGAACGCGCAAAGAACCTTCGGCAACCACCCGTCGTCGTATTGGGCACGGGCGAAGCGGTCGCCCATCGTGAAATCGGCGCGCCGGATCTCATGACGATCGCTGCGAAGCAATCCGGCGAAGATGCTTTCTCCATGGCCCAATTGTCGCCCGCAGAGATCGACTTCTGCACGATCTACGATTCGTTTACCATCACGGTCCTCGCCACCCTCGAGAATCTCGGGTTCTGCAAGCCGGGTGAAGGCGGTCCCTTCGTCGAGAACGGAGGAATCGGTCTGGGCGGCCGACTGCCCGTGAACCCGGACGGTGGCGGACTCTCTTCGAATCATTCCGGCATGCGCGGCATCTTCCTCGTGATCGAAGCGGTACGTCAACTGCGCGGGGGGCTGGGCGAGCGCCAGGTCGAAGGCGCCGAAGTCGCGCTTGCTCACGGCACGGGTGGCTATCTCGGCCTGATGCATAGCGGCGCAACGCTCATCCTGAAAAAGGTCTAGAGAAGGACCGAAAGTAGAATCAAGCATGGCTGAAAAGAGCGACCCAAAGGACAAGAATCCGCAATACGCGGCCCCCGAGATCGACTGGGAGACCCGCGCTTATTGGGAAGGCGCGGGGCGGGGCGAACTCGTCCTCCAGCGCTGTGGCAGCTGCCAGGTCGTACAACATCGTCCACGTGGCTTCTGTGTCAGCTGCCTCTCCGATGACATCGAACACTTCGTCGCGAGCGGTCGTGGAGAGGTCTACACCTATTCCGTCGTGCGTCAGAATCAGATGCCCCGGTTTCGAGATGCCGTTCCCTATGTCGTCGCCTACGTACAGCTCGAGGAGGGTCCGCAGCTCCTGACCAATATCGTCGACTGCGACCCCGAAGCGGTCTCGATTGGCATGCCGGTCCGCGTCGACTTCGTCTCGACGGAAGGCGGACTCGGAGTTCCGAGATTCGTACCGGCATGATTCTCGATCTTCATACCCATTCGATCGCTTCCGACGACGGACGCGCCAAGGTCGAGAACTACTGCCAGTGGATTCAGCGGAAATCGCTGCCGCTCGATGGATTCGTTCTGACTGAACATCGTCAATTCGATGAGGCATCCGACTATCGTTCGCTGGAAGACCAGTTTGGACTCGTCATACTGAAGGCGAGTGAGGTCGAAACCGAGTATGGACATGTCCTCGTGTTCGGCGTCAACGACGACCTTCGCGCCGCCTTCGATTTTTCGAGGATCAACAATTCGCTCGCGACCGTCCTCGAGGAATCGACCCGCTGTGGCGCAGTCGCTGTGCCCTGCCATCCCGGCCGCCCGAAAGTCGGCCTTTGCGCCCATTGGGAAGTCCTCGGCCCGGTCGAAGGCGTACACATCGTCGAGACCCTGAACGGCGGAAGTCGCGAGGGCGAGAACGAACAGGCTCTCGAATACGCCAACAAGTACGGATGGAACTGCATCGGGGGTTCCGATTCGCATATCGTGAGCCATATTGGTCGCTGCGGAACACGCTTCGAAGACGAGATTGTGAACATCGACAGTCTCGTCGCAGCACTTCAGGGCGGCCGCTTCGATGCGATCCGACCCGAAACAGCCGCGTGAACGAATCAAGACGCGGATCGAAAAGAGACGAGTGAAACATGGATGCTGAAGAACTGAAGTCCCGATTTACCGGGTACGTGTTCGACAAGATCGACCTCGCAGTCGAAACGGAGTCACTGGTCGGATTCGCGAAGGCCTGCGGTGAGACACAACCGAAATTCACGGACCCATCGCATCCGGACTTCCAGGCCGTCCCGAATTATCCCACACGCATCCACGGGACGCGTGGATTGCCGAAGGATTTCCCGATCGAAATGCGTCGCTGTTTCGACGCCGGAAAATCCGTCGAGGTCCATGCTCCCGTACGGGCAGGCGACCAGATTCAGGGTCGCAGTGAGATTGCGGACGTCTACGAGAAGACCGGGCGGTCGGGTAAGATGCTCTTCATCGTCCACCGAATGAATTTCTATAACCAGGATGATGTCCAACTCGCGACAGTGGATTGGCGACTCGTCCAGCGGGAGCTCGACTGATGGCAGATTCGGCCGAGAAATCTTTTCGAGATGTCGAATTCGGAGAAGAACTCCCGGAGATCCAGCCGGACATCTCCCTCGACAACGTCAAGCTCTTCGCGCAATCCGCGTTGATGCTGGCCTCGCGGTTCATCGATCATGACGCAGCACGCAAGGCGGGTTTGCCCGGCGCGATCGTGCCTGGAATCATGAGTCAGGGCATTCTCGTCGCCCTGATCCATCGATGGGCGCCTAATGCCAACATTCTCAACGTCGATACGATCTTCCGCTCGCCCCTCATCGTGGATACGAAGCCCGTCGCGAGCGGGGTGGTGACAGATATCGACGAGGAAACGAATGTGATCGAAATCGATCTCATGCTCAAAAACGAGAAAGGCGAGACTCCGGTCATGGGAACGGCTCGCATCTCGCTCTAGGGCTGGTTGCCGATCCCGCGAAGCGTCTCGCCGAGCGATCGAATTCGGTACGCTACCGGATCGAAACCCCGCACGGAGATATGCAATGCCCGACTTCGAACTCTTGATCAACGGAAAGATGGTTCCCGGCGCTGGATCCCTCGACGTCATCAATCCCGCCACCGAGGGTCTGGCGGGAACCTGCTCCCGAGCGTCGGAATCCCAACTGGACGAGGCTGTCGACGCAGCCCAGGGCGCGCTCGCAGGTTGGGCAGCCACACCGATCGAAGAGCGCCGCAAGGCCCTCGAAAAGGTGGCCGAGATCGTGGTAGCCAACGCGCCAGAACTCGGGTCGATCCTGACGAGCGAGCAGGGCAAGCCGCTTCCGGAGGCGATCGGGGAGGCCTACGGCTTCGCCGCGTTCACTCGGCATTTCGCCGCCATGGACCTGCCGGTCGAAATCCTCGAGGACAGTGACGCAAGACGGGTCGAAGTCCACCGCTCTCCGTTAGGCGTCGTCGCTGCCATCGTGCCCTGGAATTTCCCGCTCATTCTGCTTGGTTTCAAGTTGGGCCCTGCTTTGATCGCCGGCAATACCCTCGTGGTGAAACCCGCCCCGACCACACCGCTCGCCACCCTGCGGCTAGCGGAGTTGGTCAAGGATGCCTTGCCGCCCGGTGTACTGAATGTGATCGCCGATGCGAACGAGCTCGGCTCGAAGATCTCCGCCCATCCGAAGATCCGAAAGGTTTCCTTCACCGGCAGCACCGCCACCGGGGCCAAAGTGATGGCGGGCGCCGCCAAGACCCTGAAGCGGATTACCCTGGAGATGGGCGGTAACGACGCAGGGCTCGTGCTCGGCGACGTCGACCCGAAAGAAATCGCACCCAAGCTCTTTGACGCCGCCTTCCCCAACAACGGTCAGGTCTGCATTGCGCTAAAGCGCCTCTACGCCCACGAGGACATCTACGATTCGCTCTGCGAAGAACTCGCCACAATCGCTCGATCCAAGAAGGTCGGCGACGGCACGGAGGAAGGAGTCGAACTCGGTCCGCTCCAGAACAAGAGCCAATACGAAAAAGTACAGGCGATCATCGCCGACGCCGCAGAAAAGGGCACGATCATCGCCGGCGGAGCCGCTCCCAATCGACCCGGATACTTCATCGAGCCAACGATCGTGCGAGATATCGCAGAGGGTGCGCGCCTGGTGGACGAAGAACAGTTCGGCCCAGCACTCCCAGTCATCAAGTTCTCGGATCCGGAAGAGGCAATCGCGCGCATCAATCGCACAGACGAGGGACTCGGCGGTAGCGTGTGGTCGTCTGATCTCGATCTTGCTCGCAATCTCGCCGTTCGCTTCGATTCGGGAACGGTCTGGGTCAACAAGCATGGAGAGCTCGACCCAGGCATCCCGTTCAGTGGCGCTAAACAATCAGGAGTGGGAACGGAACTCGGCCGCGACGGAGTCATGGAGTTTACCCAGCGTAGGGTGATCAATATCTCGCGCTAGGCGAAACGACTCGGTTCGACAGGATGTTCTGACAGCAGGATCGCGCGGATGCGAATGATTGGAGGAATCCGCAATGAAGGCCCTTCAGGTCACCCGGAATGCCCGCCCGAGTGAAGCGCTCGAAATCGTCGACCTTCCCATTCCCGAGCCGGGGCCGGGCCAGGTACGCGTCGAAGTCTCAGCAGCTTCTCTCAACTTCAACGACATCGATCGCTGCTACGGCCGAGTGACTACGATTCCGATGCCGCCACCATTCACGCTCGGAATGGACGTCTGCGGAACGGTCGAGGCCAGTGGGGAGGGTGCGGAAGCCTGGCTCGGCAAGCGAGTCGTCGCGATCACCCAGATGGCCCAGGGCGGGATCGCGCAGTATGCGATCGCGCCGGTCGATAGCGTTTTCGAGGCACCGCCCGAACTCGACGACGCCGAGGCCGCGGCGTTCATGATCCCGTACCACACGACCCATTTGGCGCTCTTCGAACGTGCCGCTTTGAAGAAAAATGAAGGCGTGCTCGTGATTTCCGGTGCGAGCGGTCTGGGGACCGCCGCGATCCAACTCGCCAAGGCGAGGGGAGCACGTGTCTTCGCGACGGCGGGTGGACCCACCAAGGTGGCGCTCTGCCGGAAGCTAGGCGCCGATATCACCATCGACCATCGCGAGACGAATTTCGCTGACGCGGTTCTCGACTACAGCCAGGATGTCGGTGCGGAAGTCGTTCTCGACCTCGCCGGGGGTTCGTTTGTCGCAGATGCCTGGCGCGCAGTCGCTCGAGGTGGGCGTTATGTGGCGCTGGGCTTTGCGGACGACCCCGAGAACGGCACCGGCGGCGTAGCGCTTCGTCCCACTTGTATTGGAAATTTCTCGATCGTCGGCGTGATTGGCGCCTACATGAGCAATCTGCCCAGCGCCCTGCGCCGCTCGGGCTTCAACCCCTTTGGGCGGGATGTCGCGGAGGCCGTGCACGCCGATCTGCTGAGCCTCATCGCCACGGGTGATCTACGGCCGCACGTGGGCCAACGGGTTTCAATGGAAGACGCGGGAAAGGCACTCGAAGCCCATGAGCACCGCGAGAGCCTCGGGCGCACTTCGATCGAGATCGGGGCATGAGTGGGAAGTCAGGTGTGAGTCAACTCAGGCGTGAGTCAATAAGGCCCAGGCGGTTCGCGCGCCATCGATGGCGGCGCTCATGATGCCGCCGGCGTAACCTGCGCCCTCGCCGACCGGATAGACATTCTCGAATCCGTCTGCGAGGCGAGTCTTCGGATCACGCGGCATCCGTAGCGGTCCTGAGCTGCGGGACTCGATTCCGACCAGCAGGCCAGAATCACCGGCGTAGCCTGGAATCTGTCGATCGAATCGCTGGATCGCCGCGCGCAAGGCTTCGGTCATCGAGCCCGGAAGCAATTCGTCGATGCGCGATTCGCGAAGCCCGAGCTTGTAGCTACTGCGCGACAGTGAAGCGCTTTCGCGTCCCTCGAGAAAATCCGGGACCTGCTGCGCCGGGACTGTGTAGTCGCCACCCCCTGCATCAAAAAAAGCGGCTTCGATTCGCTCCTGGAACGCGACACCGTCGAAAACGCCGTCACCGAATTCGCGAGGTCCGAGGGTCACGACGAGACCAGAGTTCGCGAAGGGGGACGAATGCTTCGAATTGCTCATCCCGTTCGTACATAGCAATCCTGGCTGTGCGACGGCGGCCACGATCTGCCCGCCCGGACACATGCAAAAGCTGTGCACGGACGGCACTTGCCCATTCGCATTGGCGACCATCGAATAATAGGCGTGTCCCAGACGTCCGAGGTCCGCGTGTTCGCCAAAGCGTGCGAGGTCCACGAGGGCCTGGGGGTGTTCGATGCGCAGACCAATCTGAAAGGGCTTGGCTTCGAGGGCAAGGCCCTGTTCGGCCAGGGACCGAATGGTATCCCGCGCGCTATGACCCAGCGCGAGCACGACCGCATCACAGGCAAGTCCGCCCTGCGATGTCTGCAGAGTATGCACGCGGCCGCTGGCTTCGCTTTCCCACCCTTCGAGGCGGGTATCGAAATGAAATCGCACACCCATCGATTCGAGCTTCGATCGCAGCCTCGGCAGGATTCTGTGGAGGCGATCCGTCCCGATATGCGCGCGAGCGTCGAATGCGATTTCGGGATTGGCACCTGCTTCGATCAGCGTCTGCAGGATCGGAACCTCGAGTGCGTGCTGTGTTCGGGTGTAGAGCTTTCCGTCGGAATAGGTCCCTGCTCCGCCCTCTCCGAAGAGGAGATTGCCCTCCGGATCGAGCGACCGCGTTCGTTGAAATCGAGCGACCGCCCGACTGCGCTCGCGGAGAGGGGGACCGCGATCAATCAGATCCACGCCCACTCCGTTGCTCGCCAGACTCCACGCGGCATACAGGCCTGCTGGCCCGGATCCGACAACGACGACACGGCGCGTCCGCCATTTCCGTTCGAAGACGTCGAGCTCGAAGCGAACCGGGGGTTCGACACGTCGGGCGCGTCCGCTCTTGATTGCACGGTCGAGGGCTTCGGATCGAAAGCGCGCGTCGAGATCGAGGTCGACGTGAACCACGAATCGAAGTTCATGCCGACGGCCGCGACGTCGCGCGTCGAGTGCACGGCGTGCGATGCTCGAGCCATGCACGTCTTCCTCGGAGATGCCGATGGATTGCGCACTACGCGCGCATAACACGGACTCGGCTTCTTCGAGACCGAGCTCGATTGCCATCACGCGAATTCTTTGTGATCCCGATGACATGGGAGTTGATTCGGCTGACGATGGGTCTGGGAGGGAAGGCATGAGATGCCGGAGCATACCGCCTCGAGACGCTTCGAGGAGGCACGCTTGTCGAAGAGAAGCCGTGCAGACGCCGTACAGATTCCGCACAAAGAGCCCTGGAAAGATCAATACCGAATGGAATCTCGATGAACGCCTGGTCCGAAACGAAAAAGCCGCCCCTGGCGAGAGGCCCCATCCTCCTCGTCGGACCGGATTCGGAAATCCGACGTGCTCTCGTCCAGGAACTCCACTCCCTGCCCGCCACGACGATGACGGCGCTCGATCTCGAGGAGGCGATTGCCTGGCGAGGCGAGACCCGTACCCCGCCGAGCGTTCTGCTTCTGCCCGAAGACCTGATCCGGCCGGATGAGTTCGAAATGCAGCTCGCCGAACTTCGGATCCGAACCGGTTCCCCAGGCCTCGTACCGATCGCTCTGGGCCAGGCGCCCTCCGCGCAGCGCCGACTGGCGCTGCGCGATGCCGGAATCGATCTCGCGCTCTTCGGCCGTTTCGGTCGACATGCCCTGCGCTTCCAGATCAATCGCGCGCTCTCGCGCTGGGCGACTCGCCCCCCACGTGGCGAACAGCGCGCACCACAGGAATGGCGAACGCGCACATTTTCGGCGGGCAGGGAAAAGGCCGTTCGCTGCTACAGCTTGTCTTCCGGCGGTGGCTATTTCGTCACGCCCCGTCCCTGGGTCGTCGGCAGCGACATCTCCCTCGAACTTCCCATGGGTCGCGAACGTCTGCTCGTCGAAGGCCGAATCCTCTACACGAACGTGACCGGCGACGGCTCGGAGCGCGCACTTCCGCGTGGAATGGCAATTACATTTCGACCCCTTTTCAATGATCTCCAGCAATTCATCCGTGACGGCGTGACTCGCGGCCAGGCCAGACTCGAAGTCTGAACCGCTATGGTTTTGTGAGGGGGAGACTGCAATGGATTCGGCTCGGCTCGACCCGGCCACACGGACGAGCGATCTGGCTCGCAGCCAGAACGAGACTTTCGACCTTGCCGTCATCGGCGGTGGTGTCGTCGGTGCGGGCACAGCGCTCGACGCGGCTAGCCGTGGGCTCTCGGTCATCCTGATCGAACAGCGGGATTGGGCCTCGGGAACATCCAGCCGATCGAGCAAGCTCATCCATGGCGGACTTCGATACCTGGAACGACTCGACTTTCGACTCGTCCGCGAAGCCCTCCGCGAGCAGACCCTGATGCTCGAACGCCTCTGTCCCCATCTTGTGCGCCCGGTCCCGTTTCTCTTCCCGCTGACCCACAGTGTCTGGGAACGCGCCTATATCGGCGCCGGCACTCTCCTGTATGACACGCTGGCGGGCTCGCGCGCTCTGCCTCGGCACCGACACCTCTCCCGCCGCGGCGTTCTGGCCCGCTTCCCGGGGCTACGCGGCGATCGAATCGTGGGCGGCATTCAGTACTGGGACGCACAGGTCGATGATGCGCGGCATACGCTCGCGCTTGTTCGAACGGCTCGAATTCATGGCGCCGCGACCCTTTCCAGTGTCCGAGCAGAAGGCTTCCGCATGTCTGGCGCTCGCGTGGCAGGCGTCTCGGCACGCTGCCTCGAAACCGGACAGGATCTGGAAATCAATGCGCGTCAGGTCGTCAATGCCACGGGCGTCTGGACCGACTCGGTCCAGAGCCATGCCGGGCGCGGGCGGGTCCACGTCCGCGCATCCAAGGGTATCCATCTGGTCGTCCCACGAGATCGGATCCACGGAGATGCCGGGCTGATCCTACGAACCGAGAAGAGCGTCCTCTTCGTCATTCCATGGGAAAGCCACTGGATCATCGGCACGACCGACACGGAATGGAATCTCGATCTCGCTCATCCCGCCGCCAGCCAAAGAGACATCGACTACCTCCTCAACCATGTCAACGCCGTCCTCGCCCAACCGCTTCGGCACGAAGACATCGAAGGCGTTTATGCCGGCCTGCGACCCCTGCTCCAGGGCGAGAGCGAAGCGACGAGTCTGCTCTCGCGTGAGCACGCAGTCAGTCAGTCGGTCTCTGGGCTGATCACCGTCGCCGGAGGCAAATACACGACCTATCGCGTCATGGCGAAGGACGTCGTCGACATCGCGGCCCGTGGCCTCGATCAGAAGGTGCCCGAATGTTGTACAGCGGAAATTCCGTTGATCGGCGCCGCCGGATACCGCGCACATTGGAATCGCCGCGAGACATTGGCCGAAGAGTCGGGATTGCACGTCGTCGTCATCGAACATCTCCTGACCCGCTACGGATCACGCATCCACGAACTTCTTGATCTGATTCGCGAAACTCCGAGCCTCGCTGAGCCCATCGAAGGCGCGCCGACCTATCTCGCCGCCGAAATCCACTACGCGACGTCACACGAAGGCGCTCTCCATCTCGACGACGTTCTCACCCGACGAACCCGCATTTCGATCGAGACCTTCGATCGCGGCGTCGTCGCCGCTCGGCCGACCGCCAGACACATGGGCGCCATCCTGGGATGGGACGACGCGACCCTCGACCGCGAGATCGAACATTACGAAGCGCGCGTTCGCGCCGAACGCGAGAGCCAGACCCAACCGGACGATCATACGGCCGATGCCGCCCGCGTCGGCGCACCGGACGTCAGACTCGGCGGAACCAAGGCCGAACGTGCCCCCGTCGTCTCCCTCGACGAACGCCGCCGCGCCGATTAGCCACCCCCCGGAACAACACTCGACTCGGCCGATTTACAGACGACTACAGGCTTCGTGGATCCGCCGGATCAACTTCCAACAGTACCGCTGGCAACGTCAACGCATGCCACGCACCGACGGGCTCGAGGACACGCCTGATGTCCTGACGCTCGAGACGACCCAAACCTTCGAGTTCTCGACCAATTTCGACGCGCCTCTCTTCACAGCGACTTCGCACCGGCAAGGCACGGCGGCCGTAGCCCAGATCGAGCATCACGCGATCCGTCTGGTCCTTCAAAGCGCGCTGGTTTCCGACGAGATAGGTGTGGTAGTCGCTAGCGATTTCTTCGAGCAGGGCCAGGAGTGAAATCGGAATGACATCATCGGAATCGTCGGTCAATCGAGTCGACGACGTTCCGAGCAGATCGTTTCCGAGAGAAACGAGTCGAGGCGCGCATTCTGCGAGATGCGCACGAGCATGCTCATGCACGAGAACCCCGGTCTCGAGCCATGCCGCAAGCAACCAATCCGGGCGACTCGGCTCCGGTCCGAGCAAGAATCCAGCCACGTCGAGATGGGCGCCAATCCCTTCGAGTGTCGTCCACGAGCGACGCGGCCAGAGCGGAAGCCACAATTCGATCCAGTCCTCGAGAAGCCGCGCACAGACCCATCGAACCGGTGTCGTCGTCATGGCCGGCAGTAGTCGTGGCTCGGGATGCATCCGCTCGATCCAATCGAGCATCGAATGCAGCTCGGAAAGCACGAAGCCTTCGGGCGTTCGCAGATAGGGCCCTGAAATACTCCCTGCGCGGCTCGCGAGAGCGAGCGACAGCGATGCCGTCTGCGGAACGAATTCGACACGCAAGCCCTTGGCGACCAGGGTCGTCGTCAGCGCGAGCGTGTCACGCGTGCCGAGATCGCCGTAGACCGTGTAGCGATCCATCGTCTAGCCCCAGAGTAGCGTGAGATCGACTTGCGTATCCGGGTGGATCGACTCGGCGACGGGACATCCACGTGCGGTCTCTTCCAGCCGAGCGCGGGCCGCCTCCGAAAATCCGGCCGGCAACGTCAGATCGATGACCAGTCGGCCGACCCGACGGCGTGGCTCGAGCTCCATGTGCTTCTCGACTCGGGCCCGGGCGCCATCGAGGCGCCAGCCTTCTCGATCTCCTAGGATTGCCATGGTCGTCAGCATGCAGCTCGCAAGCGAAGTGGCCAGCAGATCCGTCGGCGAGAAGGCTTCTCCCTTGCCCTGATTATCGACCGGCGCATCGGTCTCGATCGTCGTGCGCGACGGCCCATGCAAGGCTTGCGTGTGCAGCCCACCTTCATAGACCAACGTCATCTCGACCATCCAATTGCCCTCCGGCAGACCCCATTGCAAGGTGTGCTGAGAAGAGGGTGCCTGAATACGCCCATTCTCGCCGCCTCACCCCCTTCGACGCGTGCTAGCTTGACCCGGCAATCACACGAGAACCATGCAAAAACCCCATGACGCCCTGCTCGCTCAGCCGGATGAGAAACGCGAAGCCGCCCTCGCGACTGCGCTGACGCGCCTCGGACACAGCGAGTTTCGCGCCGGTCAACGTGAGGCGATCGAGGGCCTGCTCGACGATCGGCGACTACTTCTGGTCGCCCCGACGGGCGGCGGCAAGAGCCTCTGTTACCAGCTGCCAGCATTGCTCTTTTCGGGCACGACCGTCGTTGTCTCCCCGCTCATCGCACTGATGCGGGACCAGGTGGATGCCCTCGAACGACTCGGGATCGAGGCGTCGTTCCTGGCCTCGACGCTCGACGGCCCCGAGATGGCGCGCAGGCTCGATGCCCTCGAAAGCGGACAGCTTCGTATGATCTACGTGGCGCCCGAGCGCCTGGTCTTCCCGCGATTTCGCGAAATTCTGCGCAAGCTCGACTGCCCGCTCTTCGCGATCGACGAAGCCCATTGCATCAGCGAATGGGGCCACGATTTTCGCCCGGAATACCTCGAGATCGGGCGCGTATTGAAGGAACACCCGGATGCGCGGGTGCTCGCCTGTACCGCGACCGCCACCCCCTACGTGCGCGACGAGATCCTGGCTCGACTCGAGCTCCCTCCCGAAACGCCGCAGCTCGTTCGCGGATTTGCACGACCGAATCTCTCGCTCCGTGTTCTCGAGGTCGATCACGCCGCCGAACGTAGACGAGTCGTCGACAACGTTCTCCACGAAACATTGGGCGCGCCCGACTCCGGTCGCGGCTGCGCGATCATCTACGGCCCTACGCGCAAGAGCACCGAAGCCGAACGGGATCGGTTGGTCGGCCGTGGTTGGCGATGCGAGAGCTATCACGCCGGTTTGACGGCCGAACGCCGCGAGACCGTTCATGCTGCCTTTTCCGACGGTGTTCTGGAGGTCGTCGTTGCCACTAATGCCTTCGGCATGGGGATCGATCGTGCCGACGTACGCGCGGTCATTCATCTTGCTCCGCCCGGATCGATCGAGGCCTACTATCAGGAAGTGGGGCGCGCGGGACGAGATGGCGCAGACGCCGTTGGAGAAATGCTCGTTGGACCTGGGGATCTGGCCCGTCGTCGCGCGTTGATCGAATCCGACGGCCCGATGGAGGGCCCGGGCAGCGAAGGCCCACGCCATCGCTGGTCGCTCTTTCTCGAGCTGATGCGCTTCGCCGAAGGCGGCAGCTGCCGGCACGACACTGTGCTTCGATATTTCGGAGACGAAGAAGAGACGCTCGCCGGCTGTGGGCGCTGCGACGTGTGCGAGCGGCTGGCTTCCGGCAATCCGGCGGGAACGAACGCCGGCAACGTCGAAAGCGATGAGGCGGTCACGCTGCTCGTGCGCAAGGCCTTGTCGGGTGTTGCGCGGATTCACGGGCGATTCGGCCTGGGAGCAGCGGTCGCGTTGCTTCGTGGCCAGGATGATCCGCGCCTGCGTGGAGCCGGTCTGGATCAGACGTCGACCTGGGGAATCCTCGAAGATCGTGCCGAAATCTGGCTGACCAAACTTCTTCGGCGTTGTGTAACCGCTGGCTGGGTCGACTTCTGGGGGGGAGATCGCCCGGTCGCGATCCTGACTGAAACGGGGGCCGCGGTGATGCGCGGCGAGAGAGCGGTCCGACTCCTCCTGCCGCCGGAAAAGGGCGTGCTGCCACGGGCCACGGGCCCATCTGGGACCGGGACCGATCGCGGCTTCGTCGTGCGGCGCAAAGGTGGGTCCAACGTCTCAAAGACTCGAGAGGCCGAAGATCTCACCCTCGATGCCGCTGCCCTTCGCCGGTTCGAGGCGCTCCGGGCATTCCGGCTCACGACCGCACAATCCGAGGGCGTCCCGCCCTACGTCGTAGCAAGCGATCGCTCGCTACGAGAACTCGCGGTGATCTCGCCAGTTCGCGAGGAAGATCTCACCCTCGCGCACGGAATCGGTGAGGCCAAAGCCGAGAAATACGGCGACGGTTTCTTGCGAGTACTAAAAGCCGTCACGGATGGCGAATCCGCCGATTGACGCCGATTCTGTCTCGGCGCCATTGCTCACGCTGCCTCGTCCCGCAGCGAAAATTCGCTTAACTGGTCTTGGGACGATTCAGGACGCGCCGCGATCGGCGACGAACGCCCCGTCGGACGTGCCGCGCGTCTTGACCTCGATCGGCTCGATTCCGGCTACGGCGACGGCGGACTCACGCATTTTGATGTCCGCCTGCAGATGTTCCGGAATCATCGCGACCGCGACCACCATCGCTGGTTTCTCTCGCCCGGCGATCCACTTATGGGGAACGCTGGAATCGAAATGGATGGAATCACCCGCCTCGACCACGTGCGACTCGCCGCCCAGCTCGACCTCGATGCAGCCCGCTTCGACGAGAAGCACCAACTCACCCTGGAAATGCCATGCATCGGTCCCCGGCATACCGGCGCCCTCGCCCGCTCCCAGATGGATTCGCCAGACGTCGATCCGGTTGCGCGGAATCATCCCGACCAGATGTTCGAGTTCGCTGGTTTTCTCGGCTACGGGGAGACGTTGTCGATCTTTCGCGCGCAGAATCGCGACTTGATTCCCGACCTCGATGTCTTCGAGCAGTTCGCTAGGCCGGCGATTCAGTCCGTTTGCCACTTTGAGGAGGACCGAAATCGTCGGGACCGTCTGCAGGTTCTCGATCTTGTGAATCGTACTTGCCGATACGCCGGATCGATCTCCAAGCTTTTGAAGTGTGAGACCAGCCTCATCTCGCCAACCGCGAAGTCGGGAGGCAATTCGCTTCAGATCATCATCCAATGTGTCATCCCTGGCTCTGCGACGCAGCAAACTCGCGAAAGATCACAAGATCTCCCGGCCCGCACTCAGGAGATTGTCTGGAGAAGCTGATGGAGCCTCGCCGACTCGCCGATCCGACGCAAGCCAAACTCACTCCTCTCGACCGGGTTTGCCGCATAATAGAGCCTAACCACAGAGCAATTGAGCCCATTGCGGTCGCGACAGCCGCACGGCACAACTCGCACTCGACGCCGACAAACGCCACCTAGCTGGATTGCATTCGCGGGCTCGCATTCCTGCTGAAATTGTGATTTTATTGAAATTTCCGATAATCCACAATCGTTGCAGCATGGGAAACGTCCCTGTTCGAGGTCGCAGGTGGACGGTGATCGCGACGACAGGGCAGGAGCGGTATTCCGCGGTCAGGCTCCGCGGAGCTCGGCAAGGACCTCCGCAACTTGATCGTCGTGGGCGGGATCGTCCGGAACAGGGAACGTCATCCGATCGACGATGGAACCGTAGTCGTCGAGCAGAATCCTGGCGATGTCGGTGTAGCGCCCTTCCGGAACCAGCAAGTCGATCATCTCGTCGGTCACGAGACCCTTCATTTCGTTCCAACGATTGCGCTTGGACAGGTCATGCAGCTCCCGCCCAACCTCGCCAAAGCCCAGATGATCGAGCGATGGCCAATACGCCGGTGTCGAATACAAGAACGTGAAATGTTCGCGGACCCACTCGCGTTTCTGCGCAACGACGGGCTGATCGCAACCCGTCACGACAAAGCCTGCGGCCATCACAGGACAGTCCTCCGGACGGCGGCCCCGGCCTAACGCTCCCTCCGAAACACGCGGAAGCGTCACCTCCGCCAGCACACGGGCCGAGCTGTTGGTCGGATGGCTCACCAGACCATCAGCGGTCCCCCCTGCCATGCGCGTCATATCCGGCCCGACCGCGCCGAGAAGGATCGGAGGGGACGGATAGTCGAGCGGACCGGGATTGAAAAAAGGCTGCAGCCGGGTGAACCGGTAATGCTCTCCCTCGTATGCGAGCGGGTCTCCCGTCTGGAACGAATGAAAAATGGCCCGAAGACTTTCGATGTATTCGCGCATCCGTGGCACAGGCGAAACCCACTCTGTCGAATAACGCCCAACGATGTTTCCTCGAACCTGCGTTCCGAGGCCCAGCTCGAACCGACCCTCGGAGAGCGCTTGAAGATCCCATGCAGCGTGCGCCGTCGTCATGGGGCTGCGCGGGAAAGCGACGAGCACGCTGGTCGTGACCGTGAGCTGTCGAGTCGCAGACAAGACTGCCATCGAGGTCAAGAATCCGTCGTGTACCGCTTCGGGAACGAGCAGGCCGTCATAACCGATCGCCTCGACACGCCGGGCGTATTCCGCCGCGTCGGCCAGACCCATCCGCTCGCTCATGGTCGCAAAGACCTGCATTCACTCCCCTTGGGTCGCCTCAGGATACTCTCAGACAAGAAGTAGAACGTGTTTCACTTTTCGACTCTCGTCGTTATAGTCTTATTCCCCGGGCGCGTCCAGAACACCGAGCCCGGCCGTCTGGAACCCTGTTCAGCGCCACTCGCGTGCCGGAGTTCCCCGAACCCAAGGGTGAGAAGCCCCAAGGCGACCATGTACATTGATCTCACCCCTGAACAAAAAGCGCTTCGTACGACCATCCGCAACTATTTCGAGCGCCTGATGACCCCCGAGCGACGCGCCAGCGTTCGAGGCATGGAGGGCGGCTCGAGCTATCGCGAAACGATCCGACAGATCGGCAAGGATGGTTGGCTCGGTGTGGGCTGGCCCAGTGAATTCGGCGGGGGCGGCCGAACGATGGTCGAACAGCTGATCTTCCTCGAAGAACAGCGTCGAGCGGGTGCGCCCTTCCCCTTCGTCACGGTATCGACCGTGGGTCCCGCTCTCATGGCACTTGGCTCCGAGGAACAAAAAGCCGAATTCCTACCCCGCATCCTGGCTGGCGAGTGCCACTTTTCGATCGGATATAGCGAGCCCGGTGCGGGCACCGACCTCGCCAGCCTGACGACGGCCGCGGTCCAGGACGGCGACGATTGGATCATCAACGGCACGAAGATGTTCACGAGCGGCGCGAACGACACCGACTACATCTGGTTGGCCACGCGCACGGACCCCGATGCGCCCAAACACAAGAGCATCACGATCTTCATCGTTCCCGCGGATTCGAAGGGTTTCAGCGCCTCACTCATCCATACGCTCGGTGGCTCGGCAACCGCCATGAGTTACTACGAAAATGTGCGTGTCCCCAAGGAGAACATCGTCGGCGGATTGAACGGCGGTTGGAAACTCATCACCACCCAACTCAATCACGAACGCATCGGTCTCGCAGCATTCGGATCGGTTTGTTATGCGCGTACGGAACGAGTCATCGAGTGGGCTCGGGATACTGAAAGACCCGACGGCGGCCGGATGCTCGACCTGCCCTGGGTCCAGCACAATCTCGCGGAGGTTTTCGCGCGCATCGAGGCGATGAAGCTTCTCAATTGGCGAATGGCCGTGGAACTCGAAACGGGCCGTCTGAATCCAGCCGACGCTTCGGCCGTCAAGATCTACGGAACCGAAGCCGTCCTCGAGGTCTACCGGCTCCTTCAGGAAATCGTCGGACCAAGCGCTCTCGTCGCGGCCGGATCCCCCGCCGCGGGGATCGATGGCGAAATCGAACACGAGGCACGCCTGGCCACGATCAACACCTTCGGCGGAGGTGTCAACGAGATCCAACGCGAAATCGTCTCCATGGCAGGCCTGCGCATGCCTCGGGTTCCCCGCTAACCCGCCATGAGTGAATCTACCTTGATGCAGACTCTAGAGTCCTACGTCGGCAAGACCGATGGTGAAACGCGGAGCTGCCCGTATCCAGTCAACGATGCGATGATTCACCACTGGTGCGATGCGGTCGGCGATCGGAATCCCAGCTATCTCGAGCCGGCCTTCGCGAAGGATTCGATTCACCAAGGCATCGTCGCGCCTCCCACCATGCTTCAAGCCTGGACCATGCCCGGGCTGCATCCGACTAGGCCGGAAACGCCCGCAACGGCGACCGCGGCGGACTCGAAGTCGGTACTTCAGGTTCTGGACGATGCGGGATTTACCTCGGTTGTCGCCACCAACTGCGAGCAGGAGTATTTTCGCTACCTCAACCCCGGAGATCGCCTAACGCATGACGTTGAGATCGAATCTGTTTCCTCCGAGAAGACGACGGGCCTTGGCGTC
Organism: uncultured Myxococcales bacterium; assembly: GCA_965603475.1. Taxonomy (GTDB): domain Bacteria; phylum Myxococcota_A; class UBA9160; order UBA9160; family UBA4427; genus UBA4427. The sequence goes on from CBFDDD010000005.1 coordinate 27,624, forward strand.
GGACATTTCGTCACCCAGCTCTATCAATACCACGACGAGAGCGGCGAACTGGTTGGCCAGATGCGATTTAGACTCCTCAAGTTCCGCCCACAAGCTGGCGAACGACCCGTCATCGGACCGCGCATCGCGGGTGGTCGACCTCGCCCGAGCCTGAATCAGGATGTCTCCTTCTTCTGGGAGGGCGCTGCAAAGGGCCAGCTGTTGATCCAGCGCTGCAGCGATTGCCAGTCGCTGCGACACCCACCCGGACCGGGATGTCCGACATGTTCCTCGATGGCATGGCAGCCAGCGGTGATGTCGGGCAAGGGTGAAATCTATAGCTTCGTGCGTCATCACCACCCCGCCATCGCCCCCTTCGAGGCCGGCCATCCCGTCATCCTCGTACAGCTCGACGAAGGTCCACGCCTGATCTCTGAGTTGGTCGAAGACGATTCACGAGAGGGGGGAATCGAGATCGGAATGCGGGTGGAAGTCCAGTTCGATGAGGTAGAAGAGGATTTCACGATGCCGCGTTTCCGGATCGTCGCTGATGACTGACTCCAGAACCATGATGACCCACGATTCCTCACGATGACTCACCGACGACAGACCGCGCGACCGAATAGAACGGAGTAGAAGATGAATTTCAATCTCAGCGAAGAAGAAGAGGCGGTCAAGGAACTCGCAGGGCAGATTCTAGGAGAGTCGACGAGCTTCGAACGGACCCGCGAGATCGAATCCGACGACGATGGACCCGGCTTCGATCGAGTCCTCTGGAATCAGCTCGCCGAATCGAACCTGATTGGCGTATCGACTCCGGAGACGCTAGGCGGGCAGGGTTTCTCTTTTCTCGCGCTCTGCCTGATGCTCGAGGAAGCGGGACGAAATCTCGCGCCCATTCCGTTGCTCGAGTCCATTGTCTACGCGGCACTCCCGATTCAGCAATTCGGCAGCGACCCTCTCAGGAAGGATCTCATCACGAAATTCATCGCCGGCGAGATACTCCTCTCGGCCGCCCTCTTCGAGGTGGGCGCACCCACGTCGTCTCGAACGGTGAAGACAAAGGCGACCGCGACGGGAGAGGGTATGTACACACTCAGAGGCGAGAAGGTCTGTGTTCCGTTCGCGGCGGCGGCGGACAAGATCGTCGTCAGCGCATCAAATGACGACGGGCTCGGTCTCTTCCTGATCTCGCCCGACGCGGACGGCGTCTCGCTCGATCGCCAGGAAACAACGGCCCACGAACGTCAATTCGTGGTGAAGCTGACAGGCGTCACGGTCCCCAAGGAGGGCGTACTCGCAGCGCCTGGCTCCGGCGAGGCGATTCTCGACTGGCTCGAACCCCGTGCAACGACCGCACTCTCGGCAATCGCCGTCGGTGCCGCGGAAGAGGGCCTTCGCCAGACAGCGGAATACACCAGTACACGCAAACAGTTCGGCCGTGAGATCGGCTCCTTCCAGGGCGTCTCGCTACGTGCCGCCGACGCGTATATCGACGTCGAAGCCATGCGTTCCACAATGTGGCAGGCGGCCTGGCAGATCGACAGCGGCCGAATTTCGTTGAAGGCGGCAGCCATCGCGAAGTGGTGGGCCTGCATGGGCGGCCACCGTGTTTCCCATACCTGTCAGCATCTTCATGGTGGGATCGGCTCCGATACCGACTATCCGATCCATCGCTTCTTTCTTCGCCTCAAGCATGTCGCGATGACCCTGGGCGGTGCGAGCGAACAGCTTTCAATCCTCGGCGCTTTGATGGCCGATGAAGCCAGGGCCGGCATGACCGCCGAAGAGATCCTTTCGTGAGCGAGGAAAGACACGAGACGCGCTCGCTCTCCTCGATTTCCGTCGGCGAAGAACTACCGCCTCTGGAAGTCCCGCTTTCACGAACTCTCATCGTCGCGACGGCGATCGCGTCCCGGGACTACCAGGATGTCCACCACGATCACGAGCTGGCCAAGAAACGTGGCTCGCCCGACATCTTCATGAACATCCTGACAACCAACGGGTTCGTCGGCCGATTCGTCACGGATTGGACGGGGCCCGAGGCCCAGCTGCGCAAGGTCGACATTCGACTCGGCGTTCCCAACTACCCGGGCGACACGATGACGCTCGAGGGTTCAGTGACCGCCAAGGACGAAGCGGCGGGAACGATCGAGGTCTCGCTTCGCGGGCGAAACGGCCTTGGCGATCACGTCACAGGCAAGGTCTGGGTCGCGCTTCCATGCAGCTAGCCAACGGGCTCAAGGACAAAGCCGCGATCGTCGGGATCGGTCAGACCGAATTCAGCAAGCGTTCCGGCCGAACCGAACTCCAGCTGGCCATCGAGGCCATCGGCGCTGCGCTCGACGACTGTGGACTCCGCGCTTCGGACGTCGACGGGATGAGCCTCTACACGATGGAGAACAATCCGGCGAACGAAGTCATCCACAACCTCGGAGGAGGCGATCTGCGCTTCTTCAGTCGCATCCACTACGGCGGCGGCGCCGCCTGTGGACCGATCCACCAGGCCGCAATGGCGATCGCCAGTGGCGCCGCCGAAGTCGTCGTTTGCTACCGCGCCATGAATGAACGCTCCGAACAACGATTCGGCACCGGCATTCAAAACCGTCCGACCGCACCCAGGACCGAGGATGTCCATTTCGGCTGGTACGCGCCCTTCGGCCTACTCACGCCCGCCGCCTGGGTCGCCATGTTCGCCCAGCGCTATCTGCATACCTACGGAGCAACGACCGAAGATTTCGGGCGAGTCGCCGTCGCGGATCGAAAACATGCCGCAACCAATCCGGCCGCCTGGTTCTACGAGCGACCCATCTCCCTCGAAGACCACCAGAACTCTCGCTGGGTCGTCGAACCGATGCGACTGCTCGATTGTTGCCAGGAGAGCGACGGCGCGGTCGCGGTCGTCGTCGTCTCCGCCGAACGCGCGAAGAACCTCGAGCAAAAGCCCGCAATGATTCGGGCGGCGGCCCAGGGCATGTCCGCGGATCAAAAGATGATGACCAGCTATTACCGAGAGGACATCTCAGGCATCCCTGAAATGGGACTGGTCGCCCGACAGCTCTTTGCGACCGCCGAAATTGGTCCGGACGACATCCAGACGGCAATCCTCTACGACCATTTCACCCCCTTCGTTCTGGCACAGCTCGAAGAGTTCGGCTTCTGCAAGCCCGGCGAGGCCAAGGATTTCATTCGCGACGGCCGCATCGAACTCGGTGGCGCCCTTCCGATCAACACGCATGGCGGCCAGCTCGGCGAGGCCTATATCCACGGCATGAACGGCATCACCGAAGGGGTCCGCCAGATTCGCGGGACGGCCGTCAATCAGGTGCCGAATGTCGAGCATGTGCTCGTCACGGCGGGCACGGGCGTCCCTACGAGCGGGATCATTCTCGGCCGGGACTAACGTCAACCAGACGCAACGCAGTCCGGGCCGCGATGGGACGCGCGGTCAATTCGGGTGCTCGGCGCCCATCACCAATTCAACGAGCCGAGTCCTGAGGATCTTTCCGGTGTGGTTTCTGGGAATGCGATCCAGGACGAACATGTGTTTCGGAATCTTGTAGCCGCCAATCTTGCCACGGCAAAACGCACGAAGCGCGTCGAGCGTCGGCGCGGCGCCATTCCCTTCGGCAACGAAGACGACTACAGCGCAGACCGCTTCCCCCCATCGACGGTCTGGCAACCCGATGACGGCGACATCTGCGATGGCCGGGTGTTTTTCAAGGACCGCCTCGACTTCACGGGGATAGACGTTCTCAGCCCCGGTCTTGATGAGTTCCTTGATCCGACCTTCGAAGTACAGGTATCCATCTTCGTCGAGATGTCCGAGATCTCCCGTGTGCATCCAATCGTCTGTGTAGAGCGCCTCATTGGCTTCGTCATTCTGCCAGTATCGGGCGGTAATGGGACCGCGCACGACGATCTCTCCGGTCTCGCCGACGCTCGAGGATTCTTTCTCGTCGTTCCAGATCGCGATGTCGACACCCTTGAAGGGGCGACCACACGAGGTGGGTCGCTCGAAGACGTCCTGGCCCCTGATATAGACCGCAGGGCCTGTCGTCTCCGTCTGCCCATAGACACCGAAATAGCTGCACTCGAGTGCATCACACATCTTCTTGATGGTCGCTGCAGCTCTCTCGCCAGTCCCACCTCCGCCCAGAAGTAACCTCAGGTTTCGGAAGCCTTCTCTACCGTCCTTGCGAATTTTCTCGCGAATCGCGGTGTTCTGTTGCGGCGACGCGATCATGGTGAAAGTGACTTTGTGATCCACGATTGCGTCGGCGGTCGCTGCCGCTTCGACTTTTCCTGGGATGGCGCTCTTCCCGCCGGCCAGAAGAGTCGCTCTCGTTCGAATCAGGCCCGCTTGATGAAAGAAGGGCATCAGCGCCAGGTAGACATCGTTCTCGTCGATCTCGACCGCATCGCGGGTGTACCGATCGGCCTGCAGGGAGCCTCCGTGACTTTGCAGAGCGCCTTTGGGACGACCTGTCGTTCCACTCGTATAGATCATCAATGCTGGATCATCAGGGCTGATCGGCGGTTCGGTAGAGGAAAGGCCCCTCGCGACGAGATCGTCGACCTCATGGTCAAGACCCACTTCCCCGCCCGTTCCGATGAGACACTCGAGGGTCGAACATTTGCGTTTAAGCGCTCGAGCAGTCGCAACGAACTCAGGATCCGCAATCAGCCCTCTGCTAGCGGCATTGTCCAGCATCCATGAGAGTTCATCCACCACGAGCCTTGTATTGAGGACATGAAAGATGATGCCAATCTTGGCGGTCGCATAATGCCAGGCAATATAGTCCGCGCTGTTCTGCGCGAGAATCGACAGGCGATCTCCGGACTTGTATCCCAGGGATTGTAGCGCCCCGGCTAGCGAGGAGACGCGCTGATCCAGGACCTTGAAGCTGATCTGTGAAGCCGGCGAAACCAGAGCGATCCGATCGGGTGACGCCGCGGCGACGAACTCGAGTTCGTGATGCAAGAGGCTGACTTCCACTTTGCGGCCCTTCTTCGTTCGTCCGAGTCCATGACTGGATTCTAGCTCGCCTCGATGGACTCATCCTTGCGGTTCAGCAAAGAAACCGAACGACGTACTAAACCGTGAAACTCGAAGAGGCGCCGCTGCCTTCTGGTTCGCGTGGAATCCTGGACAAGTCCATGACGTCGTCGACCAAAAGAAACGCGATGGGCGTGTTCCGCTTCGACGACACCGTCGTGATCGAGTGCTCGATGCTCGCGGAGGCTCGTGACGGCACTGAGATGCTCGCGTACACCCACCGTCTGAACACGAGCCTGGCGCCACGTCACTACGGGTCGGATCTCGAGGCCATCGAAACGCCATTGCTGGTTCTTGTCGGCGGCGAGGCCTCCGCGGAAAGTCTCATCCGCTGGCTCGCATCACGTTAGGCGGGCTCGCGGTAGTCCGGGTAGTGCTTTCGAATCAGGCGCTTTCGGCTCATCTCGTCCATTCCCCGCAATACGTCGCGGCGACTGACCTGGCCGATCAGCTTTTCATGCTCGACGACTGGCAGGCGCCGAACTGGACTCGTCAGGAAATAATGTGAGATCGCGTAGATGCCGAGATCCGGCGGAATGGTTCTCCAGCCCGTCGACATGAATTGGCTGACCAGCGCACCGTCTTCTTGCTGTTGGAGATAGAACTCATCCGAAGCAAGCATTCGCAGACAGTCGAGCTCGGACAACATTCCGACCATTCGCCCATCTTCATCGACGACCGGCGCCCCCGACACACGCCACTTGATCAGATTTTCAATCGCTTCGAGAAGGGTCTGCTCCGGACTGAACAGGAGCAAGTTCGTCGTCATCATATCCCGTGCAGTCAGGATTCGGTTGGGTTCTCTCATTGCGACCTCCTATCTCGGGGCATCTCGGGCGGGGCGTGTCTTTGTGTCTCCCAATTGAGCCGTTGAGCCGGACCGATGTGACTGTGCGCCTCGCCTGAAGCGCTTGCAGTCCACTATGGCTAACTCTATCGTACCTTTGCAGGAAAAGGCACTTCAATAGAAATCTCGTCCGAATTGACTTGTTTCACTCTCCCGCGGGCACGGCGCTTTTTCCCCTCGGCATAACACGCTTCCACGCGTCATCGACGAGGCGGTTCGATCGTGCCGATTTCGGCCATTTAGAACTTTCCGGGGAGAGCGGCAGAACACCTGCAACCACCCGGTCCAGCCACCCGGCCACTCGAGGTTCTTCAGAAGGGGCGGCCCCGACAAATGGCTTTGAGATCGATCGCCCGTGTCTGACTCCGATCCATCTCGGCAAGGCGCAATTCGGTTGAAACTACCCCTGTGGGACCCTATTGTCTTAGCCGTTCCAACAGGCAGAACCCGTTCGAAATCGCTGGCTTTCGTCACCCAGGGGTGTGGCTCGAGACACGCGACGGGTTGGGTAGTGTCAAGGGACGCAAACTCAATCGTTCAAGCGCACAACGCCGACGTCGTCGACAACACCGACGGGTCGTCAGAGTCGAATCAGCCACATCCGTCACATCGCTACGGATTGGCCTAGCACCAACACAGAGCAGACATGGCATTGCATAAGATCGAGAAGGGCCTCGACCTCCCCATCCCAGGGAAACCGCTTCAGGTCGTCCGTGAGTCGACCGCGTGTACTCGAGTCGCCGTCATGGCCGACGACTTTCCGGGTATGAAGGCCCGAATGCACGTCGAAGAGGGCGACAGCGTGAAGCGCGGTCAGGTCCTCTTCGAGGACCGGAAGAAGCCGGGCGTGTTGCATACTGCACCCGGCGCAGGCCGCGTCATCGGTATTCATCGCGGCGAGAAACGTTCTCTTCAGTCGGTCGTGATCGATCTCTCCGACGGAGAGCGACGAGGCGAGCCCGCCCCGGACGAGTTCGCTTCCTTTACCCAGTACACCGGCGCAACCCCGGAATCACTCACGCGCGACGCCATTCGCGGGTTGCTCGTCGAATCCGGGCTCTGGACAGCTATTCGCGAACGGCCGTTCAGCAAGGTCCCGGCACCCGACGCTCGAGCCGACGCACTCTTCATCACAGCGACGGACACGAATCCGCATGCACCCATTCCCGAAGTCGTCCTCGAAGGACGGATGGACGACTTCGTTCTCGGCGCCAGCATCGTCGCGAAGCTCCTGGACGGACCGACCTATCTCTGCGTCGGCGAACATTCGGAGATCGGTGATCGCGCGCCGGCGAGCGTCAGCGTCGAACGATTCGCTGGACCCCATCCCTCCGGCACGGTCGGCTTGCACATCCATCGACTGCGACCGGTCAACAGACAACACTCTGTCTGGCACATCGGCTATCAGGATGTCGCCGCCGTAGGCAACCTGTTTTCGACAGGCCGCCTGGATGTCTCACGCGTGATCTCGATCGCTGGACCGACGGTCGACAACCCCCGCCTCGAGCGAACTCGAATCGGCGCGCGCGTAAGCGAAATCATCACTTCGGACATCGAAAGCGCAGACGGCGAAGTCGCAAACGCCGAGATGCGCGTCATCTCTGGCTCCGTGCTCGAGGGCAAGCGGACCCATGGCGAAGCCTTCGACTTCATGGGTCGTTACGATCGACAAATCAGCCTGCTCGAAGAGGATCGCGAAAACGTCTTCCTCGGCTGGCTCTTGCCGGGCTTCGACTTTTTTTCGATCACGCGAACGTTTATCTCGAAGATCATCAAACCAGAACGCTTCCGGTTTACGACGAGCACCAACGGATCTCCACGCGCGATGGTTCCGATCGGACTCTACGAGAGGGTCATGCCGATGGACATCATGCCGACCTTCTTGCTAAGAGCGCTGGTCGTTGGCGACATCGAGCGCGCAGAAGAACTCGGCGTGCTCGAACTCGACGAAGAAGATCTCGCGCTTTGCACATACGTGTGCCCCGGCAAGACCAATTACGGACCGATCCTGCGAAAAAACCTCGAAACCATCGAGAAGGAGGGCTGAGCGGGCCATGCAGTTCCTCAAGGACGCCCATCTCAACGTCAAGCACCACTTCGAAAAGGGTGGCAAGCTCGAGTTCTTCTATCCGCTCTGGGAAGCACAGTTCACGGGACTCTTCACGCCGGGAGACGTGACCCGCACGGCTTCGCATGTCCGCGATGGCCTCGACAACAAGCGACTCATGATCACGGTCGTGATCGCCCTCGTGCCTTGCATCGCAATGGCGACCTACAACACGGGCTATCAAGCGCTGCTGGCGATCGCCCAGGGGGCCGTGCCTCTCGATAGCTGGCAGGCGTGGACCTACGAGGCTGTCGGCCTGCCCTTCGACTTCAAGAACCCGATCGCATGCGTGATCTACGGACTTCTCCACTACGGCCCAATCCTTGCGGCGGCCATGTTGACCGGCGGCGTCATCGAGCCCTTGACCGCGATGATCCGGAAGCACGAGATCAACGAAGGCTTCCTCGTCACGGGCATGCTCATTCCGCTGACCCTACCCCCGACGATTCCGCTCTGGATGGTCATGGTCGGGACAGCCTTCGGAACGATCTTCGCAAAGGAGATCTTCGGTGGCGTCGGAATGAACTTCCTGAACCCGGCACTGACCACCCGAGCCTTTCTATTCTTCGCCTATCCAGCCGCGATGAGCGGCGACGCCGCCTGGATCGCTGCCGACTTCTCGGGCGTCGATTCTTTCTCGGGTGCGACAATGCTGGCCCAGGCTGCGGTCTCTGGGGAAAGCGCGCTCGCGACGGCAAATTGGACGGATTACTTCCTGGGCATCGTGCCTGGTTCAATGGGTGAGACTTCGACGCTCGCCTGCTTGATCGGCGCCGCGATCCTCCTCTGGACCGGCATTGGGTCCATGCGAACGATGGCCGGCGTCCTGTTCGGCACGATCGCAATGGCCGGCTTCCTCAACATCGTCGGCTCTGACACGAACCCGATGTTCGGCGTTCCCTGGTATTGGCACGCAGTGCTCGGCGGCTGGGCATTCGGCATGGTCTACATGGCAACGGACCCGGTTTCCTCCGCGTTTACCAACCAGGGCAAGCTCATTTACGGCGCACTGATCGGTGTCCTCGCCGTATTGATTCGCGTCGTCAACCCGGCCTATCCGGAGGGCATGATGCTCGCCATTCTCTTCATGAACATGTTTGCCCCGTTGATCGATCACTTCTTCGTTCAAGCGAATATCCGCCGGAGGGAAGCACGTTATGCAGCATAGTACGGGCTATATCGTCGGCTTCGCGGTCGCTGTCTGTCTGGTTTGCGCGCTTTTCGTCGCGGGCTCTGCCGTCGGCCTCAAGGACCGCCAGGACGCCAACATCCTGCTGGACCGCCAGAAAAAGGTGCTGACCGTCGCCGGAGTGATGAAGGACGGTGAGCGCCTCACCCGGGAAGAGATTGCCTCGGCCTTCGAGTCGAACATCCAACAAAAGGTGATCAACCTGAAGACCGGAGAGCTTCAGCCGGAGATCGATAGCGCCTCCTTCGACCAGCAGGCCACCGCCAAAGATCCCAAAACGAGCTACCCGGCACCAGAGAATGCCTCGAAGGTTCGACGTCTCCCCAATGACGCACTCGTATTCGACGTTGTCCAAGAGGGGGAGTTGAAGGCGTTGATCCTTCCGATCGAAGGCTATGGACTCTGGGGCACGCTGTACGGCTATATCGCCCTGGCTCCCGACGCCCGCACGATCGTCGGCATCACCTTCTATAGCCACAAAGAAACGCCCGGTCTCGGCGGCGAAGTCGACAACCCGCGCTGGAAGGCGCGCTGGCCAGGGCGCCTGGCCTTCGATGATCGAGGGAAACCGGTCATCGCAGTCAAAAAAGGCCTCGCGGGCTCGGTCGAAAAGGACCCCTACAACGTCGACGGACTATCTGGTGCGACGATCACGAGCCGTGGCGTGACATCGTTGGTCCGCTTCTGGCTCGGCGACAACGGCTTTGGCCCCTACCTGGCGAGCTACCGCGCTCAAGCCGGCGTATAAGGAAGAGGGTTCGACAATGGCAGACATCTCGACACGCGAAGCGTTCATCGATCCGCTCTTCAACAACAATCCGATCTCGCTCCAGGCCCTCGGAATCTGTTCGGCGCTCGCGGTCACGACGAAAATGTCGACCGCACTCGTCATGTGCGCGGCCGTCATTGCGGTCATGGCGCTCTCGAACGTCTCGATTTCGGTTCTTCGCAACTGGATTCCCGACAGCATCCGAATCATCGTCCAGCTCACTATCATCGCGTCGCTCGTGATCGTGACTGACCAGGTCCTGAAAGCCTTCGTCTACGAAACCTCGAAGGATCTCTCGGTCTTCGTCGGCCTGATTATCACCAACTGCATCGTCATGGGCCGCGCGGAAGCGTTCGCCATGCAGAACCCGCCGGGTATCTCTTTCGTCGACGGCGTCGCGAACGGCTTCGGCTACTCGATCGTCTTGATGGCGGTCGCATTCTTTCGCGAGCTACTCGGCTCGGGGTCGGTATTCGGAATCACGATTCTTCAGCCCATCAATCAGGGTGGCTGGTATGTCCCGAACGGCTTGATGCTTCTCGCACCCGCCGCGTTTTTCCTGATCGGATGCTTCATCTGGGCCGTGCGCTCGTGGAAGCCTGAACAGATCGAAGAGGAGTTCCACGTTGGAGCACTACTTGAGCTTAGCAACGAAGGCAATCTTCGTTGAGAACATGGCTTTGGCCTTCTTCTTGGGGATGTGCTCTTTCATAGCCGTCTCAAAGAAGGTCGAAACAGCGATCGGTCTGGGCATTGCCGTCACTTTCGTGTTGGGCATTACGGTTCCGCTCAACCAGATGCTCGTGACCGTGCTGTTGAAGCCCGGTGCGCTCGCATGGGCGGGACTTCCCGACATGGACGTCGGATTCCTCAGCTTCCTTACCCTGATCGGAACGATCGCTGCAGCGGTACAGATCGTGGAGATGGTTCTGGATCGCTACTCACCGGAGCTCTACAACGCGCTCGGTGTATTCCTTCCGCTCATCGCGGTGAACTGCGCAATCCTGGGCGCTTCGCTCTTCATGCAGGAGCGCGACTACACCCTCTCCGAGGCCAGTGTCTTCGGTCTGGGCTCGGGAATCGGCTGGATGCTGGCGATGATCTCGCTGGCGGCAATTCGCGAGAGATTGAGGTACAGCAACGTCCCCGGCCCGCTTCGAGGCCTTGGCATTACATTCATTACCGTCGGCCTGATGTCACTCGGCTTCATGGCCTTCGCCGGAATTCAGCTCTGATATGTTGACTACCATCGCTGTTGGCGTCGCCGGCTTCACGATCGTGATCCTGGGACTCGTATTGATCTTGGTGGCTGCACGGGCAAAGCTCGTCCAGAGCGGAGACGTCACGATCCTGATCAATGGGGATCCCGAGAAGGCACTCAAGACTGCGGCAGGTTCCACTCTCCTGAACACGCTCGCCGGAAACCAGATCTTCATTCCCTCCGCCTGCGGCGGCCAGGGAACGTGTGGTGTCTGTCGCGTCACGGTCAACGAAGGAGGGGGATCTCTGCTTCCGACCGAGACGGGACATATCAGTCGCGGTGATGCGCGCGACGGTATTCGACTTTCCTGCCAGGTCAAAGTCAAGCAGGACATGGAGATCGAGATCCCTGCCGAGATCTTCGATGTCAAACGCTGGAAGTGCAAAGTCCGGTCGAACCATAACGTCGCCACCTTCATCAAGGAGCTGGTCCTCGAGCTACCCGAAGGCGAGAGCGTTCCGTTTCGTGCGGGTGGCTACATCCAGATCGAGTGTCCGCCGCACATCGTGAACTACCGTGACTTCGATGTCGAAGAGGAGTACCACTCCGATTGGGACCAGTTCGACGTCTGGCGGTTCACTTCGACGGTCACTGAAAAAGTCGATCGTGCCTATTCGATGGCCAACTATCCCGAAGAGCGCGGCATCATCATGCTCAACGTGCGAATCGCCTCGCCGCCTCCGCGACTGCCCGACGTACCTCCCGGATTGATGTCTTCCTACATCTTCAATCTCAAGCCCGGTGACGAAGTCACCATCTCTGGCCCTTTCGGCGATTTCTTTGCCCAGGACACGGACAATGAGATGATCTTCATCGGCGGTGGAGCCGGTATGGCCCCTATGCGCTCGCATATCTTCGATCAGTTTCGACGCCTCAACACCAAGCGTAAAGTCACCTACTGGTACGGGGCGCGGAGCCTTCGCGAAGCGTTCTATACCGAAGACTTCGACACGATTGCGGCCGAGAACGAGAACTTCACGTGGCACCTCGCGCTCTCCGAGCCTCAAGAGGAAGACAACTGGAAGGGCTACACCGGCTTCATCCACCAGGTCCTCTTCGACAACTATCTCGCCAACCATCCGTCACCGGAAGACTGTGAATACTATATTTGCGGGCCGCCGATGATGAACGACGCCATCATCAAGATGCTGACGGACCTCGGCGTGGAATCGGAGAATATCCGCTTCGACGACTTCGGGGGGTAGATCGCGCTCGAGGCTCTTCTGTCGAAGATGGAGGGCCGGTCGCGATCCGTGATCAGCGACCTGTAGCCTGTAGAGAGGTAGGCGATGCCCGGGCTGGAGCTCGATCGACGGACGCTTCGGCTGATCGCGATTGCCTTTGTGCTCCTCGCGGCACTCTCCGTCCATCGACTCTTCTTCAGTGACCCGTCAAACGCATCCGACGTCCTCATCGTCCGGGGGCAAACGATGGGCACGACTTATGAAATTCGCATCGCGGGCGAGGCGCTCGACGAATCCCTCCGCCAGCGTGTCGAGAATGAAACGACCCATCGTCTCGATCAGATCGATGGTTGGATGTCCAATTGGAATCCAGAGTCCGAAATCGCTCGGTTCAATGCCCATCACGACACCAGCGCGTTCCCGGTTTCCAGCGAAACCGCCGAGATTGTCGCCTTCGCCCTGGCGCTCAACGAGGCGAGCGGCGGAGCCTTCGACATTTCAGTCGGACCGCTCGTTGCGCGCTGGGGGTTCGGCAAAGGCGCGCGAATCGACGATTCTCCGTCGGACGATGAGATCGCGGAACTTCGAAGTCATATGGGGGCCGGTGTTCTACGGACTGGTTCGAACGGCGCAGTCAACGGTTCATTCCTTGCCAAGAACGACCCCCTGATGCAAGTCGATCTTTCCGCGATCGCAAAGGGGTATGGCGTGGACCACGTTGCGAAGGGTCTGGAGAGCCTCGGCCAGCTCGATTACCTCGTGGAGATCGGCGGCGAGATCCGCGCGAAGGGCGAGCGTCCGAGCGGCGGACCATGGCGAGTCGCGATCGAGAAACCCCAGGACGATCGTCGCGGGATCCAGCTGATCATCGAGCTTCAGGACGAGGCGATGGCAACGTCGGGCGACTACCGGATTTTTTACATCGAGGACAACGAACGCCTCTCGCATACAATCGACCCACGGACCGGCCGCCCCGTCGAAGGCGGGCCAGCCTCGGCAACGGTCGTCGCTGAAACCGCCACGGGCGCCGACGCCTGGGCGACGACGCTGATGGTGCTCGGGGAAGACGCTGGCCTCGCCCTCGCAGAGAAACACGGGATCGCGGCGCTCTTGCTCGTGCGAGGCGAGAACGCGACGATCGTAGAACGACGCAACGCGCTCTTTCCCGAAGCGGTCGGGACAGGCGCTCGGGAGAACTGACCGATGAGTCTGCATCCGAATACGCGAGTACAGTCGTTTCGCTACGCATTTCGCGGGATCGGCGAGATGCTCAGAACCGAGGTCAATGCGCGTGTCCACGCGACCGCGGCAATCATTGTCATCGTGGTCGGCTTTGCGCTCGGAATCGACCGTATCGAATGGCTCGCCATCATCCTCTCGATCACCGGAGTCTGCTGTGCGGAGGGATTCAATACTGCCATCGAATCGCTCTGCGATGTCGCCTCTCCGGACTACCACCCGAAGGTCGAACGAGCCAAGGATATTGCCGCCGGCGCGGTCCTGATCGCCGCTGGGGGCGCGGCCACCGTCGGCCTCTTGGTCTTTGGGCGCCGCCTGCTTGCCCTCCTCGTTTCCTGATCTCCGATTGTTCACATGGCGTCATCATCGGACGAGTGCGCGGAAGGACCGGAGTTTCGATCGGCGACGGCAGGCAGTACGCTCATCACTCTGATCGCCTCCATCTGGGCGATCAGCGTCTTCTTCCAGATTGGGCACGCCGCACGTTTCCGCGGTAATCTATCCGGCGCTCGCGCACTCCCCTGCGTGAGTCGGAGTTCCCGATGCAGACCTTTATCGCCACAGCCTTGATTTTTGGAGTCGCCATGACCGCCATGGCAATCGGCGTGATCTTCTCCGATCGAACACTCAAGGGATCATGCGGCGGAACCGGTCTGGACTGCACATGCAGTGACGAAGCGAAGCGAGAATGCGCTCTCGCCGCGAAGCATGGGTCGGACTAACTCACTTTCAGGAATGCACAGCCAGGAGAAATGAGCCGAGAGCGAATAGGTTGGAACGCCCTCGCTGCCTCATCGATGAGTCGGGAACACCGATAGCTCATTCCGCCAGTCTTGGGAAATGACGCTCCGACCCGATGATTCGGACACATTCGCTTCGACGCCTGCCTTTTCGATCAGTCCCAGCACGGCCGGAGTCGCACCCGTCACCACCAGTGCAGTACTCCACGCGTCAGCGATCGCCGCTCGATCCGCAACCACGATCGCCTCGACTGTCTCCACACGTGCGCTCCCCGTCAGGGGATCAATGATGTGTGAAACCCGCTCACCGGCAATTGCTCCCACCGAACCCACACTCGAGCTGACCGAGAGAGCCCTGTCTCGTATCCGGACGATCGCTAGATCTCCATTCGACGGATCCCGTGATCGAACGACGAGTTGCCAACCATCGCCACCCTCTGGATCTCCGAGGGCGAGAACGCTGCTCTGGCCAAAACTCAACAACACGGCGGCACCCGGCAGGTCTGTCTTCAGGCGTTCGCGCAGGTGATCGAGGACGGCCCCCTTCGAAATCCCATCGAGATCGATTCGCATCCCCCCGGTCGTCACACCGAGATTTCCTTCGCCCAGCATCAAGAGCGCTTCGCTCCCGACATGGCGCTTCACTCGGCGAAGTCGCTCTACGCTCGGCAATTTTCCTGGCACATCGTCGTTCCAGACATCAACGAACGGACCGACCGTGATATCAAACGCGCCCCCCGAGCCTTCCCAGACTTCGATCGCAGAAAAGAAGATCGACTCGAGTTCAGGGTCGAGCCGCACCCCCGTTCGGACTACTTCGTCGCGAGCGAGTTTTCGATTCAATGCAGAAATCTCACTATCCGGATCGTGTCGCGAGTAGATCTTCTCTAGTCGAGCGATCTCGACCCTCGCCCATTCGAGCCAGTTCCGTGCGTGCCCAGCCTCATCGGGCCTGACACGCAGATCGGCTTCGAAAAAGGTCCCCATCGCGAGCCAACCATCGGAAATGGCAATTCGCTCAGATGCCCCCGGAGCAGGCAACGTCGTGCAGCCGAGAAAAAGAGGAAGGAGTAGAGTGGCGACGCGAATTTTCGAGCTGGGATTCAATCCCAGTCCTCGTCATCGAAATCGTCCTCGGGTTCGCCGGCGTAGTTCTGGGACTGGTTTCCAGCGAAAACAGACCACAATGCGATCCCGACCAGCGCGGCGAGACTTCCCTGCAGCAGGAGAATTCCGGCAATCTTCGTCCAGGCAAACCCGGCCCCACCCCATCGTACGAGCCAACCCGCCCCCTCGGAGAGAAAAGCCGAAAGGAACGGCACGACAATCAAGCCGATCTTCCATTGCGTGCGCAGCGGAACGAAGAGTGCGAGATGTGTCAGCACCATCATCAACATTCCGACGGCGAAAAGATGAAAGTGGGCGACCTCGACCATCCCTCGATAGGTGCGAGCGGCGCGAAACTCCGCTTCATTTCCAAGATAATGATCGACGACGGATGCGGTCGTGAAATCCATCGAATCGAAGTAGAGCATCCAATTCGTCAGCCAGAGCAGCCCGACGAAGAAACAATATAGAACGACGACGACCTGCAGAAGACGATTGCGATCCCACTCTCCCGTTACGGTAAATCGCAATCAGACATCCTTCGCGCGGAACAGCCGCTCATCCAAATGACCCATGAAGAGTCTTTAGCCCACAGAGAGTCTAGGGCGCCTGCCCCTCGACTTCAGCCGGTCGCAACAGGACTTCCCAGTAGGCCAACATGCGACGCACCCCATCAGCCGCGGCTCGCGCGGAGAGCGTTGCCCCTACGACGCCATGAACATCCCCACCCACGCGCAGACCGTCCTGGTTCGTTTTTCCGACGAACTGCGCATACCAACGATCCGTCGGCATATAGTCGAGCGGCTCATGGAAGGCGAGCATTCGAACGCTGCGGACCGTGCCATCGGGAGTCAGCACGATCATGAGTGCCTCGGGCTTCGTGCGAACGTTGTGGACGTCGATATGTGCATACCCGAGAAGCTCATCATTCTTGTAAGCGGAGTGGAGGACCACGACCTTCGCCTCGACTTCCTCGTGGGTGATGGCTTCAATCTTCGCGGCGTCCTTCTTTCGAAGGATCACGGTTCGGCGGTCGATCCGACTGGCGTTCGGGAACGATTCGGTCAGGGCTTCTTGCTGACTCGCGAACACCTTTGCCGAAACCTCTCCAGCGGGAATCAGGCAGAAGGCCGCATTGGCGGCGAGAATCAGTATTCCGAGACGAACTTCGAATCGATTACATACCCAAATGAACATCAGAAGACGTAACCCACGAGCGCCTGGACCTCATCTGCTCGATGGCCGTGATCAGGATCGAAATGTCGATAGTCGACTTTGAATACGACCTGCGAAATCGGTTTGAACTGAAGCCCTACGGTATAGAGATCGACGTCCTTGTTCTTGTCTCGGACAAAACCAAGGTTCGAAACATCCCGTTGAGTGTCATAGCTCTCGAATCGGAAATAGGGCTCGAGTGACATCCGAGAATCTTTGTAGAATAGAGGCAGAACGTCGTATGCAGCCTCGACATACCATCCCCGCATGTGATTCGCGATCGACTCGTCGACGCCTTTTCCGAGAACGCGCGAGAGTCGGCCTGCTTCATCAATGTAGGCCTCGGTCCAGAGGGCACGCAAACTCGCGCCGTGGCCTTTGTATTGGGCATGCAACTCGTAGATGGTGGTTTGCGCGTCGGGCAGGTCGCCATTGGGGCCATCGCCTTCCTGGCCCGACTGTCCGGTATAGACCGAACCGCCAACGAGTAGGCCGGGAGCGACGTCCACGTCTACACGCCCCACAAATGCGAAATCGTTCGCGAGCGCGCGGCTCCCCTTCTGTCGACCCCCTCGAAGCCCGCTGGAGCTGAAATCCTCTCCTTTGAATCCGTTGATCACATAGGCTCGATAACTGACTCGATCTGCAACGCGCCCGAAAATCCCAGCGCCGTTCTCACGCCACGTCGATGGAAGGATCAATCGTTCGACCTCGGGCCGTTCGGCACCGTAAAAGAAGGTCGGTTCGTGGATTTCATTGATGAATCCCATAGGCACGAGAACCAGACCGACTCGGGCGTTGACCTCGTCCTTCCAGAGGTAGTCGACCGTGAGAAACTCCGTGGAGACCGAACCGCCGCCGCCGTCGCCCGCGTGTTCGAATTCGAATTCGGAATTGACAACCCAATTGTCGTTGAACTTGTAGCCGACGTAGAGCACGGCTCGCAGCGCGTCGAAAATGTCGTCCCGGTTGTCATCGTCCTGATTGTGAAAAGTTCGTATCCGGACTTCGCCGTAGCCACCGATCGAGAGTCCGTGATCTCGCTTGTAGACCTTCGACGCAGCCGGACCGAGTCCGCTGAACGACTCGAGTTCGCGATCCTCCGGTACGGCAAAGATGGATTCGAGCCGCCCCACCTCCTCCGCGAGGATCTCAATTTCCTGCTGCATATCCTCGAGTTGACCGCTTTCCTCATTCCCGGTGGCGGCTTCCGAATTCGGGCCGCGGTCGGTTTCCAGCTGCTCGACCTTCTTTTCCAACGCCTCGAGACGACCGTTTGTCCCAGCCTCACCACTGGTTTGTGCGTTCGCGTCGCTGATCGCCGCGACAAACAGGAGGATCGACAGCACGCTCCAGGCCGAGCCCATCAAGATTTTCATTCCAAGATGCGTTCCGATTCGCATGGTTCCCTCTGAGGTATTGGGTCTCTAGGCGTACTCGCGGGTCTCTAGAGAGGGCGAGCGATGAGTAGGGTCAGTCGATCAACTCTGTTGAAAATTAGATGAAATTGAAAATCATTTTCATTAAGAATCGAATTCTATCGACGTGATTCTCATTTTCAACGACAAAATGGATCTTTGACCGAAATTCTGCCTCCCGACGACTCCTCCCACCTCTCGTTCAACTCCGACAAGCGGTCTCCCGATGGATCCGACATGGAGTGGATCGGACCATTTTTGATCGGAATCCTCGTTCTCGGGGGCATTCTCCAGCTCTTCTGGGCCTACGCCATTTCGGCGATCGCCCAGAAAACCGACCAAAGCGAGCTGATGCAAGTGCTCGCCTGGATCCCTCTCCTCCAGATCGCACCGACGCTCGCAGCGGGGGGCGGGTCGGTCGGCCGCTTCCTGATCGGCATGGTGGCCCTCATCGTGGGAAACGCGGCGCTGATCGCGATGGCGGCGCTTCTCGGCGACAGCTTCGGTAGCGCCGTCGCTACCCTCGGCCTGGGGCTGACCGGATTACTCTGCCTCTTCTACTTCGGACGCATCGCGTGCAACACCGCGACCGCGCGCGATCTTCCGGACTGGATGGGGCTTCTCCTTCTGGTCCCCATCCTCAACTTCTTCGTGTATCCGTATTTCGCGTTCCACGATGGCTGGATCGGTCCGAACAAAGTCGGCCTCGTCATCGGTTCGGTCCTCGTCATCGGCGGACTGGCGCCGACATTCGATGTCGTTCGCCTGATGAACGAAAACGGAGGTCCCTCGTCTGAACTTTTGTTGGCAATGAGTCAAGCTGATTTCGCGGGTCTCGCTGAGACTGCCAATCACCCACTCGAGATCAGCGTCGATTCGGCCGATCCAACTTCGATCGCATTACTGAACGGTTCGCCTATTGGCTCGCCGAATTCCGAGTCGCGAACCTCCGAGAGTGAAGGACAGACGATTCGGGCGCTCTACAAGTTGAAGACCCGCTTCGACACACTCAATTCCCTCGCGACGCCCGAGAGCCTCCTGGTCGACGATCATCGCGTGCGTGCGTTAGGCATCATCCAGACGATTCGAACGGACCTCGAAGCGCATCGAGAAGCCCTCGACGCCTCGACCTACGGTGAGCTTGCGACGCACCTCCTGAATATCGAGGCACGGGTTCATGCCCAATCCGCCCCCACCTTCACCACCCGAGACTCGCGGACGGCCGCCCGAAACTCTCAATTCGCACCGGCGGCACCAGCGGCGCTCGATCCTGCCCGCCGAACGAAAACTCCGTCGTACAGCGATTTGACCGCTCCCCCCGTTCGCCCCTACCCCGTCCAAGCGAGCAACGAGTGCCCCGAAAGAACCGAGTCCCGCACGAGAGAACACGAGCACGGCGAAGACGAATGGTGCCAACAGCTCTCCGAATACGGCGGTCTTCGACACGGTTGGTACGCTCGTTATCACCAGGACGGTCGACCGGAGTCCATGGGACAATACGAAAATGGGCTGCGGGTTGGCGTCTGGACACGCTTCTACCCGACGGGCGAGGTCCGGGCCCAAGCCGACTTCCGAGAGGGAATGCAGCATGGCTGGGTTCTGACTTTCGACAAGGCCGGGGAGCGCACCCGAAGCGCTCGATTCGAGGGCGGTGCTCCCGTTCACACGGATTAGCCTGCCCCGATCAACCTCATCCCGACGCGACCTCTCCGAGGTCTTTACTTGGTCAAGCCAGGCTCGAGCGGAAATTTCGACGTTCGAATCTAGAAGCGGAATCAGGACAAAAAAATCCCACAAGCGGGGTGCTTGTGGGATTTTTGAAGTCGATTAAGAAATTGTAGCACAGACTCCATTTTGCGCAAGGCGAAAATGATCGATCGTCAGGAAGCAGCAATTATTCCGCACCTGGAGCCCGATTGACCATCCAGATCGCACATATGGCTCCTCTCGTCGACATTCTGTGGCGTGTCCATTGCACATCACATGGCTGCTTGCAGTCCCTTCACCCCCGGGAATCAACGCGCTACCGTGCTGCCGATGATGCTTGCTCCGTGCCGCCGGTCACTCCGAAACGGCGCTTCTAGACAGAATTCGATGCGTGACCTTGCGATTCTGGGGCTCATCGTCTCGGTGGGCCTGGCGGTCTGGCTGGGGCTCGCGCCATTCGCAGCTGCCCATGGGCGGAGCGTTTCGTATTCGAATTGGGAGATCGATTCCAACCAGGCGGTCGTGACAGTTCGCGTGAAGCTGCTCGAGCTGAGCCGCCGGGGTCCGGAAGCCGTCCCGCTGGAAATCGTGCCCAACCAGAACCCCTCCGGTGTGCCCGATCTGACCGCCCGGAATCTCCCAAAGGAGCTCGTGCTGATCGCCGACGGCGCGCTCTGCAGGCCAGATCCGATCGCCCAACGCAGATTCGACGAGCCGGGCTGGGTGCGATATCGCTGGCGACTCGAATGCCCACCCGACCCAAGCTCGCTTGTGATTCACAGTCGAATCCTGCTCGATGTCGCACCCTCGCATATGCATTTCGCACGAGTGCGTTCCGTCGAGAATCCGAATCGTGTCCGAGAAAAGGTCCTCACCGAAGCCGCACCCGAATTCGAAATTCGACGTGCGGTCGGCGACGCATCAACGAACACTTCGGAAGACGAAATTGGAAGCAGTCTCGCGGATTATCTCGAACTCGGAATCGATCATATCCTGACTGGCTGGGACCACCTCGCCTTCGTGTTTGGCCTTCTCCTTCTCGCTCGCCGATTCGGTGAAGTTGCACGTCTCGTCACGGGCTTCACGATCGCGCATAGCCTGACACTCGCGCTGGCGGTTCAGGACCTCGTCCATCCCCGAGCGGCGGCAGTCGAAGCGGTCATCGCCTTCTCCGTCGCACTCGTCGCGATCGAGAAAGGGTGGCTGATCAGTGAACGAAATCGTGCCGTACCGATCGCCTTGCTCGTCGGACTCGCGTTGCTCGGATTGACTTCGATGATGGGCTGGATCTTGCTGCCTGTACTCACGGTCGCGGGCCTCGTGCTCTTCACTGCATGTTATTTTTCGCTTGCCTCGCAGAGCGATGGTGAATGGTTCCGCGTCTGCCTCACTTTTGCCTTCGGACTGGTTCATGGATTTGGATTCGCAGGCGTCCTGGTCGAGATGACGCTGCCGACCGACCGACTCGTCCCCGCGCTCATCGGCTTCAATCTCGGCGTCGAACTCGGCCAGATCGGCGTCGTACTTCTGCTCTGGCCTCTGATCGGGCTCGGTGCGCGTTTTGCCTCGAACGATGCGAGGCGTCTCGCCAGCGAAATCTCCGCGGCGGCGCTCTGTGGCCTCGGACTCTACTGGCTGGTCGATCGCGTTTCTCCGCTCTCTCCCTGACCGGTCGCATAAAACCTGGTTCCAGACTCAAATTCGAGCGTTTTCCGACCGATATGCCAGACGTCGACCGACACCATCAAGGTGTCGCGCGGCATGGAGCAATTTTGGTGCAATCGAGGCGCAGGCCATTGGGCTCTCCCGGTCTAGAGAACTCTTCGATCCCGCCGCTCGACGGCGACTCTTCCGATCGGATCGGAGGCGAGCGCCGCGACGTCGACCGACGCCTTCAGCCGACCCGTCCCTGGATAGGAATGATGGGACCGCTGCGACGCGCCCGCGGACGTCGCAGAGCGGATCACTCCGGCTATGTCGATCGCTACTCACGACGCGACGTGGCACTCATCCTGGCCATATTCGTCATGAACGTGGGGGATGCATTCTTTACGATGCTATGGCTCGATCGCGGGGGCAAGGAAGCCAATCCCGTGATGGATTTCTTCCTCGACATCGGACCAGGTGCCTTCCTAATCCAGAAATGCGTCGTGGTCGGAATCTGGCTCGTGGCTCTGCTCGTGCACAAGAATTTCCGCTTCGCGCGAATCGGACTCTATATTTCATTCGCTGCGTACTCAATCCTGATGATCATTCATTTCGGAATCATCGCCCTGGGAATCGATCCGCCCGACCCGAATGGCGTGGTGAAATCCATGACGATTCTCGAAAGTGAACGACCACTAAAAGGTGAACACCAGCAGACCCAGGTATTCAGTCGCAGAGACGACCGACCAGAAGCGGAATGACTGGCTCAACCCGAAGAACCCGCAAACCCAGACCAACCGCTTCGAAACCAATCTCGCTCAAACGTTCCACTTCGTAGTCGACCAATCCCCCTTCGGGCCCAACGAAAACGGTCACGGGTTCACCAACGGCATGGGGACACGGCTGCGTCGCCCCCGGATGCGCGAGCAATCCCCGCCGCCCAACAAGACACGAGGGGAGCACATCTTCGAGTAGCGGCTCGAAATACCGATAAAACTCCACGGTTGGAAGCATCGTGTCACTGGCCTGCTCGAGCCCGAGCAGCAACCGCTCTTTAATCCTCTCTGGCTCGATCACATGGCTCTGCCAGAAGCTCTTCTCGGTTCGCGCCGTACCGACGACGAGGAGTCGCTCCACGCCGAGGCTCGCAATCGTCGAGACCAGGCGACGGAAGACCGGCGGACGGGGCAATGCAAGAACGAGCTCTAGTCGGCGTTTCGGCGGCGGATCGCGTTCGAGCTGGACTTCGAGGTCGAGCGCCTCTTCGTCGAGTCCCAGGATTCGAGCGGTCCCGAGCCGGCCGCCGATGATTCCGACCCGCAGAATATCTCCAGAGGTAGCGCGAAGAATCTCCTCCGCATGTCGGCGACGTCGCCCCGTGATGCGAACGCGATCCGAATTTGGCTCCACTTCGTGCGGCTCGATCAGAAGACAATTCATTGACGACTCGTCTTCCCATCGAATGGCCCTCGCCTGCTAGCATCCCATACGTGTCCGAAGGCAACCTCTTCCAGACGAGTTCCGAAGCCGAAACCGCGGGCGTCCGGGTCCAGATCCGTGCGCGTTATTCGCCGGAACACAGCAGCCCGCCGTCCAGTCGCTGGTTCTTCCTCTACACGATTCGCATCTCGAATGTAGGCGATACGACCGTTCAGCTGCTTAACCGGCATTGGACGATCGTGGACGGCACGGGCCATACCGAAGAGGTCCACGGGCCGGGGGTCGTTGGAGAGCAGCCGGTCCTCGAGCCAGGGCAATCTTTCGAATATACTTCTGGCTGTCCACTGCCAACACCCTTCGGCTCGATGGCGGGCACTTTCGAGATGCAGCGCGCGGATGGAACCCAATTTGAAGCCGAAGCCGCCCTCTTCCAGCTCATCCAGCCCGGATCGATTCACTGACATCAGTAGTCGAATCACGTGACATTCAACCGAGCCACGAGTACCGGAAGATCGCGCAGGTCCTCGAGCGCAAAATCCGGCGGCGGGCCATCGAAACGCTCGAGTTCGCGCTCAGGATCCTTCACTCTCCGTGTCAGCCAGCATGTGCGCATCCCAATCGATGCCGCGCCCGCGACGTCGGCGCGAAGTTTGTCGCCTACGTGCAGTATCTCGCCCGGAGCAAAACCGAAGGACGTCGCGACGGCTTCGAAAATTTCGCCGCGGGGTTTTCGAATGCCGACCTCCTCCGAGATCACCACGCAGGTCAGATGTTCGTCGAACCGGGCGCGACGCAGGACCGCTCGCGCCGTCTCTGCGTGAGAAAAATTCGAACAGAGCGCGAGGGAATAGTCGACTGCGAGCGCCGTCAGAATCGCTTCGTGGTGGCCCGGCACAGTCACGGCCTCATTCAGCATACCCATGTGCACATCGGTCAGCGCCTGTGCGAGAGGCATTGCATCTTTACATCCAAGACGTTTCGCGACCCCCATGAAGCGGTCGAGGGAGGCGAGCTCGATGCCGCGATCGATCGTTTCGACACGCAGCTCTTCGTCGACGGCTCGAAGAAGATCCGCGAACTCCAGTAGCGAGAGGCTGACGCCGCCCTTCTGAATCGCGAGCGCATGCAGCGCCGGCGTCGTCGCACTGACTCGCCGACCGCCCTCGAGCTCGAGTGGAGCGAGCCGCTCATGATTCTGATCTACGAGCGTGTCGAAAAGATCGAAGGCGATCCCGCGGATCACGTGACCGAGATCTCCTAGGAACTCTTCTCGATCGCTTCGTCGATGTATCGCTTGAAGTTGGCGAAGGGCTGGGCGCCGGACAGGTATTTGCCATTGATGAAGAAGGACGGCGTTCCGGTCACACCGAGCTTCTGGGCCTGCATCATGTCCTGATTGATGCGCTCCGCAATCTCTTCCGCTTCGACGTCGCGCTTGTATTGGTCCATGTCGAGCCCGATTGCGGCTGCATATCCCTCGAGTGTCTCGACGGAGAGATCACGCTGGTTCTCGAAGATCCGATCGTGCATCTCCCAGAACTTGCCCTGGCGATGCGCGGCCTCGGCGGCGGCATGCGCGCCGGCCGCTTGAGGATGGATCGAGAGCGGCATGTGCTTGAACGCGAAGCGCACCCGATCGCCGTACTCTTCCTCGATCTGCGCCAACGTCGGAGACACGCGATTGCAGAAGGGGCATTGAAAGTCAGACCATTCGACGATCGTCACAACGGCATCATCATCGCCGCGAATCGGCGCGCTCCCGATATCGACCTTGTACTCCTTGCCTGCGTCAGGACGCGGGGGGCGATTGGGCCGGGCGTTCGGGCCGGGGGCTGCGGCCAGAGGTAGATTTTCGAGCTTCTCCGTGGCGAGTTCGATCTGGGCCGTCGCCCGGTCGAGAGAGTTCGCGACGAAAAAACTGCCACCGATGATCGATAGGCTGATCAGCAGGGCGGCGATGAGGGTCGAGCGTCCGCTCGAGTTTTCTGACATGGGTCCGGTCTCCTGACGGACCTTCGGCCCGCGATTGCAATTTCCTTCAGCTCATTCGGAGTCGGGATACTACGGCCCCTGTCGATTCCCTTCGACCCCAATCAGATCGATCCTGGCACAAAGCCCGCGGGAAACAATTTCGCGTTGCTTCCTGCTCGACATGATGCAATTTTCACCCACTTCGGACGAATCTGTGGATAATGACTCATTGAAGGCTCGCGGGTCCCCTATTCGCGCGCTCCGTGCTCCAATTGATGACTGGAGTGACCGCGAGCGCGCTAGACACGGCAGGTGGGGGGCCCGTTCGCCTCTCGGCAGTTAGAGTTCGTGGCGAAGTAGCCGCCGCAGCTCGGGGGACCGAGCACGAACCACCCGCGATATCTTCGACATCTGACTCTGGAGGCGCGCAGGGCTCGAGCCATCGCGACGCGCGATCTCTGCAATCGAGCGACCCGAGGCGTATGCCATGAGGAGCCTCTGATGATCCTGACCGAGGTGGCCGATCGCGCGTTCGATCGTTCGCCAGCGGCCCCGCTGATCGGCCAGCTCTTCCGGATCGGTCTGGGACTGAGCGAGTTCCCAGTCGATGCTGCGGGATTCCAGTGGAAGCCCCGATTCGAGCTCTTCCGGATCACATTCCGCATGGTTCGACAGGCGATTGAGCACTCGTCGTGCCTCATCGAGCACTGCGCCTTCGACGCGTTTCGAGACGTATGCGGAAAGCTCGTGTTCGTGTGCATCGGCGCGCCGGTTACGCAGCGCCTTGAGGAGTCCCCAATAACCTGATGAGACGAGGTCGTCCCGCCATTGAGGACCGAGACCGAAGCGCATTTCTATCCGGAGTGCGAAATACCGCACGCGATGGCCAAAGCGTCCGACCAGCTCGTCGAGTTCAGGATCTGTATCGGGTGCGTCCATTGGCGCGCAGGGTGGCCGACTCCCCGACTGGATGAAGTGATCCGCCGCACAGGCTCGTGTACTGATGCGGCGTCAGACGCCTAGCTCGGATCGATCTTGAATAGAGCCTCCAGCACGCTGGTTGCGGTCTGAAATCGCAAATCGGGCTCCTTCTCGAGAAGCCGGAGGATCAGCTTGGACAGGTCCTCCGGGAGATCCGGGCGAAGCACCTGAGGATCGGGGACGGGGGAATGGCGGTGGTGATAGCCGACCTCACCCGAATCGAAGGGCACACCGCCTGTCGCGAGCTCGAACAGGGTCACCCCGAGCGAATAGAGGTCGGTACGATGATCGACGTCGTCCCCAAGAACCTGCTCGGGCGACATGTAGTAGGGCGTACCCGAAACCAGGGTCGTCGCGCCACGAACCTCTTCGAGAACCTTGGCCAGACCGAAATCCATGATCTTCACGACACGATCGGTCGTCACGAAAAGATTCGCCGTCTTGATATCGCGATGGATGATGCCCTGTGTGTGCGCGTAGTCGAGTCCGCGACATGCCTGGCGCGCGATCCCCAACACATTGGACGGCGAGAGCTGTCCGCGCTCGTGCAAGACCGTCTGGAGTGGCTGTCCTTCGAGAAGCTCCATCGTTATGAAGAACTGGCCGTCCTGTTGATCCGCGTCGTAGACGGTCACGATATTCGGATGGTTCAGGCGCGCAGCAGATTGCGCTTCGCGTAGAAAGAATTGCAGAGCGCGGGGATGATGACGTCGTAGGCCTTCTGGCAGACGCTTGAGCGCGACGATCCGATCCAGTCTCGTATCGCGGGCTCGATACACGATGCCCATTCCTCCGCGTCCGACTTCCTCGAGCAGGTCGTAGCGAACCTCTCCGACGAAGGCGGTCGTCGAACCGCTACTCGCTCGAGTCATCGTGCCGAAGAAGTGCCCGGACGCACTGCGCTGCTTCCGCAGAGCCTCGATTCGCGCGGCAACGTTCGGGAAGGTCGGCTCACGCCGCCGTAGGTCCTCGAGCACCTCGAGCGCACGCTCGAAATGACCGGCCTGTTCCCACAGCTCGGCGAGGCGCGAATAGGTGTCGGCAGTCGCGAAGGCAGGGCGGAACGTCGAGATATGCTCGTCCAGCTTGCCGGCCGCGAGATCGTAATGGCCTTCAGTCTCAAAGGCCTCGGCCAGAAGTGCACAGGCCTCACGAAAATCAGCATCCGTCGGCTCGACGCGCTGAAGCAGACGGATCGCGCGCGGACGCTGATTGTGCTCAATCGCAAGCTTGGCCGCCGGAAAGACATGCCCACATCGCTCAAGGGCAGTCAGCCAGAGATCGATGGCCCCGGCCTCGCGATAGCAATCGATCGCCCGTTCGTAGTCGAGCACGCGTTCATAACATTCGCCCGCCCGAAGGATCTGCCCGTCGAGACGATGGGCCTCGGCCGCCTCGAGCCATTCCGCGGCTTCTTCGAACAACGCGGCGGCGCGACCGGTTTCACCCAACTCGAGCCGGAGCCGAGCCGCCGAATGAGCGTCGCCGGCTGACTCGAAGTAGTCCGCCGCGCGACTGGTATCGCCTTCCGCCTGATGCTTCGCCGCCAACAGTCTAAAACCGAGGGCCGACTGTCCGTCACGTTCGAGCGCTCGCGCGACCGCGGGTAGATCTCCTGTCAGGTAGGGCACGACGGCGGGCGGACACCCCTTGAAGACGGCATCCGACTCGAGCACGTTGATCGAGACCGTACTGGGCCGAAAGCTCGAGACGTCGAGGGCCTGATCGAAGACACGATCACCACAGCCGACAAGAAGCCGGTAGCTCCCCTTCGGCAAAAGGACGCGAACCACGCCTTTGAGCGCGGCTCTCGGCTTGTCCACGAGTCCAGGCACCGTGATCTGGGCTTCTTCGGCCGGGCGGTCACCCCAGACGACTTTGAGATCCACAGGGCAGGTGGAGGGATGAACATCGAATTCGAGTCGAATCGTACGTCGATGACGGATTCGGACGACCTTGTCTTCACGAATCTTTCCGAGAATCTCGTCGGTCTCGGGATCGATGAGCAAACCGTCGATCGCGATGTGATAGCGGCCTGTAAAGAGGCGCTGAAAACGGGTTTCTCTCGACACCATCTGGTGTTCTCTGCGCACCGAAGCGCTGCCCTCACGAATTTCCTCTTCCGTCGCAGCGCTCGGCGCAGAACGCCGGCCACCGCGGAGCGTGACGCGAAATATGCCACGCAGCTCGTCGGGATATTCGATCGCCACGGCGACATCACCACGCTGGCGCAGGAGCACGAAAATCGTCAGCAGCAGAAGCCCCGCGGCGAGCGTGAGGATGGCCGTTCGAAACCCTGCATCGTTCGAGTAACGCTGTGCCCAGGGCAGGAGCTGAGCCTGCAGCGAATTCGGCAGGCGGCTGGCGACGTTCGCGATCCGCGGACCGAAGACCTCCCAGCCGGGCTCGGGCGGTGGCGTCGGCCATTCGAGCTCCGAGCCACTTTTCTGGCTCAATCCGCTGATCTCGATCGACGATCGCAAGCCCACCTGTGCGTGGGACAGCATCTGTGACTCTGGAACATGCGGCATCAGCGCCTCGACGACTGCCAGTGCCTCGAGTAGCCGCCCCTCCCGCGCATAGAATCCGGCCATGTCATACCGGAAGCGAATCTGCTCCGATGCTCGTCCGGACGCATCGAGCCCACGCAGAAACGCCCGCTCGGCACCAACCGCGTCACCGGCCTGTGAAAGATTGGCGGCCAGGCCATGCCAAACCTCGATCAGAGCGACATCATTGGACGCGACTACGCTGGCGTAGGCCTCCGCTGCAGCGACGGACTCGCCTGCTGCCTCGAGCAATCGCGCCGATTCGAGAGCAGCCCGGCGCAGGATCGAAGCCTTGGCATGCGTTCGAGGCATGCCGGCTCGATCCGTTTCCGGCTCGCCTTTGAGTCGGGACAGAGTAGTTAGGCGACGTTCGGGATCTCGTGTGACTGCGACCTCGCGCCATGGACCCAGCTCGAGTCGTGACGTCGGACGAATTTCTTCGAGATCGGGCACCAGCCAACGCCATGGGCCCCGCAATGCGTCCGTTGGCCGCTCAGTCCCACTGGCCGCGAAAGAGCCGTCCACGACTGCGCCCATCACGAGGAGACTGACGAAACACAGAAGTCCAATCCGCGTCGTTAGATGACGGACATGCCGACGCCCATCACTCCGAACCCACTCCCTGCGGAGCGGCCGGCGCGCGATCTCATGGATTGAATCGATTCTGGGCTCGTGGGTCGGCGTCACGCCGCCTCCACATCTGTCCGTTCCGCGCGTCGCCCTCGAAGAGTGCGGCGTCGGTCACGACTGGGGGATAAAGCTCGTCGGCCGCAGGATAGCGTGCGCGCTGACCACCGGGCGCCTGGCTTGATCTCAAGGATTGATGAAACTCAGCCCCCCTGGGGATAAGATCAAGCAGGTTGGTCATTCACCACACACCGGATCGCGTCATCTGTGGCAAACTTTTACCACCAGCAGCGTCTTGTGGGGGGCGGGGGGTCAATGCATCCCGGTTTGATGCGGGAAGCCAAAGCGACGACTGAGGAGCCCGGACTTGTTTCCGGCCGTTTCCTATCAGATCTATTTCGTTCTCTCGAGCGACATAACGTCCCGGCCACGCAATTGCTGGGCGACCTCCCGATTCCCGTCGACGAGACCGGAAGGGTCACCCGCTCCGTGGAATGGACAGACTTCTCCCACTTCATGAAACGGCTCGAACATTTCGTGGACGGACCCGAGGGTCTCGAGGCCTGTGGAGAGCGAATCGGGGAACTCAAGCCCGCTCGGACATTGCAAAGCCTCGTCGGATTTTCGGCGTCACCCTACTCGCTCTATCGAGCCGCAAGCCATTGGGCGCTCCGCCGGGCCATACCCGGTCTCGAAACAACTGTCGAAGAGATTCAACCCAACCAACTCGAAGCTCGGATACGCATCAAGGATGGCCTGCGTCCGTGTCCCCAACTCTTCCATTTTGCAACCGGAGTCACGCGCGCCCTGCCCCGAATCCTGGGTATGCGCGATGCGGTCGTCATCGCCGACGTGGGGGATTTCGAGGCCCGATACCAGATCACGGTTCCCCCCTCGCGAACTCTCTGGGCGCGAACCTCCCGGGTTTTTCAGACACTGTTCTCCGCGGGCTCCGTACTTCAGTTCCTCGAGGCACAGCAGCTCGAACTTCACGCCAAACATGAGGCACTCCAGAAGTCCCATACCGCACTCGTAGAGAGTGAGCGCCAATACCGCGCGATGACCGATACGGCTGTCGACGTGCTCTGCGAACTCAATAGCCAGGGACAGGTGGTGTACGTCAGCCCTTCGGTCGAGGAGCTCCTGGGGTACTCACCGGAACAGGTCACGGGTAGCCACTTCAGTCTCTGGCTTCCCGCCGACTGTCGCGACGACGCAAAGAAACGATTCAGTGCCTACATCTCTGAACCGGCCGAACAGGCGATCACCCTCGAACGGCTCAAACTCCACACCGACGCCGGCGGACCGATCGTCGGCGAGATCTCCCTACGCTCGTATCGAACACCCCAGGGCGAGCTGCGATTGGTCGGAATTCTGCGTGACGAAACCGACCGTTCCGCGCGCAGAAGGAGAGTGAAAACTCCAGTCGAAGGGGATGGCTTGAACGCCCTTCGATCGACCGTCGAGGAGCTTCGCCATTCAGACTCGGAAAATCCGATCAAGAGATCGCTCGCCGTCTTGCTCGCGGCGCTCGAGTCGAATCCGCCTGATCACGAAGGTCACGCATCCGACAGCATGGTCGCAGCCACAGATCGTATGACTCGGATCGTCGAGAGCGCAATGATCCCCACCCGGGAGCCGTCTCTGAGCTTCCGCTGGCTCGAAACGAAAAAGTTGCTCGACATGGTCCACTTCGAGTTTCGCGGAATCCGGAAAACCCCCGAACTCGAGCTTCGGATAGAGGCGTCGAATGCACCGGCTCTCGTCTGGGGCGAAGAGGCGCTGTTCGCCGTCGCCCTGGGCAGCCTGTTCGACTGGGCCACCGAAAGAGCGCGCGGTCCTGCTGAGATCAACCTGCGAGTCGAGACGGCCGGCGACGCGATGAGCAACGACGCAACCGTCGTCTTCGCGGTATCGAGTTCACCACCGATTTGCGACGAACGGTCGGTGCAGCCCGTCCACGCCGAGCGAAAAGAGGACGAATCGGCAATCGAAGCCCGAACGAATCTTGCGCTCGCCACGGCCGAAGATGCCGCGTGTGCGCTCGGCGGCAACCTGATTGTGCCGGAAGAATCGGCAAGCCATCCGGTCATTCGAATCCGCTTGCCTCAGCCGCTACGCGGCTGAAACGGTCTCGAACCCCTAGTCCGCTTCGCGAACGATATCGGCGCCGAGTGCCTGCAGCTTTTCCTCGACGCGGTCGTAGCCACGATCGACGATCTCCGCGTTTTGAACGACGCAGGGACGACCGGTGGCGCAGCAGGCCGCAATGATCATGGCCATTCCTGCGCGAATATCGGGGCTACGGACGGTCTGTCCCCGGAGCTTCGACGGACCCGAGATGAGCACCCGATGGGGATCGCAGATGATTGCGTTGGCACCCATCTGAACCAAAGGATCAACGAAGTACATGCGTCCCTCGAACATCTTCTCGAAAAAGAGAATCGTTCCCTCGCTCTGTGTCGCAAGAACGAGGAAGGGACTCATCATGTCGGTCGGGAATTGCGGCCATGGACCATCATCGACCTGCGGTACGGCGCCACCGGAATCGGGTTGGATACGAGGGGTCTGCCCAAAAGGCATGACGATGCGATCACTCTTGATGTCGAGTTCGATTCCGAATCGCTCGAACACCCTATGCATCATCCAATAGTGGCCTCGAACCGTGTCATGGATCGTAATGCCGCCACCGGTCGCCGCGGCCAATGCCAGGTAGGAACCAACCTCGATGTGATCCGATACGACGCGATGGGTCGTTCCACTGAGTCGATCGACACCGGTAATTGTCAAGGTATTCGTGTAGAGGCCTTCGATCTGCGCGCCCATCGAACAGAGCATCTGCGCCAGATCCATCACGTGCGGCTCGCTCGCAGCGTTTCGAATCGTCGTGGTCCCCTCTGCGAGCGCCGCGGCCATCAGGATGTGTTCGGTCGCGGTCACACTCGCTTCATCAAAGAAGATCGTCGCGCCCTCGAGTCCGTCGCTGGCCTTGAACTCGAACTCCATCTCATCAACGCTCACGCCGAGCTGGCGCAGGCCATAGAAGTGGGGATCCAGGCGCCGGCGCCCAATTCCGTCTCCGCCAGGCGGATGGAGCTTGGCTCGACCCAGGCGATGCAGAAGTGGGGCGACAAAGAGCACGGAGGTCCGCACACGCTCACAAAGATCGGCGGGCAGCGTCTGCTCTTCGAGATTCGAAGCTCGGATGGTGATCTGGTCACCCACGCGTGAAACGTCGGCCCCGAGCTGACCCGCAATCTCGAGCATGACGTCGACATCGCGAATCGACGGCACATTCTCGAGCACGATCTCTTCGTCGGTCAGAAGCGCCGCCGCGATCATCGGAAGAACTGCATTCTTGCTTCCGCTCGCGCGAATCTCACCCTCGAGTGGGCGCCCACCATGGATCACAAAACGACTCAAGCTACGCCTCCTCTCACCCTTCAAGCCAGACCGGCAGATGATCGCCGAAGCTGGAAACCCGGGCCATCGAATCCCGAGCCGCGTTGAATCAACCCCAGTTGAATCGAGCTAATTCCCGCATCTTCCTACGTCGTATCGGCAGAATGGATGTTTCATCCACAAAATGGTTCACATTCTGTACGAGAGAGTTGGAACAAATCCGAACCCTCCCAAGCCATACACCTCGCGCGCTGCGTCGGGGTCGGGGTCGGGGTCGGCCTACTCAGTCACCGTAATCGAAATGCGCTCTGAAACGACCGGCGGATCGTGGGGAACATGCAGGTGATCCCCAAGCATGAGCTGCAAAGTGTGCTCGCCGGGATCGAGCTCCAGAGCGACTTCTGTCTGTCCGTGACCAAAGTGTCGATAGTGTTCGCTCGCTGGCACTGGTCGATCCGCGGGAGGCAGCTCCGCATCCACAATCAGATGATGATGGCCCGTCCCCTCCTTTTCGACACCGGCCGGCGCCACGCCCATCTTGGCGAGCCCGAAACGCACGATCACGGGCGACGTCACGCTCTCGCCGGCTGTCGGTGAAATGAAATAGACCAGGGCGTCGTCCGGTCGATCGCTCCGCGGGATGCCCGAGTCGGCCGCCGTGGCCCCCGCTGTGAGCAGCAGAATCACCATGCAGCCGGTGACCGATACGAGAGAGGGAAGGTGGGATGGACTTTGCATGCTTTTCCGAACCTCATTGTGTCTGCCGACTCTCACGCCAGCGGATTGCGACGTGCGACGATCGGCGAGCGGACTGCGGGACTCTACCGCGAGACGACCCTGGAGCAATCTCAGGGGGGGCTGATTGGGAAATAGCTGGAATGGCTTGCTATCGTCCTGCTCGCTCCGACCCGAGCAGGGTCGTGAGCCAGTCGCTGCCAGCGACTTGCCGGTCGCGAAAGCATGCCGGCTCCTCAAGTCGGATTCGAATCGGAGAAGGTATGCGGATCGGTGATCTGAAAGGCAAGAAGATTGGGATTTGTGTCTCGGGCGGGCTCGATAGCAAGGCGGTGACAACCCGGCTGATCGAGGCCGAGCTCGACGTCGTAGGCTTCACGGCCGACCTCGCACAGCCAGACGAAGAGGACATTCAGGACATCCCCCGCCGCATGGCCCCGGCCGGAGCCGAGACACGCATCGTCGACCTGAAAGAGGCGATGGCCAGGGCGGCGATGCTCGTCATCAAGGCGCAAGCCCGGTACGACGGTGGCTATTGGAATACGACCGGGATCGCGCGAGCGGTGACGGTGCACGGACTACTCGACGCAATGCGCGAGGAAGGCTGTTCGGTTCTGGCGCATGGCGCGACCGGGCGCGGTAACGATCAACTCCGCTTCGAACGCTATACGAACGTACTCGCGCCTGACATGTTGGTCTACGCCGCCTGGCGCGACCCGGATCTACTCGAGCAGTTTCCCGGGCGCCGGGAAATGGCCAGCTATCTGCAAAGCAAGGGGATCGAAGCCTCGACTGGACCCGCAAAGCGCTATTCGACCGATGCGAATCTCGCTGGTCTGTCGAATGAAGCCGAGGATCTCGAATCGCTCGAAACCCCCGCGACGATCGTGACGCCAACGATGGGCGTCTGGCCGCAGGATGCACCGGACAAGCTCGAGACCGTGTCTCTGCAGTTCGAGCAGGGCGTCTGTGTCGAATTGAACGGGAAGGCACTCGGCCCCCTCGACATGCTGATGGAGGCCAACCAGATTGCGGGTCGAAGCGGAATCGGAATCGCGAACGCGCTCGAGAACCGGATCATTGGAACCAAGAGTCGGGGCGTCTACGAAGCGCCCGGGATGGAGCTGCTCGGCAGCGGCCTCGAGGCGATCTACCAGGCCGTGCTCGATCGACGCTCTAGTGCGCTGTTCCGGCAGCTCTCACAGCTCGTATCGGATCAGATCTACGACGGACGCCTCTTCGACCCGGCGCCGCGTGCGGCCCTGGCCGCCATCGATCAGCTCGCCGAAAGCGCCTCGGGGCGCGTCGAGTTGGGCCTCTACAAGGGCAATCTGTTCTTCCAGCAACTGACCGATTGTGCGGCATCGCTCTACAACCCGGCGGACGCCTCGATGGAGGCCAGTGACGGGCTGAACCCGACGAGCAGCCAGGGCTATGTCGAAGTCCAGAGCGTCGAAGCCTTCGCACTTGCCAATGCAGGCCAGATCAAAGCGCCGGTCTGGGACGACTGAGAGCGTTCCACAGAATCAACCGACGCCGGTCGTGGGGCCCCTCCCCTGGCCGGCGGGGGCCTTCATTTGATTCCCCATGCTCGCTGGACGCTCTGCTCTATTGCGATTGCGACCCACTCAGACGCGCTTCGAGATTGTCGAGCTCCGTCATGAGATCCGTGGGCAATTTCTGGCCGAAGCGCGCATAGAACTCACGGATCTTCGGGATCTCGGAGAGCCAGCCCTCGACATCGACAGTGGTCAACGTCTCCAATGCGGCCGGATCAAGGTCGAGTCCGTCGAGATCGAGTTCCTGCGAAGTCGGAAGGACGCCAATTGGCGTCTCCTGACCGCAGACCTTCCCCGAGCAGCGTTCGTGAATCCATTTGAGAACGCGACCATTCTCGCCGAAGCCCGGCCAGAGGAACTCACCCTGATTGCCCTTGCGAAACCAGTTCACGTAGAAGATGCGCGGGAGCTGAGCGCCCTCACGACGCCCAATCTCGAGCCAATGATTCCAATAGTCGCCCATGTTGTATCCACAGAAGGGCAACATGGCCATCGGATCGCGCCGCAGCTCGCCGACCGTACCTGCGGCAGCGGCCGTCTTCTCACTCGAAATGATCGAGCCCAGGAACGTCCCGTGGACCCAATCACGAGCCTCATGCACGAGCGGCACCACCGTCGCGCGACGGCCTCCGAAAAGAATCGCACTGATCGGAACGCCGTCCGGGTTCTCCCATTCGCGGGCGATCACGGGGCATTGGCTGGCCGGCGCCGTGAAGCGCGCGTTGGGATGGGCCGCGGGAGTCTCGCTCTCGGGCGTCCAATCATTGCCACGCCAGTCAATGAGATGCGACGGCTTCTCATCGCTCATGGCCTCCCACCAGACATCGCCATCGTCGGTCTTGGCCACGTTCGTAAAAATGCAGTTCTCATCCAAGCCGTGCATGGCGTTTGGATTGGATTTGTAGCTGGTACCTGGCGCGACCCCGAAAAAACCCGCCTCGGGATTGATCGCGTAGAGCTGCCCGTCTTCTCCGTACTTCATCCAGCAGATATCGTCGCCTACGGTTTCGATCGCCCAACCATCGATGGTCGGGCTCATCATTGCAAGATTCGTCTTGCCGCAGGCGCTTGGGAAAGCGGCCGCGACGTACTTCGAATCTCCACCGGGCGAAGTCAACTTCAGAATCAACATGTGCTCGGCAAGCCAACCCTCTTCGCGAGCCATTGCTGATGCGATTCGCAACGCAAAGCACTTTTTCCCGAGCAGCGCGTTGCCACCATAACCCGATCCATAACTCCAGATCTCCCGGGCCTCAGGGAAATGCACGATGTACTTGTTGTCGCCATTACAGGGCCACGGAACATCATTCTGCCCGGGCTCGAGCGGGTAACCGACCGAATGCAGACAGGGCACGAAGACACCCTCTTCGCCGAGTACGTCGAGAACTCGTTGGCCCATACGGGTCATGATCCGCATGTTTGCAACGACATAGGGGCTGTCAGAAATCTGCACACCAATATGCGCGATGTGAGAGCCGATAGGTCCCATGCTGAACGGAATCACATACATGGTCCGCCCACGCATCGCCCCGTCAAAGAGACCGGTCAATCGCTCGCGCATCTCGACCGGATCGCACCAATTATTAGTCGGACCGGCGTCCGATTCCTTTTCGGAACAGATGAACGTGCGATCTTCGACACGCGCCACGTCGGCCGGGTCGGACTGCACGAGATAACTATGCGGACGCTTCTCAGCGTTCAGGCGTTCCGCCGTCCCGGTCGCGAGCATCAGCTCGAACATCCGGTCGTACTCTTCCTGGGAGCCATCGCACCACTCGATCTGGTCGGGCTTCGTCAGCTTGGCAATTTCATTCACCCAGGCGAGCAGGCCCGAGTTCTTCGTCGGCGCATCAAGAGGCATGCAGGTCTCCCAGCATTTCACGGCCCCGATCGGGGCCAAGGGGATCGGAACGATATCGCGATCAGCGAACCGCGCGACAGCGAAAACCGAGAGTCTGCCGTCATTGTGAATGTGACCCAGAGGGCCGTTTGGTGACTCTATTTCAACTGAACGCCAGTACACCTCGATGGGAATTGCGTCTGCGCTGCGGATCGGCGTCTCAATAGCGCCCGTTCGGCCAGAGAGCATGAAGGGATAGGAGATTCGAATATTCGTGGTGCTTTGGACTCATCTCCTCAAGAGAGCCCCCTGAATGTCCGATTTCTCTCGTAACTCCGGTCTGTTATCCCTACTCCTGGACCCTGGTCGACCATCCTCATGTCCTTATATCTGAAGTTTTTCGAACTCGAACAGTCGCCCTTCGAAGGCAAGGCCCAGGCTCAGGTCGTGCTCGGAACCAAAGCGCTCCGCGAGGCCTTTGCCTTGATTCGAACCGGACTCGACGAGGGCGACGCACGCATTTGCGTGAGTGGCGGAGCCGGTCTCGGAAAGACGAGCCTCGCCCGGGCGCTCCCGAAACTCCTCGGCGACTCCGCGCGAGTGGCAGTCGTTCTCGACCCGGATGTCTGCTGGGAAACACAACGCGGATCGATCGCGAAGCAATGGGGTCTGGCGACCGGCGGACTCGCTCGCGCCACCCTCATCGAAGCCGCACGCGATCGACGACTGGTGCTCGTGATCGATCAGGCCGAACGTGCCTCGGAGGAGTTTCTCGATCATCTCGACATCATACTGAGCTATCGCAGCGAGAACGATGAACCGGTCGTCCAGAGCATCCTACTCGCACGTCTCTCTGGTCGTGATCAGCAGGATCCGGCGCCCATCCTGTGGTGGCTCGATCGCATCCAGACTCTGCAGCTCGAGTTTGCGCCGCTGCCACGAGACGGCATCGAATCCTATATCCACAAGCACTTGAAGCGCGCCGGATGGCGGGGCGAGCGACTTTTTACAAAAGGCGCCGCGCTCGCAATCCATGGATATACGGGCGGAATACCCGGTGAGGTCTCGAAACTCTGCGAGCGGCTCCTGGCCGAAGCAGCCGCGCGGGATCGCCACGACATCGATGAAGCGTTCGTCCACTCGCTCTGTGACGAACGCGAATCTGGGGATCAATTCGAGAATGAATCGGAGCTCGAAGACGAGTTCGAGGATCTCGTGTTCGGAGAAGAGTTCCCGGATGCCGATCAGCCCGAAGAAGCCGATCTGACAGTCGACACTGAATCGCCGGTGATCGAGCTGCAAGAGGTCGTCTCGGAACCCGAAAGAACCCCGACACTCGTCGAAACCCTCGAACATTTCGAGACAGACGAAGCCGAGGCCGAGGCCGGAGTCGACGAAGACGAAGCAGACAACGCTGGGGAAGCGGCTGACGAAGCGATCGAAGACCAATCGGAGGAACCCCTCGACGCAGCGGCAGCCTGGGAGGGAGCCGAGGAATCGTTCGCTCTTGGGGATGATGATCTCTCCGCACCCGCTTCGCCGGAAGAGCTTCGCGCGATTCTCGGAAGCGTCCTCGGCCGTCATGGTCGGGCATTCGCTGCGGCCGCAATCGCGGCGGTCATTGGCGGCCTGGCGTTCGCATGGTTGTCCGGAGACGCCGGCCCTTCAGCGGCGACCGCCACTGGCAGCGCCGAATTGGCCGGACCGGAGCGGGCTGAGTCGACCCGAGCGGGGTCGAGCGCCAACTCGGAAGCCCCACCGGCCGTGCTCGCTCGACTCCGAGGGCCCGTATCAACCAAGGGCAAGCCAGCTGCCGGGCCAAAGGCCGCGACCGGGATTGGGTCCGCCAAGCCGCAGACGCTCGAGCTCGTTGATGCGGAGCCTGAGCAGGAGATCACAGAGGACGATCTGGTCGACATGCGGCCAGCCGCGATGGTTCCGGGGCCGGGCCAGAAACCACCGTCTGAGAAGCGATTCTGGTAGAAACCTCATCGGATTCCCAGAACTCGGCTGCTTCTGACTTGGAGTCGAGCCCGTCGATCCTACGCTCTGCTGCCAGGCATCCAGCTGGTGCCGCGACCCCAAGGAGATTTGCATGAGTGCGTATCTGGGCGATGCCGTCCTTCTCTATCTTCAGGAACTCATCGATTGGGAATCCTATTTCACCTGGCGAAAGGGTGAGGCCAGCGACCTCGACGTCGATCGCGCGGCACTTCGCGAAGTCCTCGAAACCGGCGCCCAGATCTGTGAAGAGATGGAGCCCGCACTCCGTGCCGGCTGGGACGAGTGTGCAAGGCTCGAAGATGGCGAAGTCATCTATCCGCCTCATATCAAGGAGACCCTCGACAAACTTCGCGAAGCCGGGCTTGTTAGTTTCGGCGTAGACGAAAAATACGACGGCTTCGGTCTCCCCTCGTTCGTCGCGAACGTCATGCTTCAGATGGTGTCTCGGGCAGATGCAGGTTTGATGACGATCCTCGGACTTCAAGCCGGAGTCGCAGAGGACATCCAACAATATGCTTCCGAAGAACTGAAGCAGGCGTATCTCCCCCGCTTCGCATCGGGCGAAGTGATGGGCGCCATGGATCTCACCGAGCCGCAGGCCGGATCGGATCTCGGCGCGATCGTGACTCGCGCGACCGACGAAGCGGGCCGCTATTTCATCGACGGTGAGAAGATCTTCATCACGAACGGAGGCTGCGAGATCCATCTCGTACTCGCGCGCGATCATGAAACATTCGATCAGTCGAAGGGCACGACCAAAGGACTCTCGCTCTATCTCGTACCTCGAACGCTACCCGGCGGAGAAAAGAATGGCGTCGCAGTCACGCGTCTGGAGGAGAAGCTCGGAATCCACGGATCTCCGACTGCGGCCGTCCAATTCAGCCATGCCGAGGGTTTTCTGGTCGGGAAGCTCGGCGAT
Organism: uncultured Myxococcales bacterium; assembly: GCA_965603475.1. Lineage (GTDB taxonomy): Bacteria > Myxococcota_A > UBA9160 > UBA9160 > UBA4427 > UBA4427. Next base: position 67,119 of record CBFDDD010000005.1, read on the forward strand.
GGCTTCAAGGCGATGCTTTCGCTCATGAACAACGCGCGACTCGGCGTCGCGGCGCAAGGCATCGGAATCGCCGAGGCCTCCTTGGCCGTGGCACTCCAATACGCGCGAGATCGCGTGCAGTTCGGTCAGCCGATCGCAGACCAGCCCCTGATGAAGGACCGACTGGCGCGGATGACACTCGAACTCGAGGGCAGTCGCGCTCTCTTGTATCGCGCCTGTTCTCTCGTCGATCAGAATCGCGCGATCGAACAGGCCCTGGCCCGATCGGACGATGGTTCTGCGGAACTCTCAGCGGCGGAACGAGTCGAACTCGAGGCGCTCCACGAGCGAAACGACACGCGCGTTCGGCTTTTGACACCGCTGGCGAAATACATGGGGACGGAGGCAGCCGATTCAATCAGTCGCGACGCGATCCAGATTCACGGCGGACTCGGCTTCATGGCTGAATCTGAAGTCGGCAAACTCCACAACGACGCAATCATTACGACGATCTACGAAGGCACATCCGAGATCCAGGTCTCCTTTGCGCTGAAGGAGATCGGCAAGGGCGCACTGACCGTCGTCTTCGAGGCCCTGGAGAAGGAACTCAAGACCTTCGAGGATCCAAAACTCAAGCAGGAAGCGGAGAAGGTTCTCGAGGGAATGAGTCTGATCCTGGGTGCCGCAGGGGCGCTCCTGGCAGATTTCAGCTACGCGCTGATGTCCGCCCAATCTCTCGCAGAAGTCATGGCGAGTGTGATCGCGGGGGCCGAACTCCTGAAGCAGGCCCAGGCTGATCCGAGACGATTCGACCTCGCCGCATCATGGATCAATCGCAGGATGGTCGATCTCGAGGGGCGTTGTAAGCGAATCAAGGACGGCTCGGTCGATCGACTCGATCGTTGTGAGAATATCATTTCGCTGAACGACTGAGAAACATCGATCTCGTGATCGCTCATTCGATATTCTGACGGAGCCACTCGCCTAGCAATATTCCGACTGCCGACTGCACGTTGTAGGAAGGAATGAAGCCCTGTGTCGGGATTCGGATGACGTCATCCACGGACTCGAGTATCGGCTCGGAGATTCCCGTCGTCTCGCTACCGACGACGACAGCGGTTGGTGTGACGAGGTCGGCATCCCAAGGCGTCGTCCGGCCTGCCGTCTCCAACGCCACGACCCGACGGCCAGAACGACGCGCCGCCGCAATGGCGACTTCGGCTTCGCTCTCGATCACGGGAAAGAAACGATCCGCGCGCATTCCGATGCGCAGGGCTTCCGGAAGCTGAGAACGCTTCCAATCGGTCGCCAGAACGACTCCAGCCGCCCCCGCGACTTCCGCTGAGCGAAGAATGAAGCCGACGTTGCCGGGATAACGGAGCCCCACGAGCACCCACACGAGTCCCTTCCTGGACATCAATTCGTCGAGTGTTGCGTTAGGCGACGGGCCTTCGAGCGCGATCAGCTCCTGGACCTTCTCGCCAGAAGACATTCGTTGCATCTCACGTTCAGACTCGATCAGGATGGGAATTCCGAGCTCACTCCCCCGGTCGACCAGAAGGCGCGCGATCGACGAAAGTTCGCCTTCCCGTCGCAACATCAGCGAGAAAATTGGCGAATCCGATGTACTCCGATCGAGTACCTCTCGAATTTCCGAGATGTCCTCGAGCCGCCGCCTTTGCGACTGCTGGGGTGGATCCGGCAAGCGGGCCAAGCGTGCTAGGGCCGATCTGGAGCGCGCCGTGGAATCATGTCGAGGATCGCTTGCACGCTCGCCTGACGTACCTCGACGGACCTCGATGATTGATCGAAGTAGGAGAGAAGGAGACTGCCATCGAGCATCGTGAGGATTCCCATGGCGATTGCATGGGGATCATGGGAAGGCGGAACGATCTCTGAGAGCGACTCGGTCAGCGCACCCCCGAATCGCTGATGAAGATCGAGCAGAGTTCGAATCAGCCAGTCGCGAAAGCTCGTGTGCTCCATGGCCCAAAGGATGAATCCATCGACATTGGCACGATGCTCGGCAACGAAGGACTGGTAGAGCCCGACTTGCTCGCGTAGACGCTTCTCTGGTGGAAATGAGGAAAAGTCGCGCGTCAATGAAACTCGAAAGGGCTCACAGATGCGATTGAAACATTCGCGGAATAGCGATTCCTTGTCGCTAAAATGCCAGAAGACCGTCGCTCGAGAAACCTCGGCGCGCTCCGCGACCTGGGCGATGGTCGTGTTCTCGTAGCCACGTGAAAGAAAGAGTTCGGTTGCCGCACCGAGAATGCGCTCCTGCGTCGCCGCCTTGCCGGTCAAACGCTCGACAGGGGCAGACGCCTCTGCGCCGGCCTGATCTGCCGGGCCAGCTTGTTTTTCGGGCCTTTCCCGTCGCACCGTCATGACTCCTCCACCTTGAACCCTCGACTCTAGTCTACACCGTTGCTGTCCCGACTTCGGCGACGGTTCCACCTCGGGCCAATTCCGCTTCGTGAAACGAGGAATTGCTCACAGCATACGCCGAATGTTGCGCAAAATTCCTTTTCGAGCCGGGAGAAGCGCCTGAAAAGCCCCTCTTCGCAGCCTCAGCAGAGGAACAGGGGCCTCTCCGTCGCAATCGAGCGGGTTGCAGCCAAAGGCGCCGACGCGAGCGGACACGCTGTGATCATCGGGGATCGCGCTGGAATCGAATTTGAACTCGTCGATTTCGTAGGCCACTGCTGCGTTCCACTCGCTAGGCCATATACATGCCGCCATTCGCGGCGAAAACCTGACCCGTCGTGTAACCGGAAATCTTGGGGCAAGCCATCCCGATCACGGTCGCGGCCAGTTCCTCGGGTTCCGCAACCTTGCCAAGCAGCGTCGATCTCTTCATCGCCTCGATGCCCTGCTCGCCGACACCCGCGAGCATCGGCGTGTTGACCGGCCCGGGTGCGATCGCGTTGACACGAACGCGATAACCAGAAAACTCTCGCGCCGTCGTACGCGTCACAGACTCGATCGCGCCCTTCGCGGCGGTGTAATCCACCTGCCCAACATTGCCATTTCGGGCCGAAACCGAAGAAAAATTCACGATGAATCGGTTGACGCCGTCATCGAGAGGTTCGTTTCCGTTGGCTTTGAAAAGTGGATGCCAATGCTGGCTGGCAACTTCTCGCGTAAAGAGAAACGTTCCCCCGAGATGTACGGCCATCACCAGATTGAAATCTTCGAGCGACTTCTTCGTGATACGGCTGTCACGGGTAATGCCCGCGACATTGACAACGCCGTTGATGCAACCGCTCGATTCGAGGACCTGGGAAACGGCTCGCGTGACGTCCTCTTCGCTGGTCACATTGGCGGACACGACCAGCGGAGTGACAGATGAATCCTCGATCCTGGCCTTCGCCTCCTCCAGGCGACCCGCATCCAGGTCGACCATCGCGACCTGCGCACCATGCCGAGCCAATGCCTCGGCGACGCAGAATCCAATGCCCTGTGCGGCGCCGGTCACGATGTGGGTTTCTCCAAGAAACGCGTTCTCGCGCAGAATCAGATCCATGTGAGTGCCTCGAAATTGGAAGTGCAGCGGGAGACGGTAACGAACTCGGTTGGGGATTGTGCCCCGTGGTCTGGGTGTGTGGCGATTCCGCTAGCCGGTCGGCTCAGGTGGGAGATTCGGCATGATGCATCGAGACGGTCTGCTGCCACCTTCGCCTCCAGGCGAGCGGAACCGCCACACATCCAGACCACTCGAACCGCTTCTGCAACAGGGTTTACGCCACCGTCAATTTGGCGTGCGCTCGCCTTGCCTCAACCGCCACATCAGATTTGATCTACCCCCATGCCAATGAAAATTCGAGTTCGTCAATCCCACCTCGATTTACACGCTGGGCCACCGAATACGCTCGACGATCGTACGCTCAATGACCTCACGGCTGTGCGAACCGAGAAGCGCGACCGTCCCGAGTGTCCCGGGCGTGGGCGGGTGTCGCTCGCCTGGAGGCAAGGGTCGGCGGCACGTCGTCTCGATGCATCATGCGGTCCCCACCGCCCGAACCGACCGGCTAGCGACACCCGCCCACGCCCGGGACACCCAGCACAACCCACAACACCGTTCGTTCGCGCAGCCTAAACCACCCCGGTGCCCCCAAGCCCGCAGTAGCCGTGCGGGTTCTTGGCGAGGTATTGCTGGTGTTCGTCTTCTGCGAAGTAGTATTCGGGAGCGGCAAGAATTTCGGTTGTCACCGCGCCGTAACCCGCTTCCTCGAGTTTTTTCTGGAAGACTTCGCCCGATTCGAGTGCGAGTGCCTTCTGGGCGTCATCGTAGTAGTAGAGCCCGGAACGATATTGCGTCCCTCGATCGTTGCCTTGTCCCATTCCCTGGGTCGGGTCGTGATTCTCCCAGAAGACGCGCAGCATCGATTTGTAATTCGTATTATCCGGATCGAAAATCACGCGCACGACTTCCGCATGGCCCGTCTGCCCCGAGCAGACCTCCTGATAGGTGGGATTCGGTGTGTACCCTGCGGCGTATCCGACGGATGTACTGACGACACCCGGCGCCTGCCAGAATTTTCGTTCGGCGCCCCAGAAACATCCCATCCCAACGAGAATTCGTTCCATGCCGTCGAAGCTTCCGTCGAGCGGCTCACCCGTCACGAAATGGCGCGCAGCAATCGGCATGCGTTCCGCGCGCCCCGGCAACGCCGTGCTCGCGCTCGGAAGCTCCATCGCTTTCCCAAACAGTCCCATATCTCTGACCTCCAATCTCGATTTCGATATCCGGGAGGATAGCCGCACCGCGGCGAGCTGGACGATCTCACCACAATCGCCTCAGCGCGTGATACGCTCGGTCCGCGCCTCGATCGAAACCACAACGACACCACAGCGACACCAAAACGGACTTCAGCACCAACGCCACGAGAGAGAGCCATCTTGCGCATTGCGACCTGGAATGTGAACGGCCTTCGCGCCAGACTCGAATACATCCTGCTCTGGCTGGAACAACGCCAGCCCGACGTCGTCGGGCTTCAAGAGCTGAAGATGACGGACGAGCTCTTTCCTCACGAGAAACTCGAAGCGCTCGGCTACCAGGCGGTGACTCATGGCCAGAAGAGCTGGAATGGCGTCGCGATCCTGTCGCGACTGCCGATCGAGTTCGTTGAAGCTGGCCTGCCTGGGCAGGCCGACTTCGGATCGAGGTTGATCCGAGCGCGGGTTGGTGAAGGTGCGGATGCCGTCGACTTCACGACGCTCTATTGCCCAAACGGGAAGAATCTCGACCACGACGACTTCCCTCGAAAACTCGCCTGGTTCGAATCACTCAGGGAGTGGGCGGCTGAATTCGTCCAATCGGAGGAATCCACGGTTCTGTGTGGCGATTTCAATATTGTCCCTACGGCTCTCGACTCCTGGAATGAGGAAGAATTCCATGGATCGATATTTCACACGGACGTCGAGCGGGAGCGCATGGCCAGCATGATCGATCTCGGACTCCACGATCTCTACCGGACGCTCGAACCGGACACAGCGGCGTTCAGCTGGTGGGACTACCGAGGCGGCTCCTTCCACCGAAAACGGGGACTGCGGATCGACTTTCTACTCGGAACCCGGGCGGTCGTCGAACGACTACGCTCTGTCGAAATCGACCGCGATTTCCGCAAGAAAAAAGATGGCCTGACCGCGTCCGATCATGCTCCGGTCATCGCCGATCTCGACGAGGCCTAGCAGGACTGCCTCACCATTGGTCTCGGCGCGTACAGCTCGATGCGTTGATCAACTGTCTCGTTCGACCAACGCATCGCGAATATCGCGCTTCAGAATCTTGCCCGCGGCGTTGCGCGGAAGCGCTTCGGCTGCGACTTCGATGATGCTCGGGACTTTGAACGCGGCCAGCTTCGCGGAAAGATGGACACGCAGAATTTCGACATCGATGCTGCGACCCTTCTTGGGCAGAACAGCACAGGCCACTTCTTCGCCAAATCGCTCGTGCGGCATCCCGAACACCGCTGCTTCGTGCACGTCGTCGAACTCATAAATGATTGCTTCGACTTCAGCGCAGTAGATATTCTCGCCAGCGCGCAACACCATGTCCTTCACGCGATCTTCTACGAAGACGTAGCCTTCCTCGTCGACCCGGCCGAGATCGCCACTTCGAAGCCAACCGTCGACGATCGTTTCGGCCGTCGCTTCCGGCTTGTTCCAGTAGCCACGAATCAAGTTCGGACCCTTGAAGCAGAGTTCGCCGGTCTCTCCGGCCGGGAGGGGGTTCATGTCATCGTCGAAGGCCATGACCTCCAGCGTCGGGATGCTCCGGCCCGTACTCCGGGGCCTCAGGATGTAGTCATCTCCTGAGATCTGGGGACCATAGGCATTCGTCTCGGTCATGCCGTAGCCGAGACCTGGCCGCGCACGCTTGAAGGTCTTGTCGACTCGACCGACGAGTTCGGGCGGCATCGGCGCCCCGCCTCCCCCGACAGCAGCCAGACTCGACGTATCGCGAGTTTCGAAATCGGGCGACTCGAGCAGATCGAACGTCATCGTTGGCACGCCGACGAACTGTGTCACGCGCTCGCGCTCGATCAATTCCAATGCTCGCTCGGGACTCCACTTGTACATCATGACGAGTTTGATCCCGTTCATGAAGCACGACAGCATGACCGGAACCAGCCCGGTCACATGAAAGAGCGGCACGGCCAGAATGAAGCACGACTCGAATGGGTTCGGATCCTTCGCTGGCTGACTCATCGCCCCGGCCAGGGCGCGGCAAGCAAAGGACTGCAGCGAGGACAGCACCGCGAAATGCGACGAGACTGCGCCCTTCGGAAAGCCTGTCGTACCGGATGTGTATAGAATCGTCGCGTCGTCGTCTTGTCCGACCTCGACGTCGGGCATTGCCGCACCGGATTGCAAGACGTCCTTCATTCGATCCACACCGTCGGGAAGCTCGCCCTCGTGGCGCACGACCATGGTCTGGATACCGAGTCGCGAAAGAGCGGACTCCGCCGTCTTGAACCGCTCGATGTCTGCGATGAGAAGCTTTGGACTGGCGTCTTCGAGGCCGTAAACCACCTCGTCGGTCTTCCACCAGGAGTTCATGCAAACGGCGATGCCACCGACAGAAACGATGGCCGCAAAGGACATGATCCACTCGGGGTAGTTGCGCATCGAGATCGCGACTCGATCGCCCGGCTCGACGCCGTAACGCGAGACCAGCGCGTCTGCGATCTCATCGACGCGCCGCATCGTCTCGGTAAAGCTCCAGGTCTCGTCCTCATAGACCATGAAGGGCTTGTCCCCGTGCAGGCGAGCTTCGTGAAATCGCTCGCGCAACGAGGTCGGCGTACTCGCGAATACCTTCATCGTCTGGCCGGCAACTTCCTTCTCGACGATCTCGAAGGGACATCCCGGCCCCGTCAGGGCGGCGATCGCCTGGTCCCAGCTCGGCACTTCAGACATTTCAGCTCCTCATTTCATCCAGAATTTCGAAGCCGAGAATCATAACGGAATCCCAAGATGCCTCCTAGCGCATCTTTTTGATCACATCCTCGGAGAACCGCTTGATTCCGTCGACTTTTTCCGCGACGTCCTCGGTGAGCCCGTGATAGAAGACCCAGGGCATCGTCAGGACATGCGTGACACCCCCCACTTCCAGGCGGCGATACCCGTCCACGTCCACGGCATCCTTTGCACTCGCCATGACGTCGAAGTCCTCGCCACGCCCGAGTTCCCGGCGATAGCGTCGAACCCGATCCACACATTCGAGAATTTCGGATGATGTCTGCAGATCTGACAGCCAACCGTCATGACGCGCAGCACGACGAAGCGCGAGATCCGATATTCCACCCACCCAGACGCAAATCGGCGATGGCGGCAGGGGCGGGGTCAACCTCAGACGATCGAAACGATAGAACTCCCCCTGGTGATCGATCATTTCTCCGCTCCACAATTTCTGCATCACCTCGAGCATCTCGTCAGCACGCGCCCCACGCCGAGCGAAGGATTGACCAACCAGCTCGAACTCGATATTCGACCAACCCACGCCGATCGTGAGCGTGATACGTCCTTGCGACATCGCCGCTGCGGTCGCGATCTGTTTGGCGGCGAGGAATGGATTGCGCATCGGTAGGACAAACACGTTCGTCGTGAAACGAAGCCGTTTCGTGACCGATGACAAGGCACCGGCGACGACCCACGGATCGGGAAACTCCGTCGTCTCGTCATAACGTCGGCCGCCGTCTGCCGTATAGGGATAAGGGGTGTCGAGGGTCTCCGGATAGACCACGTGATCCGAGAAGGACATCCCATCGAACCCGAACTCTTCTGCGGCCAGCGCGAGCGGGATGAGGTCCTGGGGCGGCTGGAACGTTCCCGATATCACAAACCTCATTCATTTCTCCAACGGGTTGGAATCCTAGAGCGAAGCACACAGCATTGCAGCGTTCTCGTCTGCAGCAGACGGTCATCTGGTAGAGTACTCGAGCGTCTTGCAACGAGGTGACTCGATGGAAGCACAGGTCGCGATCGTCGCCGCCAACGTTCTGGTTCCCGCCTTCAGGGGGAATGGCAAGCTCGACGCCGCCGCGACGCAAGTCGAAAAACTGCGCGGGCCCGAGATCGATCGAATCCAGAGACTTGCCGCATTCCCTCCCCGCCTCGTGATGGGGCAGACTCGCCTTCATGAAGCGGTACGTCGTATGGTTCCGATGCTTGCGAATTCGCGATTCGCACGTGCGAGCGCCGCGCGGCTGGCTTCGATCTTTCTGGACGGCGTCACTACGGTCCGACTGACGGTCTGACCCCGTTCGCGTTTGCACTGCGCTGCGCCGATTTTCCATCCCGCTCGAGGGTTCGCTCCAATAAAACCCGGTAAACAGGGCGAGAACCTAACGCCTCCGCTGCAGCGGTCGCGGCGAGACATGTGATGAGCAGCGGCAACATGAGATCGAAATTACCCGTCATTTCGATTGTGAGCACGATCCCTGTGAGTGGCGCCCGGACGGTGGCGGAGAAGAATGCCGCCATCCCCGCTATGGCAAAAATTCCGGGAGGGACCACGAGCCCGGGCAGGATCTCGGAAAGCCCCAGATCGAAAGCGACGCCGAGGTACACACCGAGCGCAAGCATTGGTGCAAAAATGCCTCCGGGCACACCGCTCCCGTAGCTGGCGAGGGTGAGAACGAGCCGAATGCCGAAGATGAAGAGCAGTGCGCTGATGGTCTTGTGTTCGAATAACGCAGTATGAATGGCTCCATATCCGCCTCCAACGAGATCCGCGTCGAAAATGCCGACAAAACCGATGACGCCCCCCACCAGGCCGGCCGCGACCAGGCGGCCGCGGAAGGAGAGTTTATCGGCCTGATCGAGCACGCCGATGAGAGAGCGGGAAAAGATCACGGCCACAGCACCGACCAGTGCACCGTAGACCAGAAAGAGGGGCAGGACTTCCAGGGCGGGCGACACGAAGTCCGCGGTCTGAATGATGTATCGCTGACCGAACCCGACGCGTGTCACGACATCGGCGCATACCGATGCGATGAGCAGAGCTTGAAATGAGAGGTATCCGAAGCGAAACTCCGGGCGCATCTCCTCCACGACAAAGATCACCCCCGAGAGTGGAGCGTTGAAGGCCGCGGAAAGACCTGCTGCAGCCCCGGCCGCGATCGAGACATGTCGCGCAGGCTTCCCAAAACCGAGGAACTCGCTCAGCATGGCACCGATACTGCCGCCCATATGGACGGTCGGGCCTTCTCGACCGAGCGCCATTCCGCCACCGATCGCCATGATGGCCCCGACGAATTTGGTCGGAAGAACTCGACGCCAGTCGAGGGGTCGACTTCCGCTCAACGCCCCTTCAATTTCCTGAATCCCGCTACCGCCAGATTCGGGTGCGAAAGACTGCACGAGCCAGAGCGCCCCCACCGCCAGAATGGCGACTGCCAGGGAGGGAACGCACCAAGCGAGAAACCCCCATTCCGCGGCTGAACCGGCAAGACTGTCGAGCCAAATCGCGAGCCGTTCCGTGGCGAACCGAAATGCACCAGCAACCAGGCCAACGCCCAACCCCACTAGCGCTGCGGCCAGCGAGACGAGAATGCTCTTGCGAGTTTGCCGTGCGCGCTCGTTCATGCTCTCTGGGTTTCGCGGAAATTATGGGTTGGCCTGAGTCTAGCTACTTCCGATCACTCCAGGCATACACCGCCGAGCCACCAGCGGGGTTTGCAATCGTAGATCAGTCGCCCGCGCTCACCGTGCATCCGGTCGAGCGCCCGCTCCGTGCCCGGCGGCGGCATGCCCGGTGCCGATTCGGGTTGGAGTTCCGCGATCGGCTGGGGGTAGCTGACCCAGTCGAGGGGCGCTCGCCAGCCGGGCGGCGGCACCAGGGTCGAACGCGTTCCCGCCACCGGGTAGAGCGCTCGCCACTTCCGGATTTTCTCGGCGTATTCTTCGACGATCTCTGGGTGCTCGATGACGAGGTTATGCGTCTCATAGGGGTCCTCATCGATCCGGAAGAGATGATTGGTGATCTCCACGGTCACCTGATCCTGCTCGATCCGCTGCACCAGCTTCCACTCTTCATCGAAGGCGGTGACGTGAAAGGATCCTCGAATCGGAGTTTCGGAAGCGAAGAAGAGCGGCTGTTCGAGCGGAATCTTCACGTTCCGCGATAGGGCGGGCCACATATTGCGGCCGTCGAGCTCGCGCTGATTTCCGGCGTCTATACCGGCAGCGGCGGCCAGTGTCGGGAAGACATCCATCACTGACATGATCTGTTCTGCGCGGGAGCCAGCAGTGAGCTTCGCGGGCCAGCGTAGGCTGGCGACGACACGGATACCGCCTTCGAAGGTCTCACCCTTGCCCCCGCGAAGCGGAACATTATCCGCGCCCCCCATCGCATAGGCAGCGCCCCCGTTGTCGCTGAAGAACAACACGATGGTGTTCTCGGCCAGACCCTGCTCGTCGAGAGTGTCGAGCACCCTTCCGATGGCGCGATCCATGGCCTCGACCACTGCGGCATACATAGGCCGCGCGCTGCCGCGAAGCATGAGCCGAGAGATCAGCCGCGTACGGTCCGTATTGACGCTGCGAGCGGGCTGGCGGTCATCTTCGAGATCCTCGTACTTCTCCACGAGATCCGCTGGCGCATCCAGCGGAGTGTGGGGTGCGATGAAGGGCATGTAGAGGAAGAAGGGCTTTTCGGAATCGCGTTCACGGATCCAGCGTGAAGCCTCGTCGGCAAGCAGATAACTCTCGTATCCGTCGTCCGAGATCGACTCGCCGTTGCGCTGGAAGTCCTTGCCGCCCTGATTCGCAAATGGCGGAAAGTAGCCGACCTCCGTGTGGAGGTGGCCGTAGAAATGTTCGAAGCCCCGTTGATTCGGGTGATAGGTCTCCTGCGCGTGGCCCAGATGCCACTTTCCGACCATCGCAGTCTGGTATCCCGCCGCCTTGAACGACTCGGGCATGAAATGTTCGTCTGGGTGGATACCCGAATTCGACCACGGCATGATGACCGCGTAGGCAACACCGAGACGAATCGGATCACGGCCGGTCATCAGCGCGGCACGAGTGGGGGAGCAGATGGGTGTCGTGTAGAAGCGTCGGAGTTCGACGCCCTCTTGCGCCAAACGGTCGAGGGAGGGCGTATCGATCGGGCCGCCGTGATATCCCACGTCGGCCCAGCCGAGATCGTCGGCCAACATGATGACGATGTTGGGACGCTCGTCAGCGTGACCGGCGCTCGACAACAAAGCAGACAAAGAGAACAGAACGGCGAATAGCATTACGAGCCGAGTCTTGAATCGAGTCATGTCGTTTCCTTCGCGTCGAGAATTCCGATCAAACCGTCGAGCAAGCTCGCGACCAGACGATTTCGATGAGTCGTATTCACGATCCCCGCCTCGTGCAACCGAACGAAGTCCGAGAGACCGTGAAAGAGCAGAGAAACCACGAGCAGCGTACGCATACGCCGATCGGGCGGAGATAGATCCGCCAGGCGCTGAGAAATCGTCCGCATCAGGCGAGTGCCTCCGGCGTGCATGCCGCGGGTTCCCTGGGCGAGAAAGGAGTGGGTCGGGCTTCCGATGAGCTGCGCCATGACGCGGATGTACTCGGGGCCACCGTCGGGGTCGTCGAGTTTGGCAACCAGGGGGAGAACGAGAACTTCGACCAATCCGCGCAGAGAGACATCCTGTGTCGACTCCATCTTCTCGAGCATTCGCCGACGCTCGGCATCGAGGGCTGGCTGGTGTTTATCGAGGATCGCCTCGAGCACGCCGTGCTTGCCTCCAAAATGGTAGTTGAGCGCGGAGGCATTACGCTGGCCGGCCGCCTTGGTGATCTCGTTGAGCGAGACGCCGTCGAGGCCGCCGGTGGCGAAGAGGGATTCGGCGCTGGAAATGAGTTGCTCACGAGTGGCCTGGGCGGATCGGGCCATGGCAGATACGCTCCAATTGTGATTTAATGAGTTCTCATTAAAACACATCGAGACGCTCACAGCCAGCCGGATCGTGCCTGTCGTCATTGAGTCAGCGTAGTCGGTAGCCGGAGGGACCCCGCCGTGAAACTTCAAATTGCAACGCTCCTGCTCTTCTCGGGATGCATCGTCGCTTGCGGGCCTGACACGCCACCGGTAGACCCCGACCCCACGGCGAATACGGACGGCGGGCTGAGAACAAGCGACCTCGAGCACTTCGGCGACGACCTCACCGAGGCTGTTCGCATTCACGACATCGTCTACCAGACTCGCGCGACGTCGAACGCACAGATGGTCGTCACCTCCGAGGGCAACGTGGTCATCGATACCGGGTTGCCCAACCAGCCCCATGTCCAGGAACTATTGCACGCAGCGGACGACGGCCCGATCACCCACGTGATCGTCACCCATGCCCACGCAGACCACTACGGAGCGGCCGACGCCTTCATGGACGAAGGCACCGAACTCCTCGCCCACCGCGAATTCATTCACAATCAGCGCTACCTGAAGGCATTGGCTCCCACCTTCATGAAGCGCAATGCCGTGTTCTTTCCCGAGAACGTCCCGACCGTGCCCGACTTCGCACTCGGCCTGCTGAAACGTCTCTACCCCACCATCGAGCCCACGCTCCTGGTCGATCGGGAGTACATCTTCGAACTCGGTGGGGTGCGATTCGAGGTCCTCAACATGCCCGGCGCAGAAGGCTCAGACGGTCTGGTGGTCTGGCTGCCGGACCAGGAGATTCTCTTCACCGGTGACTTTTTTGGGCACATCTTTCCCATGTGGCCCAACCTGACGACGATCCGCGGTGAGCGCCCGCGATTTCCATGGCCCTATGTGGAGTCGCTCGATCGGATCCTTGCGCTCGACCCGAAGATGCTCGTGCCGAGCCACTTCGAGCCAATCACGGACCGCGAAGTCATCCGAGCTGGCGTCCGCCGAACGCGCGATGCGGTCGCGTATGTCGACGCGGCCGTGATCGAAGGCATCAATGACGGAAAGGATGTCCACAGCTTGATGCGCGAGATCCAATTGCCCGAAGAACTCAGCCTTCCCGAGGTCCACGGTAAGGTCTCGTGGGGTGTGCGCAGCATCTTCGACGACTACACGGGCTGGTTCCACCTGCAGTCGACGACCGAACTCTACGACGTCCCGCGCGATGCCCTCGACCCTGAACTCGTGGAGTTGGCCGGTGGTCCCGCGGTCGTCGTGGCGCGAGGCCTCGAGCACCTCGAAACGGCTGAGCCAGTGAAGGCGCTCCACCTCGCCGACATGGCGTTGCATGCCGATCCGGAGAACAGCGCCGCGCTCCGACTCCGGCTCGGAGCGCTCAGTGCCATTCTCGAGGCCAGTGGGGAGGTCAACCACTACGAGACCTACTGGCTCAAGGATCGTATCGAAAAGACACACTCCGCCTTGGGCAAGTAGAAATCAAATCGATATTCTCTCAACCCACCACACATGATCGCGGAGAGACTCAATGGATAAGCAAAGCACTCCGGTGATCGTGGGTGTCGGACAGGTGCGGCATCGACCGGAGCTCGACGGAGAATTCGAAGCGATCGAGCCGGCAAGGATGATGGTCGAAGCGCTCGACCGGGCGGCACGTGATGCCGGTCAACCCGATCTTGCGAAACAAGCCGACTACGTCGGCACAGTCTCTCCACTCGCCTGGGGATACGCCGACACCCCAGCTGTACTCGCAGACATGTTGGGCGTGGGACCCGGACTGCGTCATGAGCCGAAGCCAGGCGGCAACTCACCCATCGAATTGCTGCAGCATGCCGTGCGCGCCATCCAATCCGACGACGCGCACGTCGCGGTTCTCGCCGGCGCCGAGTCCATCCACGCACGACAGCAGGCCGCGAAACGAGGAATCTCCCTCGACCATTGGAGCCCGCAGCCCGACCCGCCGATCGACGTCGTGTTCCGCGGGCAACCTCCAATCACCACCCCACTCGAGCTTCGACACGGATTCGCGCGGCCCGTCGACATCTTTCCACTCTACGAGAATGCCATTCGCGCCCACCGAAAGCGATCGATCACAGATCACCAGGCGGTATTGGGTCGGCTCATGTCACGCTTCTCGACGACGGCGGCAATGAACCCGTATGCGTGGTTTCCCGAGGCGCGATCCGCCGACGAGTACACCACCGTGAGTCCATCCAACCGATGGGTGAACTTCCCCTACCCGAAGCTGATGAATGCGATCATCGCAGTAGACATGGCCGCTGCGATGGTCGTGATGAGCAATGCCGAGGCGGATCGGCGGGGTATTGCCCCTGAAAAACGAGTCGCTGTTCTCGGGGGCGCGACCGCCCTCGATCCGTGGACACCGATCGAAAGACGGCAATACTTTGCGAGCCCGGGATGCGCCGCCGCATCGAACGCCGCGTTGGAGCAGGCCGCCCTCGGCGTCGAGGATGTGGATCTCTTCGACCTGTACAGCTGTTTTCCCAGTGCGGTGGAGTGGGCCGCCGATGGACTCGGTATCGAACTCGACGACCCCAGGCCGTTGAGCGTCACCGGGGGCCTCGCATCCGCGGGCGGACCCGGTAACAACTACGCCACGCATGCGATCGCCGCGACGGTCGAGCGAATCAGAATGGGTGAGGGATCGGTCGGCTTCGTGTCGGGCCTGGGAATGAGCGGGTCGAAGCATGCGGCCTGCGTTCTATCGAACGCTCCAGCACGAATCAAGGCGGCAAGCGGCCAGGCACCCCGGGTGCATCCGCCAGCGTCGGAGCTCGTCGGCCCGGAAATCGTAGAGAGCCCGAAAGGACCGGCCAGCATCGAGACCTACACTGTGGCGTTCGATCGCCAGAACCAGCCCATCACCAGCAAGCTGGTCGTGCGGCTCGACGACGGTCGTCGCAGCGTGGCGCATGGCGAAGCACGACCCGAAGCGTTCGCCCGCCTGATCGAACACGAGGGCGTCGGCCTTCGAGGCCAGCTCAGCCCTGGCGAGGGCGACAACCCCAACCTCTTCGAACTCGTCTGAGCGGTTCCTTCCGTTCCATGCCGGATCCCTCTCATTGCATCTTGGAAAACTCATGAAACGCGCGCTCCAGATCATCGCCACGATCATTCTCATCCTCGCCGCTCTCGCCTATTGGCTCATCACCCCTCCGAATCCTCCGGCGAGTCAAGTATTTCTGGGCGGCGTCGTTCTGACGATGAACTCGGATCAACCGATCGCGGAGGCAGTCGCGATCGAACGCGATCGGATCGTCGCAGTAGGAAACCGCGCCGATGTAGAGAGTCATATCCAGGCTGGCGCACAAGTACACGATCTCGAGGGTCGAACACTCCTGCCTGGCTTCATCGATGCTCACGGACACTTCCCGGCTTCGGGCCTCCGCGTGATCGGCGTCGATGTCAACAGCCCGCCGATCGGCACCACACGAACGATCAGTGCTCTCACGGTCGCACTCCAAGCGAAAGCCGCCGAGACCGATGCGGGCGAATGGATCTTCGGTTTCGGCTATGACGACACGCTTCTCGCCGAGAAACGCCATCCGACCCGCGAGGATCTCGATGCTGCCTCGTCCGACCACCCGATATTCGTCATGCATGTCTCGGGTCATATGGCCGTGGCCAACTCCCTTGCACTCGAGCTTGCGGGGATCGACGAAAACACACCGGATCCAGACGGCGGCGTAATCGTCAAGGATCCGAAAACGGGACGACTGACGGGTCTGCTCGAAGAGAACGCCGCAAAGCCGCTTCAGGTGATCGCCACAGACTTCTCGGTGTGGGACTTCATCGCGATGGTCGAGAACGCCGCGGCAGAATATGCCAGTGTCGGCGTGACGACGGCTCAGAGTGGTGGTGTGAACCTGCAAATCGCGCAGGGACTGAAGTGGGCCTCACGCCTCGGCATGGTTCCCTTTCGGCTCGAACTCTGGCCGCTCTTCGACGAACTCGGGCCGAAACTGCTCGATGGCAGCGTCGACCGGGCGTCTCTCTCGGGCGACCGCGTGCGAATTGGCGCGATCAAGATCATTGCCGACGGAAGCATCCAGGGCTTTACCGGCTATCTCAGCGAACCCTATCACGTCCCCTTCCACGGGGACCCGAGCTATCGAGGCTACCCGAGAGTGAGCCGGGACGACCTCGTGGACGCCGTGAGCAAATATCACGAGGCGGGCTTCCAACTCGCCATCCATGGCAACGGCGACGCCAGCATCGATGACATCATTCACGCGGTAGGCGAAGCCCAGCGCAAACATCCGCGCGAGGATGCACGAACCATCGTGATCCACTCACAGATGGCGCGCGAGGATCAACTCGACGACATGAAACGACTGGGCATGACCCCTTCCTTCTTCGCCGCCCACACCTACTACTGGGGAGATCGGCATTGGTCCACCTTCATGGGACCTGATCGAGCAGCGCGGATGAGCCCCACGAAATCAGCCCTCGACCGCGACCTGCGTTTCAGCGTTCACCTCGACACGCCCGTCACTCCGATGATTCCTGTGCTCGCGGTCTGGAGCGCGGTCAACCGCATCTCCACGGGGGGTCGGGTGATCGGCGAAGAGCAGCGCATCGATCCCATGCAGGCTCTTCGTGCCGTAACGATCGACGCCGCCTGGCAGATCTTCCGCGAGGAAGAACTCGGCTCGATCGAGGTGGGAAAGCTGGCAGACCTCGTCGTGCTAGCCGGCAATCCTCTGGAGCAGCCCGACGCGATTCGGGACCTCGAGGTCGAACAGACGTTCGTCGGGGGTGTCACGATCTACCAATCGAAGAACGACCTCCCCGATTGAAGCGATTGCAGAGTGCGCTCATCACCTGCTCAGCGACGACTGGTGGAGGCGCATCCGCATCGATTCGCGTCAAGTCCAGATCCTTTGGCAACAGACTGACTAGCTCGCGGTAGTAGTCCAACCAGCGCTCGAATTCGGCCCTCTGCTTCGGAGACGAATCGCGATTGAATCGCCCCGTTGAAGTCCGCCCGAACACGCGACTCTTGGCCAACGCGTCGTCGACCTGTAGCAGAATCATCTTCGGCCGGACCCTCGCATAGTAATCCTGCATGATCGACCGGATCATTTCCTGACCGCGGAGCTTGCGCGAGTCGATGACCGTCGACCAGAGACATTGCATGAATCCATCATGATGGACACAGATTCTATCCGGATAGCGCGCCTGCAGCCTCTCTGTGAAGAGCGCATGTGCGATCAGTCGCTGTGCTTTTCGAACGCGGCGTCCAAAGGGTCGCCCATGCAAAAGCGTGAGCATCGCGACCGAGAGCACCAGTCTTGGATGACGCCAACCCATGGGCGCGAGCGTCCACCACCGGACCAATCGCCATTTTCTCATGATCGCGGCTTCGCCGATTTCTTGATCCAGCTTGCGATAATCAGCGAAGGAAAGGAGCGCGAAATCGACGCCCGGCTCGACCGCAAGATCGTCGAGCCCCGCCGCAGTCGTCGTCTTTCCCAGGCCGGGGGAGCCGACGATCTCGACGATCATCGCACTTCCCGATACTCGTCGCGGGCAGTGCGGAATGATTCGGCCGATGCGAGTACATAGATCCTGGTATTTGCGAAGTGCGCAGCGAGGGGCCGATCCGAGGCCCATCGCTCGATCGACGAGAGAAGCCATCTCGGAATCAACGGACGTTTCTCCTTCAAGACCGGAACGACGGCAAGTGTATGCACCTCGAGGATCGAGAGCCCAAAGCGATCAGCAAGTTCCTCGACATCCGCATCCGACATGCAGTGCAGATCGCGGTCCGTCCCCTTCCCTGTGAGGCGGCGAATCGCGCGGCGCAATCGCATCTTTGTTCCGTTACAGCGAAGATGATTGTTCAGGATCAAGATCCCATCGTTCGCCAGGAGACCGACAAGCTCGCGCATGACATCATTGCGTAGAGTAGGCTCAGCGTTCGGAAAAAATCGAAAGGCTGTGATCAATCCGAATCGACGATTCGCGAGCACAGGCTCACGTGTGAGATCAGCATGCAACAACTCGGCCTTCGACAAATGCCCTCTTGCCACTTCCAGCATCGACTGCGATACATCGATCCCCACCGCCGAATCGACGTGAGATTCGAAGAGTTCGAGAATTCGCCCCGTTCCACAGGCGAAATCGAGCAGTTCGATCGAAGTGGGCTGCCTGATTCGAAAGCGAGCCAGGATTTCCAGCAATTGTGCCTGCTCGAGGTCCCAGATCAGCGACCGATAGGGACCTCGAACGAATTTGTCGTGGTACTCACGCCCCTTCCCTACGTGTGACTCTCGGTAATTCGTATGCATCAAGAAGAGTCTATTGGCTCTTAGGACAACCGGCTCAATTCGAAGTACATTCTTCGCAGAGCGTCGTCTACAAGCTTGTACGTGCAGAATGAAAGCATCCCGAGCTTGCGAAGAGATCCGCTGAATTTGATTGGGATGCATTGGGCTCGCGAACGCAGAAACGACAATAATGGCTGTATCCGATTTCCTTGGAAGGCTCCCTTCGAAGATCATGGCCAGGACCGCGAAGCTGCGGAGTTGGCTTTTTGAGCGCGCCCTCGAGCGGAAGACTCGAGTTCGCCACCAGGGCAAGACGATCTTTACGATGCGCAACTATGGCTGGACGACCGAGAAGCGCGCTCGGACATTTTCGAGCAAGGAACCAGAGACCCTGCGATGGATCGATCGCTTTGCGAACGACGACATCCTGATGGATATCGGCGCCAATGTTGGCATCTATACCCTCTATGCCGCTTCTCGGGGACATCGCGTCATCGCGTTCGAACCCGATGCCTTGAATTTCGCGTTGCTCAATCTGAACATCATGGACAACGGATACGGTGACCTTCTGACCGCCTATCCCTTCTCATTGCATCGGGAGTCATTGATCGCCGAACTGCATGTGGCCGACTACGGCTGGGGCGGTTCAGGCCGATCCTTCGGTCGGAACCTGGACTGGAAGGGTCTGGAATTCGATGCCACGTTCAGACAGGGAAGCGCCGGCATCAGTGTCGACGAGTTTGTATCGCAGACCGGAACTTGCCCTGCGCATATCAAGATCGACGTCGACGGCAACGAGATATTCGTTCTGGAGGGCTCGGCCGCGACGCTTGCAGACCCCACGGTCAAGAGTGTCCTGATCGAGCTCTTTGATGGGCATAGTCAGTACGAGAAGTGTGTCCAATTGATCGAAGACGCAGGTTTCAAGCTAATCGAGCGAGTCGCATGGGCCAACGCCGTTCGAAAGAAACGCGTCGCGTCCGAAAATCACATCTTCACGCGCTGAACGGGTTGAACAAGACCGACCGATCAATCAATTCGAGGGCATTTAGGTGCAATCGAGGCGTCGGCTTCTTGCGACAGCCCTCACGATGCTCCGCAATCGGACAGGATCGTGGGCATCGATTCCGAGCGGTGGTCGTCAAAATGGGCGGAAGGATGTAAATAAAGCTCTCGATTGGTGTCCGCGGTGGACAGTCATCGACGCGTCGACCCCATGCTGGTTTGGCCTACCCCGTTCTCGTGTACTTCGTCACACCCCTTAGGTTGACCGTCATCTAACGTCGAGGGCCACGCCCTCAATTCGTGATACTCACGCCGCTTCCCGACGTGTAATTCTCGATAGTTCGCATGCATGAAGAAGAGTCTCTTGGCTTTGGACACGCTGGGCTCCCCTCAAAACAGCGATGGCAACCGCGACGAATCTCCCGCTCAGAACGCTCGATCGAGCCCTTCACCTTGCTCGAGCACTGAGGCGGAAATTTCATGAAATCGGAATATGGGATAGGATTCAGAGCCGTGATAGTCGAACAGTCGTCCGACGATCAAGATTCAATCCAGACCAATGGTCTTGCTTGATGTTGGCCGATCAGGATTCTTGAATGTCCAAAATATTCTCGAAGATACTGAAGACGATCAGCCGGAAACTCAAACCCGGTTTCTATAGTTCCCACATAGTCCATGGTCCTCCAGAGCGATTGACGATCGGCAAACGTGTTGATTTGGCGAATACGCTCTTCAACACACGAAGCGGCAGAATCGTCATCGGAGATGGCGTCATTTTTGGACATAACGTAATGGTACTCACCGGAGTGCATGACATGCATCTCAAGGGGAGTGAGGAACACAGAGTTACGCTGACGGATGATTCAAGGGATATTCATATAGAAGACGGCGCGTGGATCGCAAGCGGCGTGATCATGACTGGTCCCGTCAGGATCGGAAGGGATTCGGTGATCGGCTCAGGAAGCGTAGTCGTGAAGGATATTCCCGATTCTGTTCTGGCCGTCGGTAATCCGGCAAGAGTCGTCAAATCGATTGATCATGATAGGGATCATTGATCGCCTTCAGAGAATTCTGATTCCCGAGCAGCCATCAGATTGAAGCGACCACCGCGACCGGGACTGAGCGCGAGCGTGAAAGAAGACTTTGAGTCTGGCAGAATTCACGATCGTGGTGGGCCGTCCATTCGACGATTGCGCGACCGATTCCCTAGAAAAGGATTGAGCTGGGGGCCTTTAGGCCCATTTTGCTCACCGCGGTGTTGCAGGATTCGATACGGTGGTGCACATCGCGTCCACCTGATGGTCGCGAAAATGATCAGAAGGATGTAAACAAAGCTCTCGATTGGTGTCTGCGGTGGACAGTCATCGACGCGGCGACGCCATGCTGGTTTTGGCCTACCCCGTTGTCGTGTACTTCGTCACACTCCGTAGGCTGACCGTTGTCTAGCGTCGAGGGCACGCCCTCAATCCGGGAGTTTCGTTTGAGTTCCTTCGGTAACCGCTCTGTTGGCCTCGCACTCGTGCTGGCCTTGGTTCTCCTCCTTTCATCCACCCTGGCGAGTACCGCAACTGCAGCGGATACCGGTTGGATACGTAGCTACATCCGGCTGAATCTTCGCTCCGGCGCGGGTACCCAGTACAAGATTCTCGGCGCGGTCGAGACTGGCGACGAACTACAAGTCCTCAGTCGAGGGGAGAGCTGGACTCGCGTCAAGGCAGCGGATGGCAGGATCGGCTGGATCCCGGCGGGCTACCTCGAGACGGAACCGCCGCCCACGCTACGACTCAAACAGCTGGAAACGGAGACCGGGACATTGCGATCGGACCTCGAGAAGATCCGAATCGAGGCTTCCCAGCTGCGCGAATCGAACGCGACGCTCACCGCCGCGGATAGCGGCCAGCGCGAGGAAATCGAATCGCTCAAGCTCGACAACTACGAACTACGCGCCGGAAGCCGCTATCAGGAGTGGATTACCGGTGCACTGATCCTCACACTTGGAATGCTCGTTGGCGCATTCTTCCATCGAAACTCGACCCGTAGGCCCTCGTCCCGGATTCGACTCTAGAGCGCTGTGTCAGTAGAGCGCCGCTAGCCGAAGGCGCGTCCGTACATTCCGGCCAGAACCCCGATCGCCAACAAGAACGCGAAAACGCTGCCTGCAACCGCCGTGCGACCTGCCAGGCGATGGATGCGAACGGTCTGGGCGTCCGGGGCCGGGTCCTCTGGATTGTGAGTCACGAGCTTCGTCCCGAGTAGCTTGCGTGCTTGTAGCCAGGCGACGATGCCCCCAATCAACATCTGCAAAACGAAGAGTTCGTGGATTCGGAGAACCCAGACGTCCAGGGTGCTCCAGACCGACATGTCCTCGCGGCCCAGGAACTGGACCTTCAATATGTAGGAACCGATGAACGCCACGACGAGCAGAGACGCAATCTTCATTGCGCGCTTGTGACGTGCGATTTCTCCACGCCGCGCATACCGAACTCCGAAGAGCGCGAGCCCGCATAGCACCCCGAGGTCGGCGAGGGCGAACGTCCAGAATAAAAGCTTGGGATCCGTCACATTACAACGCCTGTTCAAAATCTCGTCTGGGGTCAACCAGCGTAGCGAACCGTCCCTAACCCTGCGCGTCGACCGATGAGACCTGGCTCGTCGCCTCGAGTTCGAGCCCTGCGCTTTCAGGCAACACCCAGACGACGATGACGCCGAATACGGTCAACGCGCTGACCGCAACGACTGCGGGCGCGATCGATGCGCTCGCTGCAGTGAACGAACCGACGAGCGCGAATCCGATGGCACCACCGAGAGTCTCGCAGAGCGTCTCCCAACCGAGTGCGGTGTTTCGACTGGACGTCATCGGAAACAGCTCGCTCGAAATGATCCGCATGAGTACGTTGCTTCCCGTCAGGATGAATACGAAGGGGATCCAGGAGAAGGGTATCCCCGCGCCGGGGCCGGAATAGATCGCAAGGGGGAGGATCAGAAAGGCGGGAATCGCACCGAGTCGAACCCAGGCGAGCATTGACGTCATTTCCGACTGGTCGAGCCCGAAACTCTCTCGAATCTGCTTCAGGGCCGCGCTCAAGACCGACAGGTCGTAGTTCTCGAAGAGTCCCGCCAGAGCGACGACGCCAACAAGACTCACATACCGCGAGTCGAGGCCGAGGGGAACGCGTCCCAGAAAATGGGGGAGCCACCACGGTCTCTTTGCTCGGATCAACTCGACTTGTGGGGCCTCAGCCTCTTCCACGCGCTCGCAGCTCCCGTCACTCGAATCTTTCACGCGCGCATCCCAAGCAGTCCGTGATCCAGCAGCAGTCAGATCGCCGTCTGTGAATCACCCGCGGCAAGAAGTCCCTTTCGTCTGCTGGGCCGCTTTCGGGTAGGATGGTTCCATGACCGTTCTTGCCATTCTTCCTGCCCGTTTCGGATCGACTCGCTTTCCGGGTAAACCCCTCACGACGATCGCGGGCAAACCGATGATCCAACATGTCTGGGAGCGAACCCGGCTCGCCAAACAGGTCGACGCCGTCACGATTGCAACCGATGACGAACGAATTCAGCGTGCTTGCGAGGCATTCGGCGCGGATGTCGAGATGACGGCCCTCGATCATCCTACGGGAACGGACCGACTCGCCGAGGTCGCCGCACGCTACGACCATGACGTCATCGTGAACGTTCAGGGTGATGAGCCGCTGATCGAAGGGTTCGTGATCGATGCGGCCATCGAAGCTCTACTGCGAGACGACCGGACGGTCATGTCGACCGTCGTCCACCGTGCCGAGCCCGAAGCCTTCGAAGATCCGAACCGTGTCAAGGTCGTCGTCGATTCAGCGGGCTTCGCGCTCTACTTTTCGCGCGCCCCCATCCCCTTCCGCCGCAAAGAGACGGGCATCGTCCCGCTCCAACACGTCGGTCTCTATGTGTATCGCCGCGATTTTCTATTGGAGTTCGTCAAACTCGACCGCAGTCCGGCAGAACGATCCGAAGAACTCGAGCAGCTCCGCGTCCTCGAAAATGGCCATCGGATTCGCGTTGCCGAAATCGAGGGTTGGACGAGCACTCCGGTGGACGTGCCCGAAGACGTACCAATCGTCGAGGCTGCGCTCGCCAGATATTCACCACCAAGCGAGGCATGACATGAGCGCCAAAATCACGGCCGACACCGTTCGGGAATGGGGACGACGTTATTCGAATTGGGGTCGCTGGGGCGAGGAAGACGAACTCGGTGCACTCAACTTCATCACACCCGAACGCGTCCTGACCGCAACCGCGCTGCCTCGGCGCGGCCAGGTCATCTCATGCGGATTGAACTTCGACCACAAAGGACCCCAAACCGGTGTCGGCGGCCGACACAACCCGATCCATGTGATGCTCGCCACCGGGAGCGATGTTCTCGCCGGCGAACAGGCCAATATTCCCGGCGGTTTTCGTTATGCGGACGACTCCGTCATCATGCCTCTTCAGTGCGGAACTCAATGGGATGCCCTCGCGCACGTATTCTACGACGGAAAAATGTACAACGATCGAAACATCGAGCTCGTGACGAGTCGTGGCGCAAAGAAGAACGGAATCGAAGCGGTCAAGAATGGCGTCGTCGGGCGAGGCATCCTTCTCGACATCCCACGCCATTGCGGGGAACTCTGGCTCGACAATGGCTTCGCGATCGGACCCGATCTACTCGACGCTTGCGCCGAGGCCGAAGGCGTCGCGGTCGAATCGGGGGACATCGTTCTCGTGCGGACGGGCATGATGACGCGCTGTCTGGCCGAAGGCAGCTGGGACGGCTATTGCGGCGGGCCCGCACCGGGGCTCTCGGTCCACTGCGCCGGTTGGCTGCATGAGCGCGAAGTCGCTGCGGTCTGTACGGATACCTGGGGCATCGAAGTCCTCCCGAACGAGACCGAGGATTGTTTCCAGCCGCTCCACATGATCTCGCTCCGCAATACGGGCGTCCTCTTCGGTGAGATTTTTCACATGGACGCGCTCGCAGAGGCCTGCACCGAGGACTTGCGTTATGCGTTTCTCTTTGCGGCTCCGCCCCTTCCGATTACGGGTGCCGTCGGATCACCGATCAATCCGCTGGCGATTCGCTAGGAAGAAGAAAGCTCCGGCGGAGCTGGGCGCTGCTTGACGCACGCCATTTTCTGTCCTCGTGGATGAGGATAGTCTTTTGACCGGTCGACCAGCTCGAAGCCGTTCTCCTGCGCGATCTTCTCGAAAAAGGAAAACGGGAACTGAAAACTCTTCGGCCCGCTACGAGCGGATGCCTCGCCGGAATAGAACGTGAAATAGAATCGAGATCCGGGACCCATCAAGCGTCCAATATTCTGGAAACATTCCTCGAGATGTTCTTTCTTGAGATGGGTAAAAACGGATTGCGCGAGCAGAAAGTCGAATGTCTCGTCCCCGAACATCTCGAATCGGAAATCGCCGGCGGTATTCGCAATCAGCCGTGGGCGTTTGTCGAGAAGACCCTCGTCAGCGAGAAGGCGTCTACCCGCCTCGATCACGCCTTCCGATATATCGACGCCCGTATAGCCCCCGGGTTCGAGATGGCGAATGAAATGACGGCCGCCGCGCAGGCTGCCACAGCCAATGTCGAGCATTCGATGACCCTCGAGCAGGCCCTCGCCTCTCAGGAAGTCGATCTGTAACTGCCCGACCTCGTCCCACATCCCGCCGATGGCCGTCTTCGGGTCGCGCTTTGCGCGCATATCGGTATGCAGTCGGTAGGCGTCGAGGTATTCGTTTTCTGCGTAGAGCCTGTTCACCCGACGCTTGAAGAACCAGCGTGACAGGCGATCGAGAAGTGCCTTCTTCTTTTTTTCCGGCAGGCCGTCAGTCATCGACGTGAACTCCGGCGAGTCGACCTCCACGATCAAGAAACACGCTCGAAGACGGACGAATCGGGAGGCAGGCAAAAGAGACCCTGGGAACAGACCGAAGTCCTAGAGCGGCTACGACACCCGCGTTCCCAGGGACGGTAGCGCTGGAACCTGCGTCCCACGCACACCTAGCGTATTCGACGAACGGTTCAGCGTGCTAGGACGCCACCACCTCACTCGTCGTAGTGCTAAGTTGGTCCATTCGTACCTCCCAAAGTCGGCATAGAATAGTCAGACAAGCAGCCCAATGCGCTTGCCAGGTTCCCGGGCTCAGGTGGTCGCCGTACCCGCCCCTCCGGGCCGCTCCCGCATCCCATCCCCCATGAATGGACAGCGCGGAACTCGAGGATGAGTGATTCCCCTCGGCACTGAATTTATCGAACGCCCAGCGGCTCAGCCATAGCGTAGAGGCAACAAGGCGAGAATAGGGGCGGACTCCACAATCCTGGGGCTTGGCTAGTGTCCCCCACGGAGAGTTCTCGATGAGGACAACGAAGGAATCCATGGAACCCGTAAAACCCTCGGGACAGCCCACGACGGCGACGCTGCTCGCCTGCTGTGACGACCGCCCGGGTCTCGTGGCGGCCTTGTCCCAGCTTCTGTACGCCCTCGGACTGAATATTCTCGACGCCGACCAGCACACCGACTCGAGGGCCGGGAAATTCTTCCAACGCATTCGCTTCGATCTCGCAGTCCGGAATGGTGAGACCACCATCGACCAGGCGACTCTGGAGGGGGCCGTGCGCGAAGTCGCCGACCGTTTCGAAATGGATTGCGATCTGCGCCTCGATCGCGACGTGAAGCGAATGGCGATCTTCGTTTCGAAGACGGACCACTGTCTCTACGACCTGCTTCTGCGACATCGTTCCGGCGAGCTGAACTGCGAGATTCCGCTCATCGTCAGCAACCATCCCGATCTCGAGCCCGTCGCAAAACAATTCGGGATCGACTACCACGTCTTCCCCATCTCGAAAGAAACCAAGCAGGAACAAGAAAAACGGGAAATTGCGCTCCTTCGCGACCACAAAATCGAGCTCGTCGTCATGGCCCGCTATATGCAGATACTGAGCGACCAGATGATGGAGGCTTTCCCGATGCAGATCATCAACATCCACCATTCATTCCTTCCTGCATTCCAGGGTGGCCGACCCTACCATCAAGCCTACGGACGCGGCGTCAAGAGAATCGGCGCAACAGCCCACTACGCGACCCTCGACCTCGACGAGGGCCCCATCATCGAGCAGGACGTCGTTCGCGTCTCGCATCGGGACACGCAGATAGACCTCGTACGCAAGGGACGCGACGTCGAGCGAACCGTGCTTTCTCGTGCGGTCGCATGGCATCTCGATGGCCGCGTCCTCGTATACGACAACAAGACGGTCGTCTTCGATTGATAGACGACTGATGGACGACTAATGGACGGAAAAATCTACTTCCTCGCGCTCGTGATCGGAATTCTCATCCTCGCATGGGTGGGCGCAGGCGTTCTGTGGCGCGCCGCAGAAATGGCTGAAATCGTCGCCCCCCTCGATCCTTACGAGTTCGAAGAACTGAGCGTCGTCACGGTCGGCACGGGCAATGAGTACGAAAACCCGAATCGCAACGGCCCATCGACTGCGATCGGCCTCGGACGAACCATCGTCCTCGTCGACGCTGGACGCGGCATCGCCGAGGGACTGCGAAGCGCCAAGATCCCCCTCGACCAACCCGAGCTCATCGTCCTCACCAATCTACTGCCGCTCAATACGATCGGGCTCGACGACCTTCTCTTCACGGGCTGGCTCGTTCCCCGCAAAAAGCCAATGCGCATCATTGGACCTCCAGGCACGCAAACCCTCGTCACGTATCTCGAAAGTGCTCACGCCGCAGGCCGGGATGCCCTCGGGTCCGCCATCTCGCTTCCGACCGAGGGCGGGCGAATCGAAGTCCAGGAGGTGGGCGACGGCTATAGCGAAGAGGTCGGCGGGTTCCGCATCGAAGCCCGCTCGCTACCCGGTGGTCCGCTGCCGACCCTCGCCTGGCGATTTACTGATGGCGATGATCGAATCGTCGTCTCCGGCAGTGGCTGGGGCCATGAAGTACTCGCCAGTTTCGCCGGCGGCGCGGACGTCCTGGTCCATGAAGCCGCCTACCTCCCGACGGTCGCGGAACTCGAGGGAACGGGTGCCGAGGTCCCCTATCCCGAACGCCTCGAACTCGAAGCGAAACTCCACACCTCGATTCTCGAAGTCGGCGTCATCGCCACCGACGCGCAGGTAGACCGCCTCGTACTCGTCCGGCTACGTCCACCGCCCTTCTTCAATCTACAAGTACGCTCACTCGTCGCGAACGACTACGAGGGTGAGATCGTCGTACCAAGCGATGGAGATTTCGTCTTCCCGTGACTGGCTTTCGAGGACTACAGGGCCGAAGAACGCTGATCACCGGCGCAGCCAGCGGGATCGGTCGAGCGACGGTCCAGCGCCTCGCGAGCGAAGGCGCGGTCGTGGGCATACTCGATATCGACGGCGAAGGAGCAGACCAGACGGCTCGTGAGCTTCGCTCTGCGGGAGCCGAGGCACTTTCCTTCCAGGTGGATATCGTCGACGCGCCCGCCGTCGCTGCCGCGATCGCGTCGTTCGAAGCGGAGGCCGGTCCGGTCGAAGCCTTGATCAACAACGCCGGCTGGGACGTCGCTGGAAATTTCGCCGAAAGCGATCCCGCAACCTGGCGAAAAGTGATCGACATCAATCTCTATGGACCGCTCAACCTGACCCGGGCAGTCCTCCCGGGCATGATCGAGCGGGAGTCCGGACGAATCGTATCTCTGGCCTCCGACGCGGGTCGTGTCGGCTCCTCGGGCGAAGCAGTCTACGCGGCTTGCAAGGGCGGCATGATCTCATTCTCGAAATCGGTGGCACGAGAGGTCGCGCGGCAAGGCATCACGCTGAACGTCGTCTCTCCTGGCCCAAGTGACACGCCACTCTTTGCACGCTTCGATGAATCGGGGAAGCTCGCCGGTGCACTCGAACGAGCGATCCCCATGCGTCGGCTGGGTCAGCCGGAAGACTATCCAGGGATTATCGCGTTCCTGATCAGCGACGATGCCAGCTTCATCACCGGCCAGACCGTGAGCGTCTCCGGTGGTCTCACGATGCATGGCTGAACTTCACCCGAGAGGAGCCCCACCCATGGAATACGAGGATCTACTTTTCGAGAAGCGCGACCATGTCGCGACGATCACTCTGAATCGACCCGAGGTGTACAACGCGTTTCGTGGTCAGACCTGCTCCGAGTTGGTTCGGGCACTCGCACGCGCTGGCTACGACAAGGATGTCGGAGCGATCGTGCTGACCGGTGCGGGCGAAAAGGCATTCTGTACGGGCGGCGACCAATCCGCACATGATGGTCAGTACGAAGGGGACCGCGGCATCATTGGCATGCCCATCGACGAGGTGCATTCGGCCATTCGTGACGTTCCGAAGCCCGTCGTGGCGAAGGTTCGCGGGTACGCGATTGGCGGCGGCAACGTACTCGCAACGCTCTGTGACCTCACGCTCGCGGCCGAGACGGCGATCTTTGGCCAGGTCGGCCCGAAGATGGGTTCGGTCGATCCCGGCTTCGGGACGGCCTATCTCGCTCGAGTCGTTGGCGAGAAGAAAGCGCGCGAGATCTGGTATCTGTGCGAGCGGTACACCGCGGCCGAAGCATTGGAGATGGGCCTCGTCAACAAGATCGTCCCCGAAGCGGAACTCGACGCTGAGGTCGATGCGTGGTGTGCGAAGCTCGTCGCGCGAAGTCCGACCGCGATCGCACTCGCCAAGCGCTCGTTCAACGCCGACACAGAGAGCATCCGTGGAATCGGTGGACTCGGCATGCTGGGCCTCTCTCTCTACTACGAAACCGAGGAGTCCGCAGAGGGCGGCGCCGCGCTCAAGGAAAAGCGCGACCCCGACTTCCGTCGCTTCGTCTAGATACTCGTGTCAGAGCGAAGCGCAGATATGACCGCCGTCCACCACGACGACGGAGCCCGTCATGTAGCGCGATGCATCGGACGCGAGTAGCAGTAGCGGCCCGTCGAGGTCCGGAAATTCGCCCAGGCGCCGCATCGGAATACCCTGAACGAACTCGGGTGCCCTCTCGCTTTCCAACAAGATTCGACTCACATCGGTGAAGAAATAGCCGGGCGCCAGGGCATTCACTCGAATTCCGTATCGAGCGGCCTCCAGCGCCATGACCTCTGTCATGCGTGTCAACGCACCCTTGGACACCGCATACGGAAACTGGCCTTTGATGGTGCGGGTATCCGTAATCGAGGAGATGTTGACGATATTGCCGCGCTTGCGGCCGCTTTCCAGGACTTGTTCGGTGTAGGCCTTCGAGATCCGCCAGACTGACTTCAGATTGGTCTCCATCACGTCGTCCCAATCGTCGTCGTCGATCATCATGTAGGTCTTGGCTCCCGGCTCGATACCGGCGTTATTGATGATCACATCGATGGGACCGTAGGTTTGCCGGGCAGCCTCGAGAAATGTCGCGATGCTATTCGCGTCGCGAACATCGAGTTTCAGTCCGGTTGCATGGCCCCCGGCGGCGCGGATCTCGTCTACACGTGCCAGGATCTTTTCTTCGCGTCGCGCTCCGAGAACCACATTCGCTCCGGCCTCGCTCAAAACCCCGGCGAAATGGTGACCGATCCCCGATGAGGCGCCCGTAATGACGACGTTCTTGTTTTCGAGTTGAAACGGATTCATCGCGAAGCGCCCTTGCCCGTAAGAGCATCGCGAACGCGCGTCGCCCAGGCGACGAAGTCTGCTTCGACCTCGGTCCGATTCGTCTCGTTGAAGACCTCATGTCGGGCCCCCGGATAGAGCTTCAGCGTCACATCTGCGATTCCGGCTTCGCGATATCGATTCGCGACCTGCTTGACCAGCTCGCCCCCCAGACCGACTGGATCGGCGTCACCTGCAAGCAAAAAGATCGGCAGATCCTTTCGAATCGCCTCGGTCGCCTCATTCGTCGAATAGGCCACACCCGCTTCCATCAACGACGCAAGCGAGGCATCTGAAACGGAAAATCCACACAGCGGATCATCCACATAGAGATCGACCTGCTGTGGATCCCGACTGAGCCAGTCCGACTCTGTCCGAACGGGTTCGAAGGCCACATTGAAACTCGCAAAGAGATCTGCGTCACCATCCTCCGTGTTCTCGTTCGCCGCGACGGCGCCTGCCATCACATCGACTGCTGTGGTTCCGGATAGCGCCGCACCATCCAATAGATCACTGACTTCCGTCAGAAGATGCTGGACGACCATCGAACCCATGCTGTGCCCCAGGATGAGTATTGGACCCGGGTGCTCTTCACTAACTCTGCGAATCAGTCGGATCTCATCGTCGATCAGGCCGCGCCAGCCATCCGGCCCGTATTCTCCGAGTTGAGAATCATCCTTGACCGTTTTTCCGTGGCCTCGATGATCATTTGCGTAGACCTCGAATCCAGCGGCAGTCAACGACTCCGCAAGCGATGCATAGCGGAGCGAGTGCTCTCCCATTCCGTGAGCCAGAATGAAGGCCCCTCTCCCGGGCTCTCGAGGGCGCCAGTGATGGACAACAGGAATCTGTCCGTCCGGCGCGGCCGGCAATTCGAAACTGTGATCGGGCATCGAAATCCTTTCTGATTGTCGCGAGCGACTCTAGCGATCAATCCCCTACTCGGGCATAGTGCCCGGGTCATCGCGCCTGGGGCATGGTGCCTGGCTCGGCCCCCTTCATCTGAGCGCCGGTTGCGTCGCGCACAAGGAAAGCCTCCGACTATGAGACGAATTCTCTACGGCATCGCTCTGATCCTGGCTCTGACCACTGTCCTCGCGCTCTTTTTCCGAACGGAGCTGACACAGCTCTGGACGGTCTCGCATCTCTTCGATGAAGAAGACATCGTCCTCAACTTCCAACACATGGACGAGATCTTCCCGACCCATCAGGTCGCTGCCGGCGGGTCCGTCCTCGAGTTCGAGCGAGGCAACTACGCACTCCCGAAAAATTTCGAATACGGCGAAAAATCCTTCGACACTGAAGTTTTTCTTTCGGACACGAAGACGACCGGCCTCTTGATCATGCAGGACGATCGGATACTGCTCGAACGCTATGCGCTCGGACATTCCGAAACCGGTCGACACATCGCCTGGTCCGTCAGCAAGTCGGTCATGTCGGCGCTCTTTGGAATCGCGGTCGAGGAAGGTCGTATTCGCGACATCATGCAGCCGGTCACAGACTATTTGCCCGAACTCGCAGGGTCGGGCTACGACGGCGTACCCATCAAGGACGTTCTGCAGATGTCTTCGGGTGTCGGCTTCAACGAAGATTACGGTGATCCGGATTCGGATATCAATCGCATGGGCCGAGAGCTCGCAATGGGAGGCACTCTACTCGAGTTTGCGGCCACACTCGAACGCGAACGACCGCCCGGAACCGTGCAGCACTATGTCAGTATCGACACCCAGGTCCTTGGAACGATCCTCGTGCGCGCGACGGGACAGAGTCTTGCGGACTACACCTCCGAAAGACTCTGGCAGCCCGTCGGGATGGAGCAGGACGCCTACTGGATGGTCGATGGCTCGGGAATGGAGATGGCGTTCGGTGGTTTCAATGCTTCGCTTCGCGACTTCGCGCGACTCGGACGGCTCTATCTGAATGGGGGACGTTGGGAAGGGAAGCAGGTCATTCCGGCGGCCTGGGTCAAGGACTCCGTTACGCCGGATGCGCCGCACTTGATGCCCGGACCCAAGCCCGACTCCGACAACCCCATGGGATACGGGTATCAGTGGTGGATCCCAGCCGATTCGCGTGGAGATTTCATGGCACTCGGAATCTACAACCAGATGATCTTCGTCGATCCAGAGCATCGACTCGTCATCGCGAAGCATTCCGCCAACCCTGATTTCCAACGCAACAATTTCGAGCCAACCCGGGAGACCGTGGCGCTCTGGCGGGCCGTCGCCAGAGACCTCGACCGCAAGCAAGCTACGCTGACACCTTGACTTCAGGCCTCGGCCCCTTGCCAGATTGCCACCCTGACTTCAGGCCTCGGCCCCTTGCCAGATTGACACCCTGACTTCAGGCCT
>CBFDDD010000006.1:0-91476 GCA_965603475.1 uncultured Myxococcales bacterium
CCTTGCTCGCTCCTCGGTCGAGGCCCTCGTAGGAACTCAGCTTGAGCTGGCATGCCGCGTTGTAGCAGGAGTGACAGACGACGCAGCGTCCGTCGAGGATCGGTTTGACATCATCGAGAAAGCTCAGGGTGACGTCAGGCACCTGCACCTCGACGGGCGGAGGGGGCTCGGCGAAGCAGCCTCCGAGAAGAGTGGCCACTACCAATATCGTGAGTGTTGAGCGAATCATCGGTTCGCCTCCCATGGTATGCGTCCGCGTGAACCTGCGAACTCTAAAACAGATCGAGAACGATGATCATTACGCTTGACCGCGAAGTCTGCGACTAACTCGAACAGGATCGACCGGTCGACTGTGGTGAGAAAGCGGTCTGTCCGCGGTGCGGCGACCCGCTCTACGGGAGCATAGCTTCGATTACCTGGAACGGACTTTGGCTCTCGATCTCACGAAGCCGGCACTCTTCCCCCTGGCCAGCTTCGCGCTCCTTCTCCACGCCTCGCTGGAAGACCAGCAGCGGCAGACCAATCTGCGCGATTCATTCAAATCTCTCTGAGCGTCTCGTGATGCCTTGGCGATGACCGGTCAGTCTGGCCGGATCTGTGATTTCAGAATTCGTCAGGGTCAGCGAACCACGCATTGGCGCTCTACGTCCCATCTGACGGGAAGGGCCTTTCTCTCGACGCCACAAAATATTTTTGCTGACGAGTCGACCGACCAGTTTCATTCCGGACCTTCCGCGCACATGGTTCACTCCGTCGCGTAGCGTACATCCGGGCTCTGCGTCGCGCAAAGAGCCGCCGTGCACTTCGGTCCGTGCGTTCACATTGTGCGGGTCTATTTTGCCGCTCCGACGCGTTGGGCGAGCGGATTGGCCGAGAGCCCGTGGCTCAGGATGCTCGCGACGACCGTGGCGACGACCGCTCCGGTCAGGATCCTGCCTCCGGGCAGGTCGTCATGGAGGACGATCACTGCGAAGACGATGGATGCGAGGCCGCGCGGCCCGAACCAGCCCAGGAAGAGCTTCTCTTTGGTCGGCATCTGGACTCCGAGCAGACTAAGGAAGATGGGGAGCATCCGAAACACAGTCAGGCTCAGCAGGGCATAGATCACCGTGCGAATGTCCACGAGGCCCGAGTGCTGGAGGAGCACGGCAGCACCGAACGCGACCCAGGTGAGGAGAGAGAAGGCCTCGCCGATCGTCTCGGCTCCCTCCATGAGCGTATGCTTGTGCTCGCCGATCCGGGCGCCGAATACGAGCCCGCCCACGAAGCAGGCGATGAACCCACTCCCGCCCGCGAACTGGGCCATGTTGAAGGCGGCGAGCGCCAGCGCGACGATGGGCAGGCCCAGCCAGGGGCCGGCAATCCAGCCGCGGGCGAGGCTCGTCTTCAATCCGTAGGCGCCGGCCAGCGCCAGGGCCACGCCGACCACGGCGCCGATCCCGATCTCTTCGGCCACCAATGTCAGGACCAGGCCGAATCCTTGTGTATCGCCGTGATGGCCGGGGGAAGCCAGCGCCAGAAAAGTGAAGAGCACGGGAACGCAGATTCCGTCGTTGAGACCGCTCTCTACGTTGAGTCCTTCGCGGACAGGCTCTGGAACCGCTTCGTTCGTGACGACGGCCTTGCCGAGCGCGGCGTCGGTGGGCGCGAGCATGGTGGAGAGGATGGCCGCTTCCACGAGGGTCAGCTCTGGAAAGAGGAACGCGGCGGCCCCGAATCCGACGAGCAAGGTGAGCGGCAATCCGAAGAGCAACATCCGAACCGGCACGCCGGCGCTGCCGCGAAGGACTGAGAGATTGGCGTTGGTCGCGTCGCTGAACAGCACGATCGCCAGGGTCAGCTCGGCCACGAGGCGGATCTCCGCGCTTCCCACGCTGAGGTTCAGCAGACCGAGGCAGACAGGACCTGCGAAGAAGCCGAACAGGATATAGACCACAGCCCCATTGACCGGCGTTCGTTCGAGTCGCGTCGCGAGCAAGCTATAGATGAATGCGAACGTCGCGAGAACGGCGAGATTGGCGTACATGGTCACCCCTCCACTGCGTTTGCCAGCCCCAGCCAATGTTGACGCAGTCGAGTATGGATTCCCAGAGCTGTCGCCAGATGACTACTAACTAAATGGTGCGGAATGAGTGCCCGTAGTGTGCCAGAACTCGGCCGATCGAAATCCGGCGTGAGCCGAGAGTTTCGCCGTATTCTCCCTGTAGATCAGGGAAATGACCTCAGAGACGAGTTCGCTCTCGACTCCCCCCACCGCCGGGGGCGAGTCAAGCCGTTGCCCGAATGGATGTAGGTCGGGGTCCCTCGCGTCGTGAAGAGTTCTGTAAGCCCGCCGGCGGAAGCGGCTCGACCCCCAGGATCGCGTCAGCCGCCTTCTCCGCGATCATCATGGTCGGCGCGTAGATATTGGCATTCGTGATAGTCGGCATGACCGAGGCGTCGACGACGCGAAGCCCATCTACGCCGTGTACTCGCAGAGAGTCCGGATCGACGACGGCCAGCGGATCCCGTCCCATCTTGCATGTACACGAGGGGTGGAGCGCGGTCTCGCCTTCGCGGGCCACCCAGTCGAGGATCTGTCGATCGGTCTCGACCGCGGGGCCGGGAGAAAGTTCGCCCAGATCGAGATCCGTGAAGGCCGATTGGGCGAAGATCTGGCGGGCACAGTCGATCGCCGAGATCCATTCGCGACGATCGCGCTCGGTCGATAGATAGTTGAAGCGCATGCCAGGTGGCACGCTTGGATCCGCCGAACGGATCCGCAGCGACCCGCGTGCTTCCGAGAGCATCGGACCGATATGCATCTGGTAGCCGTGGCCCGGCGTTGGTTTCGTGCCGTCGTAGCGGATCGCCAGCGGCAGGAAATGGATCATCAGGTTCGGATACGGTTCGCTCGCATGACTCCGCAGGAAGCCGCCGGCTTCGAAATGATTGCTCATTCCCGGGCCATAGCCCGCGAGCCATTGCAAGCCGATCCACGGTCGCCGACGCCTGCGCACGCTGGGCGACATCGAGACCGGTTTCGAGCACGCGTGCTGGATGTAGACCTCGAGATGGTCCTGGAGATTCTCGCCGACGCCCGGAAGATCCTGGATCACTTTGATCTCGAGTTCGCGAAGGAGTCGGGCCGGACCCACGCCCGAGAGTTGGAGGAGTTGCGGCGAGTTGATCGCACCGCCACTGCAGATGATCTCCTCGGCATTCGCGGTTTCCACGCGTCCCTTGCGGATGTACTCGACGCCGACGGCCCGCTTTCCTTCGAAGACGATGCGCGTCACGAAGGCGCGGCTCACGACATCGAGATTGGGTCGTTTCTTGACCGGGTGGACGTAGGCGCGCGCTGCGCTTTGACGCAGCCCGCGATGGAGGTTGCGATCGAAGCGCCCGAAGCCCTCCTGGTGCGCGCCATTGACATCGTCATTGAGAGAATGACCTGCCTGCTGTACCGCTTCGAAGAAGGCGTCGAAGAGCGGTCCTCGTGCGGGGCCGCGCTCGAGCCTGAGCGGACCCTCTCGACCCCGCCAGCGGTCCTCGCCCTCGGGCGCAGTCTCCATTCGCTTGAAATAGGGTAGGCAGTGCGCGTAGCTCCAGTTTTCGAGCCCGGGCTCCGCCGCCCAGCCGTCGTAGTCGAGCGCGTTGCCGCGCTGAAAGATCATGCCGTTGATGCTGCTCGATCCGCCCAGGAGCTTCCCACGAGCGTGATAGATCTCGCGATCGCCCATATGGCGTTCGCGCTCAGAGCGATAACCCCAATCATGGAATCGACTGCCGAGAGGCAGCATCAGCGCGGCGGGCATGTGGACCGCAACGTCCCACCACGCATCCGGGCGACCCGCTTCGAGCACGAGCACTCGAAGCAAAGGGTCGTCGCTCAATCGACGCGCAAGGGCGCAGCCGGCGGAGCCTCCTCCAACGATCACGAAGTCGTAGTGTGCGCGCGTCTTCGATCGACTCATGAATCGACTCATAAATCGATCAAGAACGTGTCAGGTCGCGCAACGCGCGGAGGGTGCGTGGACCGAGATCGGCGTCGAGCTGCGGAAGCCCGAGCAGGGCGGAAAGCCAAAGGCCGTCCGCCGCCAGTCGCACGATCGTGGCCGTCGTGTCGTCGAGTCCGTCGCCGACGAGTGCCTCCTGCCATTCGGCGAACCGCGCTCGTACGGTTTCCATATGAGGTGAATCGCGACCGAGGGTGGCGAGAATGCCGGCCATGAGCTGAGCCGAGTTGTCGGCCGGCTTGCCTTCGTCGGTGACCGTCGAGGCGAGATAGGCGCGTGCGGCCGCGCCGGTGTTCCCTCCGTCGGCATGGCGAAGCGATTCGAGTTCACGATCGAATCGATCGAGCATCCGCTCGCAGAGATCCGCGACGAGCGCCTCCTTGTTGGCGAAGTGGTAGAGGAGGCCGCCTTTGCTGACGCCCGCGTCTGCGGCGATCGCGTCGAGCACGAGCCCGGCGGGCCCACCTGCGAGGACGCGCTCCTCGGCGGCGTTGAGAATTCGGTCCCGGGCTCCTTGGGGCATGGCGTAGGTATACCGTCTGGACGGTACAGTTCAATGCAGAAGCCAAGGACAGGCTTAAGAAGCGATCTAGGGCGGTTTCGCGGATAAAAGGCACATTCTGGCGTGGGCTACCGTCGCCCCGTGCCCCTCCCCGAAGCCTCTCTAAATCCCTTTGAACGCATCGGATTGCCGAACGCCAGGTCGCGACTGGCCGTCGCGATCGTCGTGACCGCCGTCCTCGGGGCTCTCCTCTCGATCGAGACCACGAGTGCGGCCCTCGCAGCAGCCAAGGCCTGGGTCGTTG
Organism: uncultured Myxococcales bacterium; assembly: GCA_965603475.1. Lineage (GTDB taxonomy): Bacteria > Myxococcota_A > UBA9160 > UBA9160 > UBA4427 > UBA4427. The sequence goes on from CBFDDD010000006.1 coordinate 4,805, forward strand.
GCTATTTCGACTGGCTCTTTGTGTTGGTCGCGAACGCGGCCGTCTTCGGGGTTGTGCTCCTGGCGATCCATCCGCTGGCGAAGGGCCGACTCGGAGACGACGACTCACGTCCGGAATTCAGTCGACTCTCCTGGTTCGCGATGCTCTTCTCGGCCGGCCTTGCCTCAGGCCTCCTCTATTGGGCGACCGCCGAGCCGATCATCCACCTGCAGAGCAATCCCTTCCTGCTGGACCCCGACGCGCCACGTGGCGGTGTCGATGCGATCGCGACCGCCATGCGGATCACCATCCTTCATTGGGGCGTTCACGGCTGGGCTTTCTACGTCCTCGCCGCGCTCGCGATCTCGATCTACGCCTATCGCCATGGTCAGGCATTGACCTTTCGAACGGCGCTCTATCCGATTCTCGGCCCGAAATGGATCGACCGCTGGCCCGGTACAGCGGTCGACCTCCTCGCGCTCTTCGGAACGGTCTGCGGCGTTGCGACGTCGATCGGCCTCTCCGCCGGGAGCATGAATGCGACACTCGGATCGCTCTTCGACATCGAGAACGGAGTCACGAACCAGATTGTGATCATCTTCGGCGTCTGCGTTCTGGGTACGCTGTCCGCCATTTCGGGAATCGCGCGCGGAATCCGAAGGTTGTCCGAACTCAATGTCTGGGTCAGCGGCGGGCTTCTTGCGGCTTTCCTTCTACTCGGGCCCACTCTCTTCCTGGGAGAGCTGATCCTTCGAACCATCGTCGACTATCTCGTTCACGTCGTCCCAACCGGACTCTGGATCGGAGAAACCGCGGAAGAACGAGCCTGGCAGGGCGACTGGACCGTATTTTATTGGGGATGGTGGCTAGCCTGGACGCCCTTCGTGAGCCTCTTCATCGCGCGCATCTCGAAGGGCCGAACGATTCGTGAATTCGCGATCGCAGTCATGCTCGTACCGACACTCGTCACGATTCTCTGGATGTGTGTGCTAGGCGGCACGGCGATCGCTCAGGAATCGGCGGTCGCTGGCTCGGTCAGCGAGACGGTCACTCTCGACTACAGCCTGGGATTGATCGCGGTGATCGAGAACCTGGCTTCTCCGCAAGTCTCTGGAATCCTCATCGCGATCGCCGCCTTCCTGCTCTTCACGTGGCTGATCACATCGCTCGACTCGGCGACGCTCGTCGTTTGCCACATCCTGAAGACCGAAGACTCCGCCGCCGCGAAGATCTTCTGGGGCTTCGCTCTCGCGTCCGTCGCCGCGGTGTTGCTTCGGGCCGGCGGGCTCGACGCGCTGCAGGCGGCTTCGATCGTCGTCGGGCTTCCGCTCGCGGGCTTGATGGTTCTAATCGGTCTGGGCTTGCTCGGAGACTTCGCTCGCGGACGGCTCTAGGTGAGTATTCCCAGGCACGCACGTGGTTGATCCCGAAGCGGTCGGCCGAGCCCGGAATCGTTCTAGCGATTCCACTCGTTGATGAGTCTCGCTAGTTGAAGCGTTGCGCCCATTTCAGAGTAGACGCTTCGCGCCCGCTCGATCTCGTCGCGCGCGGCGACATCGTCACCGCGAATTCGTGCGATGCGGGCACGGCATTCGTGCAGATCGGGCTGATACACCTTTCCGCCTGTTTCGTCGATCAGCACCTGAGCGCGGTCCAATGCCTTCTCAGCACGATCCAGTGCGGGTGTGTCGCGATGCAGCAGAGTATGGACGAGCGCGAGACTGCCACGCGCCTCATCGCATCGGCAATTTTGCAGGCGCCCGACCTCGATCGCGGTTTGCGCCTCTTGCTCCGCACGATCGAGGTCGCCGCGACCGATCAAGGCGAAGGCGAGCTCCGCGCCTACCCAACCTTCGAGCTCGCGATTGGCGCCGCGAGTCGCCCCATGAAGGGCTTCCTCCAGTGTATCGACCGATTGGTCCCATCTCGATTCGAGTCGATGAAGGACCCCAGAGACCATGAGGTTGACTTGGTGCGACTGTGGAGTGTCGGATATCTCCGTTGTCTGCACTGCGACACTCGTATGCTGGCGGGCGGCGTTCACATCGCCACGAACGATGTCCGCCTCGATGCGGACCAGCTGGACCCAGGTGAGTATCTCGTCGTCACCGTGCAGGCGCGCCAGATTCTCGGCCCGCTCGCAGACCGCCTCACCTTCGATGAGACGGCCGGCCCGCACCAGCATCCACGCATGCGCATTCAGCACGCCAAGGAATGGGCTGTAGCCGGTGTACTCCGCGCCGAGAGCCGGATCCGCCGGGAAACGTCGGCAGGTCGCTTCGCATCTTTCGATGCCGTCCTCCATCCGGCCGGCGAACACACTGGCAAATGCCAGGTAGGCGCGCTGGGCCAACTGTAATCCCTGGTCCTCGGTCTCGTCCGCGAGCCGAACGGCTTCACGGCTGTAGCGAACGTATTCATCCGCTTCGCCTGCGACGAGTCCAAGAACGCACGCGTAGTCTCCGTGCAACGCCGCCAGTGCGCCTAAGTCGCCAACATTCTCAGCCAGGTCTCGGCCATCCTCGAAGATCTTGGTCGCGTCGGCCGTAGGTATTCCGAGTCGCCAGCCCAGTCCGAGCATTCCCTGACAGGCCGCAACGCCGATCTCCATCGTCTCGTTGGTTTGCGGTAGAGCGAGAAGCAGGCTGCGAGTGCGCTGCCAATGCCGCATTGCTTCAGCAGCGTTCCGGAGCCCGGCCCATTCCGCTGCGCGCTTATGCCAGAGGGCGGCTTGCCGCGCTTCGCCCGCGTTCTCCCAGTGATGTGCGAGGAGCGCCGCCTGCTGATCGAGTTCATCGCCATGTGTCGATTCGAGCACATCGGCCACGCGAGCGTGCAGCCGCTTGCGCCGGTCTTGAAGCTGCGAATTGAGCGCGACTTCATGCGTCAGCGGATGCTTGAACAAGTACTCTGCCACCGGATAGAGCGACTGCTCGAATACGAACTCGGCATCCTTGAGCGCCCGCAGCACGATCTGGAGCTGACTGATATCCTGCTGAAGCACCGCCGCCAGCGTCGGCGCATCGAACTCTCGACCGATGACGGCCGCCGTCCGCAGCACGTCCTTGTCACTCTCCGCCAGCCGATCGATCCGAGCGGCAAGCAACGCTTGTACGGAATTCGGCACCTCGAGTGTGTCGACCGGAGCGACCAGTCGAAAGGCGCCCTTGCGGCCCTCCAACTTTCCCGACTCGACGAGGTGTTGCACGACCTCCTCGGTGAAGAATGGATTGCCTGCGGTACCGGCATGAATGAAATCCGCGAGTTTTCCCAGGCTGGCGTCGGCTCCTAGCAACCCTTCAAGCAGGCTCCGGGTTCCCTTGCTTCCGAGGGGCACGACCGGCAATTGATGGTAGAAGGACCTGCCAGACCAGGGCGCGCGATACTCGGGGCGGAAATTGAGAAGCACGAGCGTACGCGTCCCCATCAACGATTCGATCAACGGCTCCAGAAAGGCCGCGCTTGCGCCGTCGAACCAATGCAGGTCCTCGAGCAGCAGTACCAGAGGTTCGTTCTGGCTTCGCATCTGTACAACGCGACGCAGCAGATCGATCAGCTGTCGCTGCCGCACATCTGGATCCTGCCGCGGGGCAGGGTGCTCAGGATCCGGCACGCCCAGGAAGTCGAAGAGCAGAGCAAGACTATCGCCCGCTGAAATAGCGCTTGCTCGGAGCTGACTCGTGATGCGCTCCCGCGCCTCCGCATCGTCGTCCTGTTCGGTGATCTCGAAGAAGCTGCGAAACAAACCCAGCACCGGAAGAAAGGGGATCGACCGGCCATGTGAGGCGCCGCTCGCTTCGTAAGTCGATAGCCCCCGGGCACGGCAGAGTTCCATGAATTCGAAACACAGCCGACTCTTTCCTAGACCCGCCTCGCCGACGATGCCAATCAGCGGCGCCTGGCCTTCGCTGGCGCGGGTCAGTGCGGATTCGAGTATCTGCAGCTCCTCTTCGCGGCCCACGAGCTGGGTGAATCCACGGCTTTGCGCGACGTCGAGCCGGGTGCGTAGCGACCCCAGGCCCTCCAACTCGAAAACGCGAAGCGGTTGACTGGCGCCCTTCACGGTGAAGTCACCCAGATCGGAGAGCGCGAAGTAGCCCGTCGCGAGTTGCGCCGTAGTGTCGCTCAAATAGCAGGTGTTCGGCTCGGCGAGGCTTTCCAGGCGTTGAGCCAACCCGACTGTATGGCCTTGTGCGGTGTAGTCCATGCGGAGGTCATCGCCGATCCTCCCGACGACGACAACGCCCGAGTGAATCCCGATGCGGGTCGAGAAGCCGAGGCCGTGTTCGCGCTTTACTTCGATCGCGTAGCGCGCGAGTTCACCTCGCAGGTGCAGCGCCGCATAGCACGCGCGCTGCGCATGATCCTCGTGCGCGATGGGCGCGCCGAAGAGTGCCATGATTCCGTCGCCTGTGTATTGGTTGACCGTGCCTTCGAAGCGGTGCACGCCTTCGGTGAGGATCTCGAAGAAGCGTTCGAGGATGCGGTGCCACTCTTCGGGGTCGAGCTGCTCGGCGAGCTCCATCGACCCTCTGACGTCGGCGAACATCACGGTGACTTGCTTGCGCTCACCTTCGAGCGCGGACTTCGATTGCAAAATCTTGTCCGCGAGATGTTTTGGCGTGTAGTCGAGCGGGTTTCGTGCGGCGACCGGATCCGCAGCGCGGGGGATTTCGATCGCCGTTCCGCATTCGAGGCAGAACTTGGCTTCTCCCGGAAGTGGCGTTCCACATTGGGAGCAGCTTCGTTCGAAGGCGGAGCCGCATTCGAGGCAGAACTTCGCTTGCTCCGGATTGTCGTGATCGCAGTAGGAACATTGCATCGATCGGATTCTAGGACAGATGTGAAGCGCGGCTCCATCGCCTCAGCATGAAGGCCGGAATCGCTCGCAAGGATTTGCCTGCTCGTGAAAATCTGTTCCCTGCTCCTTATTGCAGGGAATCTGTTGCCATACCGCGGGATGGCTGGAGAATCTTGGACGCAATACCGCCATTGAGTCTGCGAAGGCGACTTGTCAGAAGAGGACTTGGCGGCGGTGTGAAAGACAACGCCTGAAACTCCTATCGGCATGTCCTGTATACCCAGATCCTCGAGCGAGAACCGGAAGCTCGCTCGTGAATCACAGTCGTCCGGAAAATCCGGATCGAATGTCGCGTGGCAACTATGCTCGCGCCACATCACGGTGAGTTCGATTTCGCGGTCACCCACGGCCGCTAGTCGGCTTCGACACTTGTCGATGATCAGATCCGCGTCTGGATCACTGAAGTCATTCGTTTCCGTGACGTCGAGGACGAGGGTCAGCCCGCTGCGAGCGGGCGGTGGTTCTCTTCGAAGATTGGGGCCAGACAGGAATATCTCTGGCTGCGTGTCGCCAGAGCCGCCGGTCGCGCGCAGGAGAAGACGGCGCGGTCCGGAGGGTACGTTCGGCAACGCTGCCCAGGAGCAGCTGCTTCATTCGAGACGGGTGGACGTTTCGATTCCCTCCGCGGCCGCACTCTCTTTCCAGTCTTCCAGTTTCCGAAATGCGGCCTTCCGAATTCCATCGCCGACTTCAGCGGGGAAGGTCAATTCGTAGACCGCTGTGAGGTCCGGAATGTCGTAGACATGGAGAAGTTGGATTCGAGCTCCAAGAGCCCTTGCGAACTCTCGAGCGACTGCGAAGGCGGCCTCGGCATGTTCGGAGAAGTCTGTCGGGACAAGAATGTTTCGAACCTTCACGGTTCCTCCTTCGATCGCCGCCACAAACAATCGAGTCGTCGCGCGACCGCTCGGCGCGCCTGCTCACACAGCGGCGGCTGCGGTCACAACCCGCATAGACGCCTGCCTACGGTACTCACCGCGTGCAGCGGCTCTTACGGCTTCCTCAGCGCTCGCGAATATCAGTTCTTCAGGAATGGTTCCCGGTGCGACCCCGAGTGCGGCGAGGAGATCCCGAGGTTCTTCGTGGAGCTGGGCGATATAGGTCTCGGTGTCAGCATTCCTCAGGTCACTGACGAGGTCGGCGATCGCGTAGGCACCCGATTGATCCAAGTACCGTACATCTCCCATGTGCAGCACGATTGCTCGGGCGTGCGCCATCCCGCCAAGCTTTCGCTGCAACGGGCCAGCATTCCCGAAGAAGAGGGAGCCGTGCACTTCGACGACGTAGATGCCCTCCAGCACCTCTTCCGGTACCTCGAGATCGGGAATCCACGGGCGGTGGCTGGCGATATCGACGAGCGGTGAGTGCGTTGCCGGGTCGATATCGCTGAGGCGCTTCAACAGAATCATGCTCGCCATGACCATGCCCACCGCGACTGCCCACATCAAATCGACGAATACGGTTAGTCCGAAGACCGCGATCATGACACTGGCGTCACCTCGAGGTGCTCGGCGCACGTGGCTCAAACCTTTGGTGTCCACGATTCCGATTCCGACCGTAATCAGAATGCCGGCCAGGACCGCCATCGGAATCTGAGACGCGAGAGGACCAAGAGCCAACAAGATCGCAAGCAACAGCACGCTATGGACTACGCCGGAAAGATGTGTCTGGCCGCCGGATCGAACGTTGACGACCGTCCGCATCGTGGCGCCCGCACCGGGAAGACCGCCGACTAGCCCCGCCACGATATTCCCGATTCCCTGTCCCATGAGTTCACGTTCGCTGTCGTGCCGAGTCTTCGTCACTGCATCCGCGACCAATGACGTCAACAGGGAGTCAATGCTCCCGACGAGGGCCAGCATGATTGCGGGTATGAGAATGATCTGAAACATCGCGGACGCACAGATTTACTCGTTCGGGAGATCGTTCCCTGTTCGCAACGCCCGGAAATACAATGACCCGAAGCCGCGTTCTTTCTGGCTGCGGGCGGAACGCCGTCTACGGCTGCTTCGCGAAGCAATCGTCCACGGCAGCCGCGAACTGCTCGGCCATGAACGCGTTCGCGTCGCGGCTCTTGCCGGCGTTCGGACGAATCGTTTCGAAACCGTGGAAGCAGCCTTCGTAGCGCCGAAACTCGACGGGCACGCCGGCGGCGCGGAGTTGATCGACGTACTGAATGGTCTCGTCGCGGAACGGGTCGAGCTCGCCCACGAAGGTCGCGGTGGGAGGCAGGTCCGCGTAGTCGGTCTCGCGGGCGGGCGCGGCGTACTTCGGAATATCGTCGCGGCCAGCGAGATCGCCCAGGTAGAGGTCCCAACCCAGCCGGTTGTGACGCGCGTTCCAGATGGGTGCATTGTTGTCGCGCGCCGACTCGGTGGAGTTCCGATCGTCGATCATGGGATAGAGAGGCATCTGGAAGGCGATCCGTACCTCGCCCCGGTCCCTCGCCATGAGCGCGACGGCGGCCGTCAGGCCTCCGCCGGCGCTCTGCCCGATCACGATGAGCTGATCGTCGCGCACGCCCAGCGCGGCACAGTTCTCCTTCATCCACATCAGCGCGGCATAGCAATCGTTCACCGCGGCGGGATACGGCGCATCGAACGACTTGCGGTAGTCAGGTGCGACGATCACGCACGCGCGCGTTCGCATCATTAGCTCGTAGGTGGAGCCGGCCATTTCGGGGTTGCCCAGGGCGTAGCCGCCGCCATGCAGGAAGAGGACACCCGGCAGAGCCTGGGAGTCGGTGCGCGTGAGGGGGCGGTAGATGCGCACACGCACTTCGGGCCCGCCATCGATCGAGGGGATGCGGCGCTCGTCGCAATCGAGTCCGCCCAGGTTTTGCCCCGTGCTGCGCCGGGTCATGCCGTGCATGAAGCGGAAGAAGCGGAGCGACGGGCGAAAGAGCGCTTTGCCAATGAGACCCGGGATCCGGAGCTCGGGGTCGATCATGTTTCTCGTGACGCGCATCTCGTTTTTTCCTTCCTCGTTTGCGAATCAATCGGATTCTCGGGGGGACGTCCGCCTCGAAGTCGTTTCGGCCCGAAGTCTCTCGAAGCGGTGTGAAGGTAGCGAGAACGCGCCCGACCCGAAGGACAGAATCTCCTATACTCGCTACATGCAATTTGAGACCCTGGTTAGCGGTTATGGCCTGATCGAAGGTCCACGAGTGGACCCCGACGGCGCGCTCTACTTCAGCGATGTCGAGCGCGGTGGTGTCTACCGCCGCCGGCCCGACGGGACGGTCGAGACGATCGTTCCGCGGCGGCGCGGCGTAGGCGGCATCGCCCTGCACGCCGATGGCGGCATCGTGATTTCCGGCCGCAACATCTGCCACGTGCGGGACGGTGAGACCCGGGTGCTATTCGGGCGGGACGACATCCCGGGCTTCAACGACCTCTATACAGACGAGAAGGGTCGGGTCTACACCGGCTCGATGATGTCCAACCCGTTTTCGACCGAGGGCCAGCGCTTGATGGGCGAGTGCTTCCGGATCGACGCAGAGGGCAGCGCTGAGGTCCTCTACGGAGACGTCAGCCTGTCGAACGGGATCGGCTTCCTGCCCGGCGGTCGCACGATCGTGCACGCCGACACCGCGCGCGGCTGCCTGATCGCGCACGACCTGGACGACGCCGGTCGCGCCATTGGGCATCGGGTGTTCGCGAGCGTCGAGGGCGGTGGCCGCGCGGGCGGACCCGATGGGCTGGCGGTCGATTCAGAGGGCGGAGTCTGGGTGGCGATCTACGGAGGGGGCGCTGTCCATCGCTATGCGCCCGACGGATCGCTCGATCGAAGCGTCGCCGTGCCCGCCCGCGCCGTGACCAGCCTGTGCTTCGGGGGTGCGGACCTCCGCGATCTCTACGTCGTGAGTGCCGACAACACGGACGATCCTACCGCCGAGGGCAGCGTCTTCCGGACGCGCAGCGATATCGCCGGCCTGCCGGCTCCGCTCGCGCGTATCTGATCGCGAGTGATGAGGCCAAGGTGTCTACGGCTGGGCGAGCGAGCTTTCGCCGTCCGCCCGGCTGTACACCGCGACCACTGCGCGTTACGACCCATAGGCGATGGTGCAGTACTTCCCGTAGAGGCCCAGGCGAGGGGCAGCGCCATCTTTCCGCACAACGGGTGTCGCCGCTGAATCCTCCGCCACGTGCGCACACGGTCCGTTGTCACGGCGTGCTCGCGCCCGGCGCTCCCGATAGGGCTGGAGTGCTTCCCTCGACACCTACTCAACAGAATGTCTAGAATCGGCGGTGCGGAAAACGCAACTAATTTGCCTGTCCGCCCGTGCCCCAAGAGGATCCACAGAAATGACACGAGGCACCAACCCGGTCCCGATCGTTCGGACGGGATACGTCGGCGTTTCGAACTGGAACGTGCGCACAAAGATCAAGCTCGGCTCGGTCGCTCAGAGATCGCCCAAGCGCGGGCCGCAACGGATCCTCGGGTCGGTCTTGCTCTTCATCTCGCTGGCATGGATACCCGCGGCGTTCTCGGCGGACCAACCGGCTTCGCTCGGCAGCGATGATCCAGCCATGGAATGGATCCCCTACGCGATTCAGCTCGTGAACCTCGCTGCACTCGACCCGAACGTCGCGGCCAATCTGGTTCCGGATACGTGGATCGAATTCGCGCTGTCGGAAGCATTCGATCTCGAAGGCGAAAAGGAATTGAAGGCGCCAGCCCGCGATTCCGCCCGCGCCTATCCCATCGGCCCATGGACGACGCCCGACGCGCTCGCTGCCACTGTCAAGTCGGTGGCACCCAGATCCGCGGTTTCGCTCTACCGAGCGCTCGGACCGCGACTGGCCGTACATTGCCAGCGCCTCGAGAAGCCGAAGGCCGACTGTCATCGCGCGATTCGAGTATCGCTCGTGCGCCTTTCGGACAGCGCCGTCGTGGCCCGTTCGTCCGGGAGGCCGGCGCCGGCCATTACGCCAACGCAACGAGAACTGGCAAGACTCGGCAAACCCGTTGTCGTTGCGATCCGCGATCTGGTCCGCGTCGTGGGTGCCAATCTCTGGGGACCGTCGTGGCAGAAGGTTCCCACTCGCCGCACCGGCTAGCCCCCCGCTCAATCTTTTTCGGATAGTCCATTCCGGGCTGGCAGTAGCGACGACTGGATCTGGGACGGTGGTCCGGGAGGGCGGAACTCATCTTTTCAGCCGCGGGTTCGATCTCAGGGGCAGGGTGCTCCGGCACACAAATTCGGGCCGAGTTGTGATCCACCGATGACGTGCGTCGTGTTGGCGAAGAAAGAGTTGCCTCCGTACACGAGGGCGAGCGACGGATTGGAGATGAAGAACGAGCGAATTCCAATGGAATTGCCGACGAAGAGACTGTTGAGGACCAGGGAGGCCGAGCCCTGTGAGTCGATCGCCGAACTGCCATTGCTCCGAAAGGTGACACCGTCGATCAGGACGGTATGCCCGATGTCGATGTCGATTCCGAGGAGACCATTGCGATTGATCTGGCAGTCGCGGATGACCGACGACCCATTTCCACTCATGAAGACGGCCGTCCCTGAGTTGGCCTCGATGGCCAGATCTTTGAGGACGGTGGAGCGTGTTTCAGATCCCGTGGTGGTCAGGACATTGACCGCCGAGAAAAGACCCGTCAGCGTGCCGTTCGAAATTTCGACGGGCTCGCTCGTCGAAATCTCGATGCCGACGGTGATTTGCGAGCCCGAGCATACCGGGGGAATACCGGTACACGTGCCCGGGCCCAGAATGGAGAAGCCATTCAGGTCGAGTTGGGCAGGGCCGCCTTCGATTTCGATGCCGCGCATGCCGGATGAGCTTGGCAGAATGAGGTCACTCGTCAGGACATAACTTCCTGAGGCGGAGAGGGTTGCGGGATATCCGGGTGCGTCACCGGGAGTGATCCCGCCGGCGAGAATGGCGGTCTGACTGATTTCGATACGTCCGTCGATCGCTAAGGCGATCGTCGAGCTGAGAGCGAATGCAAGGCAGCCTGCGACGAGACTAAGGGCATGACGCCGAATTGTGTGGCGGGCGAGGAAATTTGCTGAAGAGAGCATGTGTTTCGTGTCCTTGCCGTAGATGGATCGCGCCTCCATTCGTTGATAGAGGCAATTGAATCTAGATGACGCGCGCGCGGTGCCCGTGTTCATAGTCAGCTGCCATGACCTTCTCCAGTCGGACTAACGAAATTCAAGATACTCGCTATTCAGGGCCCACCGGATGAGTGGCGAGAACATGCAAGCTGGCTCGCCCGCTGCCGCCCCATCCACGACAACGAGATGATCCCCGCCATGAGCATGGAGCCCAGCCCAGGCTCGGGGAGTCCGTTGGGCTTGAACACGCGGAAGCCCAGATCGTCGCGCTCCTCCGCTTGAAGGACTTCGCTCGATCCGGCGATGCTGATCGTTGGAACATCGTCGCGGAACGATCCGCCCCGCACGATGCGAAGCGATCCAGCGCCGCCGCCACCGCCGAAGGAATCCGTCCACTCCTCCACGTTGCCACCCTGGTCGTAGGTGCCGTAGAAGCTCGTAGCCTGAGTCGATGCAACGCTGACGAGATGACCGGAGAGCGCATTCCAGTGGGCGCCGTTCAAGTAATTCACCGTTGCGGCACTCGGGTTCAAGGCATTGCCCGTCGGAGACGCCGCCGCCGAACTCGGATCCGCGTTGTCCTGGGTCGTGAAGTTGCTGTAGATCGGCCCTGCCGTACCCAGGAAGTGCCCTGCCTTGACCCATTCGTCTTGGCTCGGCAGGGCATAGATGGCGCCGGCGGTGCGGATCGGCGTGCTGATGCTCAGGTCATAGCTGCCGTCTTCGGTGACACCGGGTCCGGCGGGTGCGACGGGGGCCCCGTTCTCGGCCCAGTTCACATAGCGGGCTGCATCGGGCCACGACACGAAGTTGACGGGCTTCGTTTCCATGTCGGGCTTCGCCGAATAGCTGTAGCTCCCTGGAGTACCGCTTCGAAGGATGCCGCCTCTCGGGTCGCTCTCCATCTGGGTGGAGAAGATTCCGAGTGTATCCGACGCGGCAACGGCGTTCAGGAACTGCACGTAGGCGATATTGGTGACCTCGGTCGTGCCGGCGTCGAAGATATAGTCGACGGCGCCGAGGTCGAATTCCGTGTCGGGAAGATTGCTTGGATTGCCGACCTCGACGAATGCGGGGAGGGCGGGGCCGAGCGTGCTCGTCACGGGTGTGGGCTGGGAGGGATTCACGATCACCTCCACGCTGTCGGGCACGCTGTTCTGCATCCCGTCATTGACGACCAGCTCGAAGAGATAGCTCGCATCGCCCTCTTCGGGCCTGATCAGGATGCTTGCGGCCGGCGAGGTGTCGTTCAACAGCTGGATTGTCGGACCACCGGTCTGGGTCCATTGATAGGTGAGCCCGTCGCCGTCGAGATCGAAGCTGCCGGTGCCGTCGAGGAGCACCTCAGTCGGAGAGAGTGGATCGAGGCTGTGGTCCGGTCCCGCGACGGAAACAGGGGGGCGATTCGCCGGCGCGGGGAGGGCGCCGAAAAACGCAGGCACCCAGGTCGCCGGCATGTTCTCGTCGCCGCCGACAGGCCAGATGTCGCTGATCGGTGTCGATCCGCTCCGGATATGATTCAACTGCAATCGAGCGACGTGATTCCAGCCCCCGACCGCCACCTCGGAGATCCGGAACTCCGCGCCCCATCCGCCGGCGTTGAGATCCACCTCGACGCTCACGCCCGGCCAGGGGGTGTCGGTCAGCGCGAATACGCTGCCGGAAGGAGCCAGCTGATACGGAATCCCTTGATCGTTCACCAGGAAGGCGTGATCACCGGGCTCGAGCTGGGTATCCCCGTTGCCGTCGACTTCCACGCGCAACCCGACGCTGACCGGCGCCACAAACAGGACAGGTCCGCGCTCCGCGTCCGTGAAACAGGCATAGAGATCGCCGCCTGCGTGGATGAGCCGGACCTGCGCGAAGCGGCCACTCGTGAGCGGAATCTCGACAAAGGTCGCGTTCGCGTACGCGGGATCGCCGCAAAGCCCGTCCACGATCGGAAGGGTCGTGTCGGGAACGAGGAGCGGATCGACCTCGAAGGTGAGCGTGTCCATCGCGTTCTGTGCCGACAGATCAATGCTGGTCAACTCGACCATATAGGGCCCCGGGAGGAGTCGAGGCAGACTGAGGGTTTCGCCCGTATCCGCGATCGACTCGGTCCCGGTGACGGCCCAGCTCATCGAACCGGGCGGGATGCCGCCATCTTCGGCATCCAGACCTGCGCCGAACAGCTCGACCCGATCACCGAAGGGCACGTGCATGCCCTCGTCGAGACCAGCGATGATTGCGATCGGATCGTGCTCGGCAAGCAGGAAGGGCGCGCTCTCATCGACCGCCGTACGCAATCCATCCGTCGCGATCACCCGGACTCGCGCATCGGTCGAGCCCGGAATGAAGTGCGTATCGAATGTGGCCGAGAGACCCGGATAGTCCATGCGCAGGGTCTGCCAATCGACGCCATCACGGCTGTACCAGATCGAAAAATGCAGCGGATCACCGTCGGCGTCCGAAGCACTCCATTCAAGCGCGAGCGTTTGTTGGATCGGGTCGACGACCGGCGACAAGAGGGTCAATGTCGGCGCGTTGTCCGAGGGGGTTACCACGGCGACCTGAACGTCGTTGAGGAGGAGTTGGACTGTGTCCGCGCCGCTGGGGTAGGGCACGTACTGGGCGAAGTACGTTTCGGTTCCGTCCGGATTGAGGCGCAGCGGGACGCCGACGCGCGCAAGCTCGGCACCGGAATCATCGAGGATCGAAATACGCCAATCATTGGCCAACTCGGCTGCGACGGCTGCGCTAGCAGACTGGTCCGCCTTTCCTGCGTCATAGCTCCCGGGTTGCAGCAGGTACGCCATTCCGAATGTGGCGCTCGGCGTCAGGTCATCGACGTGGCCACGGATCAAGAGCTGCGGACCTGACACGGCGGCGGCCCGCGAGACGAGGGCGGCGCTCCCCCCGTTGATGAGGTCGGTCAAGATGTTCTGGTAGTTCCAGGCCGAGATCCAGCGCGTGCCTGCATAGGACATCAGGTCGCCGCTCGCGGTTGGATCGAGCGGTTGTTCCGAATAGACGTCGAACCCGAAATGTGTGGAAGCCAAGGTGAGGTTCGATGAACTGAAGTTGCAGACACCAAAGGGCGGATTGTCCTTGGGGCCACCGGCGTTGCCGCAGTCGATGTGCTGGCGTCCGTGGTTGTGTCCGATTTCGTGTGCGAGCACGCGTCCGCCGAGGGCGTGATTGAAGTCCGCGGGTGCGCTCGCCGGGTTGGCAATCGTCTTGTAGATCAGGCTGAGTCCATCCACACGACCCAATCCGAGCGCCGAGCCCACGCCGTTGCTCCAGTTCGTCGCCGGGTGAACGGTGCCGACCCAATGGATGTCAGTACAGCCGTCCGGGTCGGAGGTCGACGATTCCCACCAATCGAGTTCGTCCAACGCCTCTTTGTCGCCGTCTGGAGCATTCGGACTACCGTTGACCGGAAAGACGAAGGGGTAGAAATTCGAGACCAGGACAGGCGCATAACATACGAATGGAGGGCAGGGGAGCCATTTCCATTCGATCTCGAATCTCTGGTCCCGAAGCGGAGTCGAAGTGAAGTGGGATTTGAATCCCGCGATGGGGAGCTGATTGCTCGCCCGGGCCACGATCGGTCCGTAGCCAGCGTTGGGGGCGTCGGGCGACCAGATCGGGGCACCCGTGACAGAGACCGGCCTCGTCTTGAGACACGATTGAAAGGCGGGGCGAAACACGGCCGGCGCAAGGCTCGACACGGTGTTATTTGCCCGGCTCTCGGTTTCCGGCAGCGAAATATTGGGGTCGACGGTCATCGTCAATGTGATCGACCCTTCGCTGGTCCAGCTCGCGGGTAGCTCCCACAAGAAGCTGTTGGCAAGATTTCCCCGAGCGATGGCCAGGCTCTGGGTGAGATCGACGGTGACATTGTTCTCGCTGAACAACGGAGAGCCGGGGAGAAACCTTCCGTTGCGGGTTCCCTCGAGATTCGCGCTGATCGAGAAGTTTCCCTTCTGACCGACGTTGATTGGCAGGCCGGGATAACCGCGGGCGTAGGTCCGTTTGCCTGACACCAGGGGCACGTCGTGCAGCAGGCTCTGGGTGTTCTGGACGACCTCGACGCCGAGCGCCGAGAAATCGACTTGCACGGGCGGCGCATCGCTCGCGATGCGTCTGATGGCACCGGTGTTGAAATAAACCCATTGGTCGTCGCTTTCGAGATTGCGTCCGCCGCCTGTATTGAGATATTGGATGAAAGTCGTGATGCCGGGTCCCGAAATCGAGCGTCGCCATTGCGTCGTGTCGTAGATCAGGCCGCACTCCGGATCGCAGCTGACGAGGCCCTCCGCGATATAGACGTTGGCGTTCTCTGCGGCGAAGGCGTCCGAGTCGGTCGCGACCGACAGGATCTGTCCATGACCCGATGCGGTGAAGAGCGTGTTCACAGATCCGTCCGAGATCTGGATCTTGTCGAGCCGCCCCGGCGGTCCGCTCGAGGTCGGGTTCGTGGTCCCGATTGCAGCGTATACGGACACCGAATGCGTCAACCCGCCGGGAATCGCGAGGAAGGTCACCGCGTGGAGGTCGAAATCCGCGACCCCCGTCTGCAATGTCGCGATGCTGGTTCCCATTCCGTTGTCGCGGAAGACGCGCAGCGTGCCGTTCTGTTCCAGCCAGACGAGGCCCAACACGTTGTCGTCGATCGAATCGTCGTAGCGCTTGGCCGCCATCTCGATCGGTCTCGCGCCCGTCGTGGTGAACAAGAGTTCGGCGGATCCTCCGTCGGTCGGGATCCGGAACATGGAAAAGTTGCTCGCGCCCGTGTGGTAGCGGGTCCAATAGAGGTAGTCCTCGAAGACCATCAAGGGCGTCCCCTGCGTGTCAAGTTGCGAAGGGCTATGCGGCGTCACGTCGAGCGCGACGTTGGGGTCCGACTCGCTAAGGCCCACTGCCTTTTGGATGATCTGCCCGTTGTGGAGGAAGTACATGTAGGCGCCGGCGCGGATCGCCTGCGAGTCCCCGGCGCTCGTATTGCAGTCTCGCTCCACCGTATTGTCTGGAGAGAGGATGCCGGACCGCCACTTCGCCGAGCCGAAGTTGGGGAACTCCGTACAATTGGCACGGCTCCACCATGTGAAGCCATTGCCCTGGAGCTTGAATCCGGAGACTCCATCCGGATCAGTCACGATCGTAACCTGGGCCGATCCGACCCCTGCCTGACCGAGACCGATCAGCAGGGCGGCTGCGAGAACGATCGACGAGAAAAAACGCGCGCGGGAATCCGCGCCGAACAGCATGAAGAGACTCATGAAGTCCCCCTCTCACCATCGGGTGTCGGGGCCTGCCAGTTCGGATGATGGCGTTGCCTTCCATTGTCACACAAGTTGGGTTGTTCGCAGCACGAAAATGTGTTTACGAGCACCTCGGCTGGGTAGGGCTGGTTAGGTAGAAGTGATCAGCAGCGCCACGAGGGCCGCGACGCCGCCGAACAGGATCCGAAGAGGCATCACAGTGACGTTTGAGCCGAACTTCCCGCTCCCAAAGCCCCGGGTTCGTCGTTTGGCCCTCGGCAGCGGGCGACAGGCCCCCGAAGGCAGCGCTTCTCGGGCGCCGGGAAAAAATTCCATCAGACGCGATTCGGTTTTTGTTGACGAAGGGGTGTGGCATGAGAGACTGGAAGCGGGTCGACTTCACACCACGACAGCGACGCTGGACGTGGCTCGAGGTAGAGCGTTATGTGGGGAGAAACCTGGGGAACGATGATCTGGGAATCCGTCTTTCCGGTGCCAACGATGGGACCACTCGGTTGGGCTCTTCTCGTTGGGATACTCATGGGAGTGTCCTTGCTCCTCTACCGCAGGCCGCGGTCGAAGCCGACGACGGCCATCGCGCTTGTCTGCGTCGTTACCGCGTTGTCGATTTCCGTCACTGCTCTGGCTGATGAAGTTGTCGGACTCGTCACCTTTACCAACGGCACCGTCGCCGATGCAGACGAGGTCAACGGCAACTTCGACGCCGTCAAGACGGCCGTCGACGACAACGATTCGCGGACGATGAACTTGGAGGGCCAGGCCACCGCGCTGGAAGCTCAGGTCACAGTCCTCGAAGGCGAAGTCGTGACTCTGGATTCCAACAAGCAGGATCGCGTCAGTGGAGCTTGCCCGGTGGGCCAGTACATTCGCCAGGTCAACGCAGACGGCACGGTGGTCTGCGCGGTCGACATCGACACGGACACGAACACCAACGCGGGCACGCTCTGTGCGAACGGCGCGTTCCTCAACGGGGACGGTACTTGTGACGTCGTAGATGGCTCGGGAACCTGCGCCTCGGGCAGCGTCTGCGCGGGCGGGCACACCCACCCCGGTAGCGAGATCACGAGTGGCACGATCGACATTGGACCGGGCGACTACACCCACGACGCCAGATTCGGATACATACACATCAATGGCGTCTCCCTGACTCCCTCGATAGACGGCTATACCTATACGACTTCGGCCAACGGCTACATTCGTCCCGTAAGCCCCTCGACATCGTTCTTCGGGCATTCAGCGATTGACCTGCCACAAGGGGCGACGATCACGAACGTCACGATCTACACGTACGACAACAGCACCGACGTCTCCTCCCAGACCTGGCATTGTGGTATCCGTCGGCGACCACTCGGGTCGGCTAGCGGGGTCGTCGTGATCGAGAGAAATCTCGTCATCAACTGGGCCGCGTCCAGCTCGATAAGGTCAACGTCCGCATCCGGCGGTACCCACGTCGTCGACAAGGTCAACAACGCCTACTGGCTGCGCGCTGGAGTCAGCGGCACCGACGGCTCCGCCAACTTCCGCTACTACGGCTGTCGCATCCAATACCTCTACAGCGATACGAATCACTAGGCGGCGAGCTCAGGCGATTCCGGCACGTCCGTCCTCGAGCCCGCCACAAGACGATCGAAAATCGGCGGTTCCGCCGATCTGTTGACGCTGCACCCCGCTTGGATGCAGGGCAATTCAATTCTATTATTGAATGAATGCTCAACTAACCTCAAATCGGGTTGTGAGAGGGCGTCAAGAATGCCGGCCAGTCGCGCTAACCGCCCCAGAAGAAAGGCAAAACAAGAACGGTCCCGCGAAACGGTGGAGATCATTCTAGAGGCTGCGGCTCGGGTTCTACTTGACCAGGGCTACGGGCTGGCGACGACCAATCGAATCGCCAAGAAGGCCGGCGTGAGCGTCGGCACCCTCTACGAGTATTTTGCCAACAAGGAAGGGGTCTTCGACGCATTGATCCAGAACGAAATCAGCAGTCTCGTCGGGGCCTTCAGCGGCGAAATGCAAAACCCAACCGCCCCCGTCGACGAGACGATCAGTCGACTCCTATTGGCAGGTATGGCGGCCATGCGGTTTGGCCCGGAGCTCTTTCGGTCACTCGAGCAGGTTCCGAATGCGAGCTTCCGACGCCACCTTGCGGACGCGCGGCAGCTGGTTCTCCGATTCGTCAAGCAGTTGCTCGAAGATCACCGTGAAGAGCTGCGGGTGACGGACCTCGATCTAGCGGCATTCATGGTCGTGAGTGCGGCTGAAGGAGTCGCCGCGAACGCGACCAGCGAATTTTTCGACGAACGACTCGCACAAGAAATCGCTGTCCTCTTGAAAGTCTATCTCACCGGCGCAGAAACAGGCGGGGGTGTCTAGCCCGAAGTGTCGACCAGCTTGGATTGGCCTTCCGTCTCGGCCAGCAGGCTCAGCACACAGTATCCATTCGGCAATGCACGATGTTAGGCCGATCGCCTCCGCCAGCCGACCGTGCGGTGATTCGCTCAGGCTTCGAGGTAGCTCGCCAGGTAGCTCTCGAGCATGCGGCGCAGCTCGCGCATCATGCGTCTGCGGCTGGCTGGTGCGGCGCGGCGTACGAGGGGCAGGGCGCCACGCGCCGCCTCCAACATGACCCGCGCCATCGCCTCGCGATCCGCTCGGGTGGCATCGATGCCGTAGCTGACCAGGCGCTCCGCGATGACGCGGGCTTCGGCTGCAAGACTGGCTTCGTCGACCTCGCGCAACGGAGGTGAGCTCTGCATGACCGCCGCAAGCGCGGCGAAGCCTGGCTGGGATAGGAAAAGCTTCTCGTATGAATCCAGGAGCGCCTTCAGCTCGCCGCGCCAATCCCCCCGCGGCTGCAGCCGCTTCGAGAGCAGGTCGAGCTGTAGGTCTCGCATCTGGTCCGCGAGCGCAGTCAAGACCGCGTACTTGTTGGGGAAGTACTTGTACAGCGACGCCACGTTCACGCCGGCTCGCTCCGCGATCAGGTTGGTGGTGAGGTCGTCGAACCCGACCTCGTCGAGCAACGCGGCGGTGGTCGCCAGGATGCGCTCGACGGTCTTCATGGCGCGTCCCCCGGCGGGGCGGCGACGCGGCTGGAGCGATTGGCCCTCGGACACGATACCTCCATCTACAGCATTGGTAAGTAATTGCTTATTTTGCACTTGATCCCCTGTCACGTCAATGGTAAGTAATTGCTTGCTTACTCGGATCGAGGCTCGCGCATCGACGCATGCCCTCTGGAGGATCCATCATGAAGACTCTGCTCATCGTGGCCGCTGGCGTAGCTCTCGTCTTGTTCTTCGTTTCCGTGGCCGGCTCTTTCATGAACCGCGAATTCGAGACCGTGATTCGGGCCGAGGCTCCGAGCGACCCCGAGACTCGATTCCTGGAGACACGTTCGGGAAGGGTGCACGTGCTGGACGTCGGGGAAGGTGAAGACGTCGTCCTGCTCCTCCACGGCACGGGGCGGAGCGTCGCGGACTGGCAGGAGGGCCTGGCCGAGCACCTCGCCCGGAAGTTCCGAGTCGTCGGCATCGACTACTACGGCCACGGCCTGAGCGACCGCGCCCACGGCCGGCGCTACGGGATCGCGCTCTGGGCGGAGCAGGCAGTCGATGTCCTGGACGCCCTGGGCATCGAGCGCGTGACGGTCGTTGGGCACTCGGCCGGAGGCTGCGTGGCCGCCATCCTCACGGCGGATCACCCGGAGCGCGTGGATCGCACGGTCTTCATCGGCCATGGCATTGCGATGGATCCGATCCAGATCGTTCCGCTGATGCCCGGGCTCGGCGAAATCCGGATGGCACGCACGGCGATCTTCAGCGACGTATTCTCACCGGAGCACGAGCGTCGCTTGACGGCCGCGTATGCGATCCGTGGAACCCGAGCCGCGTTGCTCACCTTCCTGCGGCGTCAGTACACCATCGATGGGCTGCGTTTGGTGTCCGGAACCTACGAAGACATCCGACGTCCCGTTCTCCAGGTGCACGGAACTGAGGACGCCTCGATCCCAATCGCCGCCGCGCGCCGGCTGAGCCCCCGGCTCGGCGAGAGTCACTTCCTGCCGGTCGAGGGTGTGGGCCACGACGTTCACGTCGAAGCGCCCGTCCAGCTCGCAGAAGCAATCGAGGAATTCGTCTCCGGTCGACGTGGATTCGAGGATGGCGTTGTCGCGTCCGGAGAGGGGGGGGATCGTGAACGCGGCCTTTGAATCAGTGGAACACGGTTCGATCCGAGGATTCAGATGGCTCAAGGCGAATCCCACGCCGGGCTGGCTGGGGCTCGCTGTGGCGGTCGCATGGCCGCTGGTCGTCGCAATCGTATACAGCGGAGCGGAGCGCGCGATTGGACCGGTTCGATTGCCCTTCTCGTCGACCCATTTCGTCTGGGGCACCGTCGTCAACAGCTTACTCTTTGGGCTCATCGTGGGCGGTGAAGCCTCGTTGAAGCAGGGCGTAGCGGAGGATCTCCGCAGGCTACGCCGGATCCTGCCTGCGGGCGGCCAAGTCCCGGACAGTCTTGCGAACGACATCGCGAACCTCTCTCGAACGATTCGGAGGCTCGTCACGATCATCGCTCTGCTCGGTGGCGTCTGTGTTGCGACGCTCGACCCCAGTCTGCGGGATTTATACGGACACCTCTCGGGATTTGACCCTCGTTATCTCCTGTTCGTCATACAGAACGTGCTCTTCGCCGTCCTGGGAGCACGGCTCTTCGCGACCGATGTCCACATGACGCGAGCCTACGCGCACCTCGGCGAACGGGTCAAAGTGGATCTCCTGGACCCTTCCCCGATTCTCTCGTTCGGGCGAAAGGGGCTGCGCAGCGTGATTCTCTGGGTGTCGATCTCGACTGTTTTCTCGATGTTCTGGGTGCTCGACTCGGCGGGTCAGGCGAATGTCAGCCTCGCGGTCGCGGTGCTCGGACTGGCGATCGTCGCGCTCATCGCTCCGACGCGCGGCGTCCACCGGAGCATTGCGGCTGCGAAGGCGAGAGAGCTCGCGATCGTGAGCCAGGCAATTCGGCTGGAGCGCGGTACCGCCCTATCGCCGCGCCGCGCAAAATCGCCGCCCGACGACGCGCGATTGGGCAACCTGATCCAGTACCAAGCCTTCGTGAAATCGATTCGAGAATGGCCCTTCGATCTCTCGATCGTGTCGCGTTCCTCGCTCTTCATCCTGCTCGGGGCCGGATCGTGGCTCGGCGGTGCGGTCGTCGAGCTATTGCTCAACCGGCTGGTCGACTGAATCTGCGGCGCGAGTCGAGCGTACCAGCCCGTACTGCAGGCTGAGGATCTCGCCCCTCATTAGGGCTGGAGTGCTTCCGTCGACACCTACTTAACAGAATCGCGCGAGAAATCTGGTGTCCGCGCCTCGGCCGCGCTCATCCGGCGGCCCTGATCGCGGTGAGGTCACGTGCGTGATCGGCGGGCACCGGAATCTCGACACCGAAACGCGCCCGGACCTCTTCGAGCGGGACCTCCCACAACTCGTCCCAGTGCACGCCGAAGAGCGGCTCCGCCTTCCGGCCCGCCTGGTAACCGTGGGCCAACGCCTGCATCACCGTGTCGAGTTCAGCACGGCGCCACACGACGTTGCCGAGGATCAGCGCCAGCATGAAACCGAAGAAGGCAGGAGACCCGAATTGGCCTGAGTAGAAGTTGCCCACCCCGACCTCGCCTGCGAGATCGTTGTCGAAACCCGTGATGACGTGCCAGATGTCGTGGGTCTGGTAGAGGTGGTTCAGCACCCAACCGATCTCGTCTTCGGGCGGGACGTGGATCAGGTTGGGGTCGAGGTCGCGCGTCAGGCAGTGGTCTGCGAATGAGCGCCCGAGACTTCCGACAGGCAGCGTCGCGAGGCCATCCAGTTCGATGCGGCCGAAGAGCCGGCGCTCTCGCAGGGCCTGCGCAGTGCGCGGGTCGCGCTTCAGTGCATCGACGAGTTCTTCCCAGCGAGCAAAACGGCGACCGAGCTTCGAGCGGGCGAATCCCATCTCGACGATGGCGGCCTCCGGCGTCGTCTCGCTCGGATCGTTCCGGACCAATCGCCAGACGGCGAGCGCATAACGGAATGGGTTGCGGGTCGGTTCGGCGGAATAGGCGTGGGTCTCGGCCATGGGAGCCTCCTTGACGCTTGATGGTGAGGTTCCAAAGTTGAGCGATCAATCGACTTCTGACCACTCGGGTTTGAGCGCGGCGACTCGCGTGACTACGGAACGCTCCAACCGGCCGAGAAGACAGGCAAAACAGGACCGCTCCCTGGCTACAGTGGACGCCATCCTGGAGGCCTCCGCTCGGGTTTTGGTGGCCGAGGCGACGCTGCAGCCAGCACCAATCGGCTGGCGCAGGTGAGAGGCGTCAGCATCGGCGCCCTCTACGAATGCTTCGCGAACCGCGAAGATGTGTCGGTAATCGGCGCTCTCGACCATCTCCTTAGTCAGGCAATATCAAAAACAACCTTGATTGCACCGCCGGCCCGATCGGCGGCAGTTGCAAAAGCTTCTGTCACTCCGTCAAGGGGAAAACGGTGCGTAACCAGTGCCTCCGAGATATCTGGATGCCTATGCAATATCTCTCCCGCCTCTTCGAAACTTCGGTTTGGGCTTTTACAATTGTATCCGACGGAGGGAATCAACTCGGGTTCCTTGAGACAAAATTCCGGTTCCAACTCTACGGGTCCCCAAAATGCGCCCACCAAACCGATACGTCCCATGGGTTTGATCATCTGCGCCGACTGCCTTAATGAAGCGGAACTGCCAACCGCATCCATCACGACATCGTAGTGGCCTTCGGGATCGAGACCCGCACCCAATTTTTCAGCGGCGACTTTTTGGTGATCATGACGTGCCACGATTCCGTAGGCTATGCCACGTGAGCGCAATGCAGCGCCAGTCGCCAACCCGATCGGCCCCGCGCCGATAACCAGTACTCGGTCACGCTCTCGCACACGAGCACGATTCAATCCGTGCACTGCCACCGCCAGCGGTTCCACCAGACCGGCGATGCGAACATCCAGCCCAGTGGGCAACTCAACAAGATTGGCAGCGGGAACGGTTGCATACTCCGCCATGCCACCATCACCCAAAACCCCCATAACGAAAAGTCCCGCGCCACAATGTACCCGGTGGCCCTCATCACAGGCCGCGCACTGGCCACAACCTGTAATCGGTTCGATTGCGACAGCCCGCCCATCCTCGGTCACGCCGGCAAATTCGTGGCCGATAATATGGTCACCAAATGCATCCAGCGCCATCATGTGGATATCCGAACCGCAGATGGAAGATGAAACCACTTTGACTTTGACGCCCTCGCCCCTGGGCTCCGGAACGTCTACTAACACTGGCTTTCTATCGATTACTTTGATCGCTTTCATGGGTTATATCCCTTGTCAAGAAGGCTGACCTGGCCGCTGTATTGACTGGCCAGACGACTGCTGCGGAATTGTTCGAGTCAGCTTCGGTCAAGCGATCTCTGATCCAACGCTGCGAACGCCTTCACCATTCCGCTAACCGGCGCTCCGTCCGCCAGCGCTTCGGACTCTACGACACTACAGAACGCCGGATCGAACGTTGGCGCCAGATGCACCCACATGAGGCGGGCTTCCGGTATGGAGGTCGCCCAACGTAGTAGGTCGAGATGCTGTTGAAACTGACCGGGCGACAGCGTGCCCAGTTGCTTCTGATACCAGATGCTCTCGAGCTCTCTCATGATGGCGAGAAACCTCTCGACCATGTGGGCGCGATCCTCGAGGGTGAGCTCTTCTTTGCGTTGCGACTTCGCGAGCAAGGCGATGTATCGCTCGTTTCGATCGAACAGTCGATGAAAGTCGAGCGCGGCGCCCAATGCAGAATTCTGCATGACTTGAGTGTTCTGTCGTATCTGTACCGCGAGGTAGCCGAGCGTGATCAGGACAATGGCGGCGCCCAGAACCTCTCCCACTGCGCCGATGGCTTCCCAGTTCATTCGATGACCTCACTGTCCGGGTGATGAAACGCGACGGTACCAGAGTCGGCGCGAGCGTCGACGGAAGTGTCGCGCGCGTCTATCTCTGTTGGCAATTCCGACGGTTCGGTTAGGTGCCGAGGGTGGCGCCAGACTTCTGCGTTCTCCCCGGTGCCTAAATCTTCATTCGGCGCCTTCGGAAAATTAGCAACAGACCCAAGCCGAAGATGAGCTGCACCGCGAATTTCGGCTCGGGAACCGTTGAGAGCGCCGGGCGATCGAACGGGAAAGTCTCGGCTGCGACACGCGGATCGGTGAGGCCGTTTTCGAGGAAGTCGACCAACGGGAGTTCGTCGTCGACGGGGATGTCGACCAGGGGCATCAGGGGGTCGAGGTTCTCGGGAAACTGGTTCCCGCGATCGTCGAGATAAAAGCTGACGGCGCTGCTCATCGTCGTGATCTGGCCGTTGTGCATGAAGACGGAGCGAAGCCCCGCATTGCGCAGCGTCGGCGTACGGAACCGACCGCGATCTTCGAAGCGGCTCGTGACTTCTTGTCGACCGGCGTCTTCGTCGGGCGGGCGCACACCGATATTGTGGAAGGCGTTGTCCGTGAAGAGCGGCGGCTGGTGGCACGTCGCGCAGAGACTCACTCTGAACGCATTCCAACCGGCCTCCTGATCCGGCGTGAGCGCATTGATCTCGCCCGCCATGTATCGATCCCAGGGTGTCTCGTCCGGTACGAGGGTCCGCTCATAGGTCGCGATTGCAAAAGCGATGCGTGCGGGAGTGATGGCTGGATCGCCGAAGGCGGCGGCGAAGAGTTCGGGATAGCTCGGCGAGCTCTCGAGTAGATTGGAGATATCGGAGGGCAGATCGCTCGCTAGCGCCAGGACGGTCACACCCTCGAGCTTCGTCACGACCTCGCTCCAGTCGCGGTCCTGATGACCCATCTCGGCGACACCGAGCGGGGGTCGAACGGCCTGGCTCTCGAGCGCGCCACCCGAGGCGATCTGTTCGAGACCCGTGATTGGATCGACGAAGCGGGAAGTCGCAGCACCGTCCACGAAGAGTTCGCTCGCGAACTGGGCGCCGAAGACCGTCGGCGCGCTTCTGTGCGTCACCTGCGGATCGAAGCCGAAGTCGGGATGTGCGATCGGGAGGTTCTGCGCGTCGGCCAGCGGCACGCCGGGAGATCCGACGGCGTCATCGTCGTTTCCGAACACACGATCCGGGCCTGGATTCGATCCGGCACGAGCATCCCCTCCCCCGGCGAAGGGCTCGTGGCACGTGCCGCAGGCAACGCTGTCATTGGCGGAGAGCTGCTCCTCCCAGAAGAGGATCTTGCCGAGGATACGCTTCTCTTCTGTGATCGGATTCTCGACCGGCACGGGGACGGGTGGCAATTGCGTGAAGTCGCCGACAACCGGGGCCGCGGGCAGTTCGACCACGATCGCGGCCCAGTCGACGACATTGTTGAATGAGCCTCCGATGCTCGCGGTCGTCGGGAAGGCAAAGATCTGATCGCCCACTACGAGTCCTGCGGCATCCCCGGCAATCCCGCTGCTCGTATTGGCGATTTCGTCGAAGCCCGACGCGACGTGCTCCCTGTCGCGTCGAGCGACCGCGACGAAGGTCGTCGTTTCGAGCGAGTCGATCGGAATCGAGAGAGACCAATCGAGCTGATCGGATCCCCCGACGCAGGCGCCCGAGGTGCCGTTCGAATTTGCGGACATGATTTGTCCGACCGCGTCCGCCGGAACTTGCGCATAACGAACCACGGTCATCGTCAGGGCCCGTGCCGTGTCGGAGAGGACGGAGGTGACGACGTCGTCCGCGACCGCGTTGCCCTGGGCGACCCAGACGGAGAGGCCCGTCTGTGAGCGACCCGCGCATTGCTCCGCGAGTGGGCTCCACGAGAGCCCGAGCCCTGTCACGTCTACGACGCTCCGGTAGGGCTTGGTCGAGACGGTCGCGAGATAGAGGTCGCTCGTCGTTGCGGCGAGCGGGGTTGCCGTGGTGACCGAGTCGGCCTCGATCGCGCCGCCACTCGCGACTTCGGCCAGAACGGAGGGGATCCCACTTCCCGTGTCATCCGGACACACGTCGAAGGCCTCGTCGCAGGCGGCGCCGCTACAAGCTGAAAGCGGCGCCTCGCGGCAACCGAGGGTCGGATCGCAGATCTCGACTCCATTGCAGAAGAATCCGTCGTCACAGATCGCTGCGACCGGGTCGAAGCGGCACGCGTCCGTCTCGACGTCGCATACGTCGGAGGTGCATGAAATCTCGTCGTCGCAGATCCTTGCGAAGTCGGCCTCGCAGGTGCCCGCGTTGCAGCGTTCGTCTCCGTTGCAGAAGACGCCATCGGAACAGTCGGCGTCGACGACACAGCCGCCACTGCCACCCTCGATGACCAGCTCCGGCGGATTGCTCCCCTCCTTCGAGCTGTAGAACCCGCTATTCGAGTCATCGCTGGCCAGACAAAAGATCTGCGCTCCCGAGGTCGTGATGGCTGAAGTCACATCGAACTCGACCCATTCGCCGGGCGAGATGGCGCCGGCCGACGCGATCGCTACACCCCGACAAGTCGGCGCATTGCCGTAGGTGAGCTGGTTCTCATCGATGGGCTCATCGATCGCGTAGAGCGTGCCGCCGTCGGGCGTCGCGTCCGTCGCGAAGAGTCGAATGATCGCCGAGCGCGGCGGAGCCGAGAGCGCACCGATCGAGAATTGGAGATAGCTCTCCCATGTGACGCCACCCACTTCGAATCGCGTTCGCAGATTGGTTTCCGACCCGTAGTTGGTATTCGGGTTGCTCGATTTCACCTTGGCATCCTGATCGACGACGAAGGTCTGGATCGGTCCGGGTTCGGGTTCGAGGGCGAAATCGAGCGTCGATTCGAATCCCGTGATGACGAGCGTCGAGGCCGATGCGGAGACAAAGCCATCCGCGCTCGCCGTGACGAGATACGTGCCCTCCTCGACGTTATCGAAGAAGAAGAATCCGAAGGCGTCCGTCGTCAGGGTGCCCCCGGCATAGGAGACCGTCGCAAAGGGAATCGGTTCGAGCGTGTCCGCGTTGAGCACTTCCCCTTCGATGACCGTGTGGCCGGGATGCAGGTCGAAGTCGAGAATCGTCGTGCCACCGGCGATAATCGTGACCGACTCTTCGTGGCCCTCGAAAGCGACCGCCGTCGCCCGTACGAGCTGAGGCCCTTCGGCGATATCCGCGATCACGTACTGGCCGTTCGCGTCGGTGACGACCGCACCTCCGGGATACTCGACGTTGGCCCCCTCGATCGGGAGTCCCGTCTCCTCCGCGGTGATCGTTCCTTGCAGCGTCCCAGCCAAGGCGAGTTCGAAGTCGGACGTCGTGGCCGGACCGCTCGCAACCGCGACCGAACGACTCTGCCTTGCGAAATCGGGTGCCGTCACCGTCAGCGTGTGCGTACCGGCCGCAACGACCGGAAATGCGTAAGCTCCCGTCGCGTCGGTCGTCGTTGTCTCGCCGGGATACGAGACCTGGGCGCCTTCTATGGGCGCGCCAGACGCTTCGCTCACGACGCCCACGAGGCTCCCGGGAACGAGATCGGCAACCTCGGCCAATCGAAGGAAGGGCGCGATCGCAGGGACGCCCGCCTCGTTCACCAGGAAGAGCATGAAGTAGCCGGGCGCGGCGGTGAAGGCGTCGGGCGGCGCCGCGATCTGTAGTTCGCCGCTTCCGGCCACGAAATCGAGGGGCACGAAGCGCTGGTTCTGATCGTAGGTATGCGTCGCACCGGCCGCCCGAAGCATCGCGACGCTTGCAATACTCGAAGCGTCCGGCGTCGATACGACGAAGGTCTGGCCATAGGCGACCGCGTCCGGTGCGCCCGTGATCGTCGGACGCGGGCCTTTGAAGAGATAGGGGGGCGAGAAGACCTGGGCGTGCTTGCGTCGCTCGCCGCCCTCTCCGCCTGCGGCCACGACACGGCCGTCCGGCAGCAAGACTGTCGAGGAGTGATACATCCGCTCCTCGATCATCGCGTCCATCACCGTCCAGGTCTCGGTATCGGGATCGAAGAGTTCCGCTTCGAGTACGGCGAATGCGTCGTCGTCGGCTCGACTCGTGCCGCCGACGGCGAGGACGGTACCGTCGGGAAGAATCGTGAGATCGTGGCGCCGGCGCGCGAAGTTCATGGGCGCAGTGCTGCGCCAGGCCGGAGAAGCCTGCTTCATGTCGATGATGGACGCATCGGCATAGGCCGGATCGCCGCCGCCCGCGTTCAGGATGAGATCGGGCCGGAACATCGCCGAGGATACCGAATACCCGGAGGCACCGATCACGTTCGTCGGCCCGGGCGTCCAGGCGCCGTCTCCCGTTATGTCGAGAAACCAGGTCTTGGTGCGCGGGCCCGCCTGATAGATGCGGCCATCAGTGAGCTGGTACATGAAGGTGTAGAGGGTGTCGGAGCGAGCGGCGCCTGTCAGCGTCGTCCATGTGTCCGCTGCAGGGTCGTAGATCTCTGGTTCGAGAACGCGCTGTTTGTTCTCGTCATCCCCTGTCGTGATGACGACCCGCCCATCGTCGAGTGGAAGCAACGTCGCATACCAGC
Organism: uncultured Myxococcales bacterium; assembly: GCA_965603475.1. Taxonomy (GTDB): domain Bacteria; phylum Myxococcota_A; class UBA9160; order UBA9160; family UBA4427; genus UBA4427. The sequence goes on from CBFDDD010000006.1 coordinate 33,517, forward strand.
GAGCGTCATTCATGTCGGCGCCGCGGCTCCAGGTCTTTGTGAACGCATCGAAGAGCGCTGTGACCTGGATGCCCTCATGCGTTTCGCCTCCCTGACCACCGCCGATCAGAACGCGGCCGTCCGCGAGCGTTGCCTGCGAAGCACAATGCAAGTCACCGTGTGGAAACGGGGTTGGCGTGAAGGAATCGTCGGTCGAGGGGTCCCAGACTCTCGCGTCTTCACCGGTCGACCAGACGAGCACTTCGCCGGTGGGCAGGAGAATCATGTGCTTGGCCTGGACGCCCCAATCGAGAACGGGTCCCCACTCGCCGATCTGGTCCGGCGTCTGGGCGAGACTCGCAGCGGCGCTCAGGAGTACTGTGAGGAGCAGCCCAACAGCTCGCAGGGTCCGCAGAATGGGAAGCGCGGGACGTTGCTGAGAGAAGCGGGGACGATCGGTTTTCGGGCTCGACTCTACGGGAATACAGCGCAGCATGTTTCTCCAGCTTCGATCAACGATGACGTGAGGACCCTGTATTCTGCCAGAATTCGGCTGAACTAAAATAGGAAAGAGAGCCGGGACCTAGCGTCGAAGCCTAATTTTCCGAATGGGCCGCGATCCGACCACCCGCCTCGATTCGCGCGCGGATGGCCCCGCTCCGTTTCAGCACTCGAGACGCGGGGGGACTCTGGCGAAAACTCCTCTCTCGGCGGGACACACTTCCTGTTCCTGATCAGTGCAAATCTGGAGCTATGGTTTCGGAAAGGCTTGGGAATGTTGGATCTCGCTGCGCCTGGCGTGTCCGATCCGATCGAATTTCCCCGTACTTTCCGTGTGGATCAATCAGGGAAATGATCGCAGAGACGAGTTCGCCCCACACTACCCCGTTCGATTCAGCTGCGCGTGATTTTGACCGGCAAGTACGTGTACCTGTGTGTTCTCTCTATTCATCCGTCGGACACAGGGTCGTGTCATCGCGGCGCTAAAGACTGAGCGGGTCCTCAATGACTACGGAAGGAGGGCCGCTTAGACGGTCGGCCGAGTTTTCGCACACTACGAGAGGGCCTTGGGTTCTAGCAGCTTGCCGAAAAACTCGTTGGGATCCGGGTGTCACAGAGGTGCGGCAACTCGATCTCGCTTTCTGACAGAGCGAGCTTCTAGCAACAACAGCGTGGCAAGCGCAGCCAGGTGGCCGATCCACCCACGCGGCTCGGGCACGGCATCCAGGGTCCGCCCCAAGATATAGTTATTCCCGTACTCTCCGGCAGGACCCTGCCATGCCACGACGAACTCTCCGTCGGGCATCGCCGCCACGGCCGGGTTCCTCGCGCCCGAAAAGCTAAGGCTCAACGGTTCGTCGACGCGGAACTCAGCGCTGGGCGCTGCGCCGGGCTCGAAGTGCCGGCCGAACACCTTGTCATAACTCGTGTCCCACACGATCACGAAGCCCCCCGCGGTATCCCAGACCACTTCCGGCCGCTTCTCGTGAACCGGGTACCCATAGCTTTCTTTGCTGGTGTTGACCTGGAACGCGGCCCCCTGAGCGGCGCCCGTGTTGTCGTAGCGCCGGGCTACGACGCGAGTCACGCCTGGATAGGCGCTCGAATCGTAGTCCTCCCAGACGACGACGAAGTTGCCGCTGGAATCCGAGGCGACTTCGAGCGCATTGGAAAAATTGGAGGAGACGACGCTCGTAGAGGTACCAATCTCGAATTCATCACCGGCCGCCACCCCGTTGTTTGCGAAGCGCCGCCCCAGGATCGTCTTCTCCGTGTAGTTCCCGTAATCCTGCTTGTGCCAGACGACGACGAAGTTGCCGGCGACATCCATTCCTATCGCAGGGTTGTCACGCAGCCCGTTAAAGGTGCCGAGGTCGCTGCTCACGCTGAAATTCATCCCCTGCGCGACGCCGGCGTTGTCGAAGCGCTGAGCGAACGCGTCGAAGTCGTTCAACTGATTGAAGATTCCCTCCCACACAACGGTGAAATTTCCGTCCGGGGCCATCGCGACGTTCGGGCTCCTCTGGAGCCCACTCTTGGTGTCGACGGGGAACTCGCTTCCGACTGCGTCACCGTTCTGGTCGTAACGCTGCCCCTTCACATGGATCGAGTAGGTGTAGCCACTGCTCAAATCGCTCTGCCACACCACGACGAAGTCGCCATCGCTGTCCATATCCACAACGGGATTCACAAGGGGGTTAGTGGCCGCCTGGGTCTTGACCAAGATCTCATCACCCCGCGCGGCCGCGTTCACGTCGAAGCGCCGCGAAAACACGTTGTCGTCGCGTTGGTAGCCGTAAGGGTAGGAATACTCGCCCTGCGTGTACGCCGACCACACGACGACGAAATTGCCGGCCACATCCGTCGCAATCTCCGGGTCCGGCCCGGTGTCGCCGCTTGCCCAGATCGTCTCGGAGATCTGGAACGTCGACCCACCCGGGGCGGTCGGGGGTTCTTCGGCTTGCGTTGATCCGCCGGAGAAGAGGAGAAGGGTTATCGCGACCGAGGCCGACCCCCGGATACGCAAGTATTGGCAAAGAATATTCAACATTGGCGCCCCCAAGATCTTGGATTCGCAGGTCTACTGATTATAGTCGATGAATTACATCTGCTCCCAACCGATCTCGGATATCGCCTCAGGGCTCCGTGCCGGGCTCCCCGGATCGGGGTGACGGAACAGCCGGGCCCGCTTGGAGCCGTTCGAGGTTGGTGCGATGGAGGGGGTTGTCAGGCTCGAGCTCGATGGCACGTCGCAGCGCTTCGATCGCCCCCGTTCGATCCCCCATGAGAAAGGCAACATTGGCGCGATAGTGATGAACCCGCGCTAAATTCGGAGCGAGGCGCTCCGCTTCGTCGAGCCGCTGGAGGGCCCCCTCATAGTCGCCTCGCAGCGTCGCTGAACGGGCCTGCTCGGCGAGCTCCAATGCCCGCTGCTGATCCGGGCTCGTCCAATCCCTCTCCGGCAGCCCTCCGCGTAGCTGAATCAGAGCCCGACGCGCCGGTGCATAACCGGGGTCGTACTGGAGCGCGGTCTGATACTCGCGCACGGCTGCTTCGGTTTTGCCCTGCCGCTCATAGATCGCGCCCCGATTGTGGTAAGCCCCGGGGTTCACCGGCTCGAGCTCGATCGCCGCGTCGAGCTGCGCGAGGCTCTCGTCGAGTCGCCCGAGCGCGCCGAGTGCACCGGCGAGGCTAGTGCGCAGGTATCCGTCCTTCGGGCTCTCCCGAAGCAGCGCCTCGAAGCCCTCCACCGCTTCGGCGTAGCGCCCCTCCTCGAAGTGAAGCATCGCCAGGTTGCGATCCCCCTGCGGCGAACGCACGTCGATGTAGCCCAGGGCGCGCAAGTGCTCGAGGATCTGCGGATCGACGCCGCCATCGACCGCGGTTTCCGTATCAGCCCTTCGCACTGAATTCGTTTCGTAGCTCGCGACAGCTCGTTCGGTGAACCGCTCCTCCGGGGAGAGATCGAGCGACTCTGTCAGCACCCGGCCTGGCATATCGCGCGCAGGGGATACCCCGGTCAGGGCCAAGAGAGTCGGCGTGACGTCGAGCAGCGTCGGCGCGTCGATCTGGCTGCCCGGTCGCACGCGGTTACCGTAGAGGTACAAGATGCCGTCGAGGCGGTGGTAGCGTTCACTCACCCGGCGCAGGTCGCGCGCCTTGTTCGGGTCGGTGTGGAGCGCACCCAGCTCGAACCCGTGATCCGAAAGCACGACCAGCGTCGTGTGCTCGTCCATTTCATTCATGAAGTCGCCCACCAGCCGATCGGCGTAGTGGTACATCGCTTCGACCGTGCCACCGAAGCGCTCCTGCTGCGCGGCAAGATGTCCAGCGAGGTCGTCGCGGCGAAAGAGGTGACCGAAGAGGTGGGAAGTCGAATCCACCCCTTCGACGTAGACCATCAACAGGTCGGGCTCTTGTGCTTTCCACAGATGGAGCCCGATTCGCCAGTAGCTCTCCGCGGTCGCGAGCGCCCACTTGAAATGACTCAGCTCATCTTCGAAATCGAATACACGATCCATCTCCTCCGGGCTCACTCGCACAAAGGGCTCCAACTGGGCCAAGCTGAGATCTGCCGGTCTGAGAATCATGGGAGCGACCTGGTCGAAGAGCTCGGGAGGATGGGTGAGCCCCGCCGGGTCCGACCCGCCGCCAGCCCCTTCAGGAAAGAGGAAGTGGTAACAGGTGTGATCGCTCACCACTGCGCCGCGCACGCTCTCCGCCGGCCAGGTGGCCCACCATCCGACCACACCGACCCTGCGCTCGGCCTCGGAGAGGATGTTCCACAACGCCTTCACGCGTCGCATCTGACTGGTGACGGGAATTCGCTCACCAGTCTGCTCGTTGATGGCCACGAAATGGGGGATGCCGTGCTCGAGCGGCGGCTTGCCCGTGGCGATTGTCGTCCAGAGGATGGGGCTCAGCAGCGGCTTGCTGCTGCGGAGACGGCCGGCGGCCCCCTCCTCTCGGAGTCTGCGGAAGTTAGGCAGTGCTCCCTCCTCCACGAGAGAATCGACGATGTCGGGATCCACCCCATCGAGACCCAGCACGATTACACGATCACGTGTGGTCGAGGGGCTGCAGGCGGCCAACAGTGAACAACTCAGGAACAGACTGAGGAGGCAGCGGCCGTGCATGAGGTCTCCCGCAGGGCGGAGGAGCCAAGCCCTGTTCATTCAAGATACTCGCGAAACTCGAGATGTCGTAGTGTGCCAAACGTCAGCCAAACCAAAAAATTCAGAGAATCGGAGTCTTAGGCGATCGTTCGATGGCCGTTCTCGATCCGATTCTTTGGACCACGCTGGCCTAGACTCGGATCGATGAACGCTCTTCCGATGCAATTTCTGATGTTCGTCTTCGCTGGCTGGGTGGCGTCTTCAATGACTACGTAAGGCCGCTTAGACGGTCGGCCGAGTTTTCGCACCCTAAGCGCTCAACCTTACGTTCCGCCACGGCGAAAAGACAGCATGGCCCGCGAGAACCGCTCGAACGCCACCAACGAGGCTCGACACCCATGACCCGAGGCAAGATCATCTTCGCTCTCGTCTTGGTCGCGGCCGTTGTCGGATGGCAGAACCTGAGCGTCTTGGGGCGAGAGGCCGCCGTTCTGCACATCCCTCCGACGGGACGCAGCCAGGACACGTTCGTGACGCTCTGGGTCGTGGAGGACGCGCAGGGTCGCTGGCTCCGCGCGGAGAATCGACGACGACTCTGGCTCGTCCTGCTGCAGGACGAGCCGCAGGTCGAATTGGCGCACGACGGACGGACGAATTCCTACCGCGCACGCGTGAGCGACGACCCGGAGACCCGAGTCTACGTCGACGCGCTCTTCCGGGAGAAGTACGGGCACGCGGATCAGATTCGGGGCTTGCTGCCGGGGGATTCTGTGCCGATCCGACTCGAGCGTCCCTAGGCCCCCGTTCGGCTACCCGCAAGGTCTGAGAGCCGCCTTCCTGAAGTCGCCCGCGCTCACCCCCGGAATGCGCATCCTCGACGCCGGATGCGGAACCGGGATCACGACCCTCGCCCTTCTATCCGCTCTCGAATCCCGCGGAGTCCCGGCCGGCGCGATCGACGCCTTCGATCTCACACCGGCCATGCTCGAGCGTTTTCGAGCGACGCTCGCCAACTCCGGGATCGAAGGCGCCCGGTTTGCGTAGGCCGACATGCTGCAGCTCGACACGCTGCCAGAGACTTGGAACGACTACGATCTCGTCGTCACTGCTTCGATGCTGGAGTACGTCTCGCGACCGGACTTCTCGATCGCGCTCGGAGTGCTGCGTCAAAGGCTCTGTTCGGGCGGCAGCCTGTTGCTATTCATCACGCGCAACAAGATGAGGCTACTGATTGGACGCCGCTGGTCGGCCCCGGAATCTTTGACCTTTTCCATTTGGCCCCGGGATTCGGAGGAGGCGCCCTCGGAACCACAAGTTCGGTAGCATGATGCACATGAACTGCGGTCGCTGCGAGCACACGAACACCCCCGGCTCTCGTTTCTGTGAACAATGCGGGGCGGCCCTGGAGCGCGCGTGCGCTTCCTGTGGCGCCGGCTGCAACCCAGCGGCGAAATTCTGCCGCGAGTGTGGCAGCCCACTCGATGGGGAGGCATCGGCACCGACCCCGGAGGCCACGCCGGAACGCGTGGCTCGCAATTACACGCCTCAGCACCTTGCGGACAAGATCCTGCGGTCGCGCTCGGCGCTCGAAGGCGAGCGCAAGCAGGTCAGCGTGCTCTTCGCGGATGTCACGCGGTCGATGGAGCTCGCCGAACAACTCGACCCTGAAGAATGGCACCAGATTCTCGATCGCTTCTTCGAGATCCTGTCCGAGGGAGTCAACCGCTTCGAAGGCACCGTCAATCAGTACCTCGGCGACGGAATCATGGCCCTCTTCGGGGCACCCCTCGCGCACGAAGACCACGCCCAGCGTGCTTGCTATGCCGCGCTCTGGCTGCGCGACGAGCTCGGGACCTATTCGCGTGAGCTGAAGCGCGAACAGGGGCTCGGCTTTTCGGTCCGTATGGGACTGCACTCCGGCGAAGTTGTCGTGGGCAAGATCGGAGACGATCTCCGAATGGACTACACCGCCCAGGGCCACAGCGTGGGGCTGGCGGCGCGCCTGCAGAGCCTGGCCTCGCCCGATACCTGTTACCTGAGCTCGGACGTCGCAGACCTCGTGCAGGGCTACTTCGATCTGGACGATCTGGGCGAGTTCAAGGTCAAGGGCGTGAGCGATCCGGTGAGCGTGTTCGAGCTTCGGGGAATGGGTGCCGTGCGCACGCGGTTCGATGTCTCGAAGGCGCGTGGCCTGTCCCGCTTCGTCGGACGAGCGGACGACTTCAACACCCTGGAAACGGCGCTGGCGCAGGCGCAGGCTGGCGACGGGCAAGTGGTGGGCATCGTCGCGGAAGCCGGCGTCGGCAAGAGCCGACTGTCCTTCGAGTTCCTGGAAGCCTGTCGCGCCAAGGGCCTTCGGACTCTCGAAGGTCGGGCGGTTTCGCACGGAAAGACGATTCCTCTGCTTCCGATCCTGCAAGCCTTCCGCGACTACTTCGACATCGATGAGGGCGACGATGATCGCCAGGTACGTGAGAAGATCGTGGGCCGCATGATGCTCTTCGACGAATCGCATCGCGACGATCTTCCCATCCTCTTCGATTTCTTCGGTGTGCCCGATCCAGAACATCCGGTTCCGCCGATGGGTCCCGAGACGCGGCAGCTCCGGCTCTTCAACGTATTGCGGCTCTCGGTGCAGCGCGACAGCAGCCAAGGAACAACCGTTACGCTGATCGAGGACCTGCACTGGCTCGACGCAGCGAGTGAGGCATGGCTCGAACAATGGGTCGATGCGCATGCGGGGAGCCATAATCTGCTGATCGTGAACACTCGGCCCGAGTATCGCGCCGCGTGGATGCAGAAGCCGTGGTATCGCCAGATTCCGTTGCGGCCGCTCGGCCCCGAGGCGATCGCCGAAATGCTAGACGACCTGTTGGGCGACAAGCAGACCGTCGAGGCTCTGGCCTCGCGCATCTTCGAACGAACGGCGGGCAACCCCTTCTTTGCCGAGGAAGTGGTTCGCACCCTCATCGAGTCGGGCAATCTAGAGGGAGACAGGGGCAGCTACCGACTCGTCGTGCCGGTCGAGCGAATCGAGGTGCCTTCGAACGTCCAGGCTCTACTCGCCGCGCGCATCGACAACCTTGCCGAGGACGACAAGAGGCTGCTCCAGACCGCAGCGGTGCTCGGCAAGGAGTTCTCCGAACCGGTCCTTGCAAGCGTGACGAAGCAGAGCCGAGACGAACTCGCGCCGATTCTACAGCGCTTGAAGGCAGCGGATTTCATCTACGAAGAGACGCTCTACCCCGTCGTCGAATACACGTTCAAGCATCCGCTCACTCAGGCGGTGGCGCTCGAGGGGCAGCTGCGCGAGAACCGGCGCGCCGTACACGAGCGTGCGGCCGCGGCGATCGAGGAAGACCGGCATGAGCGGCTCGACGAGGCGGCAGCCCTGATCGCGCACCATTGGGAAGGGGCGGGTCGGTCCCTCGAGGCTGCGCGCTGGCACGCTCGAGCGGCCGATTTCATCGGTAAGAGCGATTTCGCCGAAGAACAGCGACACCATCGTCGGGTCCGTGAGCTTGCGCGCCTGGTGCCCGAGAGCGACGAAGCCCCCGCCCTCGGCGCCGATGCCTGCCGCTCGATCCTGGCTCTGTCGTTCCGCGTCGGTGTCGATGACGAGGAACGCGATGCCGCCTTCGAAGAAGGCCTCACCTGGGCCAAGCAGACCGGGGAGCCTTTCTATGAGGCGCGCATGTACCAGGCCATGGCGGTTGCGGTCGCCAATCGCGGTAGCCTCGACGCGGCGATCGCTCACGGCAAGAACTGGCAGCGGATCGCAGCAACGCTTCCCCAGGATGATCGCCGCACGGCGAAGAACTGGCCCCTGATCAATCCGCTGTATCGCCAGGGACGCCTCGACGAGCTGCGACTTCTGTGCGAGTGGCAGGTCCAAGAGACCCGTGAGAATCCCGAGTGGGGCATGCGCGACTGGCACGTCAGCGCATTCGCCGATGCAGTTGCGACACTGGGACTCGTCGAAGCACTACAGGGACATCCGCAGCAGGGCGCCGATCTTGCTCAGCAAGCCATCGATGCAGCCCGCTCGGTGCCCGAGCTCGAGGGAGAGTCTTGGGGTCTGCTCCGGCGCATGGAAATCGACCTGATGATGGACGACGTCGAGCACGCTCGCCGTCTCGTGCCTCGGCTCATAGAGATCGACGAACGCATCGGTTCGCTCACGACGCGAAGCTGGATTCACATCAACCACGGGCGTCTTCTGCTCCACGAGGGCCGACCCGATGACGCACGCAAGAGCCTGATGATCGCCGAAGAAATGTGCTCGAATTATTATCAATCGGACCGAAGCGACGCAGTCACCGGACTCGCACAGTGTTCCCTGGCGTTAGGCGAAACGGGGAGGGCCGTCGCGTTGGCGGAGGAGGCATTGCACGAGGCAACCGAGATGGGCGCGTCGCTGTTCGCGCTTCGGGCCGCTCTGACTCTCGCGGAGAGCCTTCGCGCGTCAGGCGCAGAACCGCAGCTCGTTCAGCGCGCGCTGGACAAGGCCGAATCCCTGATTCGTCAGACGGGTGCGGTGAGCTACGAGCCCCGACTGGTCGATGCGAGAAATCTCGCATCCGTTATGCGGCCAACAAGATACCAACAAGACAAGGAGTGACACGATGTCTGACAGAGGACTTCGACGGCGACTGGCAATCGGCTTCATATCCATCGCGATGCTGAGCGCATCACCGGTGTTGGCTGCAGACAGTGTTCGCTCCGAAATCGAGGCAGCCAACAAGGTTTTCGAAGCCGCCGTCAGCCGAAGTGACGGGTCAGGCGTAGCAGCCCTTTACACTGACAACGCGCAACTGCTGCCCGCCCAAAGCGACTTCGTGACCGGAACAGAGGCGATCGGCCAGTTCTGGCAGGCGGCGTTCGACTCCGGAATGAAAGGCGTATCGCTTGTCACCATGGAGGTCGAGAAGCATGGTGACACGGTGTACGAGGTCGGAGAGTTGGATATTCGGGGCGCGGATGGAACGGTGTTGGACCACGCGAAGTACGTCGTGATCTGGAAGAAGGAAGGGACGTCCTGGAAACTCCATCGCGACATCTGGACCACCAGCGTAGTTCCGGTTCAGGAGTAGGGTCGGGCTCTGGGGGCCCCGGTCGGTCGGTGATAGAGTCCGACTTCGTATGAGCGAAGAATCCGATGGAATAGCGGGGGCTCTAAGGCAACACCGCCTCTTCCGAATCGCGACCGTCTACGCACTCGCGGGTTGGATTGCGATCCAGGTCGCCGACATCATCCTCGAAGCATTCGAATCGCCCGTCTGGATCATGCAGGGTTTCCTGATCCTCGTGTTGGCGGGTTTTCCTGCCACGCTCACGGGCCTTTGGCTGGTTGATCGTACTCAACAGAGTCGTACTTCGAAGTCTCTCGTATCCATCGCCACCATCGCGCTGGCTTCGCTGATCTCCTTCGTAGCCTACCAATACTTCACTTCTGAAGAATCGGCGCGAGACGCGGCTTCACCTGCGTCTCCACAGGCCCGTGAGTCCGATCAGGTCCTCGCGGTGCTGCCCGACGATCGTCCCGCCATCGCGGTTCTTCCCTTCAACAATCTTTCGCCCGATCCCGACCACGCCTTCTTCGCAGATGGACTCGCCGAAGACTTGATTACGCGCCTGTCGAGCTGGCGGGCCTTCCCCGTGATCGCGCGCAACTCGAGCTTCCAGTATCGCGGGGGCGAGGTCGACCTCAAGCGTGTGAGCCGGGAACTCGGCGTGCGCTACGTGGTCGAGGGCAGCGTGCGCCGGGCGGGAGAGCGCATCCGCGTGAATGCGCAGCTGATCGACGCGACTTCTGGCAAGCACGTGTGGGCCGAGACCTATGATCGCAAGATTGTCGACGTGTTTTCGCTCCAGGACGAGATCAGCGCACTCATCGCGGCCTCTCTCGTCGGCGATCTCACGCGTGCCGAGGGCGAGCGCGCGCATCAGCGAGGCACGAATAACATCGAGGCCTGGAGCCTCTACCAATTGGGCATTCAGCACTTCGATCGATATACGCTGGAGGGATTCGCCGAGGCGCGGGAGATGTTCCGGCGCGCAGCCGAGATCGATCCACGCTTCGCGACTCCGCAGGGGCAGCTTGCGATTGCGGGCCTGTCCGAGCTGATGCTCGGTCGCGTCCTGAGCGAAGAATTCGTAGCGACCCTGATGTCGAGCGCCCGGCGCGCCGTCGAACTCGACCCGCGTGATCCTGTGGCGCACCTGGGTCTTGGGGGGGCCTACATCGCCGCGGGCGATATCAGGAACGGACTCGCATCGAGCCAGAAGGCTGTGGATCTCAACCCGAGCATGCCGATGGCCTGGATCTGGCTGGGCTGGTCATCGCTTCTCGCCGGGGACCCGGGCACTACGATTACAGCGACCGAGCGCGCGAGAACGTTGAATCCGCAGGGCGCGATGGTCTGGGTCCACGACAGCCTCGCCGCGGCCTACTGGGAACTCGGCCGCTATGACGAAGCACTCGAGGCTGCCCAGCGGCTGGTTGCCACGCAACCGACGTACCTGACAGGCTACGCCTACATTGCCATGAGCGAGGTGGCGCTGGGGCGTCTCGATGAAGCGCGAACGGCGATCATCGAAGGTCGCCGAGTTCATCCCGATCTGTCTCTCGACCTCGTGCAGAACTATTTCGGCGTCTCGCGCCCAACGATCGACGCGCGCCGAAATGCTGCGCTGCGCACGGCCGGCCTGGACTAGCGATGGGAGGTCTTCTCGGATGCGAGCATGCTGACGAGCTAGGATTCTGGGGCGAGAGGGCCCATTTCATCAGAAAACCGTGACAAGGCCCTGGGAGAAGGAGAGGGAACACACAGAGCTTCGGCGGCGGGCGATTGGTCGGATCTGACGACCTCGGGTATCGCCCCCAGCCTGAACTCGCGGTAGCCTACCGGCGGCAAGGCCCCTTCTGGTCCTCGAGGCAGGGCAGGAGGGCCGTCCAGATTTCGAAATTTTCCGGAGAGATGGCCGAGCGGTCGAAGGCGCACGCTTGGAAAGCGTGTGTAGGGAAACCTACCGTGGGTTCGAATCCCACTCTCTCCGCCATTGACCCTCACCGAGTCGAGACTTCCCGGTCCAAGGGCGAGACGATCTCAGTGCACGAAGACGGCACCGTCGAGGTCGGGTGAAGGCACGCGGCCCTCAGCCCTCAGAAGGAAATGTCCCACTGCACCCGCGATCGATGGTCGGAGACGTTCCGCGAGAGGACATCGTCGTCGAGGGTCAGATAGGAATAGTCGACGGTGATCTTGTTGTTGTGACCCCAGAAGAACCAATTCGCGGCGACCGTGTATTCGCTGCGGGAATTCGTCTTCAACCGGTCCGTCTCGTTCGCCTCGCGCACGAATCCGTAGCGGAAGGCGAGTTCGAGTTCTTCGGGAACCCAGTCGACGATTTCGTTGAAGAAGTAGCCTGTCTGGGCATAGAGGCCGTAGAAGTCGGTGTCGTGAAGTGCGCTGCTCGTCGTCACGCTGCGATCCACGACACGCTTCCAATGGAACTCCTGCTGCGTCGAGAAGCCCTGCCATTTGAACGCGAACTCCCCGACTGCCTGATGGACCCTGTATTGGCTCTGCCGAGTGGTGGGGAGGGCCGGAGCCTCGAAGCCATCGAGGTTGCCGCAGCCACCGGATGACCATCGGGTGCACTTGCCCGTGGTCGTCGAAGCCGCGATCGCGAGGCTGCCAGTGGGGCGTTCCGTGCGCTCGACATCCGTCTGGCGATAGCCCAGATCACGGCCGAGAAAGTTCCACTGGAGTCGGCCCACGTACATCATGTTGTCGTCGTCGTTCCGGACGCCGCGCCCTTCGCCGGTGTAGACACCCGCGTAGTAGCGCATGTCTGCATGCGTCCCTTCGAAAAGTCGTCCACGCAGGCTCGCTCCGACCTGGCGATCGATCGTGAAGATTCGATTGACGATCGAACGTTCGACGAACTCTTGCCGCCCGGATGAGTCGACTCGCTCGCGGTTGTATTCGACCTTCCACTGGCCGACGCGGACTCCAAGTTGCTTCCATTTCGCGATATCGACCCGCCAGTCGATGACGCGTGCACTCGCGGACGTGCTCGAGTCGTCAGCGTCACGGGTCGGTTGGAGATCGACCTCGAAGTAGTACTTGAGCCAGGGCCGGTAGCCGTGGCCGCCAATCTTCATCCGCAGCCGACGGTTCTCGAAGGTGACTTCTTCATTCGAAGCGAAGTCATCGACCTGTCGGGGGTCACCACTCGTCGGCCATGTGAGGCGGAACTGGAAGCGCCACTGTAGGTTCGTCTGCCAGTTCCCATCGCGTGTCTCTAGACGAAAGCCCTTCTTCCCGTAGCTAGCGACGACCGGGAAGTCTTTTTCGATCCTTTTCGCCACGGCGTTCGCGATTCTCTCGTTGAGCTGCTCGTCTTCCGCATTTTCCGCATCGTCGTCGCTGGAAGCGCCCGCGGCCGCCGCAGCAACGGGCGGGAGTGTGTCAGCTTCGCCAGCGTCCTCCGCGCCGGGGGCGCCCTTCTCCGCGAGGGAATCGTACTGTTCCCGTGTGATCGACCCGTTCTCGAGCAGGACATCGAGCAACGCGGCCTCACTCTCGGCTGCATGCGCCGTGGCGACGCAGAGCAGGAAGCACGAAACCAGAGAACCAATTCTTAGAAGAGATAAAGAAAACACCGAAAGACCTCCGATTGCCGTCAGAACATTCGACAGATGCTCGAGTCTAGGCCTCGAGCCGTGCACGCGGGCGCACTATGCCAACCGAATGTGTCATTTCTGAGACGAAGGCGTGAAGCTGTGAAAGCGAACTGCCGCCGCGGTGTCGAGCCGATGGGTTCGCTGCGATGCATCGCCCCATCTCGTCCCTACCCGGGTCGGGGGCCCAAGCGTCACGCTGGAGTGACCCTGCCAGAACGGCCTGGATAGTGGAGCCGTTTGGAGTCAAGCGCCGATCGAGACGAAATCCATTTGATCTCGGATGCTTAGCCGACGATTGCATCCGCTAGAGCGTCTGTATACGCTCTTCGCCCCCCAAAGAAATGACACCTCGTTGAGCTTCGCCCCGGTCGGATAGAGGCCGATCGGGCATGCGGTCAGGCCGAATGATCAGATCCTCGAGACAAATTCATCTTTTCACAGCGCTCGTAGTCGTTCTTCTCGTCGCAGCGCCTGTCGCCGCTTCGGCCGAATGGACGCTGAATGATGCCATCATGCCGGACGGCATCAGCCTCAAGGTGAAGCATCGCAGCCGTTATGAGTTCCTGAATGATGAATTCCGGACGGGCCGCAATGGCGATACCGACGTTGTCGCCTTTCGAACACTGGTACACGGTCGAGTGGAGCTGCCCTACGGCCTGACCGCGGGCGCCGAGCTTCAGGATTCGCGTGCCGAACAGAACAGCGACACGTTCCTCAATACGACGATCGTCAACGCGGCGGAGCTGTTGCAGGCATATCTCGAGTATCAGCGGCCCGACATCTTCGGAGGGACGCTCAGGGGCCGAGGCGGTCGGATTACGATGGATGTCGGGAGTCGGCGCTTCGTTGCACGTAACCGTTTTCGAAACACCATCAACAATTTTACGGGCATCGATGTCGAGTGGAAGGGCGACGGAGATTGGAACAATCTCGTACTGCGAGGTTTCTGGGCTTTGCCCGTACTTCGCGAGCCTACGGCTCTGCGCCGAGATCGGCTCCTGGACAACGACATCGTCTTCGATTCAGAGACGAGCCACGTGAATTTCTGGGGGCTCTATGCGGCGCGCGATTTCGAGAAACTCGGTCGCGGCGAGATGTTTCTCTTCGGGATTCACGAATCGGATTCGAATGATCGACCGACCCGAAATAGACAGCTCGCGACGCCAGGCTTTCGTCTCTATCGCAAACCGGCCAAGGGACGCTTCGACTACGTGACCGAGAATGCGATTCAGTTCGGTACGTCGAGACTGTCGCCGTCGAATACTTCACCGGCGGGCTTGAAGGAACTCGATCACTTCGCCCATTTCCATCACCTGACGTTGGCGTACACCTTCGATGTGACCTGGTCGCCCCGCGTCGCGATCCAGTACGACTTTGCGAGTGGAGACACGAAGCTGAACGACGGCAGTAACGGGCGTTTCGACACCCTCTACGGCGCGCGACGATTCGACTTCGGCCCCACCGGCATCTACGGTCCCTTTGCCCGCTCGAATGTCCATACGCCGGGCCTTCGTGTGCAGGTCAAGCCGCACGCCCGTATGAGTTCCTTCGTCGCCGTGCGGGCTTTCTGGTTGGCGGCCGACGAAGACTTCTGGGTGCCTGCCGGCGTTGTCGACCCCAACGGAAATTCGGGAAGCTATGTTGGCTCGCAAGTCGAGATTCGCCTGAGATTCGACGTGATCCCCGAGAACGTGCGACTCGAGGCGGGCTACGCCCACCTCTTTGCGGGCGAGTTCATCGACGACGCGCCCAACTCGAACGATCAGGGTGATTCGGACTACGTGTATACACAGATCTCCATGCACTTCTGACTCTCTTCATGCTTCATGCAGCTTTTGGATGGTCACGACGGCGCCGTACCGCCGAGAGTTCGATCGAATCTCTTGGCGCCCTCGGTTGCTAGCTCGTTTTCGCCGCCATCTGGCGCTCGGCGGGTGAGGGTACGAGCTGACTCACATCGAGCATTTCGGCGGCCGCCGACGAATTCCCTGTCTCCCGGACTGATTCCCTGTTCGATCTGGCAGGGAATTGACGCGAAAAGATCTGGATTCACTGAGAAAATCATCGTGGGACAGCGCGAGGGACGGTTCGTGGAGTCGAAATTCCCTATAGTTTCCCGCCATATCAGGGAACGGGCAGGAGAGACGAGTTCGCAGTGGACTTCCCGCCCCGCCAGGTCAGAGCGTCAGTCGGTGACTACCCAGACCACGTGCACAGCACACGTAAGTGGTCTAAACAGAGCCGCACAGACGTACAGGGTTCGAATCGCGATTCGGATCCGACGCGCAGGAATCCTGCGCGCCCGTAGCTCAGTTGGATAGAGCATCGGCTTGCGGAGCCGAGGGTCGCACGTTCGAGTCGTGCCGGGCGCGCCAGATTTCTTCGGTCCATACCGGGCACATGGTTTACAGATTATTCCGGAGACATCGTTAACACTTTCTCCGGCACGAATGGATTTGGACCAGGTTCGACCCGTCCCTCGTCTTTATCAAAGAATCCAAGGTCAAAGTCAAGGAAGCTGACCAGCCAGATTTGGTCATCGACTTCACGGATTCCCACGAGTTGGCCTGCGAAGACCCTGCTGAGGTTGATTTTTCTTCGGCCCATGCAGATCCGGCCGCAATGGGTCACGCGAACGGATTTATCGTGGTACGGGTATTCCGGCTCGGGTTGCAACGCGTGCGATCCGAAGATGTCATTCGCATAAAGCCCGCTCGCTTCCCATAAGTGCCGTCGCTCCGGATTCTATTGGGCCAGGAGTTTTGCCTTCTGTTGGTCGAATTCTTCCTGGCTCAATACCCCGCGCTCGCGTAGGGCGTCGAGTTTTCCAAGTTCATCCGCGATCAGAGTGAGGCTTCTCGGCGGGGCGGTGTCGGTCACATTCGCTTTTGGAGGAACCTTTGCGTGGATCACGATCTTCCTGGCGAGCTGATCAACCCATACGTGGTAGTTGCGATGTATTCTTGGCCCCTTGACTTGGCTCATGGTCTTAGTCTTTCTTCGGCCATGAGGGCTGTAGTCCAGATTGATACTATCTTGGTATTCGATCCAGAAATTCGACTCGTCGAAGCCAATGAAGACTGTTGCTGTGTGTGACCGTATGTGAACGGAAGCTTGTATTACACCGGGGGCTTCTGCGATGACCCGCCAGCCTTGTTCGTTCGCCGCCAACGTGATGGCAGCGGCAATTTCGGCGAGATCTGTCCCAGCCGGAGCAAAGTGGGGAGTGGGAGGGATATTTCGAATCGTCACACTGGCAGCGGAGAATTGCGGACTGACCCATGAAAGCATCAGCAATAGAACCAATGCCCCCACGTATCTATGCGTTCTGGAAAACATCATGGCCCTCCTGTTGAGAATACCAACGCGCTTATTCGTCTTAGTAGGGAGCGTGCTGACCCGCCACACACTTCCCAACTAGCACTGGCGAAGCACCCTACGCGCAGATTCGATCCCGAATGGCACGAGGCGTCTTGATTAGCAATCGCCCCTCAATGTCCAGCGAGACGAGTATGGTTCGTCCACGAGCGCAGCGTTGCCCCGAGGACAGATTCTGAATTTCGAAATCGATGCATAGGCGATTCTCGACATCGTGGAGCCATGCTGCGACCTCGATGTGATCCCCGTAACGCAGGGGATGAATGTGGCGGCAGCTGCTCTCGCTCACCATCAACAGGTAGCGCTGACCTATGATCTCGCCGGTATCCAGATCGAGCGAGCGGAGTAGCTTCGTTCTGGCAACCTCGAAGTACTTGTAGTAGTGACCATGCCAAACGACGCGTAGTGAATCGACATCGTGGAAGGGGACTTCGAGTTCGACCCGCGTCTCGTGAAGGTGTGGCGCTTCGGTCATGCGTCGTGGGGCTTCCGTCGCGGAGAGTTGATGTGTGCAGCATCAACGAGATCGACGAGGTTGTGGATGGATGACATCAATATCGGGGGGTTCGGTGGTGTGAATCTGAGAAGCTTCTCGAGGTCCCGCCTGTCAGCTCAAAAGCAATGCCGGTCGAAACGAAAGTGGAGCGCGCCGGGTTGCGCCATGATGATACGCGAGACATCGTCGATCTGGACCGGCCTCGTGGGCTACGTCTCTCAACGCTATGTAAAGTGGTATCTGGGAATGCCATGATGGACACAGTATTTTCCCCTTCGGGGTAGCGTATCGCAAAGAAAAGACTGCTGGATCAAAAGAGACGGGGTTTCTCATGGTGACGAACGCGATCGGTATTTCAAGCAGGACGACCCTCATGGGATTGGCGCTCTTATTCCTGGTCGGCTCCGCGGCGACGGCGGAGGACGCACCCCGAGTGTGCAGCGAGAAGCCCTATGTGGTGAAGATTCACGCCGACTGGTGCGGTAGCTGCAAGGCGCTCAAGTCCGTTTGGCAGCGGATTGAAACAGATCTCGGAGATCAGGCCACCATCGTCACGCTGGATGTCTCGGATCGCGTCGCCTATGTGGAGTCCCAGGCCACGGCCGAGAACCTCGGTATCCAAGAGTTCTTTCAGGAATACCGCAGCCGCACCGGAACCATTGCGGTACTTGACTGCAACACGCACGAGCCCGTTGTCATTATGAGTGCCGAGCGCGACTTCGAGAAGTATCGCAAAGCCGTTGCTCGGGCTGGCAGCCCTTCGTGAACTCGGAAATCAGGTGACGCAGGAGCATGCGCATCCGGATAGACTCGGCCCGATCATAGAGCCGCTTTGGCGACATCCACTATTTCGATGGGTGCTGACGGTTTTCGCCGTCGTCGGGTTGGGTGCAACGTTCTGGTGGAGTTCCCTCGAGATCGTTCTCCACGACGCTGAGTTCCTGGCAGCGAGAGCGTTCGATACGGTTCCCATCGGTGGCATCAGCTTCGTGTTGCTTCCGCTGGTTGGTTTTGCAGGGGGCGTGCTGGCCAGTTTCTCGCCCTGTATCCTGCCCTTGGTACCACTCAACATCGCCTATGTCGGAGCCCATGAGGCGACAGGCTGGCGCTCCCTTAGCCTGTCCCTGCGCTTCGTTGCAGGCGCCACAGTAGTCCTCTCGCTATTGGGGATTTTTGGGGACGTGGCAGGGCTGCTGCTCGTGGAGCATCGTGGGATTATGCTGCTCGTTGTTGGTCTTGCGTTGATCTACTTCGGCCTGATCGTCGTCGAGGCCGTACCGGACCTCTTCGCGGGGCGCGGCTTGAATTTCCGCCGACGGCTTGGGCCCTTCGGTGCGGGGGCCACCTTCTCGATGGTCACTACGCCGTGTTCGAGTCCGATCCTCGGCGCTGTACTCGCCGCTGCGGCAGCTCGTTCGGTGCCGGGTCTCGGCGTGGCGACAATGATTTCCTTCTCGTTCGGATATACGCTGCTCGTCTTCCTTGGTGGCTTGTTCGGTGGCGGGCTCGTCGCCTGGGCGAGCCGGCTTCAGCTGGCGGCGCCTCGCGCTGCCGCTGCGGCGCTGCTCGTCGCAGCGGGTATCACCTTGGTGCTCACCGGCGTGTCTTGGTTCTAGCGCAATCATCCGCTCGGAATTGGCAAGGTGCAGGCTCGGTAGCTAGTGCTCGCTTGTGGTGTCGCGTTCGGAATACAATCCAGCGAATACCTCGGAGAGGTGGTTCGTTGTGGGTGCGGCAATGCCCCTGGGCAGCTTGACGTTGTTTCGGGCGGCCTCTGCGACGATTTCGAGTTGGAGTTCCCTTGCCAGTCGCAGATTACGCTCGAGGAGCGCGAGGACCGATTCGTCGTCTCCCTCCCCCTGCAGCTCGCGATTCATCTCTGCGAGAAATGGGATCTCGGCATAGTCGATGAAGATCCGGGGCGGCGTTGGAGGATCCTCCGTAGACACGGCTCCCCACTCGCGGAAGAACGCCTGCATTCTCACGTTCGCTACGGCGAAGCTCTGGAGCAGCGGCCGGCTCCGATCCATGAAGTTGCGGTCGTGGAGCTTGTTGCGACAGAAGATCAGGGCGACACCGCCCCAGTACATCACGAAATCCCACACGACCTTGAGGGTCATGAGCCGCGGGTTTCCCATCAGCGGATACTGGCGGTGATAGGTCACAAGGAAGGTTCGACCGAGGGAGCGATAGGCTCGATCGTATATCTCCGCAAGTTCGCCAATCGATTCGCCGCGCAGGTCCCGGGCGATCAAGTCGCTCAGAAAGCCGTTGGCGATGCCGATGAAGTCGCTGCCGGGCGAATAGAGGGGGTCCGGGAACATACCGGCATCGCCCGTGATGCCCCAGCGATTCGAGCTGAACATCTGCTTGACGTCGTGCGAGTAGTTCCTGAGCGCCAGGAAATCCATCCGTCGGTCGAGGTGTTCGCGTACAACGCCCGCGCACTGAGGCTCGTGCCGATCGAGCCAGGCGAGTGCATTGGTGAAATTCGAGAGTTCCGAGAAGGGATGCAGGTGGTCGTCGGCCACGATGCCCACGCTGGTGCGATTCCCGACCAGCGGGATCAGCCAGACCCAGTAGCCCGGGCCCATGAGGTGGTTCGTGCTCAAACGGCGCGAGACCTGGAGGCGTTGACACCACTCGCGATCCTCTGACCAATCGTCCAGGTCGATCGGAGCGTCGACGCGGAACCAGGCGGCATTGACCTGGTGACGATTGGCGCGACCGAGTTCGAGCTTCTTCTTCAGTAGGGCAGCCCGGCCGCTTGCATCGACGATCCAACGACAGTCGACTCGGGTCTGCTTTGCGTCGCGTTCGATCTGTACGCGGTGGTCACGGTCCCCCGAAGCAATATCGACGCTGCCTACTCTGCAGCCATCTGCTAAGTCGATATTTGATTTCAGGATGCGCTCGGCAAGCTGGTTTTCAAAATGGCCGCGATCGATCTGGAAGCTCGGAACGTGCAGATAGTGGCTGGGGCCACACTCGAGACGGGTCGTGATGTCCTGGTTCTCGCCATCGCTCATGAAAAATCGCAAGCCGAATTTGGGAAGCTCTTCGGCGAGCAGATCACCGAGGCCGAGGGTCTTCTGGAAATAGTGGCTCGCAACCTCGACGGTGGATTCGCCGACTTTGTGGGCAGCCTCGGGCTGGGGGTACACACTTTTTTCGACGACTAATATTCGGAGGCGGGGCTGCGTTCGCTCGAGTTGGACGGCGAGACAGAGGCCGGCCAAACCCCCTCCGGCGATGACGACATCGTATCTCGAGTCGATCTTCACGATAGGATCTGTGACGAACTCTGGGAGCGTGTCATACCAGGCCTCCGTTCACGGAGATCACCTGGCCTGTGATGTAGTCGGCTTCGCTCGAGAAGAGGAAACCTACGGCGCTGGCCACCTCCTCCGGTCGTCCCAGGCGCCGCATCGGAATGAGTCGCGAGATCTCTTCCTTTGGCAGATCTTCGATCATTTCGGTCTCGATCAACCCGGGGGCGACGCTGTTCACGGTGATCTTCCGCTTGGCAAGCTCAAGGGAGAGAGCGCGGGTGGCGCCGATCAGGCCAGCCTTCGATGCGCTGTAGTTCACCTGCCCGCGATTTCCAATGACGCCCGACGCCGAAGCGATTGTCACAATGCGCCCGCCCTGGTGAGTGCGCACCATCGGCATGACAGCAGGGTGGACAACGTTGTAGAAGCCGCCGAGGTTCGTGTCGAGCACTTGGTCCCATGCCTCGCCACTCATTCCCGGGAAGGCGCCGTCGGCGTGTACCCCGGCATTGCATACCAATCCGTAGTAGCTGCCGTTCGATTCAATGTCCCCGGTAATGGCCTCTCTTGCCATCTCGCGGTTCGATACGTCAAAAGGCAGTAGGCTGGCTTCGCCGCCCGCATCCCGGATGATCGACGCGGTCTTCTCGGCGTCCTCCCGGCGCTCGCGATAGTTGAGTGCGACGACGAAACCCTGATCGGCGAGCTTGACCGCGATGGCACGCCCGATACCGCGACTCGCACCGGTGATCAGCACCCTTGCACTCACGTCACGACTCCTGAGATCTACTGGTCCGATGCGCCCGAAGGAGCCAGAAACGGAACTCTGCTTGGCGCGTCCAAGAGAGTACCGGCCCGCGGGAGGTCCAGCACGTCGAATGTCAGACGAGCGGATGGACAAGACTGGAGCGGGGAGCGTGGCGAGCAGTTAATAAATCAACGGGTCCGTGTACCATGGGGTCACGCACATATGCGACGGAGGCCTGCACGGAGGTGTAGGCGGCGCGGCGGCGTGAGGCCTACGCGTCAACACGACGAGAGACCCATCATCAATGAGAGTGGCGTTCGTATCGGGTAATCGCGAGAAGCTCCCCGATCCAGTCATCCCGTACGGATTGCTGTGTGTGGCGGCGAGTGTCCCCGAGCGATATGCGAAGACGATCGTGGACCTATGTTTTGAGGACGAGCCCCTCGAGATCCTCCGCGAGTCTCTGTGCAGCTTCGAGCCAGACGTCGTCGCGCTTGGGATGCGTAATATCCAGAGCGCGGATTACAGCGGTACGGCGGATACGATCGACTATTACGCGAGCCTGCTCGCCACGATCCGAGAGGTCTGCGACGCACCGGTGGTGATGGGTGGCAGCGGGTTCAGTGTGATGCCCGCGGAGTTGATGGAACGGTTGCGGCCCGACTTCGGGATCGCCGGAGAGGCCGAGGAGTCGCTCCCCAGGCTGCTTGAGATACTCGATACGGGTGGCCGTTTCGAAGAGGTTGGCAGCTTGCATCGCTTTGAGGGCGACGCGCTGGTTTCGAATCCCCCGGCCCCGGGTTTTTTGGACATGAACACGCTGTCGCTTGCTGATCGTTCGCTCGTCGATCCCCGTCACTTCGAGCAGGTCGGCATCGATTCGCTCCAGACCAAGCGCGGTTGTCCATTGCGCTGCGAGTACTGCACCTATCCCATCATCGAGGGACGGAAGGGACGACTTCGCGAGCCAGTAGCCGTGGTCGACGAGCTGATTTCAATCGTCGAGCTACATCCAGAAGTCAATCACGTCTTCGTAGTCGATTCGGTGTTCAATCTTCCGCGGGGCCACGCCAAGGCAGTGTGCCGAGAGATGATCGATCGGGCACCCGAAATTCCCTGGACCTGCTATGCGAATCCGCTTGGGTTCGACGCAGAGCTTGCCGAGTTGATGGCCCGGGCGGGTTGTGCAGGCATGGAGGTCGGTTCCGATTCGGGATCGGACCGAGTCCTGAAGAAACTTCGCAAGGGCTTCACGACGGAGCAGATTCGCGACTTGAATCGTCTCGCACGGGAGGCAGAGATTCCCGATTGCCACACCTTCCTGTTGGGGACGCCGGGGGAGACCATGGGCGACGTGCTCCGGACGCTCGACTTCATCGTCGATCTCGACCCCCATGCCGCCATCCTCATGGCGTGGGTCGATGACTATGAGGCGCTGGATTCTGAACTCGCCAAAGAACGGCGACGCCTGCGTGATTCGGTGCTATCGCTGCTGGACGAACACAAGAGCGCGTTCCCATGGTGGAGCATTCCGTCGCTCGGCGTGAACTACGACCCTGCGCTCTTCTCCCTACTGCGTGCGCGCGGCCTCCACGGTCCACTCTGGCAGCACCTGCGGTTGCTCCCGGCATCGCGGACCAACCGCCGACGCGGTCGACCAGTATTCTCTGCAGAGGCCGCCTCCCGCAGCGAATTGGCGCGGAGTGTAATGAAAGATGGATCATAGGATTGCCGCAGCGGCTGTCAGCATCTCGCCCCAAATGTGGCGGGACGGGGCCCATAGCGTTCGTCGTGGTCGATTCGTGCTCTCGAAAAGTTGACTGTGATAGGTTTCTACGACTCATACTGGAGGGAGCGATGCGCGCCGCAATCGTATTTTTTTTCCTGCTGATTCTACCGCTCGGGCTCATGTCGGGTTGTGCCTCCATTGTTCCCGCGACGGTCACATCGATCCCTCAAGTGCCCATGAAGAAGGGCGCAAACATCTTTGTCGTTGCCCGGGCGCAGCGTGATCGGATCGTGGAGTCGCTCGTCGATGCAGGCCTCAAAGTCTCCGATGAGTGGGCAGTCGACGCCTATTCGCTCACGGTTTCGATCGGGAAGTGGCGCGGCGGCAGTGGTTGCCAGGGCGTCAGCAATGTCTCCTACGTGCTCAATGGCGGTGGTCGCAGGCTGATGGTCATCAAGGGCCGGGGGCATATCAACTACTGCGAACCCAATGTTTTCGACGATATGAGCCGGCTGCTTGCCTTCTACGCGGCCGAGCGTTGAGGCGATGTCGCGTGATTCAGAGCAGGAATTCTATGCGACCCGCTGCTTTTCGCGGGCGGCGACGAGCCAACGCAGCAACAGATAGAGCAGGCCTGGGGCCATCCAGATGAGCTCCCGGAAGCGAACGGCCAGCCCAACGGCGAGTCCGATGTCCGTCGGATAGCCAAGCATTCCGAATATCCAGACCTGTGCGCCCTCGAGTACGCCAATCCCGGCCGGAATGGGGAGCATGTGAGCTGCACCCGTTGCGAACACGGCCGCCACGACGGCCATCGTGTCGCAGGGGAGCCCGAATGCGGCCATCAGGCACGCAAACTCGACGATGACAAGAAGATTGGCGACCAGACCCATCGCAAAGGCTGCGAGCAGACGTTGCGGCTGATCGAGGAGTCGGACCGTCGCCTTCTCGGCGGACTCGATGACCTCCATTTGCGACCGAACGAGCCCCAGACGGTCGGCGCTTGATCGGTGCACGAGGGCACTGACCAGGCCAGTCCCGGCGCGCAGCCGTCGCACGGCCAGCGCGACCCCAATAGCGAGGCCAACGCTGCCAACGACGACTGTGGCGAGCACGCTATCGAGCTCAGGAATCCCGTGTTGAAGCAGCAGCGCGACGAATATCACGCTGAAGGGCGCAGACGATCCAATCTCGAGCGTGCGATCAACTGTGACGCTCGCGATGGCATCGCCGGCGGGCACACGGGCCTGGGTCGCGAGCCAGGTGCGCAGAGGATCCCCACCAATCTTGCCGCTCGGCACCAGCACGGCAAGGCTGTGGGCGGCGCTGCGCTGGAGGGTGAGGATCGCGAGCGACGGCGGGTCCGAGAGCCCGCGCATAATAAATTTCCAGCGATAAGACAGACATGTGATGGTCGTCGCGACCACACCGAGAAAGGTCGCCATCAGCGGGACAGAGGGGGTCGACTGCAGCACGTCGAGGGCTGGCCCGCCGTAGGTACGCAGTATGAAGGCGAGGAGCGCGGCCCCCAGAACCAAATTGGCCCAGAAGATGATCCTTGCCTTCACCCGACCTGTTCGCGAGGTTGAGCGACTGGCTCGTAGCCTTCGATCTTGGCTCCCATGGCAAGGCAATCGCCGAGGATCACCTCAAAGGGACGCTGGTCTGAGACTTCGAACTGGCTCGCCTTGATATCGAAGCGCGCGTTGGCCTCATCATAAGGTGCGACACCCGGGGAACCCGCCGTTAGCACACCGATCACGGGGAGAAGCCGCTGTTGGATCTCCGGGGCCTCTCGCGTCGAAATCACGACTTTGGCTTCGGGAAAGTGCACCGAGAGCAACGAGACGATCCGAGCAAGATCGTCATCGCTCACGCCGGCGCGGTGCTCGGCCCCACTCGCCTTGCGTAGCCGGGGCAGGCTGATGTAGACGGTCATTCCGCGATCGAGGAGATGCTGCACGTGGCTGGCGAGTGCGATCATTTCGAAAGCAAGGTCCGGGTTCAGTCCGAGCAGTATGCCGGGATTTGCCGAGCGCATCCCTGCGTTCGCTGCGCGATCGAAGTTTTCCAGGCGGCGCTGGTAGTCGGCGCGGGGGTTGTCGGCCGAGGAACCCATGAAGCGCGAATAGACCTTCGGATCGTAGGCTTCCTGAAATGTGCACATCGTGAGGTGATGAACCAATGCCCCATCGTCTCGACGTGGGAGATCGGCCAACATCGAGTCGTAGTCCTCGACCTCAAGGGAACCCACATTGATGAGTATATGGTTGAATCCCTGCTCCAATGCATCGCAAAGGGCACGTCGGGTCCTTGCCATCATCTCGTCGCGTTGCTTCCCGCGGCGATACTCGCCCGTGAGGAGGGCGACGCCACGCATGCCGCGCTGGTAGAGGATTTCGAGCTGCCTTCGATTCGTGCTCTCGTCCGATGTCTCGCGATGAAGCTCCTCGTTGAAGCGGCGCATGCCACACATGAGACATTCCCCGTCGCACTCGTTTGTGAGATAGAGAGGTGAGAACGTTTCGACGGCAGCCTGGCCGTTACGCACTTCGCGGCGTTGACGCGCGATCTCCAGGAGCTTGTCGGTCGAAACCTCCTTGGAGAGGAAGAGGGCCGCCAGAGCGTCGAGCTCCAACTTCTTGCCGACGCGAAGCCGGGAGGCGAACTCGGGCCCTTCTCCAGCGGCGCTGCGTTTCGTTGCGCGCGCGCTTTGGGCGGCGACAGCGACGGGATCGATCGCGAAGATCTTCGTCATGTTCCTAGTATCACCGACTTGAGGTCTTCTTGGCCACCCGCAGCTCACGTCGCAGGCGTCGGCCGCGAGCGGCACCGCGCAGACTGCGAACCAGCAGCCGGCGTAGCTCCGGAAAACTCGGTCTCGGCCACTCGATCATTCCCTGACTGACCGACATCGTGTGTCGGCCAGGACGGCGCCAGTCGCTCACCAATACCGGCTTGTAGACGCTTGGACTCCGACTGAGCTGCTCGACGTCCAGCAGCGAATTTTCAGCGGTGCGTTCTACTTCGATCGGGATATCACCCAGGTGCTTTCGGATCGCCGCGTGCGGATCGCCGTCGGTGTTTTCGGTTTCGATCCGGAAGAGCAGTCGGTCCGGCATGACGACAGTAAAGAAAACGGAGCTGTCGAGGACATCTGCCGCAGCGGCAGCGGCTTCGATGATTTCATATGGGTGAAAGCGACGGTCCCCAATTTCAACGACATCGTTCTCGCGACCCAGCACGACGATCGAAGGGCGCTCGTCGCCACAACCGCACGGTGGCATGACCCGCACCCGGTCACCCGTGTCGAGTCGCACCAGGGGACTCCCCTCGATGCCGAGAGTCGTGACGATCAAGCGCCCGACCACACCGAGGTCAGCGGGTTCGTCCGAGTCGATCTGCAAGACCTCGCAATGCACGAGCTCCGTCTCGAGGTGGAGCGAGCGGGCCGGGCAACTGGTGCCGAGCAGCATCGTCTCCGTCGAACCATAAAGCTCGATCACCCGCGCGCCCCACACGCGCTCGATGCGTTTTTGTAGAACCGGGGGAAGTGGAGCGCCGCCAAGAAAGAAGGTATCGATCGAGAGGTCCTTCGCTGGATCGAGGCCTCGCGCCAGGGCGATCTGGGCGAGCACGATCGGCTCGATCGGAAGCCCGGCCAGCACATGGGCACCGGTATGCTGTGCTAGCTCGAGCGCACGCGGAAAGGGAACGTCCCAGTTGATGTTCCCGGCGGGAATTGCGATTCCGTTTCCTTGTTGTGCAACCAGCTGCATGAGGTGGGCGGGCGCCGCCATGAACGGGAAGCGGTTCATCAGGATACGGCCGGGCGCGAAGACGTCCGGGTGACGACGAGCGATGGCGCGGGCATTGCTCGCAAGGTCCTCGGACGTGAGCCAGACGGAGTTCGGCTCGCCCGTCGTTCCCGAGGTTTCCCCGTAGTGGCAGACTCGATCGAGGGGCACGGCACGTGTGCCATGCAGTCCAGCTCCCACTAAATCCTGCCGCGTGGTCAGCGGGACATCGCGGAAATCGGCAAGCTCGCGGAGCTTGACGTCACGAAGTCGTTCCGAGTACAGCGGGCTTAGACGAGCTCGCTCGACGGTCGCCTGAATCGCCTCAAGCACTTCCGAGTCCAATTTCGACGTGCTACCCGTACGCATGGTTGAATGGCTCCCGAGTGAGGAATCCTGCATCAGATGGCCCTTCGACGTCAAGTGAGCGGCCGGCGATCTGGGCCTTCGTCGTCGATTTCACCCGCCCCTATTTTCCTGGCGTCGCTCGCGATGCTCGTGATGTTGGCCATCTTCGGATCGACGAGAGCGACGGCGGAGTCTTGGGAATCCACTCGCAAGCGTCTCATCGAGCCCCTCAACTCGAAGCTTCATAGCCATTGGCCTAACGAACTCAAGGATCGGAATCTCGACGTCCTGCTTCGGCTATATGATACGAAGACCGGGACAGGCCTGACCTGGGCAGATCCGCAGCACGTCTCAATCGGCGCCCGCGAGGAGATCCTCCGCTGGATGAATGCCCGAGGTGAAGAGTCGATTCGCGATCGCTACACACGTTTGCTCGAGCTCTTCGCAGAGATACAACATGCGGAGCAACGGATCGAACGCGTCGATTGGCGCAATCCCGGGCCGCTCGGATATCGAGCCACCGTCCATAGTATCATCCGGGGAATCAGTCCAGACGGTCAGCGTCGCCAGCTCGAACAGTGGGCGACGCTGCGCGTACGCTTCTTCGATCCCTTTTGGGAAATCACATCGGAAGAGATCACGGACCGCACCCTGGTGACCGAGGGAACCCCGCGCTTCGAATCGGTGAGCGAGAAAGCACAGATCGACAGCGTTCATGCGAACAAGGCCTCCCCGCCATTTCGACTATTCGGCAATCACGAGGACAACCCGGTCCGCGAGGCTTCTGGCGTGGCGGTTGGCGACGCCGACGGTGACGGTTGCGAGGATCTCGTGCTGGCCGGCAGTCCTGACCTCCTGTATTACCGGAGCCGTTGCGACGGTACCTTCGAGGACGCGACGCGGGAGTCCGGCTTGCCGAATCCGTATCCAGCCGCCGCCAGCGGAGTCGTGTTCTTCGACTACGACAATGACGGTTGGGCCGATCTCTTCGTGGCCGCCGTGAGCGGGGGCGATCGCCTCTACCACAACGAGGGCAAGGGGAAATTTGTCGACGTATCCGAGCGAGCCGGTATCGCTGTCGGGCGTTGGGGCAGTATGCCGGTGGTCGCCGACTACGATCGGGACGGCTATCTGGATCTCTACATCGCGCGCATGGGCGACCATGAGTTGAGTTCGCCGCGTCCCCCCAACGACGCGCGTAATGGCGTGCGGGGGACACTGCTTCGCAATCAGGGCAACGGTACTTTCGCCGACGTCTCGAAACAGGCGGGTGTGGACAGTCCAGGTTGGGACATGGCCGCCGCCTGGGGTGATTACACGGGAGACGGCTGGCCGGATCTTTACGTGGCAAACGAATTCGGCAACAACCGTCTCTACAGGAATGAGCAGGACGGCACCTTCAGCGACCGAACCACGGAAGCAGGTGCGCTGGACGGCGGCTCGGCGATGGGCGTTACGTGGGGAGACATCGACGGCGACGGCGATCTGGATCTCTTCGTGTCCGGTATGCACGCCAACTCGGGCTGGACTCTGTTCCACCCGGATTTCCCGATGCCGATTCCCTGGTACTTCCGCTTCGTTGGACTATTTACGGACGCGGTGCAGATCCGCGCCGACGAGATAACCGACCAGCTATCTCGTGGAAGCACGCTTCTGCGCAATGATGGCGACGGCCACTTTAGTGATATCAGCGATAGCGCTGGCGTGCGCGACGGCCAATGGGGTTGGGGGGCAGAGTTCTTTGACTACGACAATGACGGATATCTCGACCTGTACGCAGTGAATGGCTTCATCACGGGTCCAATCGAAGACGACGTCTGACTGGAAATGATGGAAGGCGTCGGTCGACGCCTTGGTTCTGGTCGGAGCGGCTTTCTCCTCGATATTGGATCACACAGCTTGAACGGTCGCGAGCGAAACCTGCTCTTCCGAAACAATGGTGACGAGACCTTCTCGGACGTAGCCTGGGTGAACGCAGCCGATCGGGTCGAAGACGGCCGCGGCCTCGCAGTCCTCGACTACGACAATAATGGCAGTCTCGATCTGGTGCTCCGCAACTACCGCATGCAGACGGTTCTGCTCGCAAACCGCGGCGACTCGCATCATTCGGTGAGCTTCGAACTCATCGGCACGCGCTCGAACCGCGATGCGGTGGGCGCAAAGCTGAGGCTGCGAAACGGTGAGCGTTGGCAGACTCGGGTCGTCACGACCGGGAGCGGATATCTTTCCGGAAGTAGTCGCCGCGTGCATTTCGGCCTTGGGGATCTGGAGCGAGTCGACGAACTCGTGATCGAGTGGCCGTCAGGCGAGCGCACAGTCCTGACCGGTCTGGCCGCCGATCGGATGCACACGATTCGCGAAGGAACCGAACTCGCGCTCGAAGAGCATTGAGTCCGGTCGACGACAACGGCAAGCAGCGACTTTGAATGCGGATTCGGCAGAACCCATCTCTTCACGGGGTGACGAGATTGAGATCCACGCACCAGGCCGGGCCCGAATCCGCAGAGGCGAGTTCGAGGGGGATTTCTCCAGGCTGACCGTTCGAGATTTGTTCGAGCAGCGGCAGCGCAGCGCTCACATGCAAATACCCGAAGTGCTCGTAATCCGGAATGCGTGCAATCGTCGCGCGTCGAAGCTTCGTCAATTCGCAAAGAGCACGCGTCGAATCTCTCGAGAGAATCAGTGCGATTGCCAGCGACGAGTGGGCATCGGCCCGGTCGAAGGGCGGCTGCAGCGGCTCATCGGCGAACACGACTGCGACGTCGACTCCCGCGGACTCGAGCAGACACCAGGCCTCGAGCAGCGCGGTGGCGACGAGTTCGCCGCCGCCTGTAAGCGTGGTGGATGGCGCGACGTTTCCCGTTGCGATCGAAGCGTAGCCACTGGCCGTGTTGTGGACCGAGTTGTGAAACTGTGTCGGCGATAGCTTGCCTGGGTCGCGCTGCATCATTTCGAGCAGCTTGATCGCCGGAGTGTGCTCGCCGTGAGCCGTCGCCCAGATGGTCGGAATCGAGGCCGGATCGCACGCGGCTTGCGTGGTCGCCTGCTGAAAGACCTCTACGGCCATCCGTGTCAGCGGCGTCGCGCGCCGGCGAAGCGGGCCTTCGAGCAGTGCCGCCACGGGTTTCTCGACGGCCGGGTCCATCTTCTGCTGGCACCAGGCCAGTGGTCGATCGTAGCCCGGAGTCCATAGGCCGATGCCGCGCACGTACACGGGCTTCATTCTGGCGCCCCGAACACCAGACTCGCATTGCTGCCCCCAAACGCGAAGGAGTTGCTGAGCGCGACGCGCGGATCGGTCTCGCACAATGCGGTCGGAATGTTCAACTTGATCTCCGGGTCCAGTGGATCCGCACCGGCACTCGCCGGTATCCACCCCTCCTGCAAGGCCTCCAAGACGAAAACAGCCTCGATGGCCCCGGCCGCACCGAGGGTGTGTCCCGTATATCCCTTGGTCGAGACCACGAGAGGGTCTGCGGTCGAGCCCAGCGCGGAGCGGATGGCTCGGGCCTCCATTGCGTCGTTGAAGCGCGTGCCTGTGCCATGGGCGTTCACGTAGTCGACGTCATCGGGAGAGACCCGGGCATCGGCGAGTGCCGCCGTCATGGCAGCGCACGCCCCCTGACCCTCAGGATCGGGTCGAGTCATGTGATGCGCATCGCAACTCTCACCGACGCCTAGCAGGAGTGGTCCTTCCCCGGTCCGCTCGAGCAATGCGAAGGCCGCACCCTCCCCGATGTTGATGCCCCGACGATCTCGACTGAACGGGCGCGTTGGCTCCTCGGCGAGAAGGCCTAGCGAGGCGAAGCCGCGAAGGGTCATCTGGCACAGGCTGTCCGCACCACCGACGAGCACCGCGTCCACAATGTCCGCTTCGAGCCAGCGTTTCGCGCTCGCGAAGGCCTTGGCGCTCGACGCGCAAGCATTCGAGAGCACAGCGACCGGGCCATCGAAGCAGGTAAATGCACGTAGCGCTCGAACGAGCCCCGCCGCGGAGCCCTGTTCGAGAACGTCGAATCCTTTGGGGAGCGTGCCCGTCTCATGATGCGCAGCGTAGGCCCGTTCGATCTGGTCCATCGCGGCGGTGCTGGAGCCGACACAAATTCCGATTCGTGCGGGGTCCCAGCGCTCACGGGCAGCTGCGAGAGGCTCCGTGAGCTCGGAGAGGGCGTGCTGGACGAAGCGATTATTGCGCGAATCGATTTCACCAAGTGCCGTAGGCAGGGCGGGAAGACTGGCATCGACCCTGCCGCAGAGTGTCGCGAAGGGCGTTCCGGGAGGTGGTTCCGAGAGCGCGGGCCGCCCCAGCCTTAGCTCGGCCATGACCTCCGCCGTAGAGCGACCGAGGCCGGTCACGGCGGACCACGCGGTCACGGGATACGACTGCGCGCTCAAAACATCTCTCCCAGCTAGACCGCGATGTTTCCGGCCTTGCGTGCTGCACCCGGTCGATCGCGTCGTTAGTCCACTTCGTCCAGCGGAACGAAGATCGCTTCGTAGCCACACCACGCATTGCGAATTTCGAATCCCGGTGTGCCCCCAGGATGGGGTCGGTCACGATAGTCGATCGCGACTGGAGCGACATCGCTGACGTCCCCAGCACGTCGAAACTGTCTCAGCCGATGACCATCTTGCTGGATCTCGACGACTTCCTCTCCTTCCCAGATCCAGTTCACTTCGCCGTTCCGCCGAGTGCTGTCTACGGGTTCGATCCATAAACCCCGATGGAGGGCATCCATTACCCAGCGGGCCAGGTGCTCCAGCTGCCGGGAGGAGGCATCAATATCGAGGTCGCGGCCCCGTTGCCGGACGGCAAAGAGCCGGGTTCCTTGGGGAGCGATCCCGACTGCGACCAGCTCCTCAGGATCCTTGAGTGCGATGACCTCGAGACCGATCTCACGATCGCCCATGGTGAAGCGCACCCGCGCGCGCAGCCGTGCGGGTGCGCGAAGTTCCGTGCTCGACATCAGTACGACCGGACAATCTGAGCCGCCGGTCCACGGGCGTGCGCTTGCACAAGACAGCATCAAACAAAGCGCTGCGTTGAAGCCGAACCTCCAACCGTTGCCACCCGTCCTTGCCAGCAGGGCCTTCATCTCGGCTCCTGCGGTCTCGCCAGCGCCAGTGCGATCGGTGAGAGGGTAAGGGCAAGCATAACGCCAACTCCTGTGGTCAGACCGATCGCGCGCAACACCGGTTGCTCGGACAACGCGAGAATTCCGAAAACGAAGACCGAAGTGACGCACGAGACGAGCAAGCTCGATAGGGTAGCGCCCTGGCTTTCGGCTCGATCTCTGCAGTCGACCGCGAAGATCCCATAGTCGACCCCCATGCCGAGGACGACCAGCAGGCTGACTGCCGAGGCCACGTTCACCGCGACGCCCAGGAGTCCAAAGAGCCCAAGCGTGGCCGCCGCGCCGAGCGCCGCCGGCAGGAACGCGAGCAAAGTGCGATAAATATTTCGGTAGCGAAGCAGCAACACCAGTAGGACGATGAACGAGCCGAGGATGACCATCCGTGTGGTCGAGCGCCGATAGCCCTCGTACAAGTTGGAGATGATCTCCTTCTGATCCACGTAGTGAACGCCTTCGAGGCCGTAGAGTGCGGACGAGATTGCCGAACCGGAATGGACGCCGCGCAAATACGTCACTACGGCCCAGCGACCCTCCAGCTCCACCAACGAATCGAGCACCCGGGCCAGTGGCGACGCGGCGAGGTCCTCGATCCGTAGGGGGGGCAGAGTCGGCTCCACGATGGCCGCTTCGTAGGCGGAGAAGGCCCCGGATCGGAAGCCGCTGCGTGAGAAGGCACGTTCGATTTGGTCGCCGAGCTTCGGCGCTGAACGGAAGGCCGCGAGGTTTGCGCGCTGGAGACGTTCGGGCCAGATGAAGGTGTGGAGCGAGCCGACCCCGTCGAGTTCACCGGACGCGACGACAGCTCGGAGGCGCTGATCGATGCGCGCGTTCAAGGCGAGCGCTGCCTCGGAATCCGAGGCAAGCCCCACAACGAATCTTCCTCCGTCGAAGTCGGTGACTCGGCGTCGGACCCGTTCACTCTCGGCAAAGAGGGCGGGGTCGACGGCCATCAAGGTCGCTGGGTCGTCCTCCCAATGTAGGCGCGGCATGCCGGTCGCCGCGATTGCGGCGAAGCCCATGAGGATTGCGATCGCGGCCTTACGGCGTTTGCTGAGCCACTCGATGAGGCGCGCGGAGCCTGAAGAGAGAGCCCGCTGGACTGGAGTGGCACGCTTCGGCCTCGAGAGAAACGCGGGCAAGCACAGGATCGTAAGCCCCAGTGCAAGCGGGACGCCGGTCGCCCCGAATCGGCCCATCTCGGACAGTCCTGGGAAGTCGCTCATGGCCAACGACGAAAATGCGAGCGTCGTAGTCAGCCCGCTCAGGAGCAGGGAATTGCGGATCCGGTTCCTGGTCTCGCGCGGCGTGGTGTCGGTTTCCGAAAGCGCATAGTGGTTCATCAGGTGGATCGGGTAGTCGATCGCAACGCCGATCAACACGAAGCCGAATCCCAGCGTGATGCCATGCACCGGCTCGCCGAAGGAGGCGGCCACCGCCATAGCGAATGTAAAGCCGCCCAGGGGAACGAGGGTGGCGATGAGCAGCTGACGCAATGAGCGAAAGACCAACAGGAACAACCCGCAAATGACACTGATCGAGACCGCCGAGATCAGGTTGACGTCTCCGCGAATGCTGCGCTCCGTTGCGACCGCAAAGCGATTGGCGCCGTTCTGGTCGAGTCGTAGTGCGGTCGGGTAGTCAGCCGCGAGTCGCTGGAACTCGACTTCGATGTCGCCTAGCAACTGTGATTGACGTTGGGAGTCGAAGGGCGACGAGCGTAGTCCGAGCTGCAGGACCGCATATTCGGTTCGCTCGCTGCGCGAAGTGGCGGCGGTCGGCTGAAAGGCCTGAATTCGATTCAGAATGCGCTCGAAGAGGCCGAGGGGATCCGCGCCTGCCGTTCGGGAGAAGAGCATCGCATCCGGCTGCGCAAGCCGCCGCCGCAGCTGCACGGCGCTCGCGTCGAGAGCATGTGGGCTCAGCAGTGCCGGGATCTCAGTTTCGGGGTGATCCGAGACCAAATAGAGTCGTCGCTCGAAGTAGAGATCGTAGATACTGCGCAGCGCCGCCTCGTCCAGCTCCCCGGTTTCCAGCCATGCCACCTCCGGGTGTGTGCGCAGTACATCGGCCAGCCCGGAGGCGACCCGCGCGCTCTCGGGACCTCCTTCGATCGAGAGCACCATGCGTCGGGTCAGGGGTGACTCGACGAGCTCGAGGGAGAGTGCGACGAGCTCCGCCTCCGCTCGGGATGGAATGAAGTGGGTGATCGAGTTGGTGAACTCGAGACGTGCGATGCAGTAGCTACCCAGTAGCGCGAGGAACGCGACCGTGAGCCAGCGAACGTTACGGTCGCTCATGGATTCGCGGGGGCTCGCGAGCTGGGCGAGGGGCTCGATCGAGACGACCTGGAAGCGTCGTTGTTTTCGATGAGGTCGAGGGAGAAGATGCGCTCGAACTCCTGATGCGTAAGCGCGAGCTGCGTTTCGACACTTGAGAAGACCGAGAGCGAGATGTCGCCATTCGTCTCTCGAGTCTCCATCGTCTCGAGGGTCCTACCCGCGCCCGCAAAGCGGATCCCCTCGATCATGGCCCGTAGGGCTTTGGAGCGTGGCTTGAGATCGAGCTGCCAGCGTTCTCCATCCGAGGAAAACTCAATCACGTAGCGCTTGCGCAGCCCTGGAAGATCTCCGCGCAGGAGCACTATGAGATTGCCGATCAGGCTTCGCGCAATCTCGCTCGAACCGAGATCGAACGTTCGGGCGCCCGTCTCGTCTTCAATGGCGACCCGCCCATCGTGAACAACGACGCGCGAGCTGCCGGGTCGAGTCGTATGACGAGCGAGGCGATCTGGTGGCGCAAAGTAGAGGACACCTTCGGTCTCGATCGCATCAGTGAGCAACGAGAGCTGGCGAGTCTCCTTGAAATCAGCGCGCACAGTTCCACTCTCTGCGAAGGATTCCATCAGAGCGACGAGTTCGCTTGGAGCAGGGCTGGAGTGTGCTTCCTGCGCTTGGCCTCTTCCGGACAGCACGCAGAAGAGCGCGATGACCAGGCCGAGTATCGCGAAAACGCAGGCTCTAGATCGGGTGTGTCGTCGCTGCGCCCGGATCACACGGAAACGCGGGATCAACGTTGCGAGAATGTGGCCGCGCTGCTGCTCGATCTCGACCTCCAATATCCCGGTTGATCGCCGCGGTGAGCGGGCTCGCTGGTCGCCGAACCCAGATCTCCGGTACCGCGTGGGTGCAGATCGGCGTTTTCGGCGATTGAGTTTCAGCGCGCGGCCGACATGGCTCTATGAGTCGCCAGTTTAGTTGTATCATTTCGTCATGCAAAGGAGTTCGCCGGTCGGACCCGTTTCGCCTTCGAGTCGGTTCGTGACCATGATGGGTCGCGTGGGTGGGATTGTATCGCGCATTTGGCGGATTTTTTGGACGGGATTCAGCTTCGCGCACGTCGGCTTTGTCTGCTTGCTACTCGGTCTGGTCGTCTTCCCGATCATCCGGTTGCTGCCGGGGACTCGCGAGGAAAAGGAGATCCGGTCTCAGTGGTGGGTGCATCGCTCCGTACGAAATTTCTTCGACATTCTAGAGCTGATGCGAGTCATGCGACTACGAGCCCACAACGTCGAACGCCTGAATCAGCCCGGTGTGCTCGTCGTCGCAAATCATCCGACCCTGCTCGATGCATTTTCGCTGATTTCGCTGATGCCCCAAGCCGACATCGTGGTCAAGGGGAGCCACTATCACAACACCTTTCTTGCGGCTGCGGCCAGGGGCGCCGGCTACATTCCCAACCTTAACGGCCCGCGACTGGTTGCTGATTGTGTCGAGCGACTCGGGCGCGGCCGATCGATGATTATTTTCCCAGAGGGCACACGCTCGAGCGCAAATAGTCTTGGCCTCTTTGCCCGAGGCGCCGCACATGTCGCATTGAAGTCGAACTGCGAACTGGTTCCGGTGACGATCAAATGCGAGCCAGCTACGCTTTATCGGGGTAAGGCGTGGTGGGACGTTCCCGAACATAGCTTTACGCTGACGCTGACGGTTGATGAACCGTTGGTCGTCAAAGACATTGTTCAGCAACCCATGGCTCTTCCCCGGGCTGCCCGGGTGCTGACCGCAGCACTGACAGATCATTTCGAGAGGCGACTGAACGTTGTCGGACAACACACCGATTCACAATGAGCTGAAGGAGCTCATCGTCGAAACCCTTGCGCTCGAAGATATCACTGCTGCCGAAATCGAGACTGATACCCCCCTTTTCGTCGAGGGATTAGGTCTCGATTCCATCGACTCGCTCGAGATCGCGATGGTATTGGAGGAGCGCTATGGCGTGACCCTCGACGATGACCCGGACACCAACAGAGAGATATTCGATTCCGTGAGGAGTCTGGGTGTGTTCGTCACGGAGAATCGTGTCAGGTGACTTGCCTCTGCACTCTTCTTCAGCAGCCGAGGGCGGCTGATCTGGAGGTCGCTTGGCGTCGGGAAGGCGACGCGCGTGCAGGCACCGTGGTGAGATGGGAAGAGTTTCGGCAGGACGTAGCGCGTCTGCAGACACGCCTCCTGGATGAGCCGAAAGGCGGCTGGCTACTTCTCACCGAGGACGCCTATGCCTTCGCCGTTGGCTTGCTCGGACTGTGGTATTCGGGATGCCACGCGGTTCTGCCCCCCAACCGCCAGAAGCGGACCCTAGGCGTACTCCAGACGCGAGTGAGCGGGGTACTGAGCGACCGCGCGGAGTGGATCGAGGACGGTTCGTCCCTGCATCCAGTGCAGGGCTCAGGATGCTGTGATCTCGAAGCGTTTGTTCCGCTTTCGCGTGACGCACTTGCAGTAGAACTCTACACGTCGGGCACCACTGGTGACGAGAAGTCCGTGATAAAACGGATCCGGCATCTCGACGACGAGGTAGCCCAGCTCAGCGAGAGCTGGAATTCACTCGTTGCATCGTCGACGGTGTTCTCGACGGCCTCTCACCAACATCTCTACGGACTTCTTTTCGGCGTATTGTGGCCGCTTTGCGCCGGGCGGATCTTCCATGCCCATCACTTTCTGCACGTCGGAGAGATGGTGCCGCGCATGCTGGAGACGGAAAGCTGCGTCCTGGTCAGTGTCCCGACTACGCTCAAACGGCTGGCCCATCACGCGCGAACGCCTCTGCTGCGTGATCGCTGTCGAGCGATTTTCTCCTCCGGCGGCCCGCTGGCTGGTGAGACGGCCTTCGAGATCACCGCGCAAGTCGGGAGTCCACCCATCGAGGTGCTCGGCTCGACCGAGACCGGCGGAATAGCCTGGCGGCAGCAGGCGTCCGAAGAACGTGTCTCGTTGTGGACGCCATTCCCCACTGTGAGGGTCGCGCGCGACGAGCCGACCGGGCTGCTGCGTGTGAAGTCGCCCTTCGTGAGCGTCAACGATGAATGCGAGGGAGGTTTTGCCACAGGGGATCGCATCTCACTGAACAATGACGGTCGCTTCGCTTTGGAGGGGCGTTCGGATCAGGTGGTGAAGGTCGGGGAAAAGCGGC
This sequence comes from uncultured Myxococcales bacterium, assembly GCA_965603475.1. Lineage (GTDB taxonomy): Bacteria > Myxococcota_A > UBA9160 > UBA9160 > UBA4427 > UBA4427. The sequence continues at coordinate 71,176 of CBFDDD010000006.1, forward strand.
TCGATCTCACGGAGATGGCCTCGGAGCTTCGCGGTCACAAATGCGTCGAAGAAGCGGCGCTGCTCACGCTCGAGCGCGAGGGTGAGCTGCGAGTAGCAGCCGTCATCGTACCGTCTATTCGCGGGAGCGAGTTCATACAACGGGAGGGGCGCGGCAGCTTGAGCCGCGCGCTCAGAGCGAGCCTCGCCGTGGTGTTCGATCCGGTCCTACATCCGCGCTATTGGCGGATCGTCAACGCGCTGCCCGCTGATTCCCAGGGCAAGTTGCAACTCAACACGCTTCGGGCGCTCTTTGGTGGATCGCCGCCCGACGAGATCACGGCCGATCGCCCCGAGGTGCTTGGTGAACTCAGTGGCAGCGATTTCGTCGAGCGTTCGTGCCGAGTGCCGCTGGACCTGGCCTGTTTTCCCGGCCACTTTCCGAATGAACCCGTAGTGCCGGGTGTACTGCAATTCGATTGGGCCATGGAGTTGGTGGCGCAGCACCTGGGCCACACTCCGCGGGTGGCGGAAATCATCTCTCTGAAACTCACGTCTCCCCTCAGGCCCGGCCAACGATTTCGCGTTCGCGCTCATGTTGTCGGGGACGAGAAGGTCGAGTTCAAGCTCTGGAGCAAGGAGGCGACGCACGCCACGGGCCGCGTGCGTCTCGAAGCGTCGTGAGAGGCCCTTCCATGAATCCCTGCCTGGCGATCCCGATCTACGATCACGCTGATTCCATTGCGGAGGTCGTCGAATCCCTTGCCAAGTACGATCTGCCGTGTCTGATCGTCGATGATGGGAGTGGTGAGAGTACGCGTCAGCAGCTGGACCTGCTGGAGGAGCGCTATCCCTGGGTCGAGGTGGTACACCACGTTCGGAACCGTGGTAGGGGCGCCGCCCTGCGTACCGCGTACGAGGGCGCGGCGGCAAGGGGCCGAACGCACGTCATCCAGCTCGATGCCGACGGGCAACACGACTCGGCCGACGTTCCCCGCTTTCTGGAGGCGGCGAAGGCTCAGCCGGATGCGCTCGTTTTGGGAACACCGATCTTCGACGAGTCCGTTCCCTGGCATCGTCTGCACGGGCGCAAGCTCTCCCAGGTCATCGTCTGGTTGGAGACGCTCTCCACTTCGGTGCGCGATCCGCTGTGCGGCTTTCGCTGTATCCCCCTGGCTTCGACTCTTGCGGTTCTCGAGCGGGCTCATTGCGGAGATCGCATGGACTTCGATCCAGAGCTCATCATCCGTCTCGTGCGGGCCGGTGTGCCGGTCATCAACATCCCAACCAGGGTACGTTACCCCGAGAGCGGGATATCTCACTTTCGGATGGTCGAAGATAATCTTCGCATTGCGTGGGCCTATATCCGCCTAGCGTTCCTGTCGCCGTGGCGTCGCTCTGGAGTTGGCCGCGCCGACCAGCGAAATGTCGAATGACTGAACCGAAGCTTCGAGGTCGCGACATCTCCGAATGGGATGGGCGTCGGGAACGAGGTTCACGCCTCGCACTTCGCTTTATCGTCTGGGGCATTCGTGCAGTTGGATTTCGGCGGCTCCAAATGTTGCTGGCACCGATTGCGATCTACTACTGGGCTTTTGCCTCATCGGCTCGCAGGGCATCGCAGGTCTATCTGGCGAAGATTGCGGCTCTACAGGGACGTAGCGAGCCTCCCCGGCTGCGCGAAACCTATCGTCATATCTACAGTTTCGCCGAGGTGATTCTTGATCGGCTGTCGCTCTGGTCAGGGTCGATCGACGATTTCGAGATCGAAATCCGCGGACGTGAACATCTGGAGAAAATTTTCGAGAGCAGGAGCGGCGCCTTCCTGGTGGGGGCACATATTGGCAGCTTCGACGTACTGCGCGTCGTGGCGCGAGAGGCGGATATTCCGGTGAACGTCGTGATGTATTCGGAGAATGCCGAGCGTATCAACGACGCCTTCGAGACCTTGGACCCCGAGTGCAACGTGCGCATCATCAACTCCGATCCCACTTCGGTGAAGGCGGGCTTCGAAGTTCGCAGCTGTATAGAGCGCGGCGAGTTCGTCGCCATGGCCGGAGATCGAATATTGCCGGGTATGAGGAGCCGGGTGGCCTACGCAAACTTTCTCGGTCGGCGAGCTGCATTTCCCAAGAGCCCATTTCTACTGCCACTGGTGCTTCGGATTCCCGTGATATTGACCATTGCAATCCGAACCGGTCCGCGCGCTTACGACGTCTATTTCGAGCCAATCGCTGACGAGCGACCGCTACCCTCGCGAAGCCGAGAAGAGATTGTTCAGGAGCGGGTCGAGCGATTCGCGGCGCTGCTCGAGCATCATTGCATGAAATCCCCCCTACAGTGGTTCAACTTCTACGACTTCTGGGCGGAGGTCACCGATGTCCAACGTTGAGGCGCTATCCATCGACGAACTCATTCCCCACGCTGGGGAGTCGATCCTTCTTGATCGTGTGATCACCCACAATGCCGAGAGCACGACGGCCAGTGTGATCGTCGGGCAAAAACGCTGGTTGACGCAACGGGACGGCTCGGTGGCTCCGTGGCTTGCTATCGAGTACATGGCACAGTGCGTCGCGGCGCATGAGAGTATGCTTGCGCGTGCTGATGGAAAAATCCTGCCGCTCGGATTTCTAGTCAGGGTAATGCGACTGCGGCTGGGCGCTTCGCGGTTCCGAGGGGGAGAGCTGCTCAGGGTGTCGGCCCAAAGGATTCGCGGTCGGCCAGGTCTGGGCATACTCTCCCACGACTGCACGATTTTCGCTGAGAGTGACGGCCCTGAGGCGGAGCCGGTAGCAGCTGGGAGGTTGTTGATCGTTTTGAAGCGCACGGACGGATAGGGCGGTTCCGTGATGTGCGGCCAGCGAGTGTGTTTTCAGGTCGTGCCAATAGTTGGATACGAGGCTTGTCGTCCGATTCGATCATTGACACTATGGGGGCTCCGATGCAGATACGTTGTGTCGAGCCCGCATGTTCTCTCCACGACGGATAGGCATTCTTGGTTGGAGAACCTTCATGTCATATCGAACGCGCAATCGCGTGGCCGTGCTGATTCCCGTATTGCTGCTCTCGGGGCTCGCTCCGCCATCTGCTTCGGCCCAAGTTTTGATTCGGAATATTCCTCCCACGCTCCATCAGGCTCCCGCAGGTACGCCACTCGCTGATCTTGCCGCTGCAATCAGGCTGGCTGTGAATGAAGAAGGCTGGGTGATCACAGAAGAGGCAACAGGTGTTACGCTGGCTTCCCTGCACGTGCGGACTCATATAGCGATGGTCACTATCGGCTTCGATGAGTCGCACTATTGGATCGAATACCGAGATAGCGTGAACCTAGGATACAACCTCGATGATAGGGTGGTGAGCAATGAAAAAGGTCTTAGGCGGGCAAGAATCCACCGCAACTACCTAAAGTGGCTCGACAAGCTCGCCAAGCGCATCTCGATCCGGATGCAAGCTCCTCCAAAATTGAACTGGACCGACACTACCCCCTGCATAAGCTCCATCTCCGTCGCGGATGAACTCGAAAAATTGGACGCGCTTCGCGAGCGCGGAGTGTTGAGCCAGGAAGAGTTCGATGAACAGAAAGCAAAACTCTTGGCTCAATAGAATCTGGAGCCGCATCTATTGAGCCTGACCTGCCCTCGCTCCTGGAATGGATTCCGCTGACGGAAGCCATCAGGGGAGCTGGGGGCACCGCCTCTTCGCGGTTTGCGGCGGTCTCGGGCGAGTGCTCGCGGCTCGCTGATGCGTATGCGAAAATCTGAATCCACCCGAGTCCTCCGGAGAAAAGCATGAACCTCGTCCACGAGTTTACGATGAACGCCACGTTGAAGCCGCCGCTGCCGATCGGGGACGGCCCGATCGGGACGCGCATGGTCTACGAGGTGAGCGGCGGCGAGATGCTGGGCGATCGGCTGCACGGAACAGTGCTCGGCGGCGGCGAGTGGGCGCTGATCGGCCCGGACGGTTTTCTCAGGGTCGATGTGCGGATTCAAGCCGAGACCCATGACGGAGCCCACCTCTACATTCAATATGTCGGCCTCCTCGAGTTGAACGAAGCCGTCCAGGGGGCAATGGCGAGCGGTCGGGGGACCGATTTCGGCGATCAGTATTTCTACACGAACCCGCGCATTGAGACCGGCGACGAGCGCTACGCGTGGGCGAACAAGACGTTCTTCGTCGGAGAAGGTCGCATGCTTCCGGATCTCGGCGTCGAATATCGAGTCTGGCGGCCGGCCTAGTCGCCCCTCCGATCCTTCCGGCACCCTCCTGATGAGACTCGGTGCTGCTGCGTTAAGATTGGGACGAGGGGTGTAGTCCGCCGCGTTCGCGAACTCGGAACGTCAAAAGCTGCGCCCGTCACGCCCGTAGAAGGAAAGACCGATGAGTGATTCCGCCGCGAGTATGGACGACGCGGGTTCGATCGACGCCCCCACCTTTCTCGAAGCCTTCGGTCTTTGGAGTCGGCATCTCGCGAGTCTGGTGATCCCGGCGATCACGCTGCTCTTCATCTGGACTGGACCACATCGCTGGTACGTCGCGCCGGTCTTCATGCTGCCGCTGGGCATCGTTCTTTTCATTGATCAGATAAGCAAGGCAGAGCGGCGTCAGCCCACCAAAGCCCTTCCCGCCTGGCCCTTCGATCTGCTGGTCTACCTGCTAGCGGGCCTCCAGCTCCTGATCGTCTTCGAACTCGCGCGGATGTTCAGCACACAGGACATCTTCTCCATCGATATGGTCATGGTGATTGGCGTCGTAGGCGGGAACTCGGGTTTTTCGATCATTACCGCCCACGAACTGATTCATCGCAAGACGCGTTGGGAGCAGAATCTCGGTCGCCTGCTCCTCTGCACTGTGCTCTATGAGCATTTCTTTACGGAGCATTTGCGCGGTCACCATCGTCGAGTGGCCACGGACGAAGACGCGGCGACGGCGCGTTTTGGAGAGAAGTTTCCGGATTTCTGGCGACGAACCGTCCCCGCACAGTTTCGCAGCGCCTGGGCGCTCGAAGCCCGACGACTCGGTGACGCGAGTATGAGCCTCTTCGATCGGCGCATGCTGAAGAACAATATCCTGCACGGCATCATCGTGGGCTGGGCCCTCGCGTTCGGGGTTCTCTACGCGTTCGGTCTCGCGGCCTTCGTCGCATTCCTGCTCCAGGCCTTCCTCGCTGTCCGACTTCTCGAGGTCGTGAACTACTTCGAGCACTGGGGCCTGCAACGCAAGAGCCAGAGGATTCGCCCGCAGGACTCCTGGGACACGCATTCACGATTTACCTACTACGGACTCACAGGTCTCTCGCGTCATGCAGACCACCACGCCTACCCCGCTCGGCCCTATCAGCAGCTGCGAGTCTGGGATGAGGCGCCGATCCTGCCCACGGGCTATGTGGGACTGGTCGACATGGTGCTCGTCAAGAACGACGAATTTGTGGAGAGCGCCGTCGAGGAGCTTCGCAGGTGCGAACTCGGCCCGTTCGCCGCCGATGCCACGCCGACAGAACTCGCGCGACTCGAGCAATTCGAGGAGGCCGAAGCCGCCGCGGCTGCGGCCGAGGATGCGTCGAACGGCGCAGGACCGCAGTGGGTTCAAAAACTACTGCGCCCGCTACCGGCCAGGCTCCGCCCCTTCGTCTTCTGGGGGCTTCTGGTTATGGCTCTGACCCTGGGCGCCCGGCTCGAAGCCGGCAGTCCTGCGGATTTCCCCTTCTGGTCGATACTCGTGCGCAATTACGTGATTCTCGCCGTCTTTACCGGGGTCGTGCTGACCCAGCAATTCATTGCGAAACAGACCGAGCGCGAGGGTTTCGCCTGGATCGTCGCGTTCGGCGTGCTGCTCATCGTAGGCTCACTCACTGACGGCATGCTCAGCTAATTGGTTCTTGGCTTTGAGCCCTCCGCGAAAACCGCGCCGTGCCGCCGGGCTCGCGTCCAAAGCAAATATTGTCGATGTCGGTTTTCGGCTAGCGGCCAGGCTTCCTGCAGAACTCCGCGATGCTTCGCGCCGTGTCCTGGCTGATTTCGGGACAGGCAATCGGGAAGATCTCGGTTCCGTGCATGGTTCCCATGACCTGTCGACAACGCGCTTCGACACCCTCTCGAAGCAGCAGCCGGTAGAATCCGATGCCTTCGTCGCGCAGGGGGTCGCACTCGTTCACGCTGATCATGGTCGGCGGCAGGCCCACGACGTCCTCGCCCTTCGCAAAGCTCGGCCAGGCCAGTGGGTTGCGTTTTTCGAACTCTTCGATTCCGTACGACATCGCGCCAGTGTTGTTATGCAGGTCGAGTAGGATGCCGTTGTTCTCGACCGAAGATGGATTCTCGTCGAGTGGCCAGGTCCCGGCAATATAGGGGCAGAGCGCGTAGAGCCCCGTGATCAGGTCGAGCCGTCCCTCTTGCTTCAGACGCAGGCCCGTTGCGAGGGTGAGATTGCCGCCGCCACTCTCGCCGGAGACGATGATCCTTGCGGGATCGATGTTCAGCTCTGCGGCGTTGGCTGAGACCCATTTCAGTCCCGACATGCAATCGTCGAGACCCGCCGGATAGGGGCCCACTTCGGGTGCCGAGCTGGGCGTGATCGAGTTGCGAAAGTCGACCATCGCGACATTCACGCCCTGCGCGGCAATGATCTTGCCCCAGGCACGGTAGTTGCCGTCGAAACAAGACATGGCCTGCATCCCACCGCCGTGGATGTAGTAGACGCAAGGCAGGGGCTCGCTCGAATCCGGCTGAATCAGCTGGAGCTTGATCGTGTTGCCGTCGGGCTCGGACGTGAACTCACGAGTCGTGATCGTGAGACCGGCGGAGGGCGCGATGTCCTCGTTGTCGCACATCTCCATGAATCCCTTCAGCCCCGCGACGGCGGCCTTCGATTCGGCGCTGGCGGCTTGTTCGAGCAGCTCTTCCCGATTTGCAACGCTCTTGGGCATCGGAAGCGGCATCGCACCGAGCAGGGCCTTGAGGCGCGGGTCGATCCGGGGGTCGTCATTGATCTTTGAATTACTCATGGGGGCTCCTTGGGTGGATCAATACTCTATCAGAGTGTCGCGTGGAGCGAGGATGGAGTAAGCGGGAAGAGGGAGGGGCGTGTAGGGAGGGAGGAGCGAGGGGAACCACCAGTCCGGGCGCCACTTCCGTTGGTCGCGGACCCGACCAGATCCGTCGGAGGGGACCGAATACCGAACGCTCCTTCCGATTGGCTCGGATCGATCTGTGGTCTCGATCGGCGCACCCGAAATTCGAGGTGGACGTGACCTTCCATGTTAGGTTGCGTCTAACGTCCACGTCGATCACGAAGACGATCGGCCGTGAGTCCGTGGAGCGCGAACTACTAAAAGACGCGTCGCGGCCCGGATCTGCTGCGCCTCGATTTCTCGAGACCGCACGATCAGCATCCGGGCGCGAAATCGTCGAACTGCGCCAAAATCGGCTCAACTATGCGCTGACGTCCGGATGTCCTGGGGCTCTATCCCCCTGAAGCGTGGCGATTTCGCCGTACCACCCCACTCATAAAGGCGTCGAGATCAGGGCAATGGCCTTGCTATAACTGAACATCAGTGAACCCGAGTCCGTCCGTGTTTCCGCGCCAGGATGGAGCAGGAGAATGCCCCAATGCTCAATCCCAGATCGATTGGTATGGCCGCCGCAGCCATGGTGTTGCTCTCGGCCGCAACTGCATTTGGTCAAGACGAGGCCACGCTCAGCGCTGGCGATACGGCCTGGGTCCTGACCAGTACGGCCCTCGTGTTGATGATGACGCTTCCCGGCCTGGCCCTGTTCTACGGCGGTCTGGTTCGGTCGAAGAACGTGTTGTCCGTGCTGATGCAGTGCCTGATCTCCGCGGGGCTGGTCGGGGTCCTCTGGGTCGTCCTCGGCTACAGCCTGGCCTTCGCGGATGGAAACTCGATCGTCGGCGGGTTGGGGAAGGTAGGCCTGGCGGGCATCGATACCGACACGCTCTCAGGCACGATTCCGGAATACGTCTTCGTGATGTTCCAGGGCATGTTTGCGATCATCACGCCCGCCCTCATGTTGGGTGCGTTCGCGGAACGAATGCGCTTCGGCCCCTACCTGGCATTCATCGGAATCTGGGTCCTCGTGGTCTACTGCCCCCTCGCACACCAGGTCTGGGGCGGCGGATGGCTTGCCGACTTCGGCGCGATCGACTTTGCGGGAGGCCTCGTGGTCCATATGTCCAGCGGATTTTCGGCGTTGGCCGCCGCAATCTTCCTCGGTAAGCGTCACGGCTTCGGGTCGGAGCCCATGCCGCCACATAGTCTGCCGCTGACGGTGATCGGTGCTGCTCTGTTGTGGGTCGGATGGTTCGGGTTCAACGCGGGGAGCGCGCTCGCGGCGGATGGAGTCGCAGGTCTGGCATTCCTCAATACCAACACGGCGACCGCCATGGCGGTGTTGGGCTGGGTATTCATCGAATGGCTCCATCGCGGCAAGCCGACTGTGCTCGGTGCAGCCACCGGGGCCGTCGCCGGTCTGGTCGCGATCACTCCGGCTTGCGCATCGGTGAGTCCCATGGGTTCGCTTGCAGTGGGCCTCGGGGCGTCCGCCATCTGCTATCTCGCGGTGACAATGATCAAGCCGGCTCTCGGCTACGACGACTCGCTCGACGTCTTTGGCGTCCATGGGGTCGGCGGCGCATGGGGCGCGCTGGCAACCGGGCTGTTCATCGTCGGGGCGGATCTGCCGGAAGGCGTTTCGCGGATGGGACAGGTGGGAACGCAGGCAGCCAGCATTGCCTACGTCGCGATCCTGGGACCGCTGCTGACGATCGTGATTCTTTTTCTCCTGAAGCTGGTCTTCGGTGACCTGAGCGCTGACGCGGAAGGTCAACACGAAGGGCTCGACATTTCGGAGCACAGTGAAAGTGCCTATGTAGGGTGATGTAGGATGACGTCGGATGAGGCCGGGTGATGTCGGCTGATCGAAGAGTCCCTCACTGAGGCGAGTCCTCTCGTTCCTCTATCGTCCTGTCGGAGGCGAGTTGGAGGACTGCAAGACCATACGTACCGCGACCGACTGCGATGTGTCGAATAGGACACCGATCCACCAATCGCGAAAGCCGTACTCCTCTCGTAGCAGGCGTCGGATTCGCAGGTGGGCTTTGTGACCGGGAATGATCTGAGCGACGTATTCGCCCGATCGTTCTGGGGTAGAGAATGAGACCATGGGGTCTTCCTGAACGTCTACGTACCAGCCGTTTTCCGGGGTGCCTGCTTCTATCCAGAGCTCGCCATCGGGTTCGGCATACCAGACGTGGGTCGAGCGCACGCCACCGTCGGCGGATTGCGTTTCGAGAACGGCGACACTGTTCCATTCGAGTGCCCACCAGGTAAGCAGAACGAAACCCAGGACAATCAGAGCGACAACCGCAGCAATGCGACGAGCGATGAGTTTCAATCTTCCGCCTAATGGCCATGTCGGCCCATGCGGGTTTGCGGCGCGATGCGCAAGATACCGGAGGCGGACCCGATTGACTGTCCGATTTGGTCCATCGAGGGCCTGGGACAATCCCGATTCGCGCCTGCTAATCTGAAATGAGTCATGGGCGAAAAAATCTCGATCAGCCAGGCGCGCCGAATCGCACTCGCCGCCCAGGGTTTTGCGGAGGCACGGCCACGCGGGCGGGTGGACCGGCGACATCTGAGGAAGGTCATGGGGCGACTTCAGCTACTCCAGCTGGACTCCGTGCCGGTCGTCATTCGCACACAGTACATGCCGCTCTATTCACGTCTGGGTGCCTACCGCGCGGATCTGCTCGACAGAATTGCCTATGAAGCCGACGAATGGTTCGAAGCATGGAGCCACGAGGCGTCACTCTTGCCCGTGGACATGGAGCCGTGGCTACGCTGGTCGAAACGTCATGCGAGTGAAGGCCAGACCTGGGGGCGGCTCTACGCACTTGCACAGAAGGACCCGGGCTATATCGAGTCCGTGCTGTCGGAGGTGAAGGCGCGCGGTCCACTCGCAGCGGGCGAGCTTTCGGATCCGCGTCCGCGCTCGGGGAGCTGGTGGGGAAGTCGCTCAGGCGGGGCCGTCGCGCTCGATTGGTTGTTTCGAGTCGGTGCGTTGGGTGTTCGCCGAAGCAGGGGCTTCGTGAAGCAGTTCGACCTTCTCGAACGGATCGTTCCTGAAACAATTCGAACACGGCCTACGCCTTCTTTCGAGTCCTCACTCGACGAGTTGCTTCTCCGCTCGGCACGCGCGCATGGCATCGCGACCGCCGATTGCCTCGTCGACTATTTCCGACTTCCGATTCGTCCCGCCAAATCGCGACTCGAGGCTCTGGTCGAAGACGGCAGGTTGATTGCGAGCGCCGTCGACGGTTGGAGCAGGGTGGCCTATCGCCATCCGGAGGCGAAACTGCCTCGAGCGATCAAGAGTGCAGCGTTGCTGTCGCCCTTCGATCCTCTTGTCTGGAATCGAAAGCGGATCGATGGACTCTTCGACTTCGACTATCGCATCGAGATCTATACACCGGCGAAGAAGCGCAAATACGGCTACTACGTTCTGCCCTTTCTTCTTGGCGATCGTTTGGTGGGTCGATTCGATCTGAAGACCGATCGGGATGGCAACACGCTCCGGATCCTCGCGGCACACGTCGAGGAGGATGCTGATGCGGCCGAGGTCGCTTCGGCGGCGGCCCATGAACTCGGCGAGCTAGCGGAGATGGTCGGTGTCGAGCAGCTTTCGGTCGGACGTAGAGGGAACCTGGCGAAGGCGCTTCGCGCCGAAGTCGCCGCGACGAAGTAGCGACTACGGACACCAAGCCGGTGGTGAACGGCCGTGACATCCAAGCTGCCACGAGGTCCAGCGTGCGGAACGTGAAAATTGGAGGTCGACATCGGGTTCACTGCTCGTACCACAAATGCCTCACTTCCTATTTCCAGAAAGTAGCCAGCCGTCTGTTCCGCTCTTCGTTCGGGCCGGACGGAGAGTATCGACATTTCAATAGCCGAATCGACGAGTTCTATCGGGACTGCGAGAACTATGCGATCGCGTCCGTGAACAACCATTTCCTGGATCTGGATCGCTTCGAGGACGTTCGAGTCACACGTTTCGTGAGGGATCCCCGTGACCTGGTCGTCTCGGGTTATTTCTATCACAAGCGAGCTGCGGAACCGTGGTGTGACATCGTTGCCCCGAGTGAGGAGGATTGGGCGATCGTCAACGGAACGATTCCCGGTGTGCTGCTGGGGCGCCAATCATACGCACAATATTTGAATGAAGTCTCGCTCGAAGAGGGGCTGCTGGCTGAGTTGGCGTTCCGGCGACATCATTTCGAGAGCATGCGTCGGTGGGACGATGAGGACCCGCGAATCGAGGTATTTCGCTATGAGGAAATTCTCGGCAATGAAGCCGAGGTCTTCGATCGAATTTTCCGATTCTTCGACCTGTCCTTCTCGGCGCGGCAGATCGGACTCCACTATGTACGGAAGTTTCGTGCGGGCAACAGCGCGAGACGCCCAGGTCATATTCGAGACCCGCGCAGCGGCCAATGGCGAGATCATTTTCCGCCCGCGGTGACGACGAAGTTCAATCAGGAATATGGCGACCTACTCGATCGGCTCGGGTACGCATCGGATTGAGCCTGATGGCCCGCACTGGGGATCTGAATTTCGAAAGCCGAACCCTTGCAAAGCGCACGGAGTTTGCGGATCGTCAGACGCTCGGGCTGAAGGCGACGCGGACTTCGAAGCCGCCGCCGCTCGCATTGCGCCCGAGAACGACGCCGCCCATCCCCTCGGCCAACTCCTTGACGAGCGCGAGACCGATTCCGGTTCCTTCGGTCGTCCGTGTCAGCTCTTCGCCAATCCGGTAGAAGGGCTCGAATACGCGTCGTAGTTGGTCATCGGGTACGCCCGGTCCGAAATCCCGCACCCGTAGCTCGACGCGATCGTTCTCGAGATGGAGCCCGATCTCGATTTCTCGTTTTTCGGCATGGCGTGCATATTTGAGAGCGTTGTCGACGAGGTTGAATACCAGCTGAGTGACGCCGTCACGGTCGAATTGCACGGCCGGCAGTCTGTCGTCGAGATCGAGTTCGAGGCGAAATCCTTCACGTTCGATGTGTGTGCGTAGTTTTTCGACTGCGTCGCGAATCGCATCGGAAAGGCTGCCGACGACGAGGTGGAGATCGCGCCGATTCTGCTCCAGTCTCGAGAATTCCAGCACGTTGTCGATCAATCGAGAGAGTCGTTCGGATTCGTCTGTAATGGTCGTGTAGTACTCAGCGCGCTTCGCCTCCGATGGGACAAGACCATCCCGCAGCATCTCGCCATACATGCGAATCGAAGTGAGCGGCGTCTTCAGCTCGTGAGAGACGGCTGCGACAAAATTGCTTCGTCGCTCGGCGTAGTCTACGACGACATGTGTCATACGGTCGACGGTGTAGATGCCGACCGTTGCCACCAACATCAACAAAAATGCCAGCGCATAGATCGGGCGTTCGCCGCCAAGACCCGGTAGTGGCTCGAGGTCGAGTTGGGCGACGAGGGCATCGAAGGGCTCAGCGAAACGATGTAGATAGCGATTGGAATTTTCTGTTTCGTCCCTCCGCAGAACGGGCGCGCCAAATTCGAGACGGACCCGATTCGAGAGACCTGATTCGGCGAGCACGCGTGTTTCGAGCCAGTCAGCGAGCGCTGCGCGATCGAGTACCAGACCCTGTCGTCCGACGTCTCCACCGTGCCAGATGGAGCGTGTGAGTACGATGTCACCGCCCGGTGTCGATCTGCCGATCAGGGGGTCGATATTCGCCACCCCGACGCCGACCACGTGATCCTCGTCCTTCTGCTTCTCTTCGGCGACGACGGCGGCCCCACTCGATTGTTCGAAGTCGAGAGCAGGACTCGGCGCTGCGAGCGCGCTGGGTGCTTCCGCCCTGCCGAGGGCCTGACGCGAACTCTTCCGGAGAGCCTTGTCCTGCCGCTCACTCCGCAGGCGTTGGGCTCGATTCAGGCTCTGGAAAACGTCGTAGGCGTTCGACTCGACGTCCGTTTCTGCTTCTGCGATGGCGGGGTCGATACGTTCGCGGGCATCCTTTTTCGGGGACTGTGTTCGCCCCGGTGCGAGCGCGCTCTGGTCGGCTACCGATTCCTGGAGTTTCGCGGAGGCGGGCCGCATGAGTGCATCACGTATCGCAATCGTGACCCGTTCAGCATCACCGGGTCGGACGGAAAGCGTCTGCTCGTGGCCGCTCGCGTCGAGACTGAACCAACCCACAATGAAAGGCTCGTCGGCGTCGGCAAAGGCGGCCCGTTTGAGCCCAGGCTCTTGCTGAGACTCCTGCTGAGATTGGGGGTGCGAAGAGGCGGGAGCGTAGTCTTCTGGCGGACGCGACTCTTCGCGAACGAGAAAGTCGGAGAGCGAGCGTTCCATTTCGTCGAAGATTCGCTCGGCGACGGCTTCGTGACGCACCACACTTTCGAGTTCGAGGCTCGCGATCGCGCGTTGCACGATCAGGCCGGCTGGCAGTGCGATGCCGAGCGCGAGAAGAAGGAGTGTCCAGCGAATCTTCTTCATCGGCTAACCCCGGAACCGGTATCCCTCACCGCGAATCGTCTCGATCAGAGCATCATCGGGTGCGCCGAGTTTCTTGCGAAGCTTCGCAATATGCATGTCGACGCTTCGTGTTTCGACACGATCGGGATCAGGGAATCCCCAGATCTCGGTGAGGAAGAGTCTTCGACTCAGGATTCGTCCCTTCTCGCGAGCGAATACGTTGAGTATTTCAAGGTCTCGAGAAGTCAGCTCTACGAACTCGCTGCCCTTCGTGGCGGTGCGTTTCTCGGGCTCGACCGTCCATGCGCCAAAGCTGAAGGGCTCCGGCGGTTCCGAGTCCCCGGGTCCCAGGCCCGACCGCCGCAGTAGAGCGGCGACTCGCGCAACGAGCTCGGCGACGGAGAAGGGTTTTGTGATGTAGTCGTCGGCCCCGCAACGGAATCCACGCAGGATGTCTTCCTCTGAGCCCCGTGCGGTCAGCATCAGGATTGGAAGTTCGGGGCGTGCCGCGCGTAGATTTTCGCAGACGTCGAAACCATTCATGCCCGGGAGCATGACGTCGAGCACGACGAGCGCCGGGGCCGTTTCCGATGCGAGCGCCATTTCGAGACCTAGATCTCCACGTGCAGCGCCCTCCGGCGCATAACCCCGAAATGCAAGTACATCGCAAAGGCCACGTAAGATGGTCTCCTCGTCTTCGATGACGAGAACAGATGGGCCGGGAGACTGATTTTCGGGGCATTTCATGATCGACTCCGAGTCTAGTCTCTTTCGGTCGGATCGATGTAAACCCTTCGTAAACTTCACGGCATAGCGCTTACGAAGCTTTGACGGAACTCGGGGGCCACCTCGCGTATCCATTTCCCCGTGTCCATACGAATGCGTGCCATCCATTCCGGCTGGCTCTGAGCGACACAGGAGAACGGATATGTCGATTCAGCACGAAGGAAACGAGTTCGAGGAGAGCGAATCGTCGCGCAAGCGACGTTGGTTGGTTGTGGCTTTGCTCTTCCTGGTCACGCTCGGAGGATCGGTGGCGGCGCGCCTCGCTGCGGAGACGAACCCGAATCTGGCTCACGGCCAGACCGGTGATCTGACGCGAAAGGTCGATCAGAAGGCCCTTTCGTTCGACGGACGGCTCGATCGCGGCGCGGTCCATGTCGGTGGCGATGGTCTCGTTCATATGGAGCTCATCGCGACAGGCGCGGAACTGCCGACCATTGCACTCACGAGGCGACCGACCGACGTCGTCGTCGTGCTCGATCGTTCTGGATCGATGGCCGGGGATCCGATGCTCAAAGCGCTTGCTGCGATTCGCGAGTTGGTTGGCCAGCTTGGTCCTGAGGATCGCTTCGGACTCGTGACCTATTCGACCCGTGCGGAGATGCAAGTCCCGCTCGCGCTGGCTTCGATGGAGGCTCGGAAGCGCTGGTCGACGGTACTCGACTCGATCAATTCCGACGGTGGCACGAACATGGCGGTCGGATTGGACCTGGCCCATAGCCTCGTCTCGAATTCGCGCGATGCAAATCGCGTTGGACGAGTCATCCTGCTGTCGGATGGGCATGCGAACGAGGGCGATGCCACACCGCAAGGACTCGCGCGTCGATCCGGACGGGCCGTCAAAGGTGAGTACGTGCTTTCGGCGGTCGGTGTCGGCGAGGGCTTTGACGAGCGTCTGATGAGTCGTCTCGCGGATGCCGGCACAGGCAACTTCTACTACGTCCCGAATGTCGAGGTGCTCGCGGGCATCTTCGCAGAGGAGTTCGAGTCCGCGCGTGAGACCGTGGCGAGCGCGCTCGAGATTCGCATCGATACGCCGTACGGCGTGGAAGTCCTGGATGCGGCCGGCTATCCGATCGAGAAGCAGACGGGATACGTGGCTATTCGCCCGGGTTCGCTTTTCTCGGGCCAGAAGCGAAGTCTCTGGGTGACCTTGCGGGTTCCGGCCCGGAGTGAAGGCGAAACCGCGCTCGGCGGAGTGAAGCTCCTATACAGCACGCTGGACGGCGAGCGACACGAAGCGAGGCTCGCTCGTTTTCCGGCGATCGCGACAGTCGTTGATCAGTCACAGTTCGTCGCCAGCCTGGATAAAGATGCCGTCGAGACTCATCACGTCCAGGAAACGGTCAATCTGCTTCGACGGTCCGTATCGAGTCTCGTGGCGAGCGGAAATTATGCGGCGGCACAGAAGAAGATCGACGCCGTCGACTACATGGAGCTCAAGAGTCTTGGCATCGCAGAGGAAGAAACGGATGGCTACGACGTCGTAGAGAAGCTGAAGGAGGAGGTCGCTCGAGCCGCCGCCGCTCCCGCCGCGCGCCAGGCAGAAGTGCGAAACAAACTTGGCAAGAGCCTTTACGAAGCCGGGACCGACGGGCGGCGACAGGGTGCCAAGCGATAGTCGAGTGACAGATTTGGAAATCAAATTTCGGAAAGGAGGAAGACCATGCGAGTCTTCGAACGAATAGGACGAATCGTGCGCGCCGATGCGCACGGAATGATGGATCAGCTGGAAGAGAGGTCGCTGTTGTTGAAGCAACACCTCCGCGAAGCCGAGCTCGAAGTCGCCCAGAAACGGGCAAAGCTGGACGCGATCGACGAGGAGCGTCGACGACTTTCGGAAGAAGGCCAACGGCTCGAAGCCCGGGTTGCTGCACTGGACGAGGATGTCGAGCTGGCGATGAAAGGAGACGATGCGGACCTCGCGCGGTTTGCCGTACGGCGGTTGCTTCCGAAGCGAGAGGCGCTTCATACCCTCTGCGCAAGGGCCGCACAATTCGATGAGCGACGCACGCGGCTGCAGACACGGCTCGAGAGCCAAGAAGCGCAACTCGCAGAACTTCGGACGCGGGTGCGCGTGGCGCTCGCTCGTCCCGATCCGGAGCCGATCGAATGGGGTGAGGAGTCTGTCGTGACCGACGAAGAGATCGACCTGGAACTGCTTCGTCGACGCGATGAGCGACACCACCTTGAGACGACGGAGGAGGGAAGATGATGCGACGGAATGGTCTAACGAAAAGCCTCTGTTTTGGCGCGGTGGCTTCGATTGCGTTCGTGTTTGCACAGCATGTAGGTGCTCCGCTCGTGGGCTCGGTGGATGTGCTGGTGTTCTATCTGGGCAGTTGCACGATCGCCTATGCTGCGCTGCTCGGGTCGACTCCGCGCCGTGCAGTTCGCAATGCCGCTGCAGCACTCGTGGGCACGATGCTCGTCGTGATGCTTACGGGTGGTCTGGCGGGACTTGCGATCGGTCTGGCGGGTGTGCTCGCCCTGGTGCGAAGTGGTCTCGAGTTTCCGATGAAACCCGCTCGAGGTTTTGTCATCGAGACCCTGTTGATGGGACTCGGCCTTGGTTTTGCCTTCTGGGTCTCATCGCCGGGTTGGCTCGGCACTGCGGCGGGACTCTGGGCATTCGCACTCGTGCAGAGTCTCTACTTTCTCGTGCCCGGTCGAGGTCGCGGACGAGCGGAGACAGGTGTGGGTGATCCTTTCGAGTCTGCGCGGGAGCGGCTTCTCGGGCTTCTCGAAGACGTGTAATCGAAACCGTCGAAGCGTCGGAAATGCGATGCCTCGTGGACCTCTTCTTGCGGCTATGTTCTGTCGTTCGAGCCGCGTAGTAGAGATCTCGAGGAGTGACCGATGAATCGATTCGAAGGAAAAGTGGCGTTCGTAACGGGGGCAGCGGCCGGTATTGGCCGTGCAACGGGCGTTCGGCTCGCACGCGAAGGCGCGTCGGTCTATCTCGTGGATGTTGCTGCAGAGGGTCTCGAGGAGACGGCCAAGCTCTGTGAAGAGATTGGAGCCGACGTAGCCTTCGCGGTCTGCGACATATCAAGCGAAGACGAGGTCAAGTCGAACGTCCAGGCCTGCGTCGATCGATTCGGCCGGCTGGACACGCTCTGCAACATCGCCGGAATCTTGTTGCTCGACCATTTCGAGAAGATCACGCCGGATCAGTTTCGGCGTGTCCTCGAGGTCAACCTCGTTGGAACGTTCATGCTTGCACAAGCAGCGCTTCCGCATCTGCTGAAGACGAAGGGAAGTATCGTGAATACCTCCTCGACGTCGGCTCTGGCCGGCATGCCTTACGGGTCTGCGTATGGGACCAGCAAGGGAGGCGTCAGTGCATTGACCCGCACGCTTGCGGTCGAGTTCGGCAAGCGAGGCGTGCGTTGCAACGCTGTCAACCCGGGCTCGATCAAGACGGCGATGATGGGGGGAGATCAGCTACCGGAGGACGCCGATCCGCATCTCCTGATGAGGGCGATGCCGATCGGTCCGCCGCGCGGTCCTGAAGTCGTCGCTGCGACGATCGCGTTGCTGGCCAGCGAGGATGGCATTCACATCAATGGCGAAGAGATCCGGGTGGATGGCGGCACGCTCGCATAGGCCGGAAGGTACGCGGACCGCTCGATTCGCGAGGCCGCAACGATCCGGAATTCGACGAGCAGTCTTCGTGCAGGGCCGAAACGATACTGTGACATAACTCAACTTTTCGAACTCGAGAGCCGAAAAATGGGGGGTGAACGCACCAATTTGTGGCTGGCATAGTCCCGAGACTCGATTTCGATGATGGCTCAGAAAACAGAGACCAGATGCATCCGAACACTGTTCTTCTGCGTCGTACTCGTGAGCTTCATGTCGATTCCCGGTAGCGCATTCGGCCTTCGGATCTCTGGGCCAGGTGATGCCGCGTTGTCGGGCGCTCTGAACCAGGACTTCGATGGCGAAGCCGCCGATACCTACCGGCAGGGCCACTTCGGAGCCACAGAAGCCCAGCCCATCCAGTACTTCGCCGTACGCTCGCCGCGCGACGATTCCTCCTACGTGCCCGTGCCGGAGCCCAATGTCGCGATGCTTCTCGGTCTGAGTTTGCTGACCCTTGCGGGAACGCGCATCCGCGATCTGCAGCCGAGACCCCCCGCCCCGCCCCGCCGGATCCAGACGAGAGCTAGGACGAGCCATCTCGGCGACGGCTTCCGCCGAGAATAGCTGGGTCGAACCCGTGCAATCGATGGCCGGTGCGACTCTCTATCCAACAAACAATTCGTGGTACTTCGGTGCGCATGGACCCGGCAAGCCGAGTGTCTTAATGCCGTATGTCGGCTTTCCGCCCTACGTCGAAAAGCGCGCAGATGTCGCTGCGAAGGGCTATCAGGGATTCTCCTTCTCGGACCGTTGAACAGAAGCCGAATCCCGATACTCATGCTGGTGTCAGAGCGCACAATCCTATTTCGATGCTCGGTCGATATCTCTCTTGACGAGGGAATCTTCGAGGGTCCGGGAGGTACGAAATGGGGAGAATTACGAGGCGCAGGCGCGTACGTTGTAAGTTGTCGTGTGAGATCGCTCAATCGAGTCGGCGTCGGATCAAGGCCCGAATCGTCACGCTCTCCGAGGGCGGTCTTGCCGTCGTGACCGCACTGGAGTTCGACCACGGAGAACCGATTCAACTCCGGATCCAACCTGGTCTCGGAGGCAAGGCAATCTGTGTATCCGCCATCGTATGGAACGATCGATCTCCAGCGAGCGCCGGAACCGCAACGCGGCTAAGACGTTATGGCTGTGTCGTCTCGCAGCCCACCCGTTCCTATCTGGCTCTGCTCGATCAACTCGCTCCGAATGCGCCCAAACCCGATCCGGTCCCGATCGCAGTGCCGCGATCTCGCGATCTCGAGTCCGAATCGGATGAGCCCAATCTACCGCGTTCGCGTGAAATTCTGCCCCCGCCCAAGCGCGAGCCCGAGGATAGCCTTCCGTATTTCCGCATTCGTATGAAGCAGATCGGGGGTCCCCGAACGAGAATCTTGACGCTTCGCGCACGCTCGGCGACCCAGGCTGAGGTCTTCGCTCACCTGGAGCTTGCAAAGATCTGCAGCAATGCGGAGGGATGGGGCATTCTTCATATTGCACGGGTCTCCGACAGCTGATCACGCCGTCAGCAGTGCTGGTCGCTTCGATTCGGCCATTCCAGTTTCGTGGTAGCGTTTGTCCTGTATTTCGACCTGTGTCGATACGACTGGAGGAACGATGCAAGAGAATGAGCGAATCATCCGAGATTTCATCGGCGCATGGTCTCGCCTCGATTCAAAGGAACTTGCTGGCTATTTCGCCGAGGACGGCGTGTACCACAATATGCCGACCGATCCCGTAGTGGGTCGAGACAATGTCGAGAAGTTCATCGCAGGCTTTTCGGCTTCGTGGACGGAGACGACCTGGGACATCCTGAACATCGTCTGTTCAGGTGATGTCGTCATCACGGAACGTCTGGATCGAACGCGTGCCGGCGAGAAGTCCGTGGACCTACCTTGCGCGGGCGTTTTCGAACTCGAAGGCGGCAAGATCAAGGTCTGGCGGGACTATTTCGACTTTGCGACCTACGGGGCCGGGATGGCGTGACAGGCCGTCTTCGTCGGCGCCGGCATGCACTAGGCGTCGTCGAGTTGCTTTAGGGCGCGCTTCGGCGCCACCGCGCGATAGCCATCTTCTAGAAGCCCGGCGATGACATCCCAGTCGATGTGGTCTCCACTACCCGCTTGACCGTGACCGTCGAGTCTGACCCCGAGCCAACCACTGGGTCCGACGTAGGGCGGTATGAAGAACATGCTCGGATTCGCCTCCACGAGGCCCTCCTGGGTATCCGCGTCTGATTTGATCCAGACTGCGACGCGCCCGTCGCCATGATGGTTCTCGTGAAAACTCGCGAAGGTCTTCTTGCCGCCCCAGAAGGTCGGGGAGCCATGGGAGATTCGTTCGTCGGTCTCGGGCCAGTCGGCGATGATTCCGCGGAGCCGGTCAATGGGTTT
>CBFDDD010000007.1:0-88339 GCA_965603475.1 uncultured Myxococcales bacterium
CGCCGCTGATCAACCGGCCGCGGGTCGCAAGAAGAGCCAGGATCGGCTCCGCCTGCGCCGGTAGCAGACCAAAGCGAGCGGAAACGGATGCGGTCGTGAAGGGACCATGTGTCCGCGCGAAGCGCATCAGAAGCTGTTCGAGTGGCGCATTCGCCGGTTCGAGAAAAACGGCCGACAGTCCGTCCGGCGGCTTCACGCCGAGCGCGTCGCGGTAGATCGCCACGTCCTCCACCGCAATCCAACACGAACGCCCATCGATTTCGACGCCTACAATGCGACGCGCGTCCCGCAAACTGTCGAGAGCCGCCCCGAGTGCAGCCTCTTCGCCTTCGAACCGGTCAAGGAGCTCGGCGGCGCTCAAATCCCCGACGCGCCGAAGCATGTCGTGCAGCGCGTCCCCATGATGGGCACGCAACTCCGAGTCCAGTCCCTGAAGGCGCGCCTCGACGGCCTCGATGATTTCCGAATCGAGAAGTTCGCGAAGTGCCTCGGCCCCGAGCAGCTCCCGCAACATCGCCTTGTCCAGCGAAAGAGCCTGGCTGCGGCGCTCCGCCGCGGGCATGTCGAGCTGGTACAGATAGGTCGCCGTATACGAGAAGACGAGTGCCCGGGCAAAGGGTGAGGCCGAGGGCGTCTCGACATCCACGACCTCGATTTCGCGCGAACGAATTCCCGACAAGAGTTCGGCCAGCCCAGGCAGGTCGAAGACATCTTGCAGGCACGACCGATAGGTTTCGAGCATGATCGGAAAATCGGGAAAGCCCTTCGCGACCGCATGAAGATTCTGTGCTCGCAGTCGCTGGGTCCAGAGCGGCGTTCGAGCACCGGGTCGACGGCGTGGCAGCAGAAGTGCGCGCGCGGCGTTCTCGCGAAATTGTGAAGCGAAGAGTGCCGAACCGCCGAGTTCTTCGACCACGAGCTCTTCGACTTCGTCGGGGTTCGGCAAAAAGAGATCCGTCGGCGGCAGACGATCCGCATCCGCGAAGCGGAACATGATGCCGTCGTCGGTCCAGAGCGGCTGTGCATCGAACTCGCCTCTCTCTGCCAGGCGCGCGGATATCGCGAGCGCCCAGGGCGCATGGATCCGCGAACCGAAAGGTGTGAGGATGCAGAGCCTCCAGTCCCCCAACTCGTCTCGAAAGCGCTCGATGACGATCCGCTCGTCCGTTGGACAACTGCCCGTCCATTCCTCCTGCATCTCGAGATAGTCGAGGAGGTTCTGGACCGCATGATCATCGAGGCCGTAGTCGCTTCGCAGCCAGGCACGACGAACGTCGGTCTCCTCATGGCCGGCGCGCTCGAAAACTTCACGCGTAAAACGACCGAGCGCCCGGCCGAGTTCGATCGGACGCCCCGGACCATCCCCGCGCCAGAACGGCAACCGCCCCATCTCGCCCGGCGCCGGCGCCACGATGACCCTGTCACGCGTGATCTCGAGGGTCCGCCAGCTCGAGGCGCCCAGGGTAATGACATCACCGGGCTTCGTTTCGTGAACCATCTCCTCGTCGAGTTCTCCGACCCGCGGCCCACCAGGTCCGAGATGAACCGTGTATTGCCCGCGATCGGGGATCGTGCCTCCCGAGAGCAACGCAATTCGTCCAGCGCCTTCACGCACCTCGAGCAGATCGGTCTCGCGATCCCAATGAAGACGTGGCCTCAGCTCCGCGAAATCGGTCGATGGATAGCGGCCGGCAAGCATGTCGAGTACCGATCGGAATAGCGGTCGGCCAAGCGTCAGATATCCCGCTGTGCGTTTGATCAACTTCTCGAGCTCGCCGAGATTGATCGGCTCTTCTGCAACGACCGCCACGATCTGCTGTGCAAGTACGTCCAGTGCATTCTGGGGCACACGGATCGCTTCGACTTCGCCCTCCTTCATGCCACGCGCGACGACCGTCGCTTCGAGTAGATCCGCACGATGTTTCGGGAAGATCACCCCACGGCTCGTCGCACCGACGGCATGACCCGCGCGACCGATGCGCTGAAGTCCCCGCGCGATCGCCCCCGGACTCTCGACCAGCAGCACGATTTCGACACTCGACATGTCGATGCCCAATTCCAGCGAACTCGTTGCGACGATCGCACGCAGCTCTCCTCGCGCGAGTGAATCCTCGATCTCACGACGCTTCTCATGCGCCAGGCTGCCGTGATGAGCGCGCACGAGAGGCTCCTCGGCCAGCTCGTTCAGTCGATGGGCGAGACGTTCGCAAAGGCCGCGACTGTTCACGAAGATGATCGAACTCTTGTGTGCGCGGATCCGGTCGAGAAGCTCGGGATAGATCGCAGCCCAGAGACTCGTCTCCGACTCTCCATCACCCGTCGCTCGCAGCGGCCGGTCATGATTCTCGGGATCGCGCCGACCTCCGAGTTCCGGCCGAGTCATGTCGGGAACGGGAACGGAAACCGTCAGGTCGATCGCCGGTGCTCGACTCGTGTCGACGATCGTGACGCTTCGGTCGCCTCCGAGAAAACGGGCGATTTCCTCGGCGGGCCGCGCTGTGGCCGATAGCCCGATACGCTGCGGATCCCCCACCTCACAACGACGTGCGACACGCTCGAGGGAGAGCGCCAGGTGAATGCCGCGCTTGGTCGGGGCGAGTGCATGGATCTCATCGACGATGATCGTCTCGACGCTGCGAAGCGTCTCGCGCTGCTGTGAGCCCAGGATCAGATAGAGCGACTCCGGCGTCGTGACGAGAATTTCGGCCGGGTTCCTGCCCTGCTGTCTGCGCTCCTTCGGAGAACTGTCGCCGGTTCGAATCGCGACGCGTGGTGCGCGAAATTCGTCGGATATTCCAAGCGACTCGGCCGCGGCGGCGATTCCCATCAAGGGTGCGCGCAGATTCCGTTCGATGTCGTAGACCAGGGCCTTCAGCGGAGAAACGTAGAGAACGCGTACACCGGGCTGCGTATCCGCTGGCAGGCGACCGAGTCGATCGATCGACTCGAGAAAAGCTGCGAGCGTCTTGCCGCTCCCGGTCGGTGCGACCAGCAGAGCGTGTCGGCGGGCGGCAAGCAGCGGCCAGCCCTTCTCTTGAATCGGCGTCGGCGCTTCGAAACGGGCCTCCAGCCAGGCAAGCGTCGCCGAATCGAAGCTTTCGGGGAGACCCTTCATCGCAATAGCCTAGCGCCGCACCGATCGAGAACCGAAAGGCGGCTAGCCCGGTGTATGACAGACGGCCTCGACATTGTTGTCATCCGGATCCAATACGAAGGCGCCGTAATAGTCAGCGTGATACACCGCGCGTACGCCAGGTTCTCCATGATCGCGACCTCCCGCGCTCATCGCCGCCTTGTAGAATTCACCGACAGCCCTACGGCTCGAGGCCGAAAACGCGATATGCCGCGGGCTAGGGGCTTCCCGGACCTCGATCACCCAGAAGACACTTTTGCCACTCGGCCCCCAGGCACAACAACGACGCTCGGGAAAATCCGGATCCCAGTCCGTGACCATCTCCGCCTGTATCGCGTAGCCAAGCGAATGCATGACTGCCTCGTAGAAAGCCCGTGCAGCCGGAAAATTCGTGGTGTAGCTACTGATGTGATCGATCATCTTCGACTCCTTCCATCCAGGACGCGGAGAATCGCAGAATGGATCGAAAGTCCACTTCCGACAAGCCCGCGCATGTTGGCTGTGGCAGGATTCGCGTTGAAACCCACGGAGGACAGCCTGGTGGCCACGGAAGCCAATTCGCCGGAATCGCTTCTCGCGGATGAGCGGCGACTGCTCGAGGCCACCCAGCTGGCCTGGCGCTGGCACGGCGGCCAGACGCGCAAGGGCAAGCCCGTTTCGTATATGAGCCATCTACTCCAGGTCCAGGGGCTCGTGATCAATGCGGGCGGCAGCGCCGAAGAGGCAATCGCCGCCCTTCTGCATGATTCGCTCGAAGACGCACCCAGTTCCGAGGACCGCGCAGATCGCGAAGGGCAGATCGCCGCTCGCTTCGGACAGGCCGTGCTGCGAATCGTGCTCGATTGTACCGACACGACGGCGACTGAGTCGGAGGCGAACAAGGGACCCTGGCGTGAGCGCAAGGAGCGCTATTTGACCCAGCTCCGCTCTGCCGACTCAGCCAGCCTGCTCGTCGCGGCCTGCGACAAGCGGCACAACCTGGGAGACCTCGTCTGGGATCTACGTCACGAGGGGATCGAAACGCTCTCCCGATTCAACGCCGGAGCTGCCGAGCAGATCTGGTACTACGAATCGCTGGTGGAAATCTGCTGCGCTTCGATCCCGCCGCGACTCGCCAGGGAGCTCGACGATCTCGTCTCGAGCCTGCGAATGCTCATCGATCCCGAAAGCGACGAGCATCGCAACACCTGACGTGCGGCGAAGACTCTGGTCGACGGCTTCGCGACGAGTCCCGAGACGGGCAGGCTCCTAGACCGCGGGGTGGAGCTTGTAGTGGATCGGTAGACGTTTCACGCCGCCGACCAGTCCCGAATGCAGCCGATCGGCGGGGCCCGCGAGTTCGATCTCGTCGATGCGGGGGAGCAGATACTTGTACGCGACATGCATCTCGAGCCGGGCAAGATGAGCCCCTAGACAGAAATGCTCCCCGACTCCGAAACCAAGGTGTCGATTGGGCCTTCGGTCCACCAGGAACTCGAAAGGCTTCTCGAAAATCTCTTCATCCCGATTCGCAGAGGGGTAGAAGAGAGCGACCGTATCACCTTCTCGAATCAGCTTGTCGCGCAGGGGATAGTCGCGTGTCGCCGTGCGTGCGAAATGGATGATCGGCGAAGTCCAACGCACGATTTCTTCGATCGCAGAGTCGAGCAGACTCATATCCTGCTGCACACGCCGTAGCTCATGCTCGTGTTCGATGAAGGCGAGCATTCCGCCGGTCGTGGCATTACGGGTGGTTTCGTTTCCAGCGACGACGATGATGAAGCACCAGGTGAGGACTTCCATGTCCGTCAGGAGCCTTCCCTCGTATTCTGCCTTCGTAAAGACAGTGACGAGATCGTCGCCCGGATTCTTTCGTCGTTCCGCGATCATGTTCGAGAAATAGCCGAAGAGCTCGAGTTGGGCGTGGGTCGCGGTTTCCCGTGCGTCCGATCCCTCGTCCTGGAATTCTGGATCCCCCGCACCGATCACGCGATTCGTCCAGTCGTACAGCATGTTCCAATCTGATTCTGGAACACCGAGCAGCCACGCAATGACCGCAATCGGAAGCGGCGCGGAAACTTCCGTGACGAAATCGCAATCCCCTTCGTCACCCCGCTCATAGAGCTTTTCGACGATCTCACGACCGATCTTTTCGATCGGCTCGTGAATCTCCTTCAGCATCCGCGGTGTGAACCGGCGACTGATCTGCTGACGAAAGTCACCGTGCATCGGTGGGTCCATCTGGATCAGGGTCTTCGGAAAATCATTGATCTCCTCTTCAGTGGGCTGAACCACGATACGAGGTCCGGACAGGAACGCGTCGGGGCGCTTCCCAATCTCTGTAATGTCGGCGTGTTTCGTGATGGCCCAGTAGTCGAGGGCCTTGCCGGGCTGGACCTGCCAGGAGACTGGATCCTCTGCTCGCAATCGCGTCCAGACATGATGGGGATAGCCGTACGCAGCGTAGTCTTCCTGGTGGACGAGCCGGAAATCTTCGGGCAGGGAAACTGGGTCTGCGGCCATCTAAAAGGTCCTCTCTGGCAAGCGCGTCAGGCTTCGGTCCGATCCAAGCGTCAGCTCGGATCGGGTTTCGGCGTGTCCGGACCACTCTCGGGCAGTTCGGGCTTCGCGACATAATCGAGATCCGGTTCCCCCGTGAGGGCGCCAAGGAAGGCGACGATATCCGTCACCTGAGCATCATCGAGCTCGACTCCGATCTGATGATACCCCATGAGTCTCACGACTTCGTCGAGCGCCACGATCGAGCCATCATGAAAATACGGACCGGTCTTCGCGACGTTGCGAAGAGATGGCACCTTGAAGACGTGCCGATCCGCCTCCTCGCCCGTCACGTCCTCCCGACCGAGATCCTGCGTCTCGTAGGGAAAGATGAAGCCCAGCTTGCGATAGAGCGCGCCACCCAGTGCCGGCCCGGTATGGCAGGAGTTGCAACCCACCTCGAGAAAGGTCGCCAGCCCTCTGCGTTCGGTTGCGTCGAGGGCGTCCAATTCGCCAGCCATGAAGGCGTCCAATCGGTCCGGGGTCATCAAATTTCGTTCGAAGGCGCCGATTGCGCGCGCCATGTTGTCGTAGCTGAGTGAACTCGGATCGTCGGGAAACGCAGCCGAAAACGCGTCGACATAACCTGGTATCGAAGCGAGCACGGCCACGACGTGTTCCTCGGAGGGAGCGGCCATCTCGATCGGATTCAGAACCGGCCCCTTCGCCTGCGCTTCGACGTCAGGCTCGCGTCCATCCCAGAATTGCGCCGTATGAATCGCGGCGTTGTAGACCGTCGGAGAGTTTCGTCCGCCACGCGCCCCGCGATGGCCGGGCGAGGTCGGCTCACCATCGACACCGTGCGCGTCCAGCAGATGGCAAGAATTACAGGCGATGTCGTGATTCTTGGACAACCTCGCGTCGTAGTAGAGCATCCGACCGAGATCCAGCTTCGCTGGCGAGCCAACATTGTCCGGATTGGGAACGGAACTCGGCAACACCCCAAAAGTTGCTGCAGCCCGCTCTGCCAGAGCGACTGCAGCCGGGTCTGGCAGCTCTTCCACGACCACGACTTCGACCTCAGGCTCAGTCGCTGGTGTGATCTCCGATCCACCATCACATCCGATTCCGAACAAGAAGACAACCATCGCCACAGCAACGAAGGGCCACCCTCCATGCTTCTCACCCGATCCCATTCCGATTCTCGACACACGACGCATATTCGCTCCCCTCGACTTCCTCTGTCTCTTCTTATCCCGAATTCAGGAGACAGATCAAAGGAATCAATTTAGGCTCCATACAGAGAAAGACCAGCCCAAAAGGATCGGCCCATGGAAAACCCTTCACACGATGACCCACCGGCTGACCGCCCCTCCTTTGTCTCGGTCGCCCTCCAACCGAGCATCGTACGGCGCGCTCTAGGCTACGCGATCGTGGTCGGCACGGTCCTGATCGCGATCAACCACGGCGATGCGATCTTGGCTGGCGAAATCTCGACGGGACGATCGTTCAAGATGCTGCTCACGGCTTTCGTTCCCTACTGCGTCTCCACAGCCTCCTCGGTCAGCGCGATCCGAGGCCAGTACGCCTGAGTCCCCTGAAATGGCCGCTTCATGGCATCGGCTAGGGGCGTGTGCTTCCCTACCGCCCCATGCTGGATCCGCGTAATCTTCGAGAACGGCGCGACGAGATCGTCGAGAGCTGCCAGGCCAGGCATCTCGATCTGGATGTCGACGCCACGATCGCCCTCTACGAGCGAACGAATCAATTGCGCACGGCCCTGAACGAGGCCAACCGCCAGCGAAACGAACACCAGAAATCCGGCAAGAAGAAGCTCGACGAAGACGAGCGCAGCGCACATACGGCGGAGGGCCGGCGGCTCAAGGAAGAGGTCTCCGCGCTCGAGAGCCAGGTGCGCAGTTCTGAGACCGAGTTCGAAGAAGCTCTTCGCGAGCTCCCCAATTTCCTGCATCCGGAGACGCCCCGCGGTCACGAGGAAGACTGGAAGCTCCTCTCGACATCAGGCGAGCCGCGTTCCTTCGATTTTCCGAGCCGTGACCATCTTGCCCTCGCGAGCGATCTCGACCTCGTCGACTTCGAGAGCGCGGCCACGGTCGCGGGCCAGAAATTCTACTACCTGAAACGAGAGGCGGCGTTGCTCGAAGTCGCGCTCCAACGCTTCGCCCTCGACCAGCTCCTGCCGCATGGCTTCATCCCGATCGTCACGCCGGACGTTGCGCGGCCAGACGTGATCGAAGGCCTCGGCTTCAGCCCACGCGGCGAAGAGAGCCAGATCTATTCGATCGCCGACCACGACCTCTGCCTGATCGGGACCTCGGAGATCACACTCGGGGGCATGTATGCCAACAAGATCCTGGCCGAAGACGAACTTCCTCTGCGACTCGCCGGGATCTCACACTGTTTTCGAACCGAGGCCGGCGCCCACGGTCGTGAGAGCAAGGGTCTATACCGGGTTCATCAATTCACCAAGGTCGAAATGTTCGTCTTCTGCCGACCGGAAGATTCTGAACAACAACATGCCGAACTGCTTCAACTGGAACGACAGATCTTCGATGCGCTCGAAATTCCGTTTCGCGTGATCGACATTGCGAGCGCGGACCTCGGCGCTCCGGCCTATCGAAAATTCGACCTCGAAGCCTGGATGCCCGGTCGCGGGGAAGGCGGCGACTGGGGCGAGATCACGAGCACATCGAACTGCACGGACTACCAGTCGCGCCGTTTGAAGATTCGCTTTCGCCGTTCCGGCGAAAAGAAGAAGAACGAGTTCGTGCATACCCTGAACGGCACAGCGGTCTCGAACGCCCGTGCGATCGTGGCGATCCTCGAGAACCACCAGCAAAAGGATGGAAGTATCAGCATCCCCAAGGTACTCGTGCCCTTTATGGGAACTGATCGCATAGGGCCTCGCTGAGTACCCGCTGTGACCATCGACTCTAAGAGTCTCGTCCTCGGCACCGCCGGCCATATCGATCACGGCAAGACCGCTCTCGTGCGTGCGCTCACCGGGCGAGACCTCGATCGACTTCCCGAAGAAAAGACCCGCGGCATCACAATCGAATTGGGTTTTGCCCCCCTCGAGCTGAGCGACGGGCTGCGCCTCGCCGTCATCGATGTTCCCGGACACGAACGATTCGTGCGAACGATGGTCGCCGGAGCGAGCGGGCTCGACCTTCTGATGTTAGTCGTCGCCGCGGATGAGGGCGTCATGCCCCAGACCAGGGAACATCTCGCAATCTGCGAACTGCTGGGCATCGATCGTGGTCTCGTCGTCCTCACCAAGTCCGATCTCGTCGACGAAGAGATGCTCGAACTCGCGAGCGAAGAGGTGCGGGACCTTCTCGCCGACGGTCCACTTGCCAACATTCCGATCCTCTCCGCCAGCTCGGAGACGGGCGATGGAATCGACCGGGTCCGAACAACCCTCGAAGACCTGATCCGAACGGCGCCCGCGCGAAACGATGATGGTCGTCCCGCACGCCTCTTCATCGATCGAACCTTCACCAAGCACGGATTCGGAACCGTTGTGACCGGAACCTGGTCCGGTCGCTCACGCAAAGTCGGGGAGACTGTCGTCCTCGAGCCCGGATCTCGGAAGGCCAGGATCCGCGGGCTCGAACGACATGGCGAGGCGATCCAGATGGCTGAATCGGGTTCGCGCATTGCCGTCAATCTTCTGCGTGAGGCCAAGGACGAGATCCACCGTGGAGATCTCCTGACGGAGCCCGGCGCACTGCTCGCAACATCGATCTTCGATGGGAGTCTGCACTGGATTGCTCGGAAGGCGAGCCTGGACGCACCGACCTCGGTCGAATTATTATGCGGAACGACTGAGCGCCGTGCGCGCGTGGCCCCGATCGGAGAGGAAAGTATCGCCCCCGGTGATCACGCTTTCGCGCGAATCCATATCGAGGGCCCGCCGCTCGCTTTGCTCCCCGGCGATCGCTTCGTACTCCGCGGCTTCGCCCGGGACGCGGGTGTCGGTTCGACGCTGGGTGGAGGAATCGTTCTCGATGTCGCGCCTCCCCACCTTCGACGTCGAGACAGCGGCCTAAAACGTGACCTCGAACGCATGGCGGAGGGCGAGCCGATGGGCGCCCTCGAAGTGCGCGTCGCCCGCGCAGGGCTTCAAGGAACGACGGTCGCAGCACTCAAGAAAGAAACCGGGCTCGACACGGGGGTGCTGGAGGAGACGCTCGATCGATTGGTCGAGGCCGAAAAGATCGTTCGCCTCGATACCAGCGTCTGCCTGTCGACCAGGGCCGCCGAACGACTCATGGACAACCTGCTGGCGGCCCTCGATGCATTTCACCAGAAAGAGCCACTTCAACCCGGTGTGCCGCGCGCGGCACTGACCGGCACGCTCCCGAGCAATGTGACGAGCGAGGCGGGTGCGATTCTGTTGATGCGCCTCGCTGAGCGCGATGAGATCCTGATCCAGGAAGAAATCGTATCGAGGAAGGGTTTCGAATCGAGTCTCGACCCGGCGCAATCGCGCCTCGCAGACCTGCTACGCACTCGCTACGCCGAATCCGCACTCGATGCCCCGACGCTGCGCACACTCGCCGACGACCTCGGCGAAGATCCCGTCATCGTTCGCGATCTTGGCCACTACCTCGAACGTCAGCGCGTACTCATCGCTGCCCCAGACGAACTCTTCTTCGACCGAGCATGCGTCCTCGCCTTGATTCAGAGAGTAGTCACGCATTTCGAGTCGAACGAAGAACTCGACACTCAGACGCTGAAGGCGCTCATCGGCACCAGTCGGCGCACCGCGATGCCCCTCATGGCTCTACTCGACGATCTTCAGATCACTCGCAGAGACGGCAGCATCCGAAGGCTGCTGAACAAATCGCCCCGAAACTAGGAAGCCCGATCCTCGAGAGCCCTGGGTCGTGCGAGCAGGCTGCGGACATCGCGAGTCGATGGATGTGCCAGGTGGTGCGGGTGGTGAATCCCCACACTCGCCGGTCGTCTCCGGCGGATGGTCCCGCATCATGCATCGCGACGTTGAGCTACCGCCTGTGCCTCCAGGCTCCCGTCGAGCTTCCCCACCCGCACCACTCGGCCAGCCTGCAACTCGAGAAGTCCCCAGCCTTGCCCACTGCACAATACGAACGCTAAGCGTGATCGGTCGCAATGCGCGAGGTCGTCTGAACCCAACGGACACGCTTGGCGATCGCCACGCAAAAAGCAGCGAGACCACAAAAATCCAAATGCGAAGACGTTCGAGTGACGCGGGTGGTGAAGCCTTCCGCTCGCCTGGAGACACAGGCGGTGCCCCGACGTCTCGATGCATCATGCGGGACCATCCGCCGAAGACGACCGGCGAGCGGAAGGCTTCACCACCCGCGTCACCTGGCACCCCATCCCCACCGTGTTTCCGTGGTCTGCTACACGCGCAGACTCGCAAGAGCAGCGTCGATCCAATCGAAGAACACGCCCGAGATATTCCCAACACTCAAGACCGGCGCGATTCCGAAGCACACGACGCTCAATCCGCACAGCGCGAGAACGAACTGCTCATTGGTCAATGCTCGGCTCGAATCCTGCCTTGGCTCCGTCCTTCTCAGCATCGCGAGGAGCGGACGACCCACGGCGGTCAGTGCCAATACCGTTGCGCCCAACCCTGCGACGAGCAACCAGCGATGGCCACTATGCTCGAGCGCCGAGAGAACTTCGACGCGCGCAACGAATCCGACGGTGCCCGGGAAGCCCGCCAGGGATAACAGGAAGAGCGCCAGCAAGGCGGCCCTCATCGGACTTCGCTGCATCATGCCCGAAAGGTCGCCCACGTTCTCACAGGCACGTTCGTGATGGCTGAAGGAGGACAGGGTCGCCAGAATCCCAACCACCGAAATGCTCGAGGCGAAGAGTGCCAGTAGCAGCGCCTCTCCCCCCTCACCGGTTGCATCCACGAGCGCCAGCGTGAAGAAGCCGACTTGACCGACTCCGAGCCAACCCACGAGGCGGCGAAGTCCGACCTGCACGAGCGCCATTGCATGACCCCAGACGAGCCCCAGACAACCCAATACGGCCAGAAGCTCCGGAACACGAGTGGCAATCTCGGAAGTCGTTTCCGCATCGACCGGTGCCAACGCATGCAACATCCGCAACAACACGAAGAAGGTCGTCGCCTGGGCAGCTGTGACGATGTGGGCCGTCACGAAGCTCGGTGCGCCCTCATGAACGTCCGGCGACCAGGGATGAAAGGGCGCAACCGCCGCGCGAGCAATCAATCCGACAATCACGAGTGTCACCCCGACATTGAATAGCAACGGCCGCTCGGCGGAAAAATCGCCGAGCGAGGCCAACTCCAGACCGCCAGTCGCACCGAAGAGAAACGCAACACCGTGGGCAAAAACGACACTCGCAAACGAATGTGCAAAGAACGCCTTCAAACTCGACTCACTCGAAGATAGGCGTCGAGAGTCGATCGAGATCAACGCGATCAATGGCAACCAGGCCAACTCGATAGCGATCATCAAGATCAGCAGATGATCCGTCACGAGTGCGGCGACCATCCCCGATAGTGAAAAGAGCAGAAGCGCAATCGGCTCCGCAGGTCGCGATCGCGCCATTCCAAAATGCGTCAGCGCGAGACACAAGACGAGAAAGCCAGACACGACGACGAAGGTGATTCCGAAGCTCCCAAACAGATCGATTTCGGAGTCGCGACTTCGCAAGGCGATCAAGACCGCGGCAAGCGCCAGAACCGCAACCGACCCGAACTGAATCCCCGACAAGGCGTTTGCTCGCGGAGCCTCGCTTTCGCTCGGCTTCGATCTCGAGACGAGATCGAAGGCCAGCACGATGAGCGCACCGACGGCAGGGATATACGCCGGGGTCATCGACGTACCCCAGTCTCAGCCGAGGCGGAATCGAGTAGCACGACTTCGACGCCGAGCTCGGGATCCCCTGTCTCCTCGGGAACGAAACGTCGATCCATCTGATTCAAGATCTCGAGAACGGCCGGTTCGATTCGTCGCAAGACGGGATTCGGATACACGCCGATGAAGACGATCGGGATCGTCATCATCAGCATCACTCCTCGCTCGACTCGATCGAGATCGATCAGACCCCGATTGGAAGGCTCATCGACGGGCCCCAGGAAGAGCCGACGCTGTACCCAGAGCAGATATGAAGCGCCGACGACCATCGCAGTCAACGCCACAACCGAGAGTTCCCGCCGAGTCTCCAGACTTCCCAACAAGACAAAGAGATCACCGACGAAACCACCAAAGAGTGGCAGCCCTATCAAGGAGAACACCATCATGGCAAAGAAGAACGCGCAGACGGGCATGGGTTTCGCGAGACCACCAAAGGCCGCTACGTCAGTCGTGCCGCGACGAACGGCCAGAAAACCGATCAGCATGAAGAGCGCAGCCGTGGCGAGGCCGTGTGTCAATAGTTGAAGAACCGCGCCCGATAACCCTTGTACATTCAGCGTCGAGATCCCGAATACCGCGAAGCCCGCGCAGGCAACGGAAGTAAAGGCGACGAGACGTTTCAGTTCCTTCTGCACGAGGGCGATCAGAGAAGCGTAAACGAGCGCAATGATCCCAATGATCGACAGAGCTGGACCGGCCTCGGCGGCAGCATTCGGAAAGAGCGGAAGGGCAAAGCGTAGGATGCCAATCGCCGCCGTCTGGACGAAGCCCGTTGCGAGCAGCACTGACAAGCCCGTCGGCGCCGCTGCGTGGGCCGCGGGTAGCCAGAAATGTAGCGGCACGAGCGGGAGCCGAGTCGCAAGCGAGATCGCCAGAACAAGAAAGAGCATCCATTGGTCGGCCGGAGAGATCTGGACATCGAGTAGCGAAAACTCACCGAGAGAAGGCGGCGCGACGAGATCGAGCGTGGCGATTCCGAGCTGGTCGAGACTCGATTCGCGAAGTACGAATGCAACGAAGAGCAAGCCCGCCAGCCCGAACGATTCGGTCGTCCATATCCGAGCTGCGGCTTTCGCACGCCCGATCCCGCCCCAACGACCCATCCAGAGCAAAATCGGAATGAGACTCGTCGCCCAGAAAAAGATGAAGGAGAAAAAATTGACCGACGCCAACGCGCCGAGCAGGCTGGATTCGAGCAATAGACAAGTGAACACCCAGCTTCGAACGGAGTCTTTGACCTCTGATTGTGAAGACAACATTGCGAGCGGTACGAGACCGACCGTCGAAACCAGAAAACAAAGCCCGATCCCATCGACGCCGAGGAGCAGGTGCACGCCGAGAGTCTCCGGCCATCCGAAGAACTCGACGTATTGGAAACCAATCTCTTCGGGATCGAAACCGATCGCGATCCCCACGATCATCAGTACGAACGTAGCGATCGTCGCCGCGAGCCCGATCGCTCG
This sequence comes from uncultured Myxococcales bacterium, assembly GCA_965603475.1. Taxonomy (GTDB): domain Bacteria; phylum Myxococcota_A; class UBA9160; order UBA9160; family UBA4427; genus UBA4427. The sequence continues at coordinate 13,983 of CBFDDD010000007.1, forward strand.
CCAGCCAGTCTCGGGTAGCCCCGGCAGACCGACGAAACCGAGAAGAATGCCGCTACCTGCCAGCCCGAATGCCACTAGGGCGGGAAGCATCACGATCGATACGAGAAGATGATTCGTCCAGTCCATCAAGGCCTCAAACCGTCATCCAGGTCACGATGACGAGCACTGTGAGTAATCCAAGAAGGGCGTAGCTCTGAAGTCGTCCGTTTTGAAGTCGACGGAGACCACTCCAGACCAGTCGTCGTGCCAGACCCGAGCTTCCCGAAACGACGACTCGGTCGATGAGTCGATTTTCGATCATGCCGACCAACGCCCAGCGAGAAAGACCCCGGAGCGGGCGTACGAGAACGACATCATAGAATTGCTCGATGAAGAACATCTCCCGCATCACTGTCTGTGAGAAACGGATGGTAGGCTGTTTCGATTCGCCTCGATAACCAAGACGCGCATAGCGCCATGCGGCAAGTCCGACGCCGACAAGACCACAGAAGACGAGCGCGACGATGAGCCGTCCGCGCGCCGCACCCGTCAGCAGGGGGTCGGGAGCGCCAGCGATCGAACCGACCAGAAAGTGGCCAACCGAATCCATCTGCTGCACATCCCACGGATCGCCCCAGAATTGTGACGGCGTGAGTAGGCCGGCGGCAACGACCATGACCGCAAGGGCCGTCAGACCATGCTGCGCCCAGCCGGTGGGATCTCGAAGCTGATCTTCGACGCGACCGCCCGGGCGAACGTTGCCCCAGAAGATCAAGAAATAGGCTCGCGCCATGGCGAAGGCAAGGATACCGAGACTCATCGTCGCGATCGCGATCAATAGCCAACGATCCGCTCGTTCCGAGACTGCGATGAACGCCAACAGTTCCTCGACCGAAAAGAAGTTTGCGAATGGCGGCAATCCGACCAATGCAAGGCAACCGAGCGCGACCATTCCCTGGGTCCAACGCATTCGAGGCCCGAGTCCACCCATCCGCCGCAGGTCGGTCTCACCCTTCAGAGCAATGACGACGATGCCCAGGGCGAGAATCAGATGCGTCTTGATGAAGGCGTGCGTCAATAGAAGAAACGTTGCGGCAGAGTAGGCACCCACACCGATTCCGAGAACCACCAGTCCAAGCAGGCTCGACGTCGAATAGGCAACCAGTCGCGGGAGCGATCGCTGCGTCGAGGCCGCGAGACTCGCCAGCAGCATCGTTGACGCGCCGGCCACGACGAGCAGATGCATCGCTCCCGGCGCGCTCTCGAGCAGAAAAGAAAAACGCAACAGGAGATAGACCCCGACGATCACCGTCGTCGAGCCTTGCATGAGGGCCGTCGCGGAGATCGGCCCTGCCGTCGAATTCGGAAGCCAGATATGAAACGGAAACTGTGCGCATTTCGTGAGGGCCGCAATGACGAGCCCGAATCCGACAAACTCGAGCAGAGGAATGGACGTTCCACCAGTCCAGGTGAGCCAGTCCAGAGCCTGTCCGTCGAGGAGGCGGAAAGCCGCCTCGATCCCGCGGAAGCTCAGTGTGGGCGCACCGGTACGCGAAAGGCCGTCGAAGAGCAACAAGATGGCTGCGAGAAGTCCAAGGTCCCCGATCCTCCCAATGACGAAGGTCACAGCCCCCGCACGAGATGCGTGGGGCTCTTCGAATTCGAAAGAGGCAAAGAGCTGTGACGCGATCCCCACGACCGTCCATCCCAGGAACAAAAAGAGCAGGTTGTCCGCAAGAATCAACACGAGAGTCCCACCCACGAGCAGATCGAGCATGGCGAAGGTTCGATGTCCGTTTTCGGGGTCGACACTTCCACTGCGAAGAAGGCCCACCGTATACACGTAGACCGCAAGGGCGATCGACGTCACGGCCAGGCAGAAGACCGCCGACAGCGGATCGAATTGAAAGGTCAGTTCGGCACTGAAACTTCGAGGACCGACGCCACCCCCGATCCAGGGGCCGAGGGTGTCGAGAATTGGCTGACCGCCCGCAGACCCGACCAGATCGAAGACAGTAAGCGCACTCAAGCCGAATGCGACCGCAATCGCGGAAAGCGAGATCGCCCAGATCGATCGGTCGGACAGCTTTGCCCGAACCAGTCCGATCAACAGGCCGTGCACGACTGCCGCAATGAAGGGCAGGATCGCGATCCATCGGATCAGCGAAGCGCTGATGTTGCTATCCCATTCGATCACGACCGGCTTCTACCTCCCTAGCCTTCGAGCAGACCAGCGTCGTCCGCGTCGAGTGTGCCGCGACGTCTGATTCGCGCGACAACGATCGAGAGCCCGGTTGCCGCTTGCAAGAAACTCATCACCGACACACAGAGCACGAGAGCACCGCCGGCCGCTGTGTTATCCGGATCGCCCTGCAAGACTGCGAACCCGATCGCACCCATCGCGACCGAAATCCATGCAAACAAGAGACCCACCAGCATTCCAACGAGGCTCCGTCGCCAGAGCAGACCCAACATGCCGATCCAGAAGAGCGCAACCGCTCCGATCACCAACAACTCGACTGAACTGCCTACGAAGTTCATCGTCTAGCCCTTCTGTCCGCCGTCTCGAAGGAGCAGCAGCGAAGCGAGCAGACTCGCCGCAATCGCCAACCCGACGAGAATGGTCGCATCGCGCAGCGGACCGAAGAGAAGCGCGCCGATCTCAGCCGGAGTCGCGATCGCGACACGTCGATCCACGATCTCGAGCTCTCCCGTCATGACGGCAGCGACTACGAGAATGAGCAGGCCCCCCCCAAAAAGTAGAAAGGCCAGACTTCGCGCAACCCAGGTCGGCCGATCGGTCGGCGGCAGATGATCCCGATCGACGTCGACCAACATCCACCCAAAAACCTGAACGATCGCGAGTACGAGCGCGGCCAGAATCGCGACCACGAGCGAGAGGTATCCGGCACCAGCGACGAGCAACGCGAATGTCAGGGCAGCGACGAAAATAGTTCCGGCAACCAGTGAATGCGTTAGATTGCGGCCTAGCAGAATTGCGTCGAATGCACTCAACAGTGCCACGGTGAGGCCAATCCACAGAGCGGTCGACATTCAAGCGCCCCCGCTTGTCGAGCTCACGAGAAGAGACACCGCCGACATCAAGAGCAGATTTGCCCAGGCAAGCGGAAATAGACGAAACATCACCATCTCGATCCACTGGTCGTCGCGTAGGATCGCGGTCGCCCTCCGCAACAACGACGCCAGAACCAGAACGACCGTGAGCTTTCCGGCAAAGATGCCGATCTGAATCATCACCCCCAACAACGCAGGCAATTCGAAGCCGACGAATGGCTCGAGCAGACGAACGATCGCCGAAGCCGGTACAAAGGGAATCGCGCCGGCTCCGAGGAAGAGCGAAACGAAGAGCGACGCCGCCAGGACTTTCGAGAGTCTCGCCTCGAGTCGCCCCCAGTAGAGATCCTCGGGGTCACTATCGAGCCCGAACCCGCTCGTCCCCATGCTCCCCGCAGCGGCATCATGAACCCAGGGTCTGCGTATCAGACCGACGAGCGCGGGTATGAAGAGAAGTGCCGTGAGCGGCTGAGTGAACAGGTTCCAACCCGGCCAGCGCCAGCCGCGCACGCTCTCGAATATTTCCCCTTTCAGCGACGCCGGAAGCCACGAGAACGGGGGGAACGTCTGTTGTTGTGCGAACACGATGTCGTGTAGGCGAAGCGAATTCGTCTCGAGCGCGAGCGGAGCGAGGACCAACATGAAGAGCCCGAGACCGCCGAGACTCAGACTGGCCACGCGCACACTACCCAGTCGCGACCATACGCTGTGCTCGGCAAGCCCCATCGCCACCTGTCCCATGGCCATGAGCAGAACGAGGAAGACGAGCGCGATCAAACCGTGGCGCAGATCGACGACAACGAGTGCGACGCCGTCGGACGTGCCACCCCAGGTCCCTGCAAAGGGAACGAGAGACAGGGCGCTTGCAACCGCAACGCACGAGACGACCCGCCCGAGCACGCGTTGCGAGTCCGATCGATCGCTGACGACTGTGCGCGAACGCACGAGTCGGGCACCCCCCGCCAACGCGCGTGATATCAGGTAGCTCACAGGCGGGGGCTGGGGATCGAAGCCCCACGCCGCGCGCGGCGGTGCCCACTCCGGTCGATTGCGCGAACTGACGAGTCGACTCCGACGCTCGATCACGGCGCAACCCACGAGCGCCAGGGACACGACCGCGAACCACACGAGCGCCAGTCCAGCACCGATCATTCGGTTTCCGCCAGGCTTGATTGGAGTCGCGGCGTCCTCTGCATCATCGCACCGTGTCGCGTTGGCGCGCGTGGAGCGCAACCAGGAGCGTCGGAAGAACGAGTCCGATCGCGACCTGGAGACCGGCTACACCCAAGGCGCGAATCGCGATGATCCCGGGCAGGAGAAAAACAGTGAGCACGGCGACGAATGTCGTCGTCATCAACGTCCGATGCTGCAGAACGGCGTGACGCGGCGAGCGCAGCGATTTCGGTGAAGATCCAAAGGCGACCGGTTCGAGCTGGATCGAAGCACGTCGTGCCAGGGGAAGTCGGCGCCGCAGAAACCACGCACAAAGTGGGATCGCCGCCGCGCTCAGGACGACCAGGGCGACGAAGACCAACCAGGCCAGCACCGACGATGAATCTGATAGAACGAGGGACTCGGCGAGCATCGTGCCATCCGTGCCGTGCGCCCTTGAAGCGGCGGTTTGCCGCAATCGAGCGTCTCGACCGATCCCGGAGGGAGCCGCAAGAGTAGCTGTAGCCCCCCAGAACGTCAACGGAAATGCGGTCTGCGCGGACACCTCGCGGGCTTGACTGGGGTGGTAGAATCCCAACCGTGAGTACACCCACCGCGGTCCTTGGTGCCGGAAGCTTTGGCACTTGCCTGGCGATGCTCTGCGCGCGCGAGCATGATGTGAAAATCTGGTCGCGACGCCAGGACGTGGCCGAATCGATCAACCGCGAACAGCGGAATCCACGCTATTTGAGCCACTTCGAGCTCCCCGAGCGTGTCGAGGCCACTACGGACCTGCGCGACGCCCTAGCCGGACGCGAGCTGGTGATCATCGCGGTCCCGAGCCATTCCCTGCGGAGTGTCATGCGCGAAGCGGGGCCTTTCATCGAACCCGGCGCGATCGTCGTATCCGCCGTCAAAGGCATCGAATTCGAGACGGGTCTGACCATGAACGGCGTACTCAGAGAAGTTCTGGATGCCGAACATCATCCGCGGCTCGTTGCACTTTCGGGTCCTTCGTTTGCCCTCGAGATCGCCAATCACCAGCCTACCGTGGTGACGCTCGCCTGCCGCGAGGAGGCGTTTGCGATCTCGGTTCAAGCCACCCTCTCCTGTCCGTGGTTCCGGTGTTATACGCATTCCGACGTGATTGGCGTCGAGACCGCCGGCGCCCTCAAGAATGTCATCGCGATCGCCGTCGGCATGGCCGACGGAAACGACAGCGGACACAACGCACGGGCAGCCCTGATGACGCGAGGGCTGACGGAAATCACAAGAATCGGCGTCGCTCAGGGCGCCGAGCCGGAGACCTTCCTGGGTCTTTCGGGGATGGGTGACCTGTTGTTGACCTGCACGGGAGACCTTTCACGAAACCGCCGCGTCGGACTCGGACTGGGCCAGGGGCGGAAACTGGAAGACATCGTGGAGGAACTCGGCGAGGTCGCGGAGGGAATTCAGACGACACGCGCCGCAGTTCGTCTGGCCCAGCGACTCGGTGTCGAGGCCCCGATCACGAATCTCGTCCGCGCTGTCATCGATGGCGAGATGACCCCGGTCGAAGCCGGTCACTCCCTCATGACCCGGCAGCTCGGCAGCGAACGGGACCGTCACACTCAAAGAGAACGCGTTCGCAAATTGACTTGACGATCGAGAACGAGCGAAACCCAATTAAATCACCTACTTTCGCGTTTAGTGGAAACGACTTTCGTTTTCATTATTGACTCCCATTCAAGCCACCAGGCCCGCGCGGTCGAGCCCATGCCCGCCCCACACCGCCCTGCCCACCCCCGAAAAAAGCCGATTTCGCGATGCCCAACACCGAGACTCTCGATCAGATTTCAAAAGGCGGATTCGTACGCGTCATCGGCGTTGTGGGAGACGATCCCATCGCGCGACGCCTGAACGATCTCGGGATTCGTGAAGGGGTACAGATCGAGGTGATCCGCCGAGCGCCACTGGGTGATCCCACGGTCTTTGAACTCTGCGGCTACCAGCTCTGCCTTCGAAAGAGCGAGAGCACGCGGATTCGAGTTTCACCCCTAACCGAAGGGGCTGATTCGACGCCCGGTGACGCAGCGCAATCCGGCGCCGCATGACGAGCGTCGCGATCCCAGAGAACCCCTCCGATTCGCTCGTCTTCGGACTGCTGGGCAGCCCCAACGCGGGGAAGACAACGCTCTTCAACGCACTCACAGGTCTGCGTGCCCGCGTCGGAAACTACCCGGGCGTCACTGTCGAGCGCCGTGAGTCCGAACTCGTCCTCGACAACTCGCGCGCCGTCCTGGTCGACCTTCCCGGGACCTATGGGTTGACTCCGATCAGCGCCGATGAAGCCGTTGTGAACGAAGTCCTGGCAGGGACCACCGAAGGCGTTGCGAGACCGGACGCGCTGATCGTCGTCGTCGACGCCTGCTCACTGTCACGATCGCTGCCCTTCATCGGCGAGGCCGTCCGACTCGAGCGCCCGATGTGTGTCGTCCTCACCATGCTCGACGAATTGGCCGCGCGAGGCGGAAACCTCGACATCGCGCGATTGGAGGCCTCTCTCGGTGTTCCCGTCGTCGGTGTCGTCGGCCACCGTGGACGCGGACTCGACGCGCTGCGGCGACTGCTGGGAGATACGGCCTCGTGGTCTCGACCGCCAATCCTGCCACCCGAAGATCGCGCAGAACGAGCGGGCTGGGCCGATTCGATTGCCACGAGCGTGATCGACCGCAAGCCCGCAAGACATCGACTGAGCGAGCGCATCGATCGAGTCGTGTTGCATCCGTTATGGGGCTCACTGCTCTTCCTCGCGGTGATGATCACGTTCTTCCAGCTGATCTTTACCTGGGCGAGTCCTGCGATGGATGCGATCGATGGTCTGATCACCTCGACCGCTGCGCTCGCTCGTGCCGGGCTGCCCGACGGCTGGGTCGCCGACCTGGTCGCCGACGGACTGCTTGCGGGCGTAGGCTCCGTCATCATTTTTCTACCCCAGATCCTGATTCTCTTCTCGCTTCTCTATCTGCTCGAGGATCTTGGCTACATGGCGCGGGCCGCGTTCGTGATCGATCGCGTGATGGGGCGCATCGGACTCGAGGGCCGCTCGTTCGTCGCGCTGCTCTCCTCGTATGCCTGCGCAGTCCCGGGAATCATGGCCACCCGCACGATCCCGTCCCCGCGCGACCGCCTCGTCACGATCCTCGTCGCACCCCTCATGACCTGCTCGGCCAGACTGCCGGTCTACGCCCTCTTGATCAGTGCCTTCGTCCCGGAACGCTCGGTCTGGGGCCCCATCGGTCTGCAGGGGCTCGTTTTGCTCGGGCTCTACCTCGGCGGAGCCGTGGCGGCGCTCGTCGTGGCCGGGATCCTCAAACGAACGCTGATTCGAAGCGATGGTCTGCCCTTCGTGATGGAGTTGCCGACCTATCGTTGGCCGACCGCCAAGGTCTGGTTTACCCAGGTCTTCGGCAGCGCCTGGGCCTTCATCCGACGCGCGGGCACGATCATTCTCGCTGCGTCGATCATCCTGTGGGTCCTGCTGAACTTTCCGAAGGTCGAGGCCCCTGCGGGCCTGGATGAGCAGGCCGCCACGGCCTTTGCTCTCGAACACAGCGCCGCCGGTCGATTGGGCCACGCGATCGAACCCGTGATCGCACCGCTCGGCTTCGACTGGAAGATCGGGGTCGGGTTGATCGCCAGCCTCGCCGCTCGAGAGATCCTCGTCGCCACACTCGCCCAGATCTATGCGACCGGCGGCGACGAAGGCGAATCACTACGAGAAGCGCTCCGCTCCGACACGGATGCCGAATCCGGAGCTTTGATCTTCACCCCAGCCACAGTGGGCTCGCTTCTCGTCTTCTTCGTCTTCGCGCTCCAATGTACGTCGACCCTCGCCATCATGCGCCGCGAAACGAACTCATGGCGCTGGCCCGCCTTCGCCTTTGGCTATCTGTTCGCGCTCGCCTACACGGCCAGCTTCCTCACCCACCGGGCCATCACGGCTCTCGGCGGGAGCGATTGGCTATCCTGACGCGATGCACGAAACCCCGCGCGTGATCGGTCGCCTCGCAGTGCTTGCCGCATTGATTCTTCTCGGGAGCTTGCTCGGCGGCTGCTCGACACGTTCGGTGCGCACGCCCGTCATCGATCGAATCGGTATTCAGGGCGAGCTCGTTCGACAGGTCAAGGGATTCACCACTCAACCTCAAGGATACGAACATCCCGCCATCATCTCGGTCGAGCGAATGGCTCACATCTTGGCTGCGGTCGAAGTCGAGACGAACACCAAAGGAACCAAGGTCCTTCGCCAGCCGGCATTCCATCCCGACATCGTCGAAAAGACCGCGAAAGCGTTCGCAGAGGCCCTGTCCAAAGCCGGACCGGACCAGGACATTGCGATCCAGGTCGTCCGCAAGGAAATGCAGCTCGGCGTCTTCAACAAGAAATACCTGACGAGCTTCATCGCCTACATCAAAGAGGGTTACCTCTATCTACTCTTGAGGCGTATCGAATGGCTCGTCCCTCAATCCGACCTCGACGGCTCCCTGCCCAAGCCGCGCCGCGACTACAGCCCGATGGACTTTCGCGTCGTCGCAGGGGATCACCTCTTCTACGCGGGTCCACAGGCCCTCGAGATCGACTGGCAGGATCCCGTCTTCCGATTTGCCTATCGCCTTCCCGGCTCGACCGAGGGAACGAAACGCCGCCGCGAAATTCTCGATAGCTCCGCGATTCCCCAGGACGAGCAGGACACCGCTTCCGACCGCGACAGGAGCGTCGCAATCGATGAGCTGACGCCCGATCAGCTGCGTGCCCTGGCGGACCTCGAAGAGGATCGGCGTGAGGGGCGAATTACCGAACTCGCCTATCAGCGTGCCCGGCGACAGCTTCTCCGACGACGCTGAGACATCTCTTCTTGCCTGTTGCTGAAAACTCTCCACCTTGAGATGAGGGCTCTCCACCTCCAGCTGAGGGCTCCCAAACCTGTGGCCGCTGCGTGCTCGTTGCCTGTTCGGGTTGCTGGCTACTGACAATGATGATTCCAGCCGGAATTTGGTCGCTACCTTCCGGCGCCCGATTGCTACTCACCGTTGAATTTTCGGAGATTCCGCCTGATGACGACCCTGCTTCAAGCCCTTGTGATCGCGATTCTGGCCATCGTCGGCCTGCGCATGCCGAAGGGTCAGACCCGAAGCCGCCTCTTCACCGGGCTCAAAGCCTGGTTCACTGTGCTCTGCTTCTGGGCGCTGCTCACCCACCCGATCGAGATGGAGTCTGGCGAGACGGTCATCGCACTGCGACTCATCCAGGACCAGCTCGCCCAGATCGACCCCGCGACCTTCTGGCTCTACCTCGGACTCGCGACGGGCATCAAGATGATCGGCATGGTCTCCTCGATGTACCGCTGGCAGCTGATGCTACGCGGTCAGGCCATCGAACTCCCCTTCAGTCACCTCTTCGGCTCGTTCCTGATCGGCCGCGCGATCGGCACGTTCCTGCCGTCGACCGCCGGCCTCGACGGCTACACGCTCTTCGATGCGGCACGCTTCTCGGGCAAGACGGTCGAGGTCACCGCCGCAAAATTCGTCGAGAAGGTCTGCGGCTTCTCCGGTGTCTTCCTCACCTTCCTCGTCGCGCTGCCCTTCGGCATTGGCATCTTCGGCGATTACGCCGTGCTCTTCGCGTCGGTCTCGATTCCGATCGCCGTCGGCGTGATCGGCGGCCTCGTGACGGTGCTGCTTTTTCCGGGCATCGTCCAGTGGATCCTCGAGACCGTGCCGATCCCGGCGAAGCAACGCATCCGCGGGGTCGTGACGCGCATCTCTACCTCCGCCTCCGCCTATCGCGGCCATCCGGGGCTCGTCTTACGGATCCTCTTCCTCTCCTTCCTCGTCCATTTCACGACCGCCGTCATGTACTACTTCACGGCACTCGCGATCGGCGCCGAGGGCGCAGATTTCTGGAAGGTGACCTTCGGCTCCGCGATCCAGATCTTTGCAACCGTGATTTCGCCCTTTACGATCGCAGGCGAGGGCATTCGCGAAGCCGCCCAGCTCGTGCTGCTCGGGAGCCTGATCGGCCCCGCCGCCGCGATCGTCTCCGCCGCCCTCGGATTCTGGGCCGCGGAAGCGCCGACGATGCTCGGCTTCATCTTCTGGTGGATGCGCTCCGACGACTACACGCCGACGTATTCCCGTGTGAACGGGGTGCAGGTCGACTACGCCGAGGCGGCCCGCGCCGCGTCCTCCCTCGAGCAGGACGTCGACACCCACGCAGGCGAGCAGGACGCGCTGCCGATCGGCGAGCGCCTCTGGCGGGCACCCGCAGCGGGAGCGCTCGCAGGCGTCGCGGCGGGGCTCGTGCTCGGCCTCGGCGAGGCTTTCGTGATTCGCAGCGCTGGACTCGGGACCGAGGCGCAGGTCTTCTGGTACGGACCGCTCGCTTGGAGCGTCGTTCTCGGCGGACTCGCGATTCTCGGTGGACTCTTTCTCGCGATCCTGCCGATGGATCGCGACGAGATCGGGAGCTGGGTCGTTCGGCTGGGCTTCGGTGCCTGTCTGATTCCCTTCGGCCTCTTCGTCGTGCTCTTCCGGCTGCGTCGGGACGTCTACCTCGAGCAGATGCCGCCGATCGGTGTGATCGCAATCGTGCTCGTCGCCGCAACGATTCTTTTATTCTTGATTCTCGGGCCCATGAAGAAGCTCCTCGACCCGATAGCCTCGCTGCTCTCGGCTCCGCTGGCGCCGATCGCGCTGCTCGTGCTCGGACTGATCGGCGGCGGTACCCTTTCCCTCGCCTTCGCACCGCCGGCAGCGGAGTCGCGCGAGGCCGACGGGATCGCCGCAGGGCTGCAGGACAAGCCGAACGTGATCCTCGTGATGGTCGATACGCTTCGCGCGGATCACCTCTCGTGTTATGGCGCGGAGATCGCAACCCCGAACCTCTGTCGCATCGCGAACGAGGGCACGACCTATCAAGGCTTCTCCCACGCCAGTTGGACGAAGCCTGCGACCGCCTCGCTACTCACGTCGACGCTGCCCTCGACCCACCGCGCCATGTCGAAGCCAGCCTCCCTCTCCCCCGACCTCACGTTGATCTCCGAGGCCATGCAGGCGGGCGGCTACACGACGGGCGGCATCGTCTCGAACGTCAATCTGGCCGAGAGCTTCGGATTCGCCCAGGGCTACGACGACTACTACTACCTCGGGCCCGACTATATTGCGGGCGCCAAGGAATCGAGTTCGAAGCTCATCGTCTATCAGCTCGCGCGACAGGTCGTACTCGGCCTGGTCGGCGGAGACTCGGTCCGCTTCGGCGACTACTACCAGGATTCCCAGGTCGTGAACGGCGTCGCCTTCGACTGGCTCGATCGCCGGGCGGACGAACGCTTTTTCCTCTTCCTCCACTACATGGATCCCCACGATCCCTACTTCGAACATCCCTACGACGGCACCGGCGTCGCCCGGGTCAAGATGCCCGAACCTGAACCCGAGATCGCGGCCGAGCTCGCGCGCCTGTATCGCGGCGAGATCGAGTACCTCGACGCCGAGTTCGGAAAATTCCTCGCGAAGCTCGAAGCCCTGGGTCTCTACGACGAATCGATCATCGTCGTGACCGCCGATCACGGCGAGGAGTTCCACGAACACGGCGGTTTCTGGCACGGGCTCACCCTCTACGAAGAGCAGATCCACGTTCCGCTGATGGTGAAGTGGGCGAAGGACAGCACGGGTCCGGCCCGCGGTGCAGATTCCGGCATTGCGCGACTCATCGACGTCGGTCCGACGCTGCTCGGCGCTGCGGGGCTCGACATTCCCGAGGAGATGCAGGGCATCGACCTGCGCTCTCCCTTCTCGACGCGTCTCGAAAAGGATCGCCAGGTCTTTTCCGAGGAGGACCACGAGGGCAACGTTCTCTGGTCGCTCCGCACCGAGGACGAAAAGCTGATCGTCGCGAATCCACGCAACCCACGCGGTCTTCCCGAACGCGCCTACTTCGACATCTCGAACGATCCCGAAGAACTTGATCCCTACGACGACCCCGACGCCGAAGCCCACCTCGAGGAAATGGCCGATCTCCAGCGGCTCGCCGCCGAAGGCAAGGCCGTCGAGGCCACCGACGTCGAGATGACCTTCGAGGACTGCGAACGGCTTCGCATGATCGGCTACGTCGAAGACTGCAGCCATCTGAAGAAGTAGCGAGCAGCGGCGCGTCCAGCGACAGGCGGCTCCGACGGCGCGACGCGGATCAGAGATCCAGCAGAATCGCGAGCTCTTCCATCGAGCCGAGCGTGTGCTCTGCCTTCGAGAAGTCGCCGGCGGCGGAGAGCGCGTTCGGAATCGCGATACAGCGCATGCCTGCGGCATGGGCCGCATCGAGACCGCGCTGGGTATCTTCGATCACGAGGCAGCGGGCGGGATCGATCTCGAAACGCGCCGCCGCGGCCAGGTACGGATCGGGATGCGGCTTGTGCCGCGCGTAGTCCCCGTCCGCCAGCACGAACTCGAAGAAATGGAGCAGCTCGGTCTGCCGGTGAATCTGCTCGAAATGCGCGCGGCCCGAGCTCGTGACGATCGCCATCGGTCGCAGACCGTGAAGCCGATCCAGGGTCTGGTGCACACCGACGAGGGTCTCGACGCCCTCGGCGATCAACTCCGCATAGCGATCGTCCCGACGCGCGCGAAGATCCACGACCTCCTGCTTCGTCGCGCCCTGTTCTTCAGCCAGCACGAAGACACTCGCGCCCCGACGCAGCGAAATCTCGTGATAGACCTCCTCGTCGACCTCGATCCCGATCGTCGCGAGCAGCTCCCGGGTCGCGCGCAGGAAGAGCGGCTCGGTATCGACGAGCACCCCGTCGTTGTCGAAGAGCACAACGTCGAATTCGTCGAGCATCTCCCGGCTACTCCTCGTCTTTCTCCAGGCGCAGCGACGCGGAATTCATGCAATAGCGAAGGCCCGTGGGCTGCGGCCCGTCCGGAAAGACATGACCGAGATGCGCGTCACAGGCTGCGCAGAGCGATTCTGTACGAACCATGCCGTGGCTCCCATCGCTCTTCTCCGCAACCGCGGACCCGTTGATGGGTTCGAAGAAGCTTGGCCAACCGCTCCCCGAGTCGTATTTCGCCTCGGAACGGAAGAGCGCTGCGTCGCAACAAATACAGTGGTAGGTCCCTACGGCCTTCTCGTCCCAGTACCGGCCCGAGAACGCCGCTTCGGTCGCGGAACAACGCGCAACCCGGAATTCCTCGTCGCTCAGCTGCTCTCGCCACTCTTCATCGCTTCGCGAGACCTTCTCTTGATTTCCCATTCTGGTTCCTCCGTTCACAAATTTGAAGCTTCGAGACCCGTCTCGGGCTTAGATTTATTCGATCGAAACGCGCACGGCGCGCCCCGCCGATTCGAGTCGAACGGTTCTTGGATTATCCGACTCTTCGCGAAAGCGCAAATTCAATACCATCAATGAACCCAATCCGCGCGCTCCTACACCGTCTTCAACACCCCCCGGCCAAGCAGCCGTAATCGACTCGCCGAGCAGACGCCACCAGGGCTCGGTTTCGTCGAGCGGCTCGATCCCGTCGGGCAGCTTGCCCGCATCGCCGACATGCTCGAGCAGAAGGCCATCGTCGGCAGGTCGAATGACGATTCGCCCCACATCGAAGGTCAGTACCAGAACACCGGGTGTCGGTCCCGTTCGATCTGCCTCTGCACGCAGGATTCGACCACGCGCCTCGACTGCTCGTTCGAAGATCTCTAGACCTGACTGGTTGGACATTCGGGTAGTCTACACTGGCCTGTCTTCGAGGAGAACGGATTGCCCCCCGCCAAAAAAAAACAGGCCGATCGCGATGATCAGCAACTCGTTCGTCCCGATGGACTCAGCGTCCGCCGCCGCCGACACGACAAGGGCTGGTCACCTCGCGAGCTGACCGCCGCAATCGAATCCGCCAGCTTCGATTCGAGCGGATTGCGCCGAACGCTGACGCCGAACCAGCTCAAGGCCATCGAAGAGCAGGAAGAGCGCATCCCGTACGATCAGCTCCTGCTGCTGGCCGATGGACTCGATTGTGATCCGGTGGATCTGATTGCCGAGGGTGAGTTTTCCAGTCGCCAGGCCACCGGTCGGACGAACTAGGAACCGGCTGGAGAGGAAGAGGGAGAGTCGAAGGCCCATTTACCACGACGGGTATCGGCTTCGAGGGCCGTGGCCAACTTATCCAGAAATCGACTGCGAGGCCATTCGGTCGCGCCGAAGCGGGTCAGGTGGCTCGTCTCGACCTGACAGTCGATGAAATCGAATTTCCAGATTTCGAGCTGGCGGACGAAGGCTGCGAAGGCAATTTTCGATGCGTCGGGTTTCCATGCAAACATGGATTCGCCAAAGAAGGCGCGACCGAGCGAGACGCCGTAAAGGCCGCCGACCAGTTTGTCTCCCCCCTCGCCCTCGAGATCGTCGCCGCCAAGATCCCAGGCCTCGATCGAATGGGCGAAACCGAGTTCGTGCAAGTCGATATAGGCCTCGATCATGTCCTGCGTGATCCAGGTTCCGTCTTGATCGGGACGTGGGGTTTCGCTGCAGGCGCGGATGACTTCGGCAAAGGCCGTATCCATGCGCAATGCAAAGGGTCGCGCGCGTTCGCGCTTCGCAAGGCTGCGGCCCACGTGAAGCTCCGCGGGTCGAAGGACCAGGCGCGGATCCGGTGAAAACCAGAGGATCGGCTCCTCGCTGTACCAGGGAAAGACACCCTGGGCATAACCCGCCAGTAGGCGTGCGGCTTCGAGGTCGCCACCGTAGGCCAGTAGCCCCCTCTCGTCGCTCGCTCGCGGATCCGGAAAGGGGTACGTCCTGACCAGGTCGGCCACGAGCGACTGGCTCGAATCAGTACTCATCGAAGGCTGATTCTCCGTACCCGGGTCTCGAACCCCAATCACCGCCCGGGGGAGCGGTAGAGTTGACGTCATTGGGCTTCGGTCGTAGGGTTGCGACTTCAGGTTCGAACGCAAGGGGTTGATTTCCGGAGCTTGCAGACCCTCGGACCCGCTCACGCTTTTCAGCTTTCCAGGAAGAAAGAGTGCTGAAGGCTGAGCGTGCTGCCCTGATCTCACATGAGTCCACATGAGAGTCAGGGTCCCCGCCGAGTTGCTAAGCGTCCCATCACGATCGTCACATAGCGAGACTTCGTCCGTCCGCATGCCAACGCGAAAGATCCCGGTCCATGGATGGACCGCCCGCTTCCGCCCACATGGCACCCGGCCCACATTCGACCCAGTGGACCGTGAACGAGGCGAAGGATCGAGATGAGCGAACGTCCGAGAGGCCACATGTCAGATCTACCGAACGATCCCACCGATCGCGGAAGCGCGACGAGCTCAGTCCACGCCGGAGAACTTCGGCAACAAGAAGCCAATGCAATCACCACGCCGATCTATCAGACGTCGACGTTCTGGTTTCGCAATTCAAAAGAAGTCACCGACTATCAGGAAGGCAAGTCCGAGCGCGAGGAGTACGGTCGCTACGGCAACCCGACCTGGCGCTCGGTGGAACGGAAGATCAGCGCGCTCGAGGGCGGCGAAGAAACGGTTCTCTTCGCTTCGGGAATGTGTGCAGCCACGACCACTTTCATGGCTCTCCTGCCAGAAGACAGCCACCTGATCGTCACGAGCGACTGCTATCGCCGAACGCGCCAGTTCATCAAGCAATTTTTGTCACGCATGGGTGTCGAGACGACCGTGATCGAGCCGGGCAACCTCGACGCATTCGAGGCCGCGATCCGACCCAACACGAAGATCTTCTTTACCGAGTCGCCTACCAATCCCTACCTGCGCGTCATCGATGTGCCGGCCTTCACCGAGGTCGCGCACGCAAATGGCGTCAAAGTCATCATCGACTCGACGTTTGCGACACCGGTCAACCACAAGGCACTCGCGGATGGCGCGGATCTCGTTCTGCATAGCGCCACCAAATATCTCGGCGGCCACAATGATCTACTAGCAGGCACCGTGACCGGACCTCGAGAGCTCATCGAACCCGTACGAAAAGCCCTCGGTGTACTCGGAGGCATCATCGACGCCCACGCTGCCTGGCTCCTCTTGCGCGGAATCAAGACCCTCGACATTCGCATGGAACGCCACAATTCAAACGGGCTGGCTCTTGCAACCTACCTCGAAGCGCATCCAAAGATTCGAAAAGTCTGGTACCCGGGACTCCCGAGTCATCCCGATCATGCGATCGCAGAGCGGATCATGCACGGCGCAGGTGGTGTCGTCACGTTCGAAATCGAAACCGATCTCGAAGGCGCGATGCGTTTCATCGACGCAACGACGATCCCGTACCAGGCCCCCAGCCTCGGCGGCGTCGAAAGCCTGATCGAGCTTCCGGTCACAATGTCATTCTGGGACGTTCCGAAGCCGGAGCGGCTCGAACTGGGCATCACGGACAGCCTCGTCCGCTATGCGTGTGGCATCGAGAACGCCGACGATATCATCGCGGATGTCGAGCAGGCGCTGGCGCAGGTCTAGGCGCCTCACCCACGAGAGTCTTGGGTCAGGCTCCTAGTCGCGCACGTCCAGTTTCGAGAGCGAACGCATCGCGCAGTTGCGGACGTACTCCGTGTCGTCGAGAAGTGCGCGCTCGAGCCTCGAGTGCGCGATTTCGGCGGCAGAGCCCATTTCCGGCAATGCGCAGGCCGCATTGCCTCGCACCTTCCAATGCGGATCGAGCAGCGCGTCCATCAAAGAGCGTGTCGCGCCACGTTGCGCCGCCTCGAGGCCATACCGCTCGAGTGAAAGTACGGCGACCGAGCGCACTTCTTCCGAAACGTCTTTCTGTAGAGCACGAATCAGGGCCGGTACCGCCAGATCCGCATGAGCAAGAATCTCCGGCAGCGCACTCGCACACCATGCCCTGCCTCTCAGATTCCCCGCGTCGGTCTCCAGCATGTGAACCAGATCGGCGGCTGCGGGCTCTGCGGCGGGGCCGATCTCGTAGAGCGCCATGGCCGCCCATGAGCGTACGAATCGGTGTGGATCCCCGAGCGCTCTGGCCAACTCGGGAACAGCCGAAGCGGCCGCCTGCCCGATCCCACCCAGTGCACCGGCCGCACCCCTCCTTATTCCCATGATCGGATTGGACAAATTCTCGATCAAGGCCGGCACGGCGGGCCAGGCCACCGAGCCAAGCTCACGCATCGCCATCACCGCAGCCAGACGCGCTGTCACGTCGTCGCCATCGAGATCCTCGAGCAGAGGAACGACGGCGGCATTCGCGTTGGGCGGTTCATCGCCGATCACCTCCTGCGTCGCTGTCGCCGAACGGGCGAGCCCCGCCGCCAACACGAATAACGCTATCCACACAAATCGCTTCGGGGAACAAGCAGCGATCATTCCAGATCCATTCCACGCAAATGATCGAGAAAGGCTCTCCGACTCGACTCGCCAATCTCCGGAAAGAGAGCATGCAACTCAGCGTAGACCTTCGAGACAATCCGATGGGACCGGTGAAGGCCTTCGTGATAGGCATTCTCATCCGTTAGTTGAGAGGAGAAATTCTGTCCGGCTTCGAGCGCTGCGTACCAATCATTCACGAATGCTTGTTGGAGCACGAGCGACTCCGAAAGAAGATCGCGTACGGATCGGACGCGTTCCGGAGCTTCCAGCTCTGCGAAGCGAACGCGCAGAAGATCCATTCGATCACGATAGTCGGCCGCGTGGATACCCTTCTGGCCGTCGCTCATGAACCAGAGGCCCACATTGGCGTTCAATAGACCGACTTCATCCGTGAGAAGGAAGAGATCCTCGAGAAAGCGCAGCTCGGCGGATGCTTCATGCGATGCCGTGCGGGGATCAAACCGCGTGTGGCGCAGCTCTCGAGCGGCATAAGCCCCCTCCACGCCGTCGATCAAATCGGCAGGGAACGCCGGCACAACGATCAGCAGGCACAGTCCAAGGGCCCACGCGACGGGCTCTTTGCGCAGGGCAATCATCAAGCTGGAGACACTCCCCGTCCATGATCCGTTCGCTGGGCATCAGCCCAGGAACTGGAATCGGTTGAACGGGGGCAGGACCTTGAGACGGGACAGGGCGGATCGCGCACACCCTTGCCAAAGCGTTGCGTCCTTGTGAGCGGAAACAGTGAGCGGAGACAGCGAGCGCAGCGCGGGCTTCTAGACGGGACTCTAGAAGAGACGCGCCTGGGACGGGGATTCACCGGGAAGCGGCCGCGACGAACCCGCCGACAACTTTGATGAACCCGATGCGGTTCGCGACCCATTGGTAGCGGCCGACTCCATCGCAAGTAGCCGAGCCTTGAGCTTCAGCCCTCCCGCATAACCCTGAAGTGCGCCACCACGCGCGATGACCCGATGACAAGGGATCACGAGCGGAATCGGGTTTGCGCCATTCGCGGCGCCGACCGCACGAACTGCTTTCGGATTTCCGATCGCGTCTGCAATATCTGAATACGAAAGCGTCTCGCCATAACCAATCCTGGCCACACATTGATAGACCGAGAGCTGGAACGGTGTCGCACGCAGGTCGAGGTCCATCGTGAACTCACGACGCTCGCCCGACGTAAACTCCAGGAGTTGCTCGATTGCATCTTCGTGTTCTGCCCGGCGGTCGATGACCCGTGCGTCCCGCGCGTGGGTCTTCTTCCAGCCCTCGAAGCCGCGGCCACTCTCGTTCGGTAGCTCGATGTACACGAGACCCTTTTCACTACTGACGACGCGTAGAGAACCGAAGGGTGTTTCAAGCCTGGTCGTGCTGAGGACTTCCATTACCGACATAGTACCGGACACGGTCTCGAAGCGAAGGAAAACTTGCTTCAATCCTCGCCGGATTCGGACGTCGCTTCCGGCGGCTCGAGTTCCGCACTCGAAATTTCGAGACGCTTGATCATTTTCTGCAGTGATTGCCGTGGTATTCCGAGCTTCTCTGCCGCGCCGCTCTTGCTGCCCGCCTCGCGCACCGCCGCCACGAGCATTCTCCGCTTCAGCGCCTCGACCGAGCGATTGAGGTCCCAATCGTCGATCGGAGCAAAATTCGAGGCCGCGACAGGTCCACGTCCGTCTCCACCGGGCCCCGACCCACTCGCTCCAGTGGCATGGCGCACATGCTCCGAGAGATTATCGAGCCCGATCGTCTCCTCTGGCCCCGCCAATGTCGCCACGCGTTCGATTTCGTTGGCGAGCTCGCGAACGTTTCCCGGCCAGCCGTAGGCCACCAGTCGATCCATCGCAGCGTTCGAAAAGCCGAGGAACTCTCGCTTCACCCGCTTGCCCGCAACATCCAGGAAATGGTGCGCAAGCGCGGGAATATCCGAACGACGGGCGCGTAGGGCCGGCATTTCGATCTCGACGACCCTCAGCCGGTAGTAGAGATCCTCACGAAAGCGTCCCTCCTCGACCATTTTCTTCAGATCGCGATTCGTCGCCGCCAGAACGCGAACGTCGACCTTTCTCGTCTCTGAAGACCCGAGCGGCCGGATCTCGCCGTCCTGCAACACGCGCAGGAGCCGAACTTGCATTCCCGGCTCCGTCTCCCCGATCTCGTCGAGGAAGATCGTGCCCCCGTCAGCGACCTCGAACAGGCCCTTCTTGTCGACGTGTGCCCCCGTAAACGAGCCTCGCTTGTGGCCGAAGAGCTCACTTTCGAGCAGGGTGTCCGGTAGCGCACCACAATTCTGTGCGACGAATTTCCTGTCCTTGCGCGGACCGGAGTAGTGGATCGCTCGGGCCAACAGATCCTTTCCCGTGCCGGTTTCGCCCGTCAGCAACACCGTCGCATCGGTCTGCGCCACCTTCTCGGTCACATCGAAAATCTTCTGCATCTCGGGCGCATCGCCGATGATCCCCTCGAAGGAATATCTCGCCTCGACCTCTCGCCGGAGGTAGACATTCTCGGCGCGCAGACGATCATTCGCTTCCGCGAGTGCATCCGCGAGCTGTGCATTCTCGCTCGAGAGCTCATAGACCTCGAGCCCACGTTTCACGTTGATCCGAAGATCGTCGGGCTCCCAGGGCTTTGGGAGATAGCGATAGATTCGTCCCTCGTTGATGGCCCGAATCAAGGACGGCATGTCCGAATAGCCCGTCAGCATCATCCGAATCGCCCGCGGATTCTGCTCGATCACCTTCTCGAGAAACTCGACTCCGCTCATCCCCGGCATCACCTGATCCGAGATCACCAGAGCGATCTGCTCACGAGCGAGGATCTCGAGACCCTGCTCGCCACTGGTCGCGGTAAAAATCTGATATTCGGAGCCCAGCGTGAGCTCGAGCGATTCCAGGATGGCGTCCTCGTCGTCCACGACGAGAATCCCATAGCGGTGGGTATCACCGGTCGGCCGTGCGCTCTCTATTCCGCTCATGGCATAGAAGCTATCTCATCAGCCCCGACCGAGTGAGGTGCGTTAGAGGGCTTCCTATCGAACGCGAGCGGCCGCCAACGTCTCGACTCGATCGATGATGAGCGCTTCGAGCTTCGTCTGGTCGAGGGCGTTGATCTCCTGGACGCCTGTCGGGCTCGTGACGTTGATCTCCGTCAGCTTCCCGCCGATCACGTCGATCCCGACGAAGAAGAGTCCATGATCCTTCAAGAAGGGCCCGACGCGAGAGATGATGCGACGATCGTCCTCGTCGAGCGGCGCCTTGACCGCCTTCCCGCCCACGTGAAGGTTGGCGCGAGACTCGGATTCAGCCGGAACGCGCAGGACCGCGCCAATCGGTTCGCCCTCGAGCAACAGGATTCGTTTGTCGCCGGTCCGGATCGCAGGCAGGTATTGCTGGGCCATGACCTGTCGGGTCCCGAATTCGCTGGACTGCTCGAGGATCGAAGTGAGATTTCGGTCGTCCGCGATCAGGTGGAAGATGCCTTCCCCACCCTTTCCGTCGAGCGGTTTTACGATCATATGCCCACCCTGCTCCGCCATGAAGTCGCGTAGCTCGGAAATCCTGCGCGTGACCCGCGTCGCCGGCATCAGATCGGCGAATTGGATCGCCAGTAGCTTTTCGTTGAACGCGATCACCGAGATCGGTCGGTTCAGGACGATCGTCTGGCTGCAGATGTCGAGAATCTGGGTCGCAACAATGAAGTCACGGTCGACGGGCGGGTCTTTTCGTTGGAACGCGACATCGATTTCGTGATCGAAATCATAGATCCGAGCCTTGCCCCTTTGTACCGTCGAGCTGGCTCCATCACCGAGTTCGATCGGTACCGCTTTCGCCCGGACCCGGCCTGCATCGACCTCCAGATCGTCAGGATCGACGTAGAGCACGACATGGCCCCGACTTTGTGCCTCGCGCATCATCACGATCGTCGTCGAACCCTCCATGGGCTCCGCCTCGACCGGATCCATCACAAAGGCCAGGGTGAGTGGACGATCAGGCGCAGGGGTCGCGGTCGCGGTCATTTTGAACTCCGGAGGCGCCAAGGGTGTCCGCCTCCTTCGCCGGAGGGGCTCCGCAGCGCAAAATGCGGGCTGTGGCTTGTATCGGTAGCGCACGGGTGGAGGCGTCGGCTAGTTTCTGCAACTTCGGAGAGCAAATGGCTTTTTTCCGGTCTGGGGGGATCCGGATCGCCCTCGTGATGCTTGCCGTGATGGCCGCTTGTGCCGTCGCCGGTGTTCTGGCGATCTACGTACTCCTGATTCGCGATCTTCCCGACTTTCACAGCCTCGATGACTACCGTCCGCCGGTCGTAAGCGAAGTCTTCGACCGCAAAGGCCGGCTGATTGGCGAGTTCTACACACAACAGCGTAGGCTCATCGCGATCGATGAAATCCCCAAGCACGTTCAGTACGCGTTCGTCGCTGCTGAGGATGGCGCGTTCTTCGAACACAAGGGAATCGACTACTCATCGATCATTCGGGCCGCGATCGCAAACTTGCGAGAGGGCGGAATCGCCCAGGGCGCCAGCACGATCACGCAGCAGATGGTCAAGAGTCTCCTGCTCACGCCCGAGCGAACCTACAAACGAAAGATGCGCGAGATCATCCTTTCGCGTCAGATCGAACAACAGTTCAGCAAAGAGGAGATCCTCTACCTCTACCTGAACCAGATCTACTTCGGAAATTCCGCGTGGGGAATCGGACAAGCGGCTCGGAGCTATTTCGGAAAGGAAGCGCCTGAGCTGACGATTTCCGAAGCTGCTCTGCTCGCCGGTCTGCCCCAGCGACCCACCGCCTACGATCCGACTCGAAACCCGGACGCGGCGGAAGCGCGCCGACGCTACGTACTCGGCCGAATGCTCGCAGACGAGTATATCGATGAGGTCACCTATGAAGTCGAACTCGCTCTGCCGCCCGAGATCAAGCATCACCCGGATCGTGACAATCTGGAAGTCTCGGAATACTTCACAGAGGAGGTCCGTCGCCAGCTCTTCGAACGTCTGGATAGCGATGCCATCCTGAACAAAGGACTCCGGATCGAAACGACGCTCGAAGTTGGCTTGCAACGCGCGGCACACCAAGCCGTACAGAAGGGCCTCAGAGACCACGACCATCGTCGCGGCTATCGAGGTCCCACGAGACAGATCGCCGAGTCTGAGATCGAGGCCGAGCTCGCCAGGCTCGATGAGATCAACGCCGACGATTTTGTCGTCACCGAAATCCCGGTGGATCCCGAGTTCGACCCGGGACTCGATTCCGAGCTCGACGCCAACATCGACGCCACAGAACCCGAAGAATCCGACGTGGATCTCGCGGTCGACGCCGAAATTGATGGCGATGACGATGACAGCCTCAGCGATCTCGCTGACGAGGACCCGTCGATCGTACTCCTCCGTGAGCTGCCCTTTGACGGACCCGTCTACGGAATCGTTCTCGAAGTCGACGCCAAGACACAGACTGCGCGAATTGGCTTCGGGCAGGGCATTTCGGGCCTGGCACAGCTAGACGACGTCGAATGGGCACGAAAGCCCGATCTGAAAGTGAGTCCACGTCCGGTCACGAAGATCAAATCGATTTTCTCTGTCGGTGATGTTGCGCAGTTCATTCGGCTGCCCGATCCCATCGACGAAACCAAGCAAGCAGCCAAGGAACTGGAAGAGGGCCAGGAGCCGTCCCTTCCTCTGGCGCGACTCGACCTGTGGCAGGAACCGCTCGCCGAGGGCGCGCTCCTTTCCATCGAAAACTCCACCGGCGACGTGCTCGCCATGATCGGCGGCTACGACTTCGGCCGAAGCGAGTTCAACCGCGCCGTACAGGCCGAACGGCAGCCCGGCTCCGCATTCAAACCCTTCATCTACGGTGCGGCACTCACGCGCGGTTATACGCCGGTCTCGAAGGTCATCGATCGTCCGGTCGTCTATACCGACCCTGTCAGCGGATTCGTGTGGGCTCCGCGCAACTATGGCCGCAAATTCTACGGGCCGATGACCATGCGCTATGCGCTCAAGAAGTCGATCAACAACGCGACGGTCCACCTCTTCCGAGATCTCGGAGTGCGATACGTCATCGACTACGCGCGACGACTCGGTATCCAGGCGCCACTTTCGCACGATCTTTCGCTGGCGCTCGGCTCGAGCAGCTTGACCCTGCTCGAACTGACTCGAGCCTACGCGATCTATCCGCGCGGTGGGACGCGTGTGATTCCACGTTTCATCACACGCGTCACCGATCATGCGGGCAACGAACTGCTGGGTGAGGTCCCTCTCGGCGACATTCCGCCGCCCGTCCTGAAGCCACTGCTCGCCAAGAACGAAACCCGCGACGAGGGCTATCCCGACTCCGATCTCTTGCCCACAATACAGATCATCTCGCCCGCCGATGCCTATCTGATGTCCGACCTGCTACGCGCGGTCGTTCAAGAGGGTACGGGACAGCGACTCCGCCGCCTCGGCCGAACGCTTGCCGGCAAGACCGGGACGACCAACGACTTTACAGATGCCTGGTTCATGGGCTTCTCACCCGAACTCACAACGGGTGTATGGGTTGGCAACGACGACAATACTGTTCTCGGCTGGGGTGAGAGCGGAGCCAAGGCGGCGCTTCCGATCTGGAGCGACTTCATGAAGGTCGCGCTCGCACCCTATCCGCAACGCGATTTCGAAGTTCCTGATTCGATCGAATTCCAGCGAATTGATCGAACCTCGGGACTGCTCGCCGAGGCGAATACCCAGAACGCCTACTTCCAGCCCTTTCTGGAAGGCACAGCACCCAAGCGGAGCTTTACAGAACAGGCGACGTCGGACAAAAGCGAACAGGCGGCACGCGACGACATTTTCTAGCTCGTTGACAGCGCTTTCCGAGATCGGTAACTCCGGTCCCATGGGGGAACACGTGGAGAGTGATGCGCGCGCATCCAGCCGCGCAAAGCAAGTCAGCGATCGACGCCATCAATCCGGGCGCGCCAACGATCGGCGACGTGCTGCGGAAGATGCGTTGCTCGATGCGCTGCTGCTTCCCCACGATCCTGCATCCGAAGGCGTCGGTTCTGAGGGGCAGACACTGCTTGCCAAGGCACTTCTTCGACTCGAACGACAGGAAGGCGTAGAGGCCGCCGTCGCCTGGGCTTCCGAGCCCGGAGGTAGACCCAAGATCCTCGCCGCACATCCCGCCCACTTCGCCGACCGAATTCAACCGACTGCCGCGCTGTATGGCGCGATGATGAAGCTCGAACGAGTCCAACGCTTGACGGATAGTGGTCTCGGAGTCGAGCTGGCGGCACTCGCGGCACGGGGTGTGAGCGCCGTCGCGCCAATCAAGGGGCTCGGTGCGACACCGGCGGCCGTGCTTCTGATCTATCCGGAGAAACCAAACCGTCCTCTGCGACCACGCACGATCGCCGTACTGGCCGAGGTGGCAACGAAGCTCTCGCGTTCCATGTCGACCCATCTCGCCCTCGACAGACTCGGGCGGCTCGACGACGCGGTCCAGCAACTCGACCGACTCGCCTCGCTGGGCGGCCTGGTTTCAGAAATCGTCCACGAAATCCGAAACCCCCTCGTTTCGGTCAAGACTTTTCTACAACTCCTGCCCGATCGACTCGACGATCCAGAGTTTCACCAGGATTTCCGCGGAGTCGTGAACGACGAGGTCCAGCGCCTCGAGCGCATGCTCGATGATCTGCTTCGTCATGCACGTCCCAATCGCTCCCCGCCGATCGGCGAGGGGGCTCGCCTCTCCGAGGCGATTCGAACAACACTGCAGCTGATGGTCTACCGCTGTCGCGAACGTGGCGTCGTTCTCAAGGCCGAGAGCCGACCGGAACTCCCTGCACTGAATATTTCCGAAGATGCCCTGCGACAGCTCCTGTTGAATCTTCTTCTCAACGCGACGGAAGTCACACCCGATGGCGGCCAGATCGTCTTGAGCGTCGATTGGAGTCCCAATGAAGTCAACCATATCGAGATCAAGGTCGAAGACGACGGCCCAGGGATCGACCCATCGTTAGGCGATCGAATCTTCGAACCCTTCTGGACGACGCGCAGCCAGGGCGCAGGCGGTCTCGGGCTCGCGATCTGCAAACGCATCGTCGACGACGCCAACGGCTCGATCGCGGCAAACAATCGCCGCGACGGCGGCGCCTGCTTCCGCATCGATCTGCCAATCATGAGCTAGAACCAGTTGCGTACTCCGCGACCGACCTCGGCGAGTCCCGACATGAAAAAATGATCGGCGCCCTTCAGGATGATCAGCTCCGTTCGACCAATACCATCGAAAACCTCGCGAAGCGTTTCGATCGGCGCGTATTCGTCCTGATCCCCCACGATGACCAGCAGAGCCTTGCCACATGACGCCAACGCGGTGCGCTCCAGCATTGCGGGCGGCGGCGCAACCAGTACGAGTTTCTGCACGCGCGGCACGTCGAGACAGACGCGAACAGCCGTCACCGCGCCCCAGGAATAACCGCAGCCGACGATCGGCCCCTCGACGCTCTCGAGCATGAAGTCGAGCGCGGCGCGATAGTCGACATCCGCGTCGACGGACTCGCCCGAAGCGGTTCCCGCACTCGCACCGACTCCGCGCCAGTTGAATCGGAGCGACACGAAGCCAGCGTCACTCAACGCAAGTCCGATCTCAGTCGTGACGGGCGAATCCATGGTTCCACCCATCAATGGATGCGGCGGCGCCACCACCGCCCCACCGCGAACGCCGTCCGCCCCGCGCTCCGGCAGCCAGAGGCCATCGAGCGAAGCGCCGATCGGCAGGCCCGGCGTCTCGGGGAGCGCGATCGTCGCAGGTCGTTCGAAGGGGCGCGGACTCATGTCCTGCAGCCTACCCTGCCGACGCACCGAACGCCGGAGCGGCTCGAGAACTGGAAGGGGAATGGGAGAAAACGATGAGCGAACGAAGGGTCCAGCGGGGTGCACAATTCGAGCTGGTCACGGAACCCGTCGAGCTACCCAACGGAAGATGCGTCGATCTCGATCTGGTGAAACACCCCGGCGCGGCGGCGGTCGTACCTTTCCTCGACAGAGATCGGGTGTTGATGATTCGACAGTATCGTTTTGCGACCGGGGGCGAGATTCTCGAAATCCCGGCCGGAAAACTCGACCCAGGCGAAGCGCCCGAAACCTGCGCTGCTCGAGAATTGCTGGAGGAAACGGGATATCGCGCCGGTCGCCTGGAAAAGCTCGGTGCCATATGGACCTCTCCTGGCTTTACCGACGAAGTGATCCATCTCTATTCGGCCTTCGACCTCGAACCCGCGCAACAACAGCTCGAACCGGACGAGATCATCGAACTGGTCCCAATGGCCCTCACGAAGGCAATCGACACGGTGCGGCGAAGCGCCATTTTTGACGCCAAATCAGCGATGGCTCTGCTCCTCGCCGCGGATCAATTGAAGAAAGACTGAGCCCCCGCGGGTGATTGATTGACCGCGCATTCAACGATGCTTACCTTCTTCGAGTCCTGCGGGTGACGCGCCCGACCCGCCGACACCGATATAGAGGCTGTGGTTTCTTACTCTCAGCATGACGATCCGAGGGGACTCGTCGCGTAGCCGAGTGGAAACGCGACTGGCCCAGAATCAAGTGGAGTGTCGACATTGTACGGACGCGGCGGCGCGCAGATGAGTTTCGGTCCTCCCCAGACCCCTCCGATCATCAAGAATTTGATGATCGCAAACGGTCTGGTGTTCATCGCGCAACTTGCAGGGCCCTCGATCGGATTCGACGTGACCCGCTTTGGTGTCGTTCAACCGGCATGGGTCTGGGGCGACTACGAACTCTGGCGCGTCTTTTCATACATGTGGCTGCATAGCCCGAACTCCATTCTCCACATCGGCTTCAACATGTTCTCCCTCTGGATGTTCGGCTCTCCGCTGGCACTGCTCTGGGGAGAAAAACGTTTCCTGCGTTACTACCTGCTCTGCGGTGTCGGCGCAGGCTTTCTGATCGCCACGCTTCCCTACCTGGTATGGATGATCGGATTCGCGGTCACGCCAGCTGATCTCTACGGTCGAACGCTCGGCGCTTCGGGTGCCGTCATGGGCGTTCTCCTGGCCTATTCCTTCACGTGGCCCGATCGCACGCTCATGCTGATCTTCCCGCCCATTCCCATCAAATCGATCTATCTAATTCCGCTCATCTTCGTCATGGAATGGATGTCGAGCGGATCGAGCAACGTCAGTCATGTCGGTCATCTTGCCGGCGTCCTCGTCGGCTGGATCTACCTCGTGAACGAGGGGCGCACGCCCGGCGCTCCAACCCCCCAAACCCTCCTCCTGAAATGGCGACGCTATCTCATGCGCCAGAAGATCCGTGCCGTCCATAAGGAAGACAAACGCGATCGTCAGCGTTGGCGCAAAGACGACGATGACGATCAAAGGCGATTCCATTGAGAAACGACCCCCTCCTTCGAGGATTGGACGCGTGAAATTCCATCCCGAAAGCACAGAAGAAGATAAGGACTCTGCAGCGGCATCCGGCCCCGGCTTCGGCGGTCTCTTGCGCAGCCTGTTCTCCAGAATGCAGTGGGGCGAGCGTGCCACGCACGAAGAGAAACTCGTCATTCCCTCACCGCCCGGCCGCGCGATCAAGATCCACAACGCCAATGGAAAGACGCGCGTCATCGGCGAGGACCGCGACGATATCGAGATCCGAATCCACAAGAGCGTCCGTGCCGATTGTCCCGATCTCGCCGCGAAACTGCTCGACTCGATCCATCTCCAGAATTCGAAATCCGCCGACGTTCTCGAGATCGAGGTTCAGATCCCGCGAAGGTGTTCGCGACATGCGGTCGCCCACGTCGAACTCTGCGTCCCGCGCGACACGACGGTCGCGTCGAGTTCGACGAACGGCAAGATCTGCCTCGAGGGTCTGGAGCGACCGATCCATGCGCGATCCAATAACGGATCGATCTCGATCGACGACGTCCACGGCGACATCGACGTCACGACTGCAAATGCCAAGGTGACCTGCAAATGTACGCACGGCCATCTCCGCGCTCGCTCGAGCAACGGCAAGATCGAAGTCGACAGCCATCAGGGGTCGATCGATGCGTCGACATCGAACGGCGTCATCCGCGCTTCGCTCGACGAGCTTGGCAAGAACGGTGTATCGCTGACGACGAGCAATGGTCGGATCGTGCTCGATTTGCCCGAAGAACCCGATGCAGACGTCGACATTCGCGTCGAGAACGGGCACATCCGAAACGATCTGGATCTGACGGACCAGACAAGCGACGCGGACGGCCGTGTTCGCGGGCGTCTTGGTTCGGGAGGAACCCCGATTCGCCTACGTACCTCGAACGGAACCGTTTCGCTGCGTTAGACCCACCTGCCGTGAACAAATGTGAGCGAGTATGATCGCGCATCGAACGACCGGCCCAGGTTGACGCTCCAACTCACGATCGCAGGACTAGAATGATGCCGAAGGCGACGATTCTCGAGGGAAGCTGTCTGTGCGGAGGTGTCCGATACGAGGGGCAGGGACCACTGACAGCGATGGCGTGTTGCCATTGCAGGGAGTGTCGGAAGGCATCCGGCGCCGAGTTCGCAACCAATGCATCGATCGCTTCAGCCGATCTGCGCATTCTCTCCGGCGAGGATCTTCTTCGCGAGTTCGAATCTTCACCCGGTCAGGCTCGGGTCTTCTGTGGCCAATGCGGCTCACCCATCTTGAAGCGAATCGCAGACAAGCCGGACACGGTTCGGCTTCGGCTCGGATGTCTCGACTCCCCGCTGGACCAGAAACCGCTGGTTCGCGTTTTTCTTTCCGAGAAACTCAGCTTCACTGAAATCCTGGACGACACCCCGATCTTCGACACCGTCCCAGGTGCGAAACCATCCGGCTGACGCCTATTCCGTTTCGCCGTGCCGCCTTTCGTGTCGCCAGACGAGATACGAAGCGATGAGAACCGGAACCGTGAGACCGAAACACACGATGGCGAGTCCCGAGCCGAAAGCCCCGGGCGGCATGAAATAATGGGAAGCGACGATTTCGAGAACGACGAAGAAGGCGAAATAGACAACGACCGCGATCGGCCGCTTCCAGCCGCGAAACCGAAGGATGAAGAGCGACGTCAGCAAGAGCGCGAACGAAATGCCATTGAGCGCGGATTCCACTAGCCGTTTTCTCCAGTCGGCTTCGAGTCTCGCTCGAACGCCGCGATCCTCATCCGAACCACATCACCCTTCGTGAGTCTTGGCAGGTCGTCCAGAATCTCGTACCACGCGCTCCTGCACTCGATAAAGATATGCCGTTCGGGCCGAAGTCCCGGATCGTCGTCGAGTAGGCCCGCCGCGATTTCGAACCAGTCGTCGGCTGCTTCGAAGCTCGGCATCGGCGAGCCGCACTGTCCACAGAACGCTGTACGAAATCCCGGTGGGTGCGTCCGAACCGGCGCTTCGTACCGCCGAATCTGGTCTCGTCCCGAGATCCACGAAAAATCTTCGGCCTTGACACCGATCATCGCGGCGAAGGCGGATCCGGAAGCCTTCCGACAGCGCGAACAATGACACAGCTCGAAGGGCCCGACGAACCGGGCCACTTCGAATCGGATGGCGCCGCAAAGACATCCTCCAGAAACCATGCTCCCTCCCTGGACCGAGTTCACCTCAAACCGGATCACGCCGCCAACGACCGAGCGGCTTGCCAAGAGAAATCACGTCCTCGACCGTGTGCCCTCGGCTTTCATAGAAAGCAATCACTTCCGCATTCGACCCGCGAACCTGCAGGTTCAACTTCGGGCACCCCAGTTCGATCAGGCCTTCCTCCGCACGATCCATCAGAAGACTCGCAAAGCCCTTTCGACGAAATTCGGGCAGCACGGCCAGGTGATGGACCCAGCCCCGAACGCCGTCGAATCCGGCCAACACGGTTCCAGCGATCTGCTCGCCTAGCACTCCGACCAGAAAAAGATCCGGTTGAACCGATTCTTTCCGCGCAATCATGTCCTTCGGTTCGTTCCAGGGTGGATCGCCCGTAAAGACCAGTCGCCAGAGCGCAGCGACCGCCTCCTGATCTTCAGTCACGTAGGGCCGAATCGTGAACTCGTAGTCTGTCACGCCCATTTCACAACCCACTTCATGAAACCCATGTAATTTTCGAGAACGTTTGGTCGTCACGTGCCGATTCTGGCCACCCGTACGACCCATCGATGAAGCCAACGCACGACATCAACCGGGGCGTCAAGCGTTGGCGAGGTCGGCCGCAACCGCAATGATCTCCTCTATGAGTAGCCGTGTCGACGGCGATCGCGTTCGATGGCGGACGAAATGGATCCCGTCGTTCGTGCGCATCCGCGGCGGTGCATCTCGACAGACGAGCGAGCCATTTCGACAGACCTCGATACCCAGCGATCGGGGAACCATTGTAATGGCCCGACCGGCCTTCACGAGTTCGAGACAAGCTGCCGTTGTCTCCAGCCGGTAGAACGGAAAACGACCGGAGGCCAGTGCCTCTGCAAAAGGTGGCGGTAGATCCCGAGCCTGAATGGGCGCTGGGGTCGGCATGGCCCAGGGAAATTGTGCGAGCAGCGTCATGTTGACGTCGCCAGCAAGCACCGGATGGTCCGCAGCCAGGACGACGACGAGCGGTTCATGGGGCAGCGCGATGACCTCGATATCTTCTGCGGCGGCTGAGTCTTCATATTTACTCATGTCGCACACGACGAACTCGAGTTCGCGTCCGAGCAACGCGGCCAACAGATCGCGGGCGGTCCCGGCCACGACGCTCACCTGGATTCCGTGGTGTTTGGCAGCGAGCATTCGAATCGCGCCGGTCAGCAGCGGCTGCGCCGGATAGGGTCCCGTTCCAACCCGCACGTGGCCGGTCGTGGCGCCGCGCAGCTGCTCCGCCTCCTGCTCGAAGGCGAGCATCGAATCGATCACATCGCGGGCGGGTTGGATCAACCCGTCGGCCGCCTCGGTCGGCTCGACAGCATGGGTCGTGCGGTCGAAGAGCCGCTGGCCGAGATCGCTTTCCAGCTTCTTCAGGCTGCGGCTGAGAGCGGATTGCGTCACGGCATGCTCCTGCGCCGCCTGCACAAAGCTTCGCAGGCGGTAAAGCGCCTCGAAATACTGGAGCTGTCGCAGTTGCATCGAACCACTCCTCCTCATCATCCAGAAAACGCGGCTCGACCGGTCGAGGGATCATAAGATCATGACCAAATCTCATGATGAATCGTATTGTAATGAGTGTATGGTATTTCCCGTGACGGATCTCAACTCAACGCAACGTCCGGGGGACCTCGATTTTTGCGACCGGGCGGGTCTCTTTCGTGCCCTCGAAGAACAGCGCTACGACCTCGTCGTGATCGGCGGCGGCATTACCGGCGCGGGTCTGGCCCGATCCGCCGCGGCCCGCGGGCTCCGGGTGGCGCTGCTCGAGGCGCGAGATCTGGCCTCCGGAACGAGCAGCCGAAGCTCGAAGATGATTCATGGGGGTCTCCGCTACCTCGCCCAGGGCGACGTTGCACTCGTGCGAGAGGCCGCCACCGAGCGCCAGATCCTCCGGCGTATCGCACCCCACCTCACCCGCTTCGCTCCCTTCCTGCTTCCCACCCGCTCCGCCGCCGGTACAGCCAAGTTCCGTGCAGCCATGTGGGCCTTCGAGAAATTGGGACAGGTTCCGCCTAACGAGCGGCATGAGGTCTGGACCGCCAAGGACCTGGCCTCGCGCGAACCCCTGGCCGCCGTGAAAGGCAATAGTGGAGGGGTTCTCTACTACGAATTCCTGACTGACGACGCGCGACTGACACTCGCGAATGCGCGCAGCGCCGCAGCCGACGGCGCTCAAGTCGTCACGTACGCGGCCGCTACGAAAATCGAGCTCGAAGACGGACTCGCCGTTGGAGTCCATTGTGAAAGCACCCTCGATGGGGAAACGCTGGGCGCCTTCGTGCGCGGTCGGGTGATCGTGAACGCAGCCGGCCCATGGGTCGATGCGATTCGGGCCCTGGAAGCCCCCGGCGAGAAAGCCCGGCTCTCGCTCACCAAGGGAATCCATCTGGTCCTGCCGCACACACGACTCCCCCTCTCGCGCACTGTCTTGATGGCCGCCGAGGACAAACGACCGATCTTCGCTGTTCCACGGGGCGACGTGACCTATCTGGGCACGACCGACACGTTCTTCTCCGAATCGAAATACTGGCCCGAGATCGAAGCCGAGGACGTCGCCTACCTCCTCGATGCTTCGTCACGATCCTTCTGCATCGATAGTCTGACCCCGGGCGACGTCGTGTCCTCGTGGACAGGGGTACGACCGTTGATTTCCCAGGCGGGCAAGAGCCCCTCCGAGATCTCGCGGCGCGACGAGGTCTGGACGGGCCCCGGCGGCATTCTCTCGATCGCCGGCGGAAAACTGACCGCCTATCGTCGAATGGTGGAACGCGTCGTTGATCACGTTTTCGAGCGGCTCGGACGGCCTGCGACGCCAGCCGCCTCGCAAGACCGCCCGCTCATCGGAGGAGATGTCGAGGCCACACCGATCGACGAAGCCGCAAAATCCGGAAGCCAGCCCCACGATCGACTTGCCGATCTCTATGGTTCCGAGGCACCGGAAGTTGCGGCCGACGGCGGGGATCTCCTGGCCGAGGTTCGTCAGGCCGTCCGGCGCGAAGGTGCGCTTCGCCTCGAAGACTATTGGGTACGGCGCGGCGCACGGGCATTCTTCGATCTCGATGCCGGACTCTCGACCCTGGAACCAGCCTCCCAAGAGATGGCTCGGCTGCTCGATTGGAACGAGGAGACCCGTGCGGCCGAAGTCGCTGCCTGTCGTCTCCGACACGACGAGAACAACGCCCTGTTCATCGGGGCACGAAGGAGCCAATGACGATGGAACCCCAGATCATCGAAGCCCTGCGCAAACAGCTCGGCGACGGCAAAGTCCACACCTCAGACGAACTCCTCGACGAACGACGCTTCGACTATTCGGTTCCCAGCCATCTCAGGGATTGGCGGGGAGATCCCCTGGAAAGGCCGGGCGTCGTCGTGCGACCCACAACCCCGAGCGAGGTCCAGGCCATCGTTCGCATCGCCAGCGAAACACAGACGCCCCTCGTTCCCTTCGGTCTCGGATCGGGCGTTTGCGGAGGAATCAAGCCAGACCCGTCCGAGATACTCGTCGATCTGAGTGAGATGAATCGAATTCGTGAGATCGACGAGGTCAATCTCCTGGCGACCTTCGATGCGGGCAAACAGGGGCTCGAGGCCGAAGAAGCCGTTGCCGAACATGGCCTCACGATCGGCCACTGGCCGCAATCGATCGCGATGAGCACGGTCGGTGGATGGGTCTCTACCCGAGCTGCCGGCCAGTTCTCGACGGCCTACGGCAATATCGAAGATATCGTCTACTCGATCGAAGTCGTGCTTCCGAACGGTGACCTCGTTCAACTCGGAAAGGCGCCCCGCGCCGCAGCCGGACCGGATCTCCGCCACGTCATCATGGGCGCCGAAGGAACCATGGGGATCGTCACCGGCGTCACGCTCGCATTGCGACGACAACCCGAAGAACGGGCCTATTCTGCCTACTACACACCGTCCCTCGCCGCGGGATTCGAGGCCCAACGCTCGATCGTCCAATCGGAATGGCTTCCGCCGGTGATGCGCCAATACGATCCGTCGGAAGTCGCTCGCAACTTCAAGGAATACACCTCCGATGACAGTGGCCTGCTGCTGATGGTCCATGAAGGGCCGTCGGCACGAGTCGCCGCCGAACTCGAGGCGGTCGACGCGCTCGCCCGAGACGCGGGACTCACCCCCGCTCCGGCAGAGATCGGCCCACACTGGATGGAAGAACGAAACCACGTACCGTCCTGGCGACAACTCTTCGAACGCAATCTGATCGCCGATACGATCGAGGTCTCCGCACCCTGGAGCCGGATCGAAGGCGTCTACGATGCGGCCATCGCGGCCCTGCGCGAAGACGAAGCCGTGATCGTCGCCTCGGCCCATAGCTCCCACGTCTACCGAACCGGCCTCAACCTCTATTTCACGTTCGTTGCTCGCCACGAAGACTCCGCGGACATGGAAGCCAGCTACCTGAGCTGCTGGCAGCGAGTCATGGAAGCGACAGCAGGCCAGGGCGGCGGCATCGCTCATCATCACGGCGCAGGGCGGCTTCGCAAGCCCTATCTCGTCCACGACCTCGGCGAAAACGGCGTCTCCCTCTTGCGCAGCATCAAAAATGCCATCGATCCCCAAGGCCTGATGAATCCCGGTAACCTCATTCCCGATGCCTGAACTGATTCTCGGACTCGACGTCGGCTCGACGAGCGCTCGCGCACTCGTGATCGACCTTTCGGGCCGTGTTCACGGAAGGGCGATCACAAGACTCCAGTCGAGCCACCCCGCCCCCGGCCGCGTCGAACAAGATCCGCGTGAAGTCTGGCAGCGCGTCGAAGCAACAATTGCCGAAGCGCTTTCGGTTGCCAGTCTCCAGACAACGGACCTGGCGGCGGTCGGAATCTCAGCCCAGCGATCGAGTGTCATCATCTGGGATCGCGCGAGCGGCGAACCAATTGGACCCATGATCGTATGGAGCGATCTTCGCGGAGCCGAGCGGGCGGATGAACTGGCCGCCGCGGGCTATCTCGCCCCGGCGATCAGTGCCGCATCAAAGCTCGAAGCGGTCATCGAGGGGATCGCGGACGGACGTGCACGCGCTGCGAAAGGCGAACTCGCCTGGGGCACTCTCGACAGTTATCTCGTGTCTCGACTCACGGGTGGCGATCTCCACGTAACGGACTATTCGAATGCCTGGTCGACGTGTTACCTCGACCTCTCGACCATGCGCGACTG
This sequence comes from uncultured Myxococcales bacterium, assembly GCA_965603475.1. Taxonomy (GTDB): domain Bacteria; phylum Myxococcota_A; class UBA9160; order UBA9160; family UBA4427; genus UBA4427. The sequence goes on from CBFDDD010000007.1 coordinate 49,352, forward strand.
GAACGCAAATCTGATCGAGTTCCAGGGCTTGTCACCGAATCTCTTCCCGACGTTATGTGACACATACGGACTGCTTGGCCACACCTCGGCTTCAGCCTTCGGGTCCGAAGTCCCTCTCGGTGCGATCGTCGCCGACCAGCAGAGCGGAATGTTCGCCCACGGCGCCTTCGATACGGGAGCCTGGAAGGCGACCTACGGGACATCGGCGGCCCTGATGGTTTCGACCGGGAATACCCCGACCCTGGCACCTGGGCTCATGCCAATGCTCCTCACTGGGCGAGGCGATCAGACGCTCTACTCCGTCGAGGGCATGGTCATTTCTGCAGGTGCGCTACTGGATTGGCTCGTTCGCGATCTCGGGCTCTACACCTCCGTCGATACATTGACGGACGCCGCCGCTTCCATCTCAGGAAGCGAAGGCGTTGCGATTCGGCCGGCGTTGCAAGGACTCGGCGCCCCGTACAACGACCCGGCCCGTCGCGCTGCGATCGTCGGGCTATCCGGCGCATCGACGCCCAGGCAAATCGCACGCGCCGCCTTCGAGAGCCTGGCCTTTCGTATACGCGAGATCGCCGATGGCGCGGCAGCGATCGATGGAATCAATGTCCCCGACGTGCTGCCAGTCGACGGTGGCCTGGCCGCCAATGACTTGTTTCTGCAGATCCAAGCCGACTTGCTCGGCCGCCCAGTCGCTCGCCATGTTGAACTCGAAGCGACTGCGCTGGGTGCTTGTATCGCCGCGGCGCTGGGCACCGGCCTCGCAACGCATAGCGATCTCGCGCCTCTCACGAAGACTGGCAAGCGCTTCGAACCCACGATCGATTCAGCGGAGGCCGACTCTCGTTTCGCCGAATGGCGTTCGGCGATCGATCTCCAGGGCGAATAACGCGCATACCTTCGATACGAGCGTCCCACCTCGTCATGGGCCTCCGCCTCGAACATCAGACGATAGTCAGCGACTATTCCCGAGCCAGCAGTACCCAGAGACCCACACCGATGAAGCCGAAGCCCGCTACCCAACGCACAACCTTTGGGCTGACGTAATCGCCAATCAGGGAGCCTCCCAGCACGCCCAGCGCTGAGGTGAGTACCAATGCGGCGGCGGACGCCGCAAAAATCGTCATCTTCGGGTGGGAGGCGTCCGACGCATAAAGCAGTGTCGCAAGTTGGGTCTTGTCCCCGAGTTCAGCAATGAAGACCGTAGAGAAGACAGTCGCAAAAAGTCTGAAATCCATTTCGACTCCTCCGCCGAGCGTTCAGGGCATTTCACCCGACGTCGGGAACTCTACCCAGAAGACACCCCGAAGATCACCCACGTCAAACCCGACGGCTTCATCCTCCGGATACAGCCGCTCGAGCTCAGCGGCGACATTCGAATCGATCGATTTGCCATGGCACGTCAGACAGAGCGATTGTGTCAGGATTGGCTCGACATAACCCGCGCGACCCTCCGTCAAAGGCACTGAACGCGGAGAGCGCAAGGAGGGGTTCGCAAGATACGCTTCGAGAATCGGGCGTACCCATCCAGGAGAACGATTTGCCGGGTTTCGAAGACGATCACTCGTCCGCCCGACACGAATCCCCTCCTGAGACAATCCCTCGGCAATCTTCGGAGCTTCGACCTGACAGGCCGAGAGAGCCTGAACCGGGCCCTTGGAGAGACCTTCCCGAAGCGCCTGTTGAAGCTTCTGCTTGAATGGCATGAGAAGCCCCGCCCCATGATCTCCAGCCAGCTGCTGTGCAAACGCGGCGGTCCCTAGAAGAGCGCCCAGAAAAGCGAGTGTCACAACCAATGCAGGCAAAATGCGCATGGCGAATATCATCCGCCGGATCTCAATTCCGGTCAAGCCAACACGAGCCAATCGGACAGCCTCACGCGTCGGCGGTGGGTAGACGGTGGGTGCGGTGGTGAGGTGGTGAGGTGGTGAGGTGGCAGGCCCGTCGCCCAGAAATCGAACTCGAGACGTGCTTAGCGGGGATCCAATCGGATGAAATCTCTCGGCGGAAAACCGGTCAGGACTCGAAACATGATGCCATGAGGGTGTTCTCCGTTGACGCGATCATGCTCTTCCTGCGTCGCAGGGACCGCGAGATAGTTCCTCTTCGCACCGTCCAAAGTGACGAGCACCTTCGGGTTTTCGAGAGCCTGGTTATACCAGGCTCTGGGCCAGTGGTTGGCAGACACGTAGAGCTTGCCACCGCTCTGGATGCGCGCCAGGACCCTGTCGTTCGGAGTCCCACCCTCGTTCGTGATGGTCATGACGAGCGTTGACTCGTTCGCTGGTTGGAAATACCCAAGCAGCGATTCGAATGCGATAACGATCCCTGCATAAACCAGAAACAAGACTACGACCAGCTTTACGACTTTCATTTCAGGACTCCTTCAAGGGCACAAAGCCAAGATGTCTGATGGTCGCCTGCGTCCGTCTATTCGACGTCCGACTTCATCGTCTCGTCGGGCTACTCGCCATCGCAGGGAGGCGCCATGCTCTCGGGAGTGCCCTGCCCTTCCTCGAGGAGCGAACGGAGACTCTCCAGAAAATATGCCCAGCTCATGCTGCAATCGCGAAAACGATCGGATACGTCCGCCCAACCCAGGTGATCAAAACGCACGACTACGCCGTCGCCCTGTTCCGCAATCTCAAAGGCGATGTTCGTGTCGAACCAGGAATTCTCTGGTGTCGTGCAATGCCAGACGACCCGCGATGGCTCCGTCAATTCACTGATCTCGAACGAAACTGGCTCACCACCAAAGCGCAGCTCCAGTGTGCCGCCCTTCCGGTAGTCCGGAGAAGATGCCTCCGTGAACCACTCGCCGATGCCGGTCGTACTCGCTATGCACCGGTAGACCTGTTCCGGCGTTGCATGGATCCGAACCAAATGTGCAATTTGGGCCATCCGGACTCCTCTTTCGAACGATCATTGGAATCGCAAGAACGGCGTCTTCGAGTCGAAATCGGACTCTCGTCACTACATGCGTAGTGTGCCAAGACTCGGGTCGAGCGTCCAGTTTGCATCGGGGCCCGTTGGCAACATCTGACCACGATCCTCGCCAACCTCTGCTTCAATCAAGGCATTCAGTTTCTCGTTCATCGCGAGCAGCAGTTCTCCGTGACGATCATCAGAATGTTGTAGCGACCGGGCTCCTTGGCAAACGCGGCCCTGGAACCGGGGAGACCCAGAGCTGCAGTGGCCACCACGGCGGCTGAGTCCGTCGATTTGATGAACTCACGACGCGAGAGTCCGGTCTTCATACGCCCCATCAGTTCTCCATTGCGAGCCGGGCAATCGGCTTCATCGAATCGCTCGAGTATAGGCTGCCCGGTTACATCGACTTGTTTGACTCCGCCAGCTCAACTCGGCGCACCACCGAGAGGGAAGGCACCCAACGGCTTCGCGTCGGGATGCGCCGGGCGCCTCATGATGTCGCCGTCGACGTGTTCTCGAAACTGAGCGCCGAATAGGTAGGCGCGCTCCTTCCAGAAGTCTTTGCCGCCGGGTGCTAGCAGCAGATTCATGACCACGAACTCCCATCCCGACCACAGATCCTGCGACAGTGACCCTTCGCGCCACTTTATGAAAGCATCTTGGGAACACAGGAGAATCGCCATCGCCACCGATACGAACCGGCCTTTCTCGGATTCCGAAAGAGACGAGTAGTCACGCAAGCCCTTCGTCGTCAGGTCAGAAAGCTCTGCGTCGGTAGCAAGCATCCGATACCAGGTTGCGAAGCTCTCATGAACCGATTGCGCCGAAGCAGTACGAACCGCACGCGTGCTGCTGCGAATCTGAATCGCCAGGTAGGCAAGGGTCGCGACCGTTGCGATCGCTCCGATCAATTCGCCCACACTTCCCAGTTCCGCAATTGTCATACATTCCGCCTAACGAATGCTCGCTTCAGTTGCGGAGCCCGATTGAATGGTGTCGGGAAGGGTATCAGAGTTCCACGCCAGGTCACGCAAACCGCCTCCGCCTGAAGGACGGAAAAGTCGCCGGCGGCCGAGTCCCGCTCAGGGCTCACCGGGAGACAATTTTCTGCAAGCGATTGCTATGCGACAGGCGCGCAAGCTCGCTCTCAGCGGTCTCGGGAGCCTAACTCAGGCCAGGGGTCACAAGGCGCACGAAGGCCATCTGCAGAACTGCCAGAAGACTCAAGCCCACCCAGTGGATCGCAGGGTTGGAAGATCGGCTCAAAGACAGGAGCAACAGCAGCGTGATCAAGCGCACAGCCTGCCCCAAGTGAAAGCTCATGCCCACGAGGATACTCTCCGCAAGCATTCCCAGACTCACCCAGGCGGCGAGGAGGATAAAGATCGCGGGAGCCACATCGAAGTAGTGAGTCTTCGAGTCGACTATTTCGACTGTCGGCGCGCGGGCCGTGGGCGAGATCAAGAACGTTGTCGCCGCCAACGTCAGGAGAGGGGCCAGGGCGACGAGGAACAGCCAGAAAGTCCACACTACGTCACGAAAACCCCAATATCCCCAAAGGCTCTGGAGAAGTGCGACAAGCAGAAGCCCTGTCGCCGCCATTTGCAGAGGATATGGCCTGCTGATGAGCCGATTCCTATACGATCGTCCCCATCCGGCCAGGAGCTCCGACACACCAAAGGCGACAACCAGCGAGAACAGCAGGGTTACGAATTCAAACTGGGACAACGGTGACTCCGGTGAAGCCTCCTAGACCGAGCGCCAGCTCTGCCAGGAGTGAGAATGTCTCGGGGAATTCGCTCTCAGCCCGGCAAAGAGCCGGTCTGGTTCAGTGGTTTGAGGTACCGCGTGATGATTGCTTGGCCTCGAGGCTCTGGATCCCGCGTTTCATTCCCTGGAACTGCTTCTGGAGATAGTCCGGATCCAGATTCAACAAGGCGGCATCAATATCCGAAGCCAGACTTTTCGGAAAATTCGTCTTCATCTCGCCCCACCAAATCCGCCCGAAAGGGAAACTAATCCAGTCCGCGGCCTTCTTGGCTGCGGACTGACGATCTTCTTGAGTTGCTAAACCCAACGAGTACATGGAATAGGTCTGTTCAGCGGAGATTACGGCCGTATTCAGATAGGCCCACATTTGGAGAATCTCTTCGTCGGTCAGGTCGGCTGGTGATACGAGCGCAGTCGCCATAGCGGCGGCCGTATCGTCGCCCATGAAAGCGGTCTCAGCTGACGACTGACCCGCCAAGAGGCTAGCGACCGCTTCGGCCCGAACGACCTGGCTATTCTGCCGGAGCTCAACCGCTAGCAACACCAGGCCTGCGATCACCCCGACGTTTGCGAGTACTGCGAGCCATCCACCGAATCGCTCTAAGTTCAAAGACAACTCCAATAGCGCCTGAAAAGACATGGGCATAGCCATGAGCGGCCGGGGCATGTCGCATAACGGAACTGTCCATAACCTGCGGGCTCCGTCTCATGGGCTGCGCCAAGGGTACAGCGACCGTCGCCAGACTGCACAAGCCACCCACCGCTGTGCTTGAAAGTAGAGATGGCGAGCGGCGTAGACGTCCAACGATTCGCCGAAAGACCATCTGGCTCAGGGGCTTGCGTCGACCTTGCCTGCAGCGATTGGATGCCTGGGGTCCTGCGATTCTATCACGATCGATACGGGCACTGCGCCGGCACCGCCGCCGTAAAGGCACTCTAGGCAGCAGGTGGTTCCGTTATCAACTGATCGACATAGCTCACGAAATCGTCGCCAAACGAATTTCGTTCGCTCAACCACCATTCAAGCACGTCGGAACGCGTGAGGTTCATTCGGATGACGGCATCGTAGTCGCCCCACGCGCTCTCCGGCATCAACCCTTGGCGGTGTTGAAAGAATGCGTTCTGAACACCTCTGAACGTCGCTCGGGTGAAAAACACGATTTGAACTCGTTCGCCAGGGGAGAGGTCGTTTGTGTCTTCACGCACCTTGGCCAAGGCCGTCGCGAGTTCCGGATTCTGCGCCGGAACGAGCAATCGCTGTTGCGTAGAATCCGACACGGCCTGATTCGTAGCGGCCTCTAGTGCTGTCGAATTGCGTCGAATCTGGGAAGCCACGTAGAAGAGAGACGCAATCACGCCGATCGCACCGAGAAGTTCAGCCACCGCGCCGAGAGCATCCCAGAACATGAATCAGCTCCTGCCGTCTAGCGAATCGGCGTCAGCTGCGTGGCACAGGCCGACAACGATCGCTGAAGCCCCCAAGGTTCATGCCAACAGGCTACCAGACCCCGGCTGACCGCGCTGTGCCAAGTCAGCTGCAGCGCCTCGTTAGGCAGCAGTCGGGCCGGGTCGATTCACCAGCATACGCACAAACAGGAGTGCAGAAAAGAAGAGAAGCCATACCAGCGAGGCCATGATTGGCCCGGGGCTCGCGGGGCCAAACAGTCCTGCAAGGTTGGACAGCTGAACGCCCGACAGGATCAAATTTCCGCCGATCGAGAGCACCCACAAAACACGAGAAAGCTGCCGACGATCCGCTGGGGACATCTGCCGGGCCAGGAGGAGTGGGATCGCTGTACACACGATGACGATCAGGAGGAGGCCAGCGCTCGTCGCTCGCCAGAGAGCCGGACCACTTGCACCAAAGGCATCCCCGATCAGCACGAAGCTGGCTCCGAACGCGGCGCCGAGGGCGCAGCTAAGAAGATTGAGAGCGCGAAAACGGTCGAGCGGCGCCAACGCGCCTGGCTCGTGCGAAAGAGCGATCGCGACGGCGGAGAAACCAGCCAACGCGACTGAGAACTCCATGATTGTGCCGAACGAGTCTTCCACGTGTCTCTCTGCCTAACGGATCGGGCTTCAGTTGCGAGCACCCACCGCCCTAGTCGGCTGTCTTCTCAGTTTATGATGCCAAATGGCATCGTAGATCGAAACAGCAGAAAGGCGATCGACTGCTGCAAGCCCTTAGTGGGCGGCTGTTCGGTTGAACGTCCAGCGCTGCACGGATATGGCCATGTGTCGCACTTCAAACCTGAAGTCAGACGGCGGTTCGCGATGAACTGCGAACTGACATCGGCTGCATGGCGCATCTCGAATTCGAAGGTAGACGGCGTGCAATCGACTCATCGCCCTGGTGCAGCATCTGCAATGACCTCCGCAATGTGCATCTGGATGTGATCTCTCGTGGTAGACGAGCCATTATTGATCTGCTGCAAGCCCGTGTCGAATCGCTCCAGACCTCACGGCAATTCAGGCGGCGTTGGCTTATGCCCGGATGTTTCGAAGCCCGGCGGTGGATCGGTCACGATATTGTTCACCACCGTTTGGAAATAGTCGGTGAACCAGGTTCCGCGCTCGTTCCACCATTGAGAGCCACCCGGAGTCAAGAGGTATCCGGCGATCGCGCGTTGTTTCGGTGCCAGGAGTTCGTCGAGGTATGTGCTCTCGCGACTCACCAGATGCTCCTGTTCGTGGGCATGCATCCAGCAGTACATCCAGCCGTCGAAACGGTATCTCTCAACAGGTGTAATGGATTCGAGCGATTCGAACGCGCGGATGATGATCTCTGATAACTCGGCACTATCAGCGTAGATCTGCAGTGAGCCAACAAGTGCGTTTCCCGCCTCGCGGGCACTCGATCTCTGCACGGCCCGCGTGTTCTGGCGAAGCTGCACTCCCACAAAAATCAATGTGACGATGACACCCATCCCGCCGAGGAACTCCCCCGCATCTGCAAGCTCACTCAGGGTCATTTGTCTCCACCGCATACCGGATCGGCGTTCAGCAGCGCGCGACGGCCTTGCACGCAGGCCCTGAATGCCTGGGTTTAGGTGATTCTAACACGATCGCCAACGGCTAACCGTGAGCGCGGCCGTTGCAACGCCTTATTGGGCAGCACCGCGCGATGCTTCTCCAGCGAGATAACTGAGCGACGCATGACCTCCCGCCTGCTCCGACTAGGCGGGACCTCCGTCGGGCGGCGCCTTTTCCAGTTCTTCAAGGAAAAGCGGCGAGTAGTTCGATGTATTGCGTTCGCTCTTCCACCACGATCGCCAGTATGGACAGTCGAGCATTCGGCGGGCCCAAATCACGCGCACCTCCCATAGCTCCGCCTCGAGTTGTTTGTTGCGATAGAGATAGTACAAGCCGTCAAGCCTCTCAAAGGCTGAGCGACCTGCGAAGTGAAGCTGAGCTATCTCTTCGTCGCTGAAGGCAGGATCGTTTTCTTTCGTCGATCTTACGACTGCAGCTGCCAGAACCGGGTTGTCCATTATTAGGGAATTGAGCTCCGCCCAAGAGTGCGCCCCCTCGTAGCTCGTCCGAGCGCGATTGGAACGGGTATTGAATCGCAACTCGATACCGACATAGATCAGCGACAACAGGATGGCCAAGCCCCCCAACGCCTCGCCAATTTTCGCAAGAGTACTTAGGTCCAACTGAACTTCTCGTGCCGCACAACGGATCGGGCTTTATCTGCGAAAGGTAGCGCTGACCGTCAGCGTCATGTCACAGGAGTCCCGACGCCAGAATCCTACCCAATTCAGGAACGCCCCACTGCCTATTGGCAGCTGCAAACCCTAGTTGGGCGGCGGCGAACAACTGGACGACGGCCCAATGCTGCGTCGACCAAACCCAAGTGCACTCGAATTTCGTTGCACGTCAAGGATCATTCGTCGGAGTTGCGCCTGAAAGCAATCGACTTATCGCTCGAGTAAAGTCAGTCGGCGTCTCTCGATAGTAAGTGTTATAGATGGCTCGCATTGCTCCGAAATTCGAAAATTGAATGATCTCGAGTTCAGTTTCCCGCCAAGAGGATTCGCTCATCAAGCCCTCTCGGTACTGCTCGAATGCCGCCTCTGCGTACGCCCAGAAGATAAACGCGTCTATTTCTGCGGCAGCTACTTCCCCGTCTGACAGGTCTCCAGTCTTCCACGCCCTCGTGGCGTAGAGCTTGCTCCACATTCCGAGATATTCGTCACTCTCCAGCCCCGCAGCGAATCGCGACGCGAAGACCTACAGCAGAGTCGTATTGAGTTCCGCTTGCGCGATCCTCCTATCCTGCTGCATTTGAAATGCAACGAACAGGAGCGACGCCGCTACCAGGAGCAGACCTAGGATCTCCGCAATGCCGCGCGATCTTTCGTTCATTGTGACCTCATGTACGAGCAGACGGATCGAGAGTCGCCCTCAGCTGCCTTCGCCGCCTTGCAAACGTCCGCTCTATTCCGAGGGAGGTGCCGCCTCGAAGCGTTCCGCTCCGAAAGTCAGCCGCGCCCAAGGTAGCTCTCGGTCGCAGTAGATCTCGAAGGTTGGTGTGAACTGCGTCGGGTCATCCAGCGTACCGGCGTTGATGAGCACGAGGCCCGGTCGCGTGAATGCCTCTTCGGAGATGGACGACCCACATTCCGGGCAGAATCGGCGAGTGATGGGATGGCCGCTATCGCCGGGCTTGTCGAAGGTTTTAGAGGAACCCTCGATCTCAATCGCTGCCAGAGGTACAGCGACGAGAAAGCTAAACGCGCTACCGGTGAACTTCTGGCAATCGCGACAGTGGCAGACGCCGATGAGCGCAGGCTCTGCTTTCAACGTGTATCGCAGCGCACCGCACAAACAGCCACCTGTAGCATCCAAGGTCTTCTCTTCCATTTGACTCGGTCCTGGCCAGGCTGATAGCGAACAGAGTCCGCTGTGAGCCGGACGGCCACCGCGCGACTCGGCCGCCCAACGGATCGGCGTTCAGCGGCGTGCGGCGCTCTGCCGCGCTGATCGGTGAACACCTGGGAGGGGCTCGATTCTAACACGACACGGAAGGGCTGGGCGTATGCAAGTCCGCTGCGACGGCTGGTTGGGCGTCGGGGGCCACGAGGTCTTTCTATTGACGTTCTATTAACGTTGCTCTGTCGCGTCCGATTCTGTTGTCTCGCGAATTCGGTTGACTTCGGTGATGAAGCCTAGCCTGAAGGACGCGCGTTGAAACAGGCCGATCTCATTCCAATACGGTTCCAGAAGGCGAACCGAATTCTCAATGTATGCGGCGTAGTCGTCATCCAGGAATCCGTTCTGATGCTGGAGGAGCCCATTGTCCAAACGCACAGCGTCCGCTGTCGCGTGGAATATGAGAAACATCTGCTCCGCTTCGGTCAGAGATTCGAACCCAATCCCGCGCATCTGTGCGATTACATCGAACCAGTTGAGCTCAGAAGATTCCGCTTTGCGGAGCATGCCGTCCATATGCATCTGTGCACGAAACTGATAAAGCTGCGACACCGTGGCGCGTCTTGACTCGTCCAAGGATCTAGTGTTCTGCCGCAGCTGGGTGATGAGGAACAGGAAAGTCACGAGTACGGCGCCAGCACCAACGAGTTCACCAATCGCTCCAAGCGCTTCCCAGCTCAAAAGCATTCTCCTACGCCGCCCAACGGACTTGGCGCTCAGCTGCGTGGCGCAGGCAGCCGACGGTCGCTGATGCACCCAAGGTCGATGCCAAAAGGCTACCAGACCTCGCTTGGAGCGCGTTGTCCCACGTCAGCTGCAGCGCCTTGTTAGCCGGCGCGCGGTACACTACCCCCGTTCGGCTCAAAACTGCGCCCAGAACGAGACTCCAACACAGCTAGAGCGGCAAAAACGGCCGTCGTGTAGAGGAAATCGGTGCCGTCGAGAATAGCGTTCGCAGCGCTGGCTCCGAACACAGAGAACTGAAGACCGGCGGCGATCATCTACGCGAGGGGTGTGAGGTGGGAGCGGTCCCTGATCTGATACGTGATCATGAGACAGCGCAGCCAGTACAACGCCATCGGGCCGCTCGCAGCCTTGAAAGCGACCGGCATGGCGACTCCCCACGCTCCGAGGAGCTCTGGCAGGAAGCACAGCGCCACGGGGACTAAACCGATTTCGACGATTACTGTGACACGCCCGTCGCTGTGCTCGCCCCCCGCCATGAACGCTGAAAGCCCGGAAGATCACGGAGAATCCAACCAGAGTCACCGAGATCTCTGCAAGCGTCGACCGCATTTCTTCGAGTCCGCTCACGAGTCCCGCCGCATCCAACGGATCGGCGTAAACCGGCGTGGAATAGCGCCGCCGGACTTCGCCGAGCCAACGCAGGTTGATTCCAAAACGGGACAACGGCGATTCGAATGGCACTATTTCACGTCCGCGTTCAACGCCTTGCTGTGCGGCGCCAGCGGCTGAGCGACGAAAATGGTGTCAGTGCAGGGACGGCTATAGTTTCGGCGGTGCACTTTGCTATCGGCTGGATGAATTGGGGGCGAACAGGAATGGAACTCAACTGGGACGCGATTGGCGCTGTTGGAGAGATTCTCGGCGCCTCGGCGGTTGTCATTACTCTGATCTACCTGGCCAAAGAGTTGAATCATACGAAGAGTAGTTCGCAGAGCACTGCAGCGGACAGGCTGATCGCGGGATTCGACCAGATCAATAGGCTGGTTGTTACAGATGCAAGCGTGAGGGAGGTGCTCCTGAGTGAAGAAGAACTGTCCGCTGCAGACAAGGAGCAGCTGTACACGTTTGCAAACCTCTACTGCAACATATGGTTCTCTGCGCAAAACGCGTACGACAGCGGTCAGATTCGGGATGACCTGTACATCGGCGCAACAAAGGACGTGATGATCGAGCTCGAACGGTTCCCGAATCTCCGCGAGCCAATCGAGGTCTGGCTCAAGCGGTTTCCGGAAATCAGCGATTCGCCGATATTCGCGCCTCTACGCGAGATCAAGTAGCGCAACGCTTCGCTCCTGAATCGGCCAGCGAGCCTAGGTCTCCGCTGTAACTGATGCGGATTCGTGAGTCTGCCACGGGCGACCCGGCTCATGCGTTCCCACGTCCGCTGCAACGGATTGTCAGGCGGCTCCTTTGCCGCAGGTGGCTAGATATTCGCGCAGAGCGGTTGCGTTGTTGAGGTTCTCTTCCTTCGAGCTGAATACAAGCGTCGCTGGCCGGGGCCCGAGCTGCGCTCGCAGTTCGGCGACAGCCTCTAGGTTTGAGTCGAGCTCGGCAAAATAGCGATCACGGAACTCATCCCATTTCGCCGGGTCGTGGCGATACCAGCGCCGCAGCTCTTTGGAGGGAGCGACCATCTTTGCCCAGAAATCGATGTGAGCTGCTTCCTTCGAGATGCCACGCGGCCAAAGGCGATCGATCAGGATGCGCCGCCCGTCGGAGGGTCCGGGCTCATCGTAGATTCGCTTGGTGTGGACTTGCACCTGAAACCGCCTAACGGATTTGCTGCTCAGCTGCATGGCGACAGCGCCTCTTTAGCCCGCCGAGCAACATTGGTTGATGCCAAAAGGCTACCAGGCTCGTTGCGCGCTCGCAGTCGCCATGTCTGTCGAAACAGCTTCTAGACGGCGTGAGGGTACCTTCGCTGCCGACTCAGAATTCGAACTGGTACTTGAACAGCTCGATGTCTTCTTGGAATCTCCGGGCGACTGCGCGGCGACTAGAGGTCGTGTAGGTGCCACGATAGTCGACGCGTCCTGGAGCGACCTGTTCCCTGGAGACGGCACTCGGAAACGGCGCCTCATGCGAATTGCCGTCTGAGAGGGCGAGGTCGATTCCGAGAAGCCCAGCAAGAGCCACCTTCAGGCTCGTACACGCCACCTTGGGAACCTCAACATATAGGGCTGCGTAGCTTTCGAGGAGAACACAAACTTCCGGTCGCATCCTCTGGCCTTTGGTCGTCGATCCGAATTGCTTTGCAGGACCGACGCCGTCTAACGGACCGGCGTCAACCGGCGAAGAATCACGCCGCCGGACTCCGCCGAGCCACAGAAGGTTGATGCCAGAACGGTACAGTGGTCACTTCAACCGCGCTATTCCACGTTCGCGTTCAACGCCTTGTTATACGGTGGACGACGCTCCGGTCACGAATCGAAGGGGGTATAGATGGATGGCGCATAGGCCACGACTACAGCAGCAGCGTTTGCGAGGACAATCACGCTATTGTACGGAGGTACCCAGGGCAATCAAAAGGAAGATCTGCTTGCGAGCGCCAAAATAGTATTCGTGCCAGTCTGTCTCCGGGGTTGCATCGGATGGCATGAGGACAGTGGCTGCGCTGTAGATCAGGCCGGGGTAGGCAAGGGCGAGCAGATAGCTGCCGAGTGTCCATGTTGCTACATCACGCGCATTCCAGAACACCCACCAGAATAGGACGCAGTTCAAGACCGCCTGGATGCACCAGAGTGTGTGAACCTAGTACGTATGCTTTCCCGAAAACAAGCTCGGGAACCCATTCAAGTAGCGCGCCACAGCGAACGTCAGTATGAGTGAAACGGGAATCGAGATGTACTCGAACTGGCTCACAGGCCCGCCTCGCCGTACAACGGAGATACCCATAACCTGAAGGCATCGCCAGTGAAGGTTCTTCGAGAACATACCTCTCGTCGCCAGACAGCACGAGTGACTCGCGCGGTTCCTCCGCGACAGGCGCGGGAGGTCGCTCTCGACTCGAAAAACGGCGTGTCTGGTTCAGGGGTTTGCTATACGGCGGCGCGTCCGTAGAGTCGCTTCAGACGAAAATGTCTGTAGCGAAACACCAATCGGAAAACGACTAGATAGACACGCTCCAAAGAAGCCAGCCTCGAGACGAATGACACTCGGTCGCGGAGGCGTACACCCTTTGGAATTTCAGTGATCTCGCGTTCGTGAATCCATTTTTCTTGGGACATCATTTCTGAGATCTCAAGAAAGCGTTTCCCCCTATCGACTTCTTCCAGTCCAAAGTCGTCGTACTCGACAGGAACGATCCCGAACAGGAGAAGCCAACTTCGGAATAACTGCCGCCCGGGCTGCCAATCGGACGTGACATCTCCCACCGTCGGTGGGAAGGTCATTCGCATGATCGGCCAGAACTCGGCGTTCACCCCGGACGGACTCGTCATGTGCGACCAGGCCTTCTCAGCGGGAATGCACAGGTCCGTTTCGATTTCGAATGACTGCACGGTTCAGATCGAGATGCCGAATAACGGACCTGGCCATCACCTACGAAGTCCGCTTCTAAAGGTTCACCGAGAATGTACCGCTTCGAAGCCAGACAGCAAAAGAGATTCTCGCGGTTCCTCCCCGACAGGCCCGAATGGTTGCTCTCAGCTCGTCAAACGTCCCGCCTGGATCAGGCCCTTGTTATGCGGCGGAACGGCGCTTTGGAACGGAGAGGAGCCTAGTTTGCACGCGTAAGCACTCGCACGAACATCCAGAGTCCGTGGAGAAGATGGACTGAGAAACCCGATACAAGTGCAACATATCCGATCTCAGTCACGACAGCTGCAGCGTAAAGCATCCAAAGCGTGACGAAGATTCCGAGCGAGACATAGAGCGACCACATCTCGGTTGTAGAGTCGGGGTCTTTTCCCGCTCGCCAGGAAGTGGCGATCAGCGGAGCGCCCATTGCGAGCGAGATCACAAGGCTGATCGATCCGGACAGTTTTAGAGATATCGAGTGATCGAAACCCCCGGCCGAGGCAGCAAAGAACGCGAAAGTTCCGGCGAGCACAGTCGCTGACGCCAATACGACCGCCAGGAATCGCACGCGCTCGGTCGGTCTAAACTCGCGGTCGCGCCCCGCGAAAGCCGACACCACGCCCGCGAACCCAGCAAGTCCAAGGGCTAGCTCTGCATAGAGCGGAAACATTTCTTCTGGGCTCAGCATGAGTTCTGCCGCACAACGGATATGCCGATTACCTACGGGCTCCGCTTAAAGGGTTTCGAGGAAGATACGCCGCTCGATGCCAGACAGCAAAAGCCGCCCACGCCCTCGGCCAGAACGGCAGGAAACTGGTGAGCGGCGTCTCTGGTGTGAGCTCGTCAGAAGACCGTCTTGTTCAGAAGTTTGTTATGCGGAGGACGAATGGCGCAAGCCGACCAACATTCGTGCGTACATGAGCGCAGCGAGAAAGATCAGCCATAGAATACCAAGGTAGAGAGGAGCAGGCCCAGGCTCCCCAAAGGTACCCGCAGCATTCACGATTTGTGAAAACAATACAAAAGACATACCGCCGACCGATACGAGCCAGATCGTCTTAGAGAGTTGGCCGCGACTTCCGGTAGACATCGAGCTTCGCGCAGAAAATGGAAGAATAATCAGCGCGCCACACACGAACGAAAAGGATGCGCTCGACCAGGACCAAAGCTGAGATCCGGTCGCCCCCAAATGGGCACATGCCTCGGGAATCGCAGAAGCGAAAGCGGCGGACAAAGAGAAGCTGATCAAGTTTGTATTGCGGAAAGACTGGAGTTCGTTTACCACGGCGTTCCGAGCCTGAACCGCCATTGTAATGCCTGAGAATCCCGCAATTGCTACTGCGAACTCCATTAATGAGGAAAAGGAGTCCATGCGAAAATCCTCGTTGGCTGGTTTAGGTTGAGCATGCTGCTTCGTCGTCTGCCGTATAACGTAGATGCCCATAACCTGCAGGCATCGCCGATTGAAGGTTGGTCGAGAAGATAACGCTCGTCGCCAGACAGCACGAGTGACTCTCGCGGTTCCTCCGCGACAGGCGCGGGAGACCGCTCTCAACTCGTTAAACGGACTGCCTGGTTCAGGGGTTTGTTATACGGCGGCGTGGCTTATCAGTGCCACAAAATACGAAGGTTCGGAATCGCTAGCCGTCGAGACGACTCCAGAGAGTGGTCAACCGCCCTTTCGGCTGGCATTGCTACCATGAAGTGCACGCAGAATTGCGATTCCGGCAGCGTGGCGGACCCAGCGCAACCGACATACCAGACTCAGCTAAGCCGGCTATCGGTTCGGCCCCGGAAAGAAGATGTTAGTCTTTCGCTGGTAGTCAGCGTATTCCGGCCGCTTTTGGACGGAGTAGAACTCCGATGGCTTCGCGCCGGTCAAGTAGACGAGCGTCACGTACATGATTCGCGTAACGAATAGGAGCCCCGCTGTGACGAGGATTGCGACGGGCATGGACTCCGTTCGGTAAAGAGACACAAGCGAGGGAAGCGCCATGAGGATGAGCCCGTTCCAGACCATCCACTCGCCGAAGTAGTTGGGATGGCGGGAGTACCGCCAAAGGCCCACATCGCACACGCGATTTCGCAAGCCTTTGGCTTTGGTTTTCGAGATAAAGGCGACCTTTTGAAAGTCGGCAACCGACTCGAACACTAAAGCCCCGCACGCGACTGCGAATCCGAGAATCTCGACGGGTGAAATCGAACTCGCTGGGTTGGCGGCGATGATGAACGCTGGAAAGGAGAGAAACGACGCGTTCGCGAATCCCTGGGCCAACACCTCGACTTGACGCGCAACGGGAATATTCGTTTCACTCGCCTTCTCCCATCGGACCGCCTGGTATTGGTAGCGTGGAAACTCTCGTTCGAGCGCGCCGACTCGCCAGAGATTGAGCGCACCGCCGCCCATGCGACCACCGACTAAGATGTAAAGCCCACCGACCATCGCGATCCGCAGCCCGTCTCCGCCACCCATCGAGAGAGTGAGCACGCCGATCACAACGAGTCCCCATGGCCAGCCGATATCTACGTAGGACATTCGACCGGTTCGCCAGGCTGGTATACAGACGACGAACGTAAACAGGACGACCTGGAGAAGTCCGTTGATCAGTCCGAGCGTTCGGAGGTCGTTGCTCGCCACGAGCAACGCCCAACCAGCGATGTACGGCAGTAGCTTTACAAACTTCTTCATGGCGACTCCCTTTCGTACCGGCATGCGCGAAGTTGGAAGACTCTACCGGGGTCACGACCCTTGGCGCAGCGATCCATCTTGGCCGTTGCGATTGAACGAGCCGCGGCCGGCGGCGACGGATTTCGTCGCGCTCTTTCGTACAACTAGAAACCACCAGATAAAGACAGCCGAGCCCAAGGGAACCCATGTTAGAGCGACTACGGAGGAATCCCCGGTAGCAAGGCGAGCCCCTCGGATACTGAAGAACCGGATGGCGACGGTTACAGATGTCAGAGTCCCGTACGCAAGTAACATCTTTCGGACTTGTGGAATCGGGAGGCCTGGATCGGATAACGGGGGAGACTCCCATCCGGGAATTCCGAATACCCACCACATGAAGAAGTAGGACGCGGCGACTACTGCGAGGGCGTAAGTGTAAAGAGTGACAAACATTGTTCTATCGCGCCCGGCGCGAACTAGAAGTGAGCTGTCGCACAACGTAGTGGCGGTTCAGCTGCGAGCCACAGCGCCTCCACTGCTCGCACGAAGCGCCTGGGTTCGAGGCCGAACAGTACCATGGGTCGATTGGAACGCGCTGTGGCTCGTCAGCTGCAACCGCTTGTTGAGCGGCGCGCGCTAGCCAGCGGGCGAGAGATTCGGGAGGATCACTGTGGAGAGCGCCACCATTATCGTCCAGCAGATGGCCCACCCGATCCATTGCTCCAGGGGTCGACTGGTCGTGGCGAGCCTCATGAATACGAGTGTGGATAGAAGAAACCCTCCGAAGATGACCAACCTGGCTGAACTCGGCGGCGTAGGCGACGAAGCGCTCGTGATGTACACGACCCGGGCCCACCAGGCTGGGAAGACGCATGCGAGCAACCAGCAAACAGGTTTCCGGCTTCGATCGTACAGGGACCGCGGATCCTCGTGTTGGATCGTCGGATCGAAGCGAATCGAGTGGGCAGCAAGTGCAATCAGGAGCGGAGGCGCCATGGTCAACAGATAGGCGGGGTAGTCCCAGACCTCCGGCCGGGTAGCCCATTGGATCCACAGGTACCGGAACGCCATCATCAGTATGTAGGCGGAACCTGCAAATTGAAGGTGCGAGAAGGTGTGCTTGTCCCGATGTCGTAGCTGATGACCCCATCCGGCCAGGATCTCCGAGATCCCGAAGCCAAGGATGATCGCCACCGGAATCTGAACGAACTCGAAACTGTCCAAGAGGCTCTCCGCTCGACCGCCGATCCCCGCGCCGCCCAACTGCCCTGGCTATAACCTGCGGGGTCCGCCTCAAGGGGTTCTTCGAGAAGATACCATCCGTCGCCAGACAGAAAAAGGGACTCTCGCGGTTCCTCCGCGACAGGCCCGGATGGTCGCTTCAAACTCGTCAAACGCCCCGTCTGGTTCAGGGGCTGGTTATGCGGCGGCAGCTAGCTTGGAGATCGAGTTGAGACCCATTTGTGGACTTCGGTCTCGAGAATCTGGTCGGGCGTGTCTTTCCAGCTTGGCGAGACCTGCTCGAGATCGACCCGCACCGTCTTGTCCACGAATGGAATTACCCAGTGAAGTCCCTGTTTGCGGAAGCCGGTGTATTTTCCGGAACGGTGGACCACGAGCCACTCGTTGGGCTTAACGATTCGCACGCCGAGCACGAGATAGATCACGGCTGCGTAG
Source organism: uncultured Myxococcales bacterium (assembly GCA_965603475.1). Taxonomy (GTDB): domain Bacteria; phylum Myxococcota_A; class UBA9160; order UBA9160; family UBA4427; genus UBA4427. Next base: position 67,596 of record CBFDDD010000007.1, read on the forward strand.
AATAGGAGTCGTGCCAATGCCTTATTCTCTATCTCGGCAATCGAGCATGCCGTCTAACAGATATGCCGCTCACCTGCGGAATCCGCCGAAAAGGTTTCGTCAAGGGTACACCGCGCGGCGCCATACAGCACAAGCCGCCCACGCCCTCGGCCCGAAGGGCAGGATGCTTGTGGGCGGCGGCGGTCCGTCCCGGCACATCAGGATTCCGTCAGGTGGAGCGGCTGGTTGTACAGCCGAATCGTCTTCGTGCAATAATCGTGAATCGTCGAACGGGAGAGCGTCAGCCATGGGATTCACCGCCGTATTTCAAGAGGTCTCAGAGGGATACATCGCCTTCGTCGAGGAGATTCCGGGGGCAAACACGCAAGGGGCGACTCTTGAAGAGGCCCGAGAAAACCTTCATGAGGCGGTCGAACTGGTACTCGCCGCGAACCGCGAGTTATCTCGCGAATCAATCGGCGCGGCCAAGGTCATCCGCGAACCATTGAAGATTGCCGGTTGAAACGAAGAGACCTCATTCGACACTTGGAATCGACCGGCTGCGAGCTTCTACGGGACGGCGGTCGACATTCGGTCTATATCAATCGCGATACTCGGAAAGTTTCGACCGTTCCGCGTCACCCGGAAATCAACGAGCATCTAGCTCGAAAGATCTGCCGGGATCTCGAAGCGCCAGATCCAGCTGTATAACGGACCCGGCATCAGCGGCGTTGAAAGGCGCCGCCGAGTGCGCTGGGCCTGAAAAGGTTGAAGCCAGAGGGTACAGCAGGAATTGGAACCGAGCCCTTCAACCTCCGACTGCATGCCGTTGTTGGGAGGCTGTTCGCGACGGACTCTCCGAAGAGGCAGCTGGATGCTGCATTTCAGACTTGAAGTCACGCGGCCAGCTGCAAACGTGGCAACCGGAGCAAGATTCGCAGCTCGTGGTCAGCGGAGCCCCGACGCTAGTACACCGTCTGCGACCTGCTGTTCGAGAAGAGTGGCGTCGTGAGACACGAGGACCGCAACATCTGGGTTCCGCCGGGCAAACCGGATCAGGCCACGCAGCTGTTCCGCGATAGCCCGCACGTCTTCATGCAAGAAGTACTGAGCGACTACGCGCGGGCGCGATCGCTCGAGTGTCAGGTTCCGATAGCTCCACACCAGATCTCCGACGTAGAGAATCTCCCGTCCTTCAGCGGTGCGAATGTAGTAGAGGAGATGACCAGGAGTGTGGCCATGGCTTCGGATGGCGACGACGCCAGGAGCTAGTTCTTTCGTACGCTCGAACCGGTGCACCGTAACGGCCTCGAAGTTTTCGACCGGGAAGCCGAGCGTGCTGGGGTCCTCTAGTTCGATCTCGCCCCGCCTGCGGAGTCCAGCCTTCTGTTCTTCCGTAATGTGGGTACGGGACAGAAGACTCCGGGGATTGACGCCATCGGCGAGGCCTCCGAGGTGATCGCGATGTACGTGGGTAATCAGAATCCGGTCCGCGGTCGCGAGCGCATGCTGCAGGCGCTCCCACTCGGTTTGGTCGAAGGGTGCGTCGGGGCCGAGCAATGCACGGTGTGTGTCCGGTCCGAAGGGTGCATCAATCATGACGTGCCCGGAGGGGTACCGAAGCTGCACGCTGATAAAGACTCGCCGCTCGGGCGAGAAGCCAGACCATGCCGTGTTGAACGAGGCTGGAAATTCTGTCCGGCCAACGACACCGACGCGAACCTCCTCCGGTCCGGCCCCGACCGCCACACCTCGAAGGATCTCGAGCGCGCCCGGCTCGCCGAGCCAGAAGCCAGATCGCTCCGGCAACGACACCGAGCTGCCCATCCAGAACAGGCCGGCTCCAAGAACAGCCAGAACAAGTCCCGCCGCAGACAACGCCAGCCGTCGAGTAGACTGAGAGATCAGAGTTCTAGCCTCCCGAGCTTCGCCCGCGTTGCCGCTGACGCGGCCGCCCAACGGCTTGTTGGGAGGCGTCGCCTGTTTCACTCTCGAACTGCCGCAATGAATGAGATCATGACTCGAAAGAAAGCGAAGCCGGCAGCGAATAGATAAATGAGGAGGCAGAGCAAGTATGTGGCGGGACCGCGCTCGCTGATAAACCCGGCTGCGATGAGTAGCAAGGGCAAGAATGGAGCCACGTAAAGGGCAAGAATGGTGACCCTTATTCCGTGTGAAACGGGGATTCCAGCGAACTGTCGGCGTCGCGTCAGCATTCCGACTGTGACGCGCAGGGCGACCGCAGCGAAGAGCCCACTTGACAGTCGCCACGCGACGGAGTCATCGACGAAGAAGCGAGTTGCTACGTAAGGGAAGAGAGAGAACGCCACAACGACCAGGCTGCATTCGAGCAGGCCTCGAAGACGAGACGCATCTAGTAGAGGATGGTCACGAGTGCTTCGCTGCCCGAGCACGGCGACGATGCTGGCGAATCCAGCGAATGCCACGGCAACCTCGGCGACTATGAAGAGAAACTCGGCGTCTTGCATGAGTCGCCCAACGGACCGGGCTTCAGCTGCAACAGACAGCGCTGACCGTCAACGCTACGCCACAGAAGTCCCGACGCCAGAATGCTACCCAATTCACGAACGCCCAGCTGTCTGTTGTCAGCTGCAAGCCCTTGTTGGGCGGCGGACCTTCTGCAGTCAGTCGGAGAGGGCGCTCGACACGTTCGCCACTACGGTGCCCGAAGAGAGGCTCCCCGCAATTTCAGGCCAATGCGGCTGCAGGCCGGGATGCGCCCGGAACGGGACCATTGGGGCCTACTTGTCAGAATGACTAATATCGGTGGTGCCGAAAAGGCAGCCTATTTTGCCTATCCGCGCTGCAGCTGGGACAGTTCATGGCGTGAGTTCCCTTGCGATGCGTTCGGCGTGGCCGGGAGCGCCGGTTTTTTGAAAACCGCTCTGAGCCTCTCGCAACAAGGAATCGCGCGCATCGCCATTGCCAGTGAGCGCGGCAAGTTCGGCGCGCCATTCGCAGAGCCAAGGCTCGAGTGTCGTTGCGCCGGTGCGTTCTATGATGTCTGTGACCTCGACGAACAAGGATTCGACTTCGTCGTGCACCGACGCGCCATGGAGGCGCATCCGCGCCCGAGCGAGAGCGCTTACCGCGACCGCTTCGAAAGTCGCCCGTAAGGAAAAACGACAACGCTCGACTGCCTTCTTCGCCGCTTCCTCAGCGGCCTTTGTTTCGCCTGCTTCGAGCAGGGCCTCTGCCAGGAGCGCCGCAGCGTCGCAGGCGAATACGGCTTCTGCGTTGGCGGCCGCCTCCCGAGCAGGCTCGATCGCGTCGGCGGGGCGACCGGCGCTGAGATACGCAAACGCGTACGCGAGCTTACCCAGTGCTGCCGCGTTCCCAGGCTCGCCGAGCATAGTCGACACCTCGGCGAGTTGCCGGGCACTTGCAAACGCGCGATTTGAGTCTCCCATGAGGTAAGCAATCTCGGCGTTGCGAAGACACGTGTAACTCACTTCTTCTGGCGTTTCGTCGTCTTCGGCGATTCGCATTCCCCGACCGATTTCATCGCACGCTTCAGACAGTCGCCCCATCCACGCTAAGGGAATGACGCGCCACATCGAAAACACCCAATATGGATTGACGACAGCGGTCCACTGTTCGCGCGGAAGATCGTTCGAGAATCGTTCAAGCGCTGTCCCCGCCATTTCGAGCACCTCGGCCAGTTCGCACGCAAAGCCCTTTGCATCCATGAGGTAAAAGGCGGCATTGGCCTGCGCGCCGACATCGTTGAGCTCAAACGCCGCATTCTGGTTCGCAGCCGCAACTTCGATGTACGCCGCTGTGTCGCCCGATGTCGCGTGCGTCCTGCTGTAAGCCATAGAAACTTCAAGGTGTGCGCGGCGGTCTCCGAGTTCATCAGCAAGCGCCTGCCCTTCGATGAGCAACTCGCGGGCTGCATCGACGCCGGCCGCCAGGCGACGGGTCGAGTTCAGCAAGTACATACAAGCGGTGATCCCCGTCGCGGCAGTCTCACGATCGTTGGGGACTTCGCGCACGAGTTTGCGCACGCGTCCCCAGTGATAGGCCGCAGCATCAAAGTCCGTCGCGCCTACCCATTGCGCTGCGCGGCGATGCCAACATAAGGCCGCGGGCGCTTCGTCCGCCTCTTCGTAATGATGCGCGAGTAGAGGAGCGCGCTCGTCGAGACGCTCGGCGCTTTGAAGCTCGATCGCACGAGCCACCGCGGCATGCACGGTGCGGCGCCGCTCATTTAACTGACTACCGAGCGCCACTTCCTGAGTCAGCGGGTGTTTGAACGAATACTCAACCACAGGATAGATCGACTGCTCGAGCAGGAACTCCGACCGGCGCAACGCGCCCAGCGATGCTTTGAGATCGTCACGCGATAGTTCCGTGACTTCGGCGAGCAGCGGTTCCTGAAAATCCTTCCCGATCACCGACGCCACTTGCAACAGACGCTTCTCGCGCTCTGGTAACCGGTCGATGCGCGCCGCCAATACCGACTGCACTGTTGCCGGCACTTCGAGTCGGTCAATGGGGGTCACCAGACGAAATGCGCCGCGCTCTCCTTCGAGATGCCCGGACTCGATCAACGTCTGCGCCACTTCTTCCGTAAAGAAGGGATTGCCTCCCGTCCGCTCGTGGATGGGGCCGGCGAGTTTGGCGATGCTGGGATCGTCGCCGAGCAAGTCGGCGAGTAGCTCGCCGATCGCTTCGGGGCCGAGAGGCGTTAGCGGGATCTGGCGGTACCACGATTTCTTCATCCACTCCGCGTGGTACTCCGGTCGGAAGTTCAAGAGCATCATGTTTCGAGTGCCCTCCCGCGCTTCGACCATTTGCTCGAGGAACTCGCCGCTCGCGTCGTCCATCCAATGCAAGTCCTCGATCAGTGTGATCGTCGATCGCTCTTCGCTCACGCTTTGCGTCACCTTGCGAATCACCGCGAGAAGCTGACGTTGCCGCGCATCCGGATCGAGCCGCAGTGGTGCTTGCTGGGCGTCGGCGACGCTGAGAAACTCAAAGAGCAGCGGGAGCGCATCGGCGAATCCGAGATCGAGCAACACCATACGACCGGCAATTTTTTCGCGCGCACTCCGGTCGTCGTCTTGAGATGTTATGCCAAAGAAAGCGCGGAACACTTCGAGGATTGGCAGGTAGGGAATGTTCTTGCCGTGGGCGACCGCACGGCCCTCGAAGATTTGCATCCCTTGTGCACGGCAGCGTTCCAGAAACTCGAAACAAAGGCGGCTTTTGCCGGTTCCCGCCATCGCCACGACACCCACCACTTGGCCGTCGCCCGCCTCGGTTCGGGCGGTCGCATCTTCGAGGATTCGCAGGTCCGCAGCGCGCCCTACGAAACGCGACAGACCACGCGCCCGTGAAATGTCGAATCGTGTGCGTGCCGCGCCAACACTCACGAGTCGGTAAACTTCCACTTCGTCCGCGACACCCTTGACCCGAAACTCTCCGAGACTTTCGAATGCGAAGTATCCGCCGGCGAGGGCGACCGTCGCGGCTGTCGCGTAGCACGTGTCAGGTGAAGCAAGCGATTCCATACGTTGGGCGAGGCCGACCGAGTGACCTTGGGCGGTGTAGTCCATGCGCAGGTCGTCGCCGATCGAGCCGACGACCACTTCCCCCGAGTTGAGTCCCATGCGAGCGGAGAACCCAACGCCGTGTTCCCGCTTCACTTCCGTCGCGTACTTGGCGATTTCTTCCCGCAGGTGAAGCGCCGCATAGCAAGCGCGTTGCGCGTGGTCTTCGTGCGCGACGGGCGCGCCGAAGAGGGCCATGATGCCGTCGCCCGTGTATTGATTGACGGTGCCTTCGAAGCGGTGAACACCTTCGCTCAAGATTTCGAAGAAACGATTGAGGATGGAGTGCCATTGCTCAGGGTCGAGTTGTTGCGCAAGCTCCATCGAACCCTTTACGTCCGCGAACATCACCGTGACCTGCTTGCGTTCCCCTTCGAGGGCAGATTTGGATTGCAAGATCTTGTCCGCGAGGTGCTTGGGGGTGTAGTCGCGCGGGGAGCGCTCGGCGGCTCTCGTGATCGCAGCGGGTGCTGAAGCCCCGGCCCAAACCAGCACGTTTCCTTCGCGTTGCGCAGTGGACTGAACGTCGATCAACTCTTCGAGCACTTCCTCGAGCGAATCGTCGTCGAGTTCGAACTGGCGCCGGATCATTCGCAGCGACAGACGACCGTTTTCTTCTAGATGGCGTCGAACGTCTCTGACGACGTCGAGGAGATTCATTGGGTAGCCTCTGCGAGCAGTGAGTTTGTGCGTTCTGCATGGCCCGTCGTGCCCATTTCGTTGAAGAGGTTTTGCGCCTCCAAGAATAATGCCCGACAGCGAGTCGAATCAGAACAAAGCGCCGCGAGGCGCGCGCGCTCTACGAGAATTTGCGGTTTGTACGAGCGTGCCCCTGTTGAAGCTAAGAGTGCGTCCGCACTGTCGAGGGTAGCTTCGATATCGTCGCTTGCTTCTCGGCGGATAGGCAAAATAAGCTGCCTTTTCGCCACCGCTGAACTGTACGTTTCTGACAACTAGCCCCCGCCGGGGAGGAAACGGCCCTTCCTGGGGGGCGGCGTGCCACGAACTGCGTGATTCTGAGCGAAGGCGGCTTCCGCTTCGGAGACAAGCGCCGGAGATTCCCCCGGCCTTCACGCACTGGCCACCCGGACCACAATGCGTGTCGAAGCTGCACGTGTTGCCCTTCTTACTCGAGATGTCCAGCGGGTCTCGAGCAGGCTTGCGGTCGTTGTCGTTTCCCGGGTTGAGGCCACCGACACACCACCCGTTGATGCCTCCTCGAGGCTTGTAGCACTTTGAGCCGACCCGGCAGTCGGTGTCGAACTGGCAGGCCATAGCATCGCTGGGAACTCCGAGCAGGAACAGTGCGAGGAATGCCAACATAGTGAAACGCACTGCGGTTCAGGTGCACCCAACAGCGTTGACTGCCAACGCTGAGGCACAAAGCCCGCTGCCAGAACCGTACCACGGATCGATTAAAACGAGCTGTTGGGCGCCAGCTGCAACCGCTCGTTAGACGGCAGCGTTGCGCTCCCGATGGGGCTCGCGTACTACCGGACGGAAGATCTCGTAGTGGGCGGTCCCCGGGTAGTTCGCCAACTACTGCTTGACACCTTGGCCAAAGTTAGGCCATCGATCGATCTCGACCGTCACGTCTTCCGCACATGCTTCGTAGAATGCGTCAGGGATCTGCTGATTGTCGTATGCGATCTGGGCGGACATCGAGACGGCGCAGAACATCATGGCGAAATTGTAGATCTGCTCTCGCTCGTCATCTGATAGATCGCCAGTCTTGGCGAGCACTTCTCGGAGACCAGCATCGGTTGCGACCATCTCGTTGAGGTGGTTGAACTGATTCAGGATCTCCTTCGTCGCAGTGAAACGAGCGAGATTGTTCGACTGTTTGATCTGGCTTGCCAGGTAGACCAACGTCACGAAGACAGCGATGGCACCAAGTATCTCTCCGGCTGCACCAATCGCCTCCCAGTTCACTTTCTTTCTCCAGCTCTCTGTCGAGTGACCCACAGGTCCGGCATTGCTGCAGGCTAACGGATCGGCGATAAGCGGCGTGCGGCGCATTGCCGGACAACTGCATTGACGCCTTAGTCGTTCGTGATTCTAATACGACCGCCAGGCCACAAGCGTTAGCACGTCCGACTGCAACGGCTTGTTGGACGGCCTGGCCGCAGGGAATATGGGCTGGACAACTAGAGTCAAACGCCGCCGCTACGCTTTCGGCCCGACGCGCTCGGTTACGTCTACCATCGAAGTAAAAGCCCAATCTCCCTCGGCCTCGCGAGCGAGGAGCTCATTCCCGAACTTTCGGAAGCCCGGAGAAAGAACCGACATCTCGTTCTTCCAGAACTCGAGGATCAAGGGATTGGACAGCAGCCCTCGAATCGCCACGCGCATCGGCCGGAACGCATCCTCTTCTAGAAGTCCCCGCCTATGCTGAAACCAGAACCCCTCGAGGAGATGAAAGTACGCGCTGATGTACCAAAGAAATCGACTCACCTCTTCTGGCGTGCAGGCGCTCGGATCTCGAAAGGACTTCTCCCAGAGATCGGCTAGTTCCGGGTGAGCAGCCGCGACGTTGTGCCAGTCCATTCGCATTCTCGCGGCATCGAGCTCGGCGGCGCCGCGCACAGATTGGGTATTGTGATGGATCTGCCTCGCCAAATAGATGAGGGTCACGACGACGCCCAGCCCTCCGACGAAATCACCTAGATTGCCGAGGTCTTCGAAGGTCAACGACTCATAGTTCTTTGATCGATGGTCATGTCACTCAATCGGTGCGCACAGGCAGCCGTCTAACGGACCTGGGCTTCAGCCGGCGGCGGCGATTTGCCGCGAGGGTTGTTTAGCCCGTTCAGTCGAGATCCTACCACCGTTCGGGTTGGCAGGATCCAAGCCGGTCGGCTGCAAGCCCTTGTTAGACGGCGCGGCACCCTGCCTGCCTCTGTCCACCGCTACACAAGTCCCTCGTCAGAGGGGCTCTCCTTTTCAATAAAGGCATAAGTGGGTGTTGCTTGCCGAAGCCTTCGAACCAAATCGCGAGGAGTGGCCGGTTCGAGGGAATCAATCACCGCTCGAACTCCTGGGTACGACTGGTAGAGGCTTCCAACAACTTCAAAGGAGTCGAAATGAAGAGAATGAGCGTATTGAGAGGCTTTCAATCCGTCTTCGTATACGGCCATATTCACAATGTCCTGGACGAACGCCCGGAATCGCTCGACTTCCACCGGGGTCAAGGCTTCCAAGCCCTCGCGACCTCGGATAAAAATTTCCGCGAATTGCTCATCGCTGCTCAGCCGGGAATTAATGCTGGCCCAGCCTTGATTCATCGAGGCGGACGTCGATTCTTGAAGGTTCCTGTTGTTCTGGCGGATCTGTACGGCGAGATAGAGCAACGTTGCGATGGTCGCTAAGGCCGCGACCAGCTCTCCGAGTGCGCCTAGGTCTTGGATGCTCATCTGCCGCCGTCTAACGGACCAGGCATCAGCGGCGTTGAAGGGCGCCGCCGAGTGCGCTGAGCCTGAAAAGGTTAATGCCAGACGGTACAGCAGAAATTGGAGCCGAGCCCTTCAACGTCCGACTGTATGCGGTTGTTATGCGGCGCGCGCACCGCCTCGTCGGAGCCATCGGATCGTCATGCCCGTGCGCTGATTTCGTCCGAAGCGAAGGGCGCACTCAAACCCGAGTCGGAAGCGAACGAGCCGAGCGCAGCGTGCGCGTCGTCCCCGAAGGCCTGGATCGCCGGGAGCCAGCTCTCATCATCGAGGTCGACCAATCCCATGGCGAGCTGGCCATTCTCGTCGGTTCGCCCAGCGCACGCGATCTGCACGTCTACGAATTGCTGAATCGAGTCGAATCGCATTGGTCGCTCAATGGTCTCCAAACGCTCGATGGCCATACCTGCGCCTTCAGCGAGGCGCCTGAGTTCTTCCAGCCCCCCGAATGACCAAGCGTGAATCGGCCTCTGCTCCGCACCGATGTGGGACGCTAGCGAGTCTTCAACGAAACCAAACGCAGGCTGGAGTTCTGCGCTTGACCAAACGCCCGCATGAAGCTGGCCACCTGGCTTCAGGACGCGTCTGATCTCAGAGAACGTGGCCTCACGGTCCGTGACATACTGAAGCCCCTGGTGGCAAAGGACGGCATCAAAGAATCCATCCTCGAACGGCATGTCTTCCCCCGCCCCCTCCATCCAGCGAATCGGAGCGCCCGAGAAGTGCTTCGCTCGGGCCGCGCTCAAGAGATCGGGAGTGGGATCGAGTCCTGTAGTCTCGCCGTCGGGACCGGCACGCTCAGCGGCATAGCCGGCAACAAGCCCAGTTCCGGTACTCAGATCTAGTATCCGAGTTCCAGGTTCGACGCGGCTCGCAAGCTCGGCGCCGAAGACGTCGAGCACGCCGGGGACCCAGTAGGTGTCGTACAGCTCCGCCATGGATCGTGTTCCGACGAAGTCAGCAAGTCGCGTCATCCATTCCCCCATATTGAAGGCCTATTGTGCCGCTGGGCATAAGCCGTATAACGGACCGGCGTTCAGCTGCGTGCGGCGATGTGCCGGGTAGCCTGGTGAACACCAAGGAATGACAAGATCCTACCACGCCCGTTGAAGGCGGAGCGTGAGCGCGTCTGCTGCAATGCCTTGTTAGACGACGGGCGTTCTGGCTTGCGCGATATCGTGCCATTCACGCAAGAATGACTCTGGATCGGCCTCCGGCACATCGGCAATCATTGCATCGAAGTGGTCGACGAACTCCGGTGAAAACACTGATCGGTTGAGTTCCCACCAGAGACGAAAACCCTTGAATGCAAGGAACTGTGTGGAAATACTACGTTCATACCCAGCGTACGCCTCGGAATCAAGGACGCCATGGCGCATCTGGTAGTACTGATTCTCGAACGCCAAGAACATCGACCGGCAGATAAAGAAGAACTGCGTGTATTGCAGCGGCCTGATGTCTGGTTGGCCTCCCATTCCAGCCAGATATCCTCGTGCGAGGTCAGGCTCTGCAAGGCGAAGGAACAAAGAGGACCACAGATCCGTGTTCTGGTGGAGAGTAGAGGCTCTAACAGTTCTTGTGTTCTGTCTGATCTGAACGCCCAGGTAGATGAGAGATGCTACGACCGCGATGCCACCGAGTAGCTCTCCAAGGTCTGCAAGCTGTGACAAGCCCACTCGTGCACCTCTCCGATTTCTCGCCGTCTAACGGGGATATCCAAAATCTACAGGCATCGCCAATTGAAGGTTCGTCGAGAACATACCGTGCGACAACAGACAGCACGAGCGACTCGCACGGTTCCTCCGCGACAGGCCCGGATGGTCGCTCCAAGCTCAGCAAACTCCCCGTCTGAACTTGCCCGGATAAGTGGACACCAACCAACGGTCTATGATGACCGAGAGAGAGGTGTTCATGTCCAAGAGAAAATTAGCACGCGTCCGAAGGACGTTCACTCCCCAGTTTAAGAAAGACGCCGTTGCGATGGTTTGTAGCGGTAAGACTGTCACGGAAGTATCCAACTCGCTCGGCGTCGCTCGGAGCTTGCTTCAATATTGGAAGCGACAGCTTGACGGCGAAGCCGCGGATCCGTTCCCAGGAAAGGGCAATGTCAGTTCGGGGGACGAAGACCTTCGTGCTCTGAAGAAGAAGCTTAAGGATGTGACCGAGGAACGAGACATCCTGAAAAAAGCGCTGGCCTACTTCGCGGACGACCAGAAGTGAAATTCCGGTTCGTCCAGGAGCACCGGGAGACCTTCCGGGTAGGCAAGATGTGCGAAGTCCTGAAGGTCTCTCGCAGTGGGTTCTACGCGTGGCTTAGGCGTCAGCCAAGTCAACGTATTCTCGAAGACGAAACGATCGCGGAGCAAGTCCATTCCGTGCATCGCGAATCGAGCGGGATCTACGGATCTCCGCGCATCTACCGCGCGCTTCGCAAACAAGGCGAATTGTGAGGTCGGCATCGAATCGCTCGAATCATGCAAGAAGAAGGTCTTCAGGCGCGTTGCATGAAACAGTTCCACTGGATCTCGACGACGCGCAGCGAATATCCAGCGGCGCCCGACCTCCTGGAACGGAAGTTCAACGCTCCCAAACGAGACCGAGTCTGGGTGGGGGACATCACGCAGATCCGAACCGGCGAGGGCTGGTTGTATCTGGCGATGTTGATGGACCTGCACTCGCGGAAGATCGTCGGTTGGTCGACCTCGAAGAGTCCGAATCAATACATCGCCTTGGAAGCACTCGAGGCGGCCGTCGAAAACCGCCGGCCGAGACGCGGGCTGATCCACCACACGGATCGTGGCGGTCAGTACAGCTCGGGCGCCTATCAAGACCGACTGGATGAGTACGGCATCGTCTGCAGCATGAGTCGGCCGGGGCAATGTCTCGACAACGCCGCAGCCGAGAGCTTCTTCCGCACGCTCAAGACCGAATGGATCTACCACGCCCATTACAAAACTAGACGGGAAGCGAGACTCGCGATCTTCGAATACATTGAGGGCTTCTACAACACGACCCGCATGCACTCTTCGCTTGACTATCAATCACCCGAGGAGTACGAAAGAGAGAGCGCAGCAGCTTAACTTCGTGTCCACTTTACCCGGGGAAGATCAGTCTGCGTCAGGGGATTGTTAGGCGGAGACGCTCTATCGGAGCCAAACGACGAGCAGGCGAACAAAAAATGTCGTCGTGACCACCTGAAACCAAATGAGACCGACGAGGTACGGCCAGAACTGAGGGCTACCGAGGTAGCCGGTTGTCGAGACAAGGAGAAACGCGCAGGTGAGAGCGGAGCCGCCGAATAGCGCGAAAAAGATTGGAGCGTTGGGTGCAGAGTCAGTCGCTCGGTCGCGCTGGAACATGCCCGCAAGGAACGCGCAGTATGCAATCGCATAGAGGCCAAACAGGGAGTCACAAATTTGCCAAGTCAAAACAGGCGCGGTGTTCCCGAATAGGAATGGCAGCGGAAGCAATGAGAACACCAGCGTCCCGACCCCAGCAGCGACCATCGCCCAGAAACGACCGTCTGGGCGCCAGGCATCGCGCTGACGAAAGACGGAAACGATCGCCGCGAACCCAAGGAGAGCGACTGCGACCTCCGGCATCGAGAGCAGCACCTCGGATTCGTCCATAATGTGTTCTCGCCGCATAACGGATCTGGCGATAGGCGGCGTTGAATAGTGCCGCCGACTCCACCAGATCCAAAACAATGTGTTGCCAGATCGTACAGCGGTGACTGAAATCTCGCTATTCAGCGTCCGCCTTCAGCGCCTTGTTGGGCGGCGGTGGATGGCGAGGTCCTTGGCCGGGTGCGCGCTCTCTATTCCATCCGCTGCTGAACCTTCTCTACATAGGATCGGAACGCGTCGGGGTATAGCCTTTCCCCGCTGTCGGAAAACCACTCGACCATTCCCGGCTGACGTATGGCCAGTTCGACAGTGACGTCAAAGTTTACTGAATACGCGGCAACTGGACTCAGCTGTCCCTGTACCCACTCCGAATACATAATGCCCCACGCAAGCGCATAGTGAACGTTCAGCCGGTACTGCTCCTCTGGTGATAGAGGTTCGCCTTGCTGGAGCTTGGACACGATCGCGGGCAAGTACGGAGAATCGCGCGTCGTCTGGAAGAACTGTCGGCGCTCATCGCGATTCGCTCGGACGGCGGAAATCTGCTGTTCTCGTCGGGCGTGTCCTACTTGGCGAGCCAGATACACGAGCGTGATCAGCACAGCGGACGCGCCAACGATCTCGCCAATGGCGCCGAGAGCATCCCAGTTCACGTATCGCTCCTCCGCCGCCCAACGGATCGGCGTTCAGCGGCCAGCAACAGCGCTGACCGAACCCGACCCTGCCCCCGAAGTATGCCGCCAGGTGGCAACCCGGGTCAAATGAGTCGAGCTGTTGATGGCCCGTTGCAACGCCTTGTTGGGCGGCGGCCTCTTGGCGAGATGGGAGCCTAGCCAGCGACCGATGCGAGGAGGGAGCTCAGGACGCGGTATAGCCCGATGGCGGCCGTGAATAGATAGAGATAGAGCGCTGCGAGGTAGGAAGGAGCGGAATCGGCGGGTACTCCAAACGCCGCAAAGATCAACACCAGTGACCCGAGAAAAAAACACGCTCCCAATCAGTTGGCCGAACTTTCTGGTCTCGGGTGTGGTCGCGGCAAGGCGAGACCGACGTATGGCGCGGATAAACGTCGCAATCCCGATCGGCCCATTGAACCCAGATGAAACTCGCCTCGTCAAATCTTCCAAGCCCGCGCGATAGAGCACAACGGGCAACAGAGCAGCGAATACGGTGAGAATGCCGGCCTCCAGCATTATTCGCAGACGGAAGGCGTCGACGCTCGCATCGTCCCGGCCGCTGCGTCGTCCAAGGATCGCGACGACACTTGCGAATCCGACGAATGCCGCGGCGATCTCAGCGCAAACGAAGAGGTAGTCTGTCTCAGGTATTCCAGTCACTCACGCCGCCCAACGGATCCGCCCATAACCTACGGGCTTCGCCGATTGAATGTTGGTCGAGAGGATACAGCCCCGCAGCCAAGCAGCGAGAGCGGCCTTTTCGGCGTCAGCCGAATCGAGGCCGTGGACTCCACTCCCCACTCGTCAAACGGCCCGTCAGGGTCAGGGGCTTGTTATACGGCGGAGACGGCTTGGGGCCCGGATTTGGAACTCGTGAGATCTTCACTCATCGGCAGATCCAGTCGGCCTACCATCTGATCGGACGAGTTCCGGGCGGAGTACGAAGGCGACCGCAGCCAGAGATCCTACAGCGAAGATCAAGGCGCGAACAGCATCTGCCCGGTCGGCATAGGTGAGCGGTACCTCCACCCCGAGCTCAACGAGCAACGAGATCACGTATCTTCCTTGCTCGACATGAAACATTTGCTGCAACCAAACTAGGCTGACCGACAGGATGTACAGAATGGCGATTGCGACCCGGGCGCCACGGGTGAGAACACGTCCGGCGAGGAATGTCGAAACGACAAGTGCGAATGTAAGTGTTATCCAGAATTCGAATTGCGAGTCTATTCCGGCAGTAGCGGTTTGCAGAAGTGCGAAAAGGTCCGAAGCATTCTCAAACATAGTCTCTGCCGTATAACGGATAGTCTACTCACCTGCGGGAATCGCCGGGGAGGACCGCAATACTATCAAAAATCGTCGCCAGGTGGCACGAGCGACTTTCGCGGTTCCTCCGCGACAGGCGCGGCAGGCCGCTTTCATCTCGGCAAACGCCCTGTCTGGTTCAGGAAATTGTTATGCGGCGCCAGACCGCTTCTTGTTCTGCAGGTAGACGCGAAGAGCTCGATTGACTTCTAGAGAAGACTCAACCTCTTTGGCGACGTCCGGCCCGAGCACCACGACGTTGGAGCCGGCGTTGAACTGCTCGGCGTACTTTCCAACTACGCCATCAGAAAAGCCGTACTCGTCTCTCATCGTGTCATCGGGATCATCGGGAAGTGCGCTCATATGTTTTTCCCTCGCGACGGGACGCGGGCCTGGCACTGATAAGACGGACGGTCTCATCACGGTCTGCGAAAGAAACCACAACAAGGCGGCCTGAGTCGGTTAGCCCAAGGAGCAAATATCGCTCCTCGTCCTCCGAGTGGGCGGGATCTGAGATCGCACGGGACAGCGGATCACCGAAAGCGGTCGAGGTCTCATTAAATGAAAGGCCGCGCTTCTCGAGGTTCGAAGCCGCTTTGCTCGGATCCCACTGAAAGTTCCAATGAGCACCTGGTGTCGCATAACAGGTCGGCGTTCAGCGGCGTGCGGAGATCTGCCGGGGAGCTTCCTGAATACCTGGGGTGGACTTGATTCTTCCACGCCGTGGAACGGCTGGGTTTGAGCACGTCCACTGCAGCGCTTAATTAGGCGGCGGCCCCTGTGCCTCCGCCCTCGTTCTGCGTCACGGGCTCCCCGAAGTGCAGGGCCATGACCTCGCCGACCTCAAGATCGTCCGTCGCGCGATAGAGATCTTCATAGTTCAGATGAGTCGATCGGAACAGGACGCCTCCGGGGCTCCGGTAGATCTGGGCGGCTTCACGTGCGAGGACGTCCCACTCGTCCGCAGGAAATGCCCCTCTCTCTTTGAGGCGGAGGAGTTTGAGGTGATGGTTGGAGAAACTGCTGAGGATCAGTACGAACCGAACTTGCTCGTTCTTGTCGAGCGAGATTGGGTCGGACAGCCCGCATTCCAGGATTCTGGCAAGTTCCGGATCGCTGGCGACGGCGAGGTTGAGATCGTTGTAGCCGTTGAAGACACTCTCGTAGGTGGACGTAGCAACGGTGGACGTGTTCTGGCGAATCTGTGCGGCCAGATAGATGAGGGTCGCAACGGTGGCGATGGCAGCGATCAGCTCTCCGACACTGCCGAGGTCTTGAATAGTCACTTTCGCCGCCTAACGGACCTGGCCATAACCTGCGGGGTCCGCCTCAAAGGGTTCTTCAAGAGGATACCGCTTCGGAGCCAGACAGCACGAGGCACTCTCGCGGTTCCTCCGCGACAGGCCCGGATGTTCGCTCCCAGCTCGCCAGACGCCCCGTCTGGTTCAGGGCCTTGTTATGCGTCGCCCAGGGGACTTGCATCTCGATTCAGCGACAGAGGATCCTGAGTTCTGCCGAAGCTCTAGCGACGACGACGCCCTCTTCATCAGTTAACTCGCCCGAAGTAAATAGGGAGGCCCGATCTCGAGACTCGATTCGGGCACTCCCCCTCAGACGTCCAGCGCTCGCCGGCCTTTCAAACGACACGTGGAGATCCTTGGTGACCACGCTCGCGGTCGGCCCAACGGCTTCAATTCCAGCAAGCGCAGTCAGCGAATCCAGCATCGCAGCTAGAAATCCCCCGGCGACCGTACCGTGCCGATTCGTGAACTCTACATTTGCGACGTAGTCCACCAAAAGATCACCAGACTCGTTGTCAATTCCGACGATACTACGGCCGAGAAGATTGGCGGCGGAAGAGTCGATTCTTGTCTCCGAATACTTACTCAGAGGCGAGGCGCACACGGCGCATGCCGCATAACGGATACTCCCATAACCTGCAGAGCCCGCCTCAAAAGGTCTCATCGAGAATAGCCGTTTCGGAGCCAGGCAGCACGAGCCGCCCACGGCCTAGTCCCGAAGGGAATACAGAGTGTGGGGGGGGGCTAACTTCGCTCTCACCCCGACAGAGACTCTGTCTGGTTCAGGGGATTGTTATGCGTCGTCGGGGAATCGAACTGCAACCGAGGTAACCTTCGCCTGATTTTCTGACTCAACTTCATCAATCCACAAATGACTCGGGATGGAAATCTCGGGATGAGTCTACGGGTACTCGGAAGTCATCGAGTTCAGCATGCTATTGAACGCAGGGCCGAATTGAAGCTTATTCGCCCGCCAATGGCTGAGCAATCCCCGGTCCTCGTGGATAATCTGACTCCACTTGACGCGGTTCCCTTCCCAAATTTGGTCGTCCAGCGCTCCAGACGAATGCTGAAAGTGATTGAACTGCCACTGGAACAAGACGTTCCCGTAGAAGGCTGAAAGCCTGAACTGGTCCGTATCGGAAAGTTCGTCGCCCCTCCGACCCTTTTGAAGTAGAGCAGCGAACTCTGGACTACCAGCGATCAATAATTCAATTTCGCTGTAGCTGTTATGGAAATTGCTCGCGGCTTCTAGCTGCGTCGCCAGCGTGTTCTGTTGCAGTTCGAACGCGAGGAACAGGATTCCGGCTAGAACAGCAATGTTGGCTCCGAGAGACACCCAACGATTTAGTCGATCCGAATCCATTTCAGTTCTCCCGGAAGAGGATGGTGGGAACAGATTGATTGAGCGCAATGGCAGCTGTTGCATAACGGATATGGCTTCAGCGGCGGCGGACAGCGCTGACCGTCAACGCAATGCATCAGAGTCCCGACGCCAGAATGCTACCGAACTTGGGACCGCCCAGCTGTCTGTTGTCAGCTGCAAGCCCTTGTTAGACAGCTGTCCCGCTTGATCTGCTATGCCCAGTTAGCAGGCTAATGAAGTACGCGATAGCAACGATCAGACCGGTCAACATGGCAAGAACGCTGGACAGCGGCGCGAACTGTGGAACATAAGTCGCAGTGATGAGATTGAAGGCTCCAACGCTGAACGCGGTAATCGGTAGCAGCCAGTTGATCGGAGTGGGAAGACTATGCTCGCCCCGAAATTCTTCGATGATCGCTTTCGCAGCGCCTGAGAAGGTCCAAGCCGCCGCGACCCCGGCACTAATTCTCCAGGCAAAGCCCTCTTCAAGGGCAGCTACTGTGATCATCGTCGTGACAGAAAAGAGCAAGGCCCCGACCGAACCGACAAGAAGGTGGAAGATGCCCGAGCGTTCAACCGGCGTCAGAATGCGGTCGGCTCTGCCCCCTAGAACGAACACAACACCAACGAAGCCGATCAGCGCTCCGGAGATCTCAGCGATTGTTTGGGCTACCTCGAAGAACATTTCACGGCCGCCTAACGGATATGCGGTTCAGCTGCGCCCAACAGCGCTGACCGCCAACGCTGGGGCACCGCGCCCGCCGCCGGAACGGTACCACGGATCGATTGAAACGAGCTGTTGGGTGTCAGCTGCAACCGCTTGTTAGACAGCAGAACGGCGTTCAATCCAGAGGTCTCTAGTTGACGCGCGTGAGAAGGCGGACGAATAGCCAGAGAGCGTGGAGAAGCTGCAAGGAGAACGCCGCAGCAAGCAGGCTAAAGGACGTGGGGCTCCACGTGTTGAACGCGTACAGGAGAATCGCAACGACTAAAAGTCCAATAGACGCTGGGAGGACCCACATCTCGCTCTCGGCACTCGATCGTCTTCTGGCGCGGATCAATCGTGGAACGATAAGGAGCAGCATTCCCAATGATACGGCCAGGCTCGTGGCTGCGGAGGCTCGAAGACTGGCAGACTCACTCGCGAACGATACGGAGACGTATGCGAGAGAGCCGGCAAGAACGGAAGCGGAAAGCGAAACCACGGATAGCAAGCGGCTTCGCTCCATCGGTAGGAAATCGCGGCTTCGCCCAGCGAACGCGGCGCCTACGCCTGCGAATCCCGCCAATCCCAGCGAGAGCTCAGCGAACAACGAAATGGCATCATCGGGGGTCATCTTCAGCTCTGCCGTCTAACGGACCTAGCGCTCAGCTGCGCGGCCCGCTTAGTGATTGAGTTCGAAGTGTAGCGTGCGACGCCAGGCGCCCCGCTGGCCTCTCATGCTTGGGCGGGGTCCGCTGCAGCGCTTTGTTGGGCGGCGATATCGACGCTTCGCGCACCACGGAGCGAGGGCGCTTGTCCTTCTACCCAGACCAGAAAATCTGGGCTGCTGGCATGGGACCATTTCTCCCAGTACGGAGCAAAGCCAGGCTGCTCCATTACCCATGCGAAAGAGTTTGAGATTTGTTGCCATGCAGAGTCCGGCAGACCTTCTTCCCGCATGTAGAAGCTCTGCTGGATTCCACCCATCCAGAGCATCATCAGCGACTCGAATTTCTCTTGCTCCTCCTCAGACAGGCTCGCATAGTCGCGAAGCCCGCTGAAGTACACACGTCGAGCAGCGTCATCCTGAGCGAGAAGATGAGTCATGGCATTCATACTCGACGAATGAGCTGCTGTTGCTGACAGCCGGGCTGTCTGTGTGTTCTGGCGAATCTGCATAGCCAGATACGCAATGGTGAGAACCGTCGCAACTGCGGCGATTAGCTCGCCGAGGCTCCCGAGTTCCTGAATCGTCACGTTCCGCCGCCCAACGGATATGCCGTTCAACTGCACCAGCCAGCCGCTGACCGGTTCACTGAAGGCAAAAGTGATCGACGCCAGAAGGCTACCGAATCAAGAACGCCCATGCTGGCTGGTGTCTGCTGCAATGGCTTGTTGGGCGGCGGGAGATCTGCGCTCAGTCTGGCTTTGCCCAGAGATCTTGAATCGACAGAAAGAAGAAGACGAGAGCCTGGATTAGGAACCAATAAAGGACATACATGTACCCCGCCTCGTAGTGCGGGCCGGTCAGACCTACAGTATTCGCGGCCGCGAGGCCAAGGGCAAGCAAGTCCCCCACTGCAACGACGCGAACGAAGACGCCTTCGGCAGCGACCTTGAGCGAGTCGCGGTTCAGAAGGTAGTAGCCGAGGATGACAAGAAAGAGCACACCAGAACTTACCCGCCACACTGTTGGTTCTGATGAGCTCAACAGGTTCACGAACGCGGGGAGAAGACTCAGGACGACAGTCCACGCCCCCGCATCGACCACGCTTCGGACGTGCCACTTTTGAAGGACTGTGGTCGGTTTGCCGATAGCCGCAGCGATACCAGCGAAGCCAGTAATCGCAATTGAGACCTCGGCAAGAACAATGAGGAGTTCTCTGTCGATCGCTGCGTCCACGTTCGATTCGCTCCGTCGCCCAACGGATAGTCTACTCACCTGCGGGCATTGCCGGCGAAGACCTTCAGAGTAACAGAGGTCGGCGCCAGGCGGCACGAGCGACTCTCGCGGTTCCTCCGCGACAGGCGCGGTAGGTCGCCCTCGGCTCGTCAAACGGCCCGTCAGGTGTAGTAGATTGTTATACGGCGAGACGTAGTAACGGGTTGCGTTAGTAACGCAATCCGGTATTCTTTCGCAATCGTGATCCGATCGTTCTCGAACACAGAAACAGCTCGGGTATTCAATCGAGTTCGAGTCGTTAAATGGGGCAAGGACGTTCAGCGTCAGGCGCTTCGCAAGCTTCTCCTTTTGAACGCGGCGGAGAGAGTCGAAGATCTGCGAGTCCCGCCGGGAAATCGGTTGGAGCGTCTCAAGGGAAGACGCGCAGGGCAGTACAGCATTCGGATAAACGATCAGTGGCGGATTTGCTTCCGCTGGTCCAGTGGGCAGGCGAGCGACGTCGAGATCGTCGACTACCACAAGGGGTAAAGAGATGGCAGGTAAGAAGCTAGATCCGATTCATCCAGGGGAAATCCTCGCCGAGGAGTTCTTGGGGCCACTTGAGATCTCTCAGTACCGACTTGCGAAGGATGTCAGCGTACCTGCTCGGCGAATCAACGAGATCGTACAGGGAAAGCGCGGTATTTCGGCGGATACAGCGCTCCGACTCGCAAGATATTTCGGAACCTCGGAACGCTTCTGGATCAATCTCCAGTCCCATTACGATCTCGAACTGCAGAAGGACAAGCTTGGTCCTCGGCTCAAGAAAGAAGTCACGGAGTTGAAGCGAGCGAGCTAAGAGTCTCGCCGTATAACGGAC
>CBFDDD010000008.1:0-81077 GCA_965603475.1 uncultured Myxococcales bacterium
TCGAGCCCGACACACCCCGCGCCGCGACGATGCACTCAGTGGGCATCCATGTCATCGCGGGCCGGCGCGACGCCCGCGCGACCTACGAGGCGGCGCGCGTCCAGCACGCGCGAATGGTGATCACGAATCTCGGCGACGCCGAAAACACGAATATCACGCTCACCGTCCGCGAGGCGACGGCGGACGTGCCGATCGTCGCCTTTGCGGAGGACGTGGACTCGATCGATGTGCTCGAGCTTGCCGGGGCGACCACGGTCATCCCGCTCAAACAGCGGCTGGGCGAGCAGCTCGCGTCGCGAGTGACGGCAGGCATGCAGACGGCCCATCGCATCGGCCGCTTCGAGAATCTCGTGATCGCCGAGTTCCCGATCCACGGAACTGCGCTGGTGGGCCGAACGATTCGGGACACGAATCTTCGTCACTTGACCGGCCTGAACATCATCGGCGTCTGGGAACGGGGACAGATCGATCCCGCCGGGCCGGACACCGTCCTCCACGAGCACAGCGTGCCGGTGGTCATCGGAACCGACGAGCAGGTCACGGACCTCGACGCGCTCTTCGTGATCTACCAGGCTACGGACACCCCCGTGCTCGTGATCGGTGGAGGCGCGGTGGGGCGCGCAGTCAGCCATGCACTTCGCGATCGCGGCGCGTCCGTCACGATCCTCGACCACGATGCCAGTATCGAACGCGAGCTCACAACTGTGGCCGACAACGTCGTCATCGGCGACGGCTCGAACCTCCAGACCGTCAAGGCCGCTGGAATCGACGAAGCCCCTTCTGTGGTCCTGACGACCAACGACGATGCGACTAACATTTTCCTCACGGTCTATTGCCGGCGACTCTCGAGCGACGCCCACATCGTGAGCCGGATCAGCCACGACTGGAATCTCGAGGCTATCCACCGCGCGGGTGCCGACTTTGCCCTCAGCCGCGCCTCCCTCGCCATCCAGACCCTCGTCTCGTTGATCCTGGGTCGCGAGCTGATCGTGGTCGGTGAGGGAATTGAACTCCTCGTGGAGCCGGTCCCGGACCATCTCGTTGGCACGTCCCTCGCCGCGAGCGAAATCGGCTCGAAGTCAGGCCTGAACGTCGTCGGGATCCGGGTGGACGGCGAGTTCATGGCCAATCCCGCCGCTTCCATGGAGCTCGCCGAGGGCGCGGAGCTCGTCATGATCGGCACGGCGGAGCAGCGACAGCGATTCCTGGCGAAGAAGAAGAAGGGCTAGGCGACACCGACGGCGGCATCGACTGTGCAGCGATATCTTGCAGCGGGGTGAGAGAGGGGAAGCCTGTCCCCTTTGCCGAACAGCTTCTCGCGAAGGGTGCCCTCCGCATGGGACGTCTTGTAAACGCCACGGCGTTGCAATTCCGGAACGACCAGCGCAACGAACTCCTCGAAGCACTCCGGCAATACCGTGTAGGCCAGGTTGAATCCGTCGATATCGGTTTCATCCATCCAATGCTGCATCTGGTCAGCGACCGACTCCGGCGACCCGACGATCACATCAGCTGCACCGGCGATCGAAAGCGATTGACCCCACTCGCGAACCGTTCTCGCGCCCAGGGCGGCGATGGCGGTCTGAACAGCCTGGCTAGAAACACGCTCGACGCGCTCATCCAGATCGAATTGCGAGAGATCGATTCCGGTCCAGCCAGACATCAGTGCCAAAGCACCCTCAGGCAGTGCATAGGACAAGTAGTCTTCATATTTGGCCCGCGCCGCCGCATCTGTGTCGGCGACAACGACCGACATGAGCGCAAAGATCTTCAGGTCTTCTCCGCGCCGCCCCGCCTCAACAGCTTGAGCGCGCAGCGATTTCACAAGAGCCGCAGTCGGCTCGCTACCCGCCGTCCCGATAAAGATGCACTCGGCATGGTTTGCGGCAAATGCCTGCCCCTTGGGCGAAGTGCCTGCCTGGAAGATCACCGGGGTGCGCTGTGGGGACGGTTCACAGAGGTGAATGCCGTTCAGCTCGAAGTACTCCCCCGCGTGCGAGACTTCATGGACCTTCTTCGGGTCAGCGAAGACGCCTCCGCGCTTGTCGTAAATGACGGCGTCATCTTCCCAGCTGCCTTCCCAGAGTTTGTATACGACATCCATGTAATCAGCGGCGATGTCGTAGCGGGTATCGTGCGCAGTCTGCTTCGCTTTCCCGACCCCCCTGGCAGCACTATCCAAGTAGCCCGTGACCACGTTCCAACCGATACGCCCGTTGGTGAGATGGTCGAGGGTCGAAATTCGCCTCGCGAAGGCGTAGGGCGGTTCGTATGGAATCGAGCCGGTGACGCCGAAGCAAAGATGCTCCGTCACGCCGGCCATCACCGGAACAATCGAGAAGGGATCGTTAGCGGGCACCTGTATGGCCGTCCGAAGAGCTGCGCTCGGAGAGCTCTCATAGACGTCATAGACCCCCGTTACGTCCGCAAGAAATATACCGTCGAACAGGCCCCTCTCGAGAGTCCTTGCGAGATCCTGCCAGTGCTTCATCGACGTGTACTCCCGCGATCGATCCCGGGGATGGCGCCACAATCCGCTGGACTGGTGCCCGACGCAGTTCATGTTGAATGCATTGAGACGAATCTTCTTCGTCACGCTCATGCCCCCTTGGAAATTCAGAGTGCCATCATTGAGTCGCCCGAAGCGATTCGAGAGCACGTCTAGAATTTCGCCAGGCTCTCAGCTTCGCCGCCGGGAGCCCAGCGATGGGGAGAACAAGCGGAATCGCACGGTGCTCGACCGATTCGCCGCAATCCTGGCCGCTTCCGTCGTCGTCTTCTCCGTAGTCTTTCACATGATTCTGCTGTACGAGGGTCAGCAGCATTTGACGTACTCGCTTCCAGAGTCAGCGATGACGATCATGTCCTCCGAGAAATCATTCAGCTGACGCCTCAGCGGGGAATCAGCTCGACGCGCCGGTTGCGGGCGCGACCCTCTCGCGTGTCGTTCGGAGAGACGGGATTGGCATTACCGAGCCCCTTCGTCTCGAGACGCTTCACGTCGACGCCCTGGCCCGACAGGTACTGCTTGACGGACTCGGCGCGTCTCTCGGAGAGCTCCTGGTTGTAGGAGGCAGGACCCGAAGTGTCCGTATACCCGTCGACGCTCACCTCGAAATTTTCACACTCTTCGAGGAGTTCGACCGCATCGTCCAGTGCCATCGCGGCACTCTCGTCGATCTTGGCCGAGTCGAAGCCGAACTCGATTCCGCGCAGTTTGATCATGCTGCAGGACGCCGAAACGGGGGCCGCCGACACGGCGGGCAACGCGTTGCCGACGACGGTTGCCCTGGTGAATTGTTGGAAGCTGTAAGGATCGTCGATGCTGTTGGCGTTGCGCATGCTGCCACAGGGCGTGGTCGCTGCGAGGTCACCCAGGAAAGCGGCCCCGGCAGGATCGTCGCCCAGCTGGATTCCGTGGAAGCAGACATCGTCCGATCGCTCTTCTGCCAGGCGGGTCGCGGCAGCGAGGGCCGCGGCAGGATCATCGGGCAGGCCATCGGTGAACAGGATCACAGCGGTCGATCCGTCTGTCCCCTCGAGCTTCCCTTCGATCTCCATCAGGACGTCGGCCAGCGGGGTCGTGCCGCCGGTGCCATCGATCGAGCCCATGATGTCGAGGCCGCGAACGGTCTCGAGCGTCTGCTGCCGATCGAAGGGAGCCAGCTCACTTTCGACTCGCTCGTCACCGCCGAAGCCAATCGTCCCCACGTTGTACTGGCTGGTGACACCCGGCGCGTCCATTTCTGGCAACGCCATGATCAGGGACTCACTGAGTGCCCGACCCTTCGGAAACGTCTCACTGCCGTACATGGTTCCGGACGAATCGGTCACCAACAAGATGTTCGAGGCCGTGCGCTCTTCGCCGTCGGCTACCGAGAGGGGAGAGACCGCGAGCGGCGACTCTTCCGGCAGAGTCTTGGCGCAGGAAATCACCTGCGCCGCGGTCACAATCGCAGCCATCAGAATTAGTCGATGCATGGAACCGGTCCTCCGAATAAAGGGGACACTCCCACCGGTGCCTTTGCCGAACGACCGAGGGGAGCGAGCGTATGTTGCCACAACTAATTGATATCACATTTCGGATTCCGGGGTCGGCCCACATAGCGGCTCTATCTGGCGAACGACTGCTCGACGGGGCTTCATCGCGATGTCGAGTCATCCTGAACTCCCCGCTCGAGGTCTCTCGAGGTTGCCGCGATCTCAGTTTGTGGAGGCCCAGAATGTCGTTGCCGGATCTGGGACGGGGCAGTGGCCTGCCCATCCATGAGTCCGGAGGATACGCATGGGTTCGTATGTCTCGTCGACTGGCTTCGACAACGTTTCTACCGTCGAACGTCTCCTCCGAGATCTCGGTCCCGACCCGCACGTGAAACGGCCATGATCGCATAGCCCTCGGGCGTCATGGTCGGCGGCGCCTGGCCATGAATATGCCGCGCACGTCGCTCACGCGTCGTGCCAATGGGTCACCAGAGCGTCGGCAGCGGGCTTGCTGCCACTAAACATCCACCAGTGTCCGAGGCCTTCAAGGGCGACGCTTCGCGCGCCGAGGTTCGTGGCCACCGTAGCACTCATCTCCCGAGTGCCCGTGTAGGGGTCATCGCTCGCGAAGAGGACCAGTCCCGGCCGCCTGGCTGTGCTCCGAAGTCGCTCGCCCAATTTGGCCATCTCTGGTTGCGCTGCTGAGCGATAGAGCGCGAGGATGCAGCGCCCCATCTCTGGGTCTTGCGCCGCAGCGAGTTCCCGCGCGACGTCTTCCGGAATACCGAGTGAAGCCATTCCGGCGGCGCGCTCGGCGACCGGGGTCGCGAGCATGGCGGAGATCATCTGCTCGCCGACCTCTGGCGTTTGCCAGGCCAGGGCGCCCTCGTGCCAGATGTAGTCGGCATGCACGAGCCCGGCACAATCTGCGGCCCAGGTCCGAAGCAGGTCGGGACGCTCGGCAAGGACCCCGTAGACATGGCCCGCTCCCCAGTCGTGCCCGACCAGATCAACGTCGCCCCCGAGGTCTTCCAGTTCTCCGATGAGCCAGTCGCGATAACCGAGCTGGGTCGACGCGAAATCCGCTGGGACGGATGCTCCGAAGCCGGGTGGAGACAAGGCCAGGAGATCATCGACGCCCCGCTGTTTCAGTTCGTCGAATAGCGCCCGCCAGATGACGCTGGTTTCGGGATTGCCATGAACGAATACTTTGGGCATCTGAAATCTCCTATGGAGTGGCGAAAGAATATGGTGCTCGTAGGGAAGGGTGGGCTGTGCTTTCGCGAAGGGCTCGATGCGTCGCTATGCCTCGAGCGTGACCGGGATGCCGTTCAAGACGGCGTTGCCCGAGAGAAGGTCTATCTCCTGGTCGTCGGAGAGCGCGTTGGCGCTCGCGCCGGATTGGAGTTCTGACGCGATGCCCAGGCGAGTACCCGAACGCCCATGACCGAAGCCGTGTGGCAGGCAGACGACGCCGGGCATGACGCTGTCCGACACTTCGATCGGGACACGGAGCTTGCCCGTTCGCGAACGCAGGGTCGCGGTATCGCCTGATTCGAGACCCTGTCTGGCCGCCTCGACGGGATGCACCAGGAGGATGCATCGCGGACGGCCCTTGGCCAACGAACGCACGTTGTGCATCCACGAATTGTTCGATCGGACGTCGCGGCGACCGATCAGCACGAGGGGTGCAGGCGTTTCGTCGATCGCAGCGACGAGCCGGTCCAGGTCGGCCATGATTCGCGCCGGCGCGAGCTCGATCTTCCCGGACGGGGTTCGCAACACGCCTGGGACGCGCGGCTCGAGGGCACCGAAATCGCTGCCGTGTGGATCGAGCTCCGCGAGCGACGTCGCGTAGGGACCGCTGCGCAACAGCAAGTCGAAGAGCCGTTCCGGGCCCGGCTTCTTGCCGACGAGTTCGACGGCGTCGCCTGCGATACCCGCGGCAGCGGCGAGGCCACGACACAATATCTCGTCGAGCACGTCCATTTCGGCGTCCGTTAGTCGAGCGCTGAGTTCGAGCAGGACCTGCCACGGATCGCGGAGCTCGGGGTCGGCATCGACCGCGGCGGGGCTCCAATGTGCTCCGTTGCGTGCAGCCATTGGATAGAAGAAGACGTCTGCGTTGGAGCGCTCGAGTGGACTCGTCGAAGGCAGAATCACATCGGCATGGCGCGAAGTTTCGTTCAGGTAGAGATCGTGGCACACCAGGAAGTCGAGCGAGTCGAGGGCGCCGGCAAGCCGCTCGCCGTTCGGAGTGGAAAGGACGGGGTTTCCCATATGCACGTAGAGTCCACGAATCCGTTCTCCGCCGTTCCCCTCGATCTCCTCTGCGAGGGCAGCGGCCGGAACCTGGCCACCGACTTCTGGCAGACCGCGTACGCGTGTATGCCAGCGGCCGTAGGCTGCCGCTTCGTTCGGCGCGGCGGGTGGGTTTGGGAAGGGTGCGGCCGAATTGGCGAACATTGCGCCGCCCTTGCGGTCGAGGTTTCCGCTCACGACGTTCAAGACGTCGACGGCCCAACTGGCGAGGGTTCCGAAGCGCTGGGTACAGGTGCCCAGTCGGCCGTAGCAAGCGGCCGTCGGGGCCGCCGCAAACTCTCGCGCGAGGACTCGGATCGTGTCGGGTTCGATCCCCGTGAACCCCGCGATGTGCTCCGGAGGAAATTTGACGGTGAGCCTCTCGACTTTGTCGAGTCCCCGCGTCTCGGCCGCGAGGCGTCCGGGCGAAGCGAGTCCCTCATCGAACAAGACATGAACGATCGAGAGCAAGAATGCCGCGTCCGCACCGGGTCGAATGAAGTGGTGTTCATTTGCCAGTTCGGCCGTCTCGCTGCGGCGCGGGTCGACGACGACGACTTTTCCGCCGCGATCGCGAATCGCTTTCAGGCGCCCGCGAAGATTGGGCGCCGTCAGCAGGCTTCCGTTCGATACCGCCGGGTTCGCGCCCAACACCAGCAGGTAGTCGGTGTGATCGATGTCGGGTACCGGAATGATGTATTCCCCACCGAACATTTCCTGGCACGCGAGATTCTTTGGAATCTGGTCACAGCTCGCGGCGGAAAAAGTCCACTTCGACCCTGTGGCCCCCGCGAAAATGGGGAGATAGAAGAGAGAGCCGAGATCGTGGGCGGTCGGGTTGCCGACGTACGTCGCCAGGGCATCCGCGCCATGCGCGTTTCGCACGGCGGCCAGACCCTCGGCGGCCTTCGCGAGCGCGACGTCCCAGTCGACTTCGCGGTGCTCGCCGTCCACGCGAACCAGCGGTCTGCGTAGGCGGTCCGGATCTTCGTGCAGGCCCTTCAGTCCATACGCTTTGGGACACAGATATCCTCGACTATGGGGATCGAGTTCGTCGCCGCCGATCGAAACGACCGTGTCGTTGGCGTCCGTCTCGACCGTGATTCCGCAATGGGCCTCGCAGAGTGGGCAGGTTCGATGGGTCGTTTTCATGGTTTCGAACTCCGCGGCGTCGGTGGGTTCTTGCCAGAGAGGGCCTGCGGTGCCCTAAAAGCACTAGAAGGCCGCGCGTCGAGACTCTCGCCCGGGCCGCTGGACTCCAGTATCGGTTCTTCCCTGCCTTGTTGCTATCGTGATGCTACAGGATCGAAAGAAGTCGAAAGGCAAGAAATCTCGGGTGGATGACAGGAGAGGCGATACTGACCTGTCTGGTCGGCCCGCTGAGCCGGTTCGCCTAAAACATCAGATAAGCGATGTGCAAGGAGAAGAACGAAATGTCCCATGATCTAGTTATTCGAAATGGCCTCGTGGTGGATGGCACTGGCAGCGCGCCCAACACCGCAGATATCGCAATCGACGCCACTTCGATCACGGCGATCGGTGAAGTCAGCGGGAAGGGCGATCGAGAGATCGACGCCACTGGACATATCGTGACTCCCGGCTTCGTCGACCTGCATACCCATCTGGACGCTCAGGTCGGATGGGATCCGATGATGACTCCGATCAGCTGGCACGGCGTCACGACGGCTTTGCTCGGAAACTGCGGCGTGACCTTTGCGCCGTGTCGTCCGGGTGACCGCGAGCTGCTAGCCGGGATGATGGAAACCGTGGAAGATATTCCCAAGGACGCAATTCTCAGTGGATTGCCCTGGAACTGGGAAAGCTATGGCGAGTACCTGAATGCCGTGAACGGATTGAACGTGTCGATCAACGTCGGCGGGCTGGTCGGGCACTGCGCCCTGCGTTATTACGTGATGGGCGAGCGTGGCGTTGCGGACGAAGCCACGTCCAAGGAACGCGCGGAAATGGCGGACATCGCGGCCCAGGCCGTGCGTGACGGGGCCATCGGCTTCTCGACGTCCCGATTTCTAGGACATTTCCTACCGGATGGACGCCATGTCCCCGGCACGCATGCGACCCACGAAGAGTTGGTGGAGATCGCCACGGCGGTGGGTGCCGCCGGCGGACTCATGCAGAACGTGCTGAATCTTCCAGGCGACCTCGAAGGAGAGCTACAGCTCCTGCGCAAGGAAGCGGAGGCCTCGGGCGGACGCGTTCTCTTTAGCGTGACCGCGGGCGCATCCACGAGCTTCGGTGATCGCGTGACAGAGGCGGTCGAGGCGATGCGCGCGGATGGGCTGGACGTCAATGCTGTGTGTATTCCGCGTAGTTCCGGGTTCCTCACGGGTCTTTCCGGCCTGGCGATGTGGAGCGGGGATACCTGGCGCGCGCTGCGCCACGCAGATTTCGAAACACGTCTGGAGATGGTGAAGGACGCCACCACGGTGGCCAGGCTGGTGGCGGAAGCCGAAGCCAAACCCAGCAAAATGAAGCCGGAAGACACCTTCTATCTTGGCGACGGCGATCTGGCGCATTATGTCGTCGGCGAGGATCAAAGCCTGCAGGCGCTTGCCGCGAAGGCGGGTGAATCGGTTGCCGCGACCTGGCTACGCTATGCGGTCGAAACCGACGGGCGCGCGCTCTTCGTGGTTCGCATGTTCAATCGCAACATGGACGCTCTGGCCAAGCTGCTGTCCACCGACTTTTGTCTGCCTGGACTGGGGGACGCGGGTGCGCACGTCGGTCAGATCATGGACTCGGGTTGGGGCACCTTCGTGCTCTCGCATTGGGCGCGTGATCAGAAACTCTACTCGCTCGAGGAAGCTGTTCGTCGCATCACCTCGGCGCCGGCTCGGATCATGGGCCTCGACGGGCGCGGTACCCTGGCCGCCGGACAAAAGGCTGATCTCAATGTGATCGACCTGCCGTCTCTCGGCGAAGCGATTCCCCGTATGGTCAACGACTTTCCGGGCGGAGCAAAACGATTCATCCAGCGCGGTCGCGGATATCGGGCGACGGTCTGCAACGGCACGTTGATACTGGAGGACGACGAACTGACGGGCGCGCGCGTCGGCCAGATGGTCGGCTAGAGGACGGCCCGCCGAAGCGAATGAATAGATTGCGCGCGTACTACGACGGTCAAGTTGCGCTAGTGACTGGAGGCGCTTCTGGAATCGGAGCCGAGCTCGGCAAGGCCCTTTCGAAACTGGGTTGCAAAGTGATTCTTGCTGACATTCAAGGGGATTTGGTCGAGCAATCCGAACTCCGATCCTGGTCGACGGTGGGAAGTTTGGGCGGTTAGCTACGCCGCTTTCCCATGAGAAGCAGCGTCAGTTCTGGGAAGAAATGGGTCCGATTTCGGACGAGGAGCTGGCATCACAGACCCTGGTTGCCATGGCACGAGATAAAGCCACGATTGTGATTCCCGCAAAGATGCGAATCGCCTGGTGGATAGAGCGTCTCGTTCCCGGATTCTTGACTCGGCTGGCCTATCGGAATATGGAGGTGATGCTGTCGTCCGACAGTTCGGACCCATGAAGGACGATTCCTTGAATCGGTTTGGATCATTCGGAGGATCAGTGTCCGTCTGTTGATCGTCGACTCGGCACCTTGGCAGGCCTCGGGAAAAGCCTGAAGGAGTAGACCCATGAAAGTCCTCGAACTCGCCCGTCACTTCATCGCCGCCATCGAAGCGGGTGATACGGACACGGCACGCGCCTGCTTCACGTCCGACGCGCGCATCTGGCATAACTTCGACGACCACGCGCAGACCGTCGACGAGAACATGAAGTTGCTCGGCTGGATGATGAAGAAGGCCGCGAAACGCCAGTACGAAATTACGCGCCTCGAGGAGATCGAGGGCGGTTATCTACAACAGCACATCTTGAGATTGACCAATCACGCCGGAGAGGAGGCGGCGATGCATGCCTGCGTGGTGGTCGCGGTGAGCGAAGGAAAGATCAGCAGGATCGAGGAATACCTGGACCCTGCGCCGACCTCGATTCTGCAATAGCGTCGATGCCGGTGACCTGACTGGCAAGGGAGAATGATCATGACTGATTCAGCCAACGCGGCGTTGCCGATGCCCGGCGATATCGTCGTGCGGCGAATTCCGTTCGAATTTCCCGACGACATTCAACCCCACTGGAAGCCGGACGAACCCGAATGGAGCCATATGATCAATGGCGCCTCGCTCACGATGCCCTATCTCGAGCCATTCCTGATCGACACGATGCGAGAGGCCTTGCGGAAGGTCGACGACGAGCGAGTGCAGAAGGAAGCCCGTGGATTCATGGCCCAGGAGGGTCAGCATTTTCGTCAGCATCGACGCTACAACGAACTATTGAAGGCGAAGGGGTATCCCGAGCTCGCTGAAATCGAGAACGAGATGCAGGCCTCCTACGACCGAATGCGCCGTCGTCGCTCCCTGGCCTTTCGGATGGGCTACACCGCGGGCTTCGAGAGCATGACGCTTGGCGTGACACGCCTGCTCGTCGAACAGCGGCATGATCTCTTCCGCAACGCCGACCCGCGCGTCAGTTCCTTCATTCTCTGGCACATGGTCGAAGAGACCGAACACAAGCGCGTCGCCTACGACGTATACCAGGCCGCCTGTCCTGGTTATTGGATGCGTGCACTCGGCGTCTTTACCGGCTCGCTTCATGTCATGTGGTTTTCCAGACGAGCCTATCGGGCGATGCTCGAGAAGGACGGACTCTGGTTCAATCTGCGCTCACGCATGCGCCTCTGGCGGCGAGCGGCGCAATTCGTACTCGCCGTCGCCCCATTTCTCCTGCGGAGTGCTCTACCTGGCCACGACCCCGAACAGGAACCCGATCCGACGTGGGTACGCGACTGGATCGAGGGATACGCACGCTACGCGACGAAGGATTCGATCCCCTTGATCGATACCGTGAGCTCCGAAATGGCCGCACCCTACGCTCAAAACACCTGATATCGAGAGGAAACCATGAACGAACGAACCCGTGTCCTCCTCGTCGCAAACGGGGCGGGCCTCTGGATCACAGTCGTCCTCACCGGCTGGATGTACATGTTCATGCTGCTAGGCGAAATCGTTCTTTTTCCGGTGATTCCCTCGATCGACGTTCAGATCCCGGGCGAAGCTCGCGCCTGGAACATGGCCCATCTCGAGGGCGTCACGAACGGGCTCCTGCTGATGGGTCTGGCAGCGATTGCACCGCTCCTGACTCTGAGCGAAAGGCAGAACCGGATCCTGTTCTGGTCTGCGCTCATTTCGGGTTGGGGCTTTACAATTCCGGCGTGGGCGAATGCCCTGGTCGGTACGCGAGGCCTCGCCTTCGGCGGAGGCCCCTTCGCGAGCGGATTGGCCAACGACCTCATCTATCTGAGCGGTTGGCCGCCGGTGGTGGCGTGCCATTTTCTATTCGGGCTTCTTCTCTGGGGCGCGCTTCAGAGGTTGAGAAAACTGACATAGTGCCCTCGCGTTCCGATCAGCGCGACCCCGCAAGCGTCGTTTACCGGCTTACTCCCGTGGACCACCGCGCTAAGTGATCGCGGCACGCCACATGGCTCTGCTCTCGCCTGGCGGCGTTCCCCGACGAAAGGACCCTCGATGAATCTATGGACTTCTCCAACGCCCAACGGTTGGAAGATCACGATCATGGTCGAAGAACTTCGCGAGGCCGGGCATCTGCTCCCGGATCTCGAAGTGCGTACCATCAACTTGATGGAGGGCGAACAGTTCACGTCCGAGTTCACGGCGCACAACCCGAATCAGAAGATCCCGGTGTTGATCGACGGCGATCGCAGTGTGATGGAGAGCTGCGCGATTCTTCAGTATCTCGGCGAAAAGTTTCCGACCGAGTTATTACCCCAGGACGAACGGCGCTGGGAAGTTCTGCAATGGCTCACCTGGCAAGCGGCAAACGTCGGGCCGGTTTTCGGCAACAAGCTCAGCTATACGCGATACATGGACGATGTTCCAGCGGTCCAGAAGGAGCATCCGCTCGAGCGCTTCGGGAACGAGGCCAGGCGGCTCGTGCGGGTATTGGCCGACCGTCTCGAAGCGCGCGAGTTCGTTTGCGACGGCTTTTCGATCGCCGACATCGCACTCTATCCCTGGGTACGCGGTTGGAAGTGGAGCAAGATCGATATCACCGACCAACCGAACGTGATGGCATGGATCGAACGCGTGCGAGCACGACCGGGAGTTGGACGGGGGCTCGAGTACGGCGTTCCGAGGGGGGAGGTCGACCAGTGGAGCGAGGATCGAAAAGCCCAGTACAGAAAGTCGGGTGCATCAATCGCCGCGAACGAACGCATTGGCGGTGAGCGCGATTGATCGTATTTTCTCCGGGTCGCCGCAGAGGTTAAAGGCCCGCTGATCGATCAGGCAAGACGAGCGAAGACCGCCTCTGGCGTGGATTCCGCTGCGGCGCCGTCGACGGCCGGAATTTCATCCCGGCGACCGACAAGACGAGCGCAGATCGATTCGGCATCGGCGACACCCCTGGTCTCGAGTTCTTCGGGCATCAGCTTTTCGAGTACCACTTTCACTTGCTCTGCAGAGAGCGTCTTGACTTCGAGACCCGCACGCTTGAGCGCGATGCGAACGGTTCCCCGAGCTTCGAGTCGATCAAGATCGGTGACGGATTCGAGACAGGCGCAGAGCCACTCGAACGCGTTGGCGCCGGCCATCAGGCAGTCCTCGCTTCGACGTCACCTGTGATCCAGCTCATGTAGAGCTGGGTCGGAAAGAAGACCAGCGAGTAGGCAATGCAGAAGCCGATTCCACAAGCGCTGAACAAGGCGAGGTCCCAGGCCATTAGCCAATGCGTGGTCGTTGGGTAGAGCACCGGTGGCACCGCGGTCAGCATCATCGATATTCCGCAGCCGCCTGCGATCGCCCAGAGCAGGAAACGATTGCTCACTACGGGGTCGGCCAGGCCGAGATTCGTTCGCTTGCACATCAAGCGGTAGTAGCGAACCGCCTCGAAGACCAGCCAGACGGAGCCACCGGTGCGCCCCGCCAACTCGAGCCAGAACCAGAACATCGGAACCTGCGCGGTCGCGAAGGTTCCGTGAAGCCAGAATCCAGC
This sequence comes from uncultured Myxococcales bacterium, assembly GCA_965603475.1. Lineage (GTDB taxonomy): Bacteria > Myxococcota_A > UBA9160 > UBA9160 > UBA4427 > UBA4427. The sequence goes on from CBFDDD010000008.1 coordinate 13,362, forward strand.
AACGGCCGCCGCGGACGACGTGAAGCAGATGCCGACTATCACGGGTGCCCAGAACGCATCGGGGCGAAATACCTTCCAGATGAAGACGCCTTGGCAGACCAGCGCAACGAGGCCGCAGAGCTTGCCGACCAACAGCAGCGTCCCAACCAATTGAGGCTCGGCAGTCGTCGCGATGGCGAGCCCACCGGCTTCGAGGGTTGCTCCGAAAGTGCCGCCGATGAGCAGCGAGAGTCCCAGCAGCAGCTCTGGCAAGGCCTTGTTTCGATGGGCCAGTCGCAACAGCCGAATGCCCACAACCGTAATCGTCAGTAGGTAGATCGTCCCGGAAATACTCTGCATCAGCAGAACGTGCTGCATTTCCATCATCGCCCCCCGAACTCACCCCATGCGAGCCGTCTGTCATCGTCGGCTCATCCATCGACTCATCGGCGGAGCGGACTGAGGCAATTCGGGCGACGACGGGCTCGAACAGGCGTAGGTACAAAGCCTCAGTCGCCGCAGTCGAAGAGGGCGGTCGAATAATGTGCGTCCACAGCGAATTCATGTTGAGTGGCCTACCAGTCCGGACCCCGCCCGCCGCGCTCGGGAAACGCTTCCGGATGCAATGCCTGGTTCGAGCCGTAGCGACTCACGCCGCCGTCCACCATCAGAAGCTCTCCGGTAATGAACCGTCCCGTCGGAGACACCAGGAACACGACGGCGTTGGCAATGTCTTCGACGGCACCCGGGTGTGGAATCGGCGTCTCGCCAATGTCCTTCAGGACATCTTCATCGTAGGTCTCGCCAAAACCCTCGGTGACCACGGACCCGGGTCCCACGCAGTTGATCCGAACCTTCGGGCCCCACTCGTAGGAGAGGCTGCGAGCCAGCTCCGCTATGCCGGCCCGGGCCGCCCCTGAATGGGCAATGCCGGGATTCCCTCGACCGGTGGTCATCGTCACCTGGCAAATGGTACCGCCGTGGCCGTCGAGCATCTGATTGGCGAACGCCTGGGTCATGTTCCAGGCGCCGTTGAGATTGAGATCGATGATGGCGCGCCAGCCGTTGGGACTGAAATCCCTGGCCTTTTGTGGGAACTGCCCGCCGGCGTTATTCACGAGGATGTCCACCTGACCCCATCGCGCGGCCACGTCTGCGGCCAGAGTTGCCACCGAATCGAGGTCGCGGATATCGACTATGGCGCATTCGACTGTGCGTCCGGTAGCTGACGAGACCTCCGCTGCCGCCGCCTCGAGTACGTCCAGTCGACGTGCCGCAAGCAACAGATCCGCACCCGCGCGTGCGAGCTCGAACGCAATGGCCTTGCCGATACCCGTGCCTGCACCCGTCACGAGCGCACGCTTACCCGTCAGCAAATCGGGTGAAAAACAACCGGTCGGTACCCTCATAGATGATCCTACGTCTTCCCGTCGGCCGTGATATGTTCCGACACGCTCGAGAGTATCTGATTCGCGGGCGAATCGCGCTGTCCCTGGACGGCGGACCGATCGGCGTGCTCTTGCGCCCCCACCTTCAGTTCGAGATAGAATGAAGGGACTGTTTCGAATCGCCTGCGAGGTCGTCAGCCGACGCTGAAAGGGCTGGCGTCGGGCTCGACCCTTCTGCGCCCCATCTCGAGGCTTCACACAAGAGGATAAGACAATGAGCAACACTGAAATCGTCGAGGCGTTCATCGATGCCTGGAACCGAATGGATTGGGATGCGATCGACGACCTCATGGCCGAGGACATCTTCTACCACAATATTCCGATGCAGCCGATCGAGGGACGCGCGGCAGCCAGCGCATTCGTACGCGGGATGGCCCCCGTAGCAGTTGATTGGAAGCTCCTGTCGATCGCCGAGAACGGCAACAAGGTACTCACCGAACGCATGGATAACTTCGATCTCGCGAGCGGAAAGAAGCTATCTGTGCCCGTCATGGGAACTTTCGAGATCGAGAACGGAAAGATTCAAGCGTGGAGGGACTATTTCGATCTCGCAACCTTCACGAGTCAGATGGCCTGACTACCCACAACGCCCCCGGCCTTTCGTCGCGGGAAGTTGGGAATTCTCGCATCGCTTCGTCGGACAACGGAACCGTGGAAACTAGGAGCTCGCCTTCAGGTGGCGCTTCATTTTCTCGAAGAACGCTCGTTGCTCTTCGAGATAGCGCTCCTTCTCGGCCGGGCCGACGCCCGACAACTGCGCTTCGTCCGGGCGCAGTTCGCGCGTCCACGCCGCAAACTCGAGCATGATTCCGTCGGGATCGAAGAAGTACATCGAGCGAACGAAAACGTCGTCGGTCAGCGTAGGACTCGCCTGCATCGGAGAGTTGTCGTGGTTGACGATCTCTGTCACCTCGACTCCTTTGGCTTTCAACCGCTCGCGATACTCTTCCATCTTTTCCGGAGCGATATCGAAGGCAATGTGGTTCATCGATCCATGTGCCGTCGCGACGGATCCTTCGCCCACCATTCTGGCGGGTGACGCTACGCCGGGAGCGCGGTCCGGCGCCTCGGGGAACCAGAAGAATGCGAGCGAATCCCCACCACCGATGTCAAAGAAGAAATGCTGCCCCATGCCGCCCGGCAGATCGATCGTCTTCGTGAGCGGCATTCCGAGCACGTTCGTGTAGAAGTCCACGGTCCGAGCCATGTCTTCGCAGACGAGCGCAAGATGATTCACGCCGCGTAGATCGAATTCCTTATTTCCCGGATCCCGCAATTTTTCCACCATTTGGCCACTCCTCGTTTCCCGTTCTCCGCGAATGTCAATCATATCGCGGCGCAACCGTTGATCGATCCCTCCGCGGAAGTCTAGGCGAAAAATCCTGAGCGCCTAAGCGAGGCCGCAGAATCGAGCCCTTGATCCAATGAATGGGTTGTGAGACCTGTTTCATAGGTTGATTGTTCACGATCTGGGGAGACGCCAGCGCTCAAGACCTACCTCGGGCGCGCCGAGATGGATGACTGGAAGATTCGCCCGGAGTTCTTCTTTGTCTCGGACCCGATCGAGGTCGTTCAACCGATGTCCGCCATCTCCAATCCCGCGTCCCGCTTAGCCGCGCCCGACTCGCGTCCAATGGTCGTGACCGTCGTCGTGGTCGGATATCTACTCATCTGCTCACTCGGGGGCCTGAATGCGCTGGTCATTCTCGCAAACGGTTCGACTCGGGTCGTTGTCGTCGAATCTCCGTCCCAGAATCCCTTCGAAAACACCGAGCCCGGAAGCGAATACAGCGAGTTCTTCCCCGAGCCGCGAAAGCCGGAGCTCGTCGAACTCGAGCGCACCTTCTCGGCCGTCTTCGTGGTGGTCGCGATCTGTGGCGTCGCGGGCAGCATCGGCCTTTTCAATAAGAAAACATGGTCACGCGGCCTGCTGTGGGCGACCACGGGCGCAGCGATTGCTGGCCATGTCCTCTACGCCTTGAGCGTGCTGAAGATCCAGAGTGCCGAGGTCATCGACGTACTCGAGCGACAGCAGGCGTATCAGCTCGTGGCCACGACGTCGCTCATCAATGTCGCAATCCAGTCGATTCCGCTCCTGGTCCTGGCCGGATTGCTCCGTCATTCCGCGTTGCGTGGCTACGTCTTCGGCTCCCCTGACGAGCATTCTCCGATTCGATGACGCGTCGAGGATTGAGGATCCGATTGATGTTCTGTCGGGCGCATAACACGCTAATGACGTTCGGACTGGCGCTAGTCACCTTGGCCACGGGCTGTCAGGAGTCCGCCCCACCTGCGGTCGTGCCCTGGGACGAAGTGGTCCTGTCCTCTGATGCCGAATTTCGCGACATTTTCTTCCTCGACGAGGATCACGGATGGATCGTCGGGGGGGGCTACAATATCGACGGCGGAATCCTTGGCGAGACTTCGGATGGCGGAGCCCATTGGCGGTTTCGCGTCGGGATCGTCCCGCAAGTACGCACCCGCCTCTTTCATTTGAACGCCGTCGTGTTTCAAAGTCCGTCGACGGGGATCATTGCCGCCGATGAGGGAAGGATTCTGCGAACGGTCGATTCCGGCGCGCACTGGCATACGCTCGTACGCTTCGGTCGCCAGCTCTCGGACCTCTTCTTCCTGGACGCACGCATGGGCTGGGCCGCGGGCGAGCAGCGGGTGCTCCGCACGGAAGACGGTGGCGCGAGTTGGGCCCGTGCGAACGCGACGAGTGGGGGGAATGATGATTTTCGAGCGACCGCGATTCATTTCATCGACGCTCGCCGTGGCTGGCTGGTCGGTCATCACGGCGCAGTCCGGCGAACCGAAGACGCCGGGACGACCTGGATGCGCGTCGATGTTCCGCTGACGGATTCCACTCCGGTCCTCTCGGCCGTTCAATTCGTGAACGAGCGCATGGGCTGGATCGTCGGAGCCGCGGGTACGATCCTGAATTCTCGTGACGGCGGTCTGACCTGGGCGAGCCAATCGAGCGGCAGTCTGGCGAATCTCCGGGACGTGCATTTCATCGACGAGCGTCATGGCTGGATCGTCGGCTTCAATCCGAAGACCGGGAGATCGACCGTGTTCCATACGACGAACGGCGGAACGAGCTGGGTTCAACAGGCGACGATTCACGGCGAATCGCTCGAGTCGCTTACCTTTCAAGATAGTGGTCGAGGCTGGGCTGTCGGCGACCGCGTTCGACGCAAGCCCCAGCGATTGCTTCGCTACACGCCGCCGGCGCCAACACCGCCTTCGCCCGCGACGTGAGGGGGCTCGATCGTCAGGCTGGTTGCCAGGGATTCGAAGGCCGGGTCGACCGTTTCCATCGACCCAAGCTGCGTATATAGGCACAAAAGTCGGCCTTCGCTCAATACGAACAGATGGCTCTGCCGACCGAGATGGCTGAGACGGTCCCAGGTCTCGACGCGTAACGCAGGCTTGCCCGAGATCGCGACCGCTTCTTCCGACGCAATACTCCTCTGGGCCCCGTGACCGAGTTCGACCAGCGCGTTCTCGGCGAGCTCGGATAAATCGGCTCGACGAAGTGCCGAAACCTGAACTAGCAGGTCATGGAAGGCGCCTCTCACTTCCCAGTCGACATCGCCATCCACGGAGCCCAGCCCGCCTGCAGAGGTCTCCTCGCGACGAATCCAGGTGATGCTCTTCCAATCTGCCTGGACCGATTTCCAGCGTTTCTCGCTGGCGAAGAAGCGCCGCGGATTCGTCGAGACGAGAAGCGTTCGAGCGTCTTCCCATTGATTCTGTTCATAGAGTCGGAGGGCCTCGCGAAGGGTCTCGGCAAAGCCCTCCGGCGTTGCGGGACCCAGGTCGACCAGACGGATATGGGCCATCCCCTGTTCGAAAAGCTGCTCCATGCCGTGATCGGCGTGCAGCCAACCCGGCGGCACGACGAAACCGATCCGATGGATGCCCACGTCGACGATCGTCGAGGATTGTTGCGGTGGCGTCGTGGCGTCGGGTGAACACGCAACAGCGAGGAGAAGAAGCGCAGCGAGCGGCGGCCAGCGCAACCTCAATGCTCGCATGGTCCAGCCGGAAAGGAGATCGTCGCGACCATCGCGTCGAAGAGCGGGCGATATTTCTCGACGCCCTGAAAACTCGCCTCGAAGAGCCTGTTGTTGTGCGCCACATAGACCTTCCGGCCGTAGATCACACGATCGGGATTCGGGCCCCGCTCGATCCGAAAGTCGAGGCTCAGAGCTTCTTCACCGGCTACTTCCATGGCCACGGTTTCCGATAGCTTGACCTCTCCAAACTGCGCATAGCCCTTTCCCGTGAACATCGCTGGACCGACGACTTCATCGAGGGAGTACTCGACCCAGCGCAGATCCCAGAGTGCGGCCGAGATGCGACTCCGAGTTTCATCGAGGTCGCCCGCGCGATAGGCCACCTTTGCATCGCCGAGTCGCCCGAGCGCCGCTTCGAAGGCTGTCTTCTCCGATCGATTGATTGGGTCGTTGAGATACGGCTGCGCCCGCTGCAATCGACTTCGGAATTCGCGTGGGCTCAGCTCGTCGAGATCCTGGAGCAACGTCTCTAGTTCGCTGCAGCGGTCCCGGCGACCGATGGCCGTGACCTCTGCGACGTGAATTGCCTGTCCTCCCGAGACGTACTTGACGAAGCGAGCGCCCATCAGACCGCCAGACTGCTCTCTCTGGCGCTCCCAGTCGGCGGGCGGTGGCGAGAAGGAGATAGGCTGGTCGTCCCAGCTGAATTTCTCGGGCGCAGGGAGTTCTGCTGCCCAGTCTGCGGAGGTCTTCAGGACGGATTCGGAAGCGTTTTCAGTGCTCTCGGAACATCCCACCACCAAGACGAATATGACGAATGTAAGCGCCTTCGAGACGCCAGAACGAGACATCGCTCCTCGGACAAATGCGATTCTGTATAGCGAGACGATCAAGTTGCTGACCACCAGGGTCGCGAGCACCAATACCAGATGCTTCAACAGAGAGGGCATAGCGATGCTGAGCATAGACGATGCGAGCCCCCCCAGCACGACCGGGTGATCGTCGGCCCCCTCTCTACGGAGGCATAGCGGAGGATTTCGACGGGGATGGTCGACTGGACCTCGTTTTTGCAAACTTCGGCGAGTTAGGATTGACTGCACCTATCTCGTGCAAGGAGGACCTTCCGTGGCCGAGAACAAGACCAAAAGAGACACGCCAGTGTGTCCGAGTCCATGTGCCGCTCGTTGCTGAAGAAGCTGGGTAAGTACACGACGGGCAAACCCTGTCTCTATATCAAGAAGCTCGATGACGTGGACCTCGAGGTTCTCGAACAGCTGATCGAACAGTCGGTCGAGGCGATGAAGGCGAAGAACGGCTGATCGCGTTCTTGATCTTCGTCGAGATCAGCTCTAGAAATCGGCGACCTGGCCATCGCCACGCTGCCTAGTAGTGCGCGGGCAGCGGTTTGCCCTTTCGCAGCTCTTCGAGCTGTACTTCGAGCGTCGGGAGATAGTGTTCTTCGATCGCCTCGACGTCACCGGGCATGCAGTCGTGCGCCACGAGCAGATCGCGCAGGTTCACGTAGTAGTTTCTGAGTCCTGTCCATGTTTCTATTTGGGCGTCGTTGAGAGCCGCGCCGCCCTGTTTCTGGGCATCGAGGACTGACACCCCCGCGCGATAGTAGGCGATCAAGCCTGCATGCAGTGTCAGCAACGGCTGTGGCGCTTCGATCTTCAACAAGCCTGCGAGTCCGGAGCGAATCTCGTGGTCGATCGCCATCGACCGGTCCGTTTGCCCCGACCGCATGAACTCGGCGTGTCGTCTCAGTTCCTTTGGCAGGTCCTCGGGCTCGTCATCGAGGGCCTCCTTCAGAGCGCGATCATAGGGTTCGATCTGCTTCATCAAGGGTTTGCAATCGCCCGCGATCGCCGTCGAAGCCGAGACGAGGAGCAGTCCGAGCGATAGGCTGGTCACGAGTTTCCGGTGGATGAAGGGCATGAGAAAGACCTCGATCAGGAGCGGCACCGAAGTGTTGCGTGTGTCGATGCCGGAACTCCGCTTGTTGGCTTTGCCCACCTATCGTCATCTGGCGCCAGCCTCTTGAGGCGCGCGGAGTCTTGCCTGGTCGGTCGGTGCTGTCCGCGACGCCCCGAGCGGTCCCCGAACCCGGACAACACGGCATTGCGAGGTCTCAATGAGAAAGGCCGCCTCAGTGATGCTCCACCTGCTCCCGCACGCGTGCGGGCGTCGAACCGAACCAGCGGTTCGTCGCACGTGTGAAGGCGCTGACGTCCGAGAAACCCGCGAGATGAGCCACGCCGGATATCGGGATCTGGCGTCGACCGAGGTACTCGCGCGCCACGTCGCATCGCAGACCGTCGAGAAGCGCGCTGAAGCTCGTGCCCTCGTCCGAGAGTCGCCTTTGTAGACTGCGCGCGCCCATGCCCAGCTGCCGCGCGACGGTCGCCAGATCGGTCTCTCCCGACTCGAGACATCCGGCGAGCAAGCGCCGAACGCGTGGAGTCAGTTCCGTTTCGCTCCGGCTCTCGAGAAGTCTTTCTGCGAGTTCCTCGTGGATGCGGGCAACGGATTCTTCCGCGTGTCGCGACGATTGAGAGAGTATCGCGGCACTGAAACGGAGTTCGTTCTGCTCCGCACCAAATCGAACACGGCAGCGAAGGGCGCGTTCATATTCTTCGAGGGGACCGCGCGGCTCATGTCGAAAAGAAACCCCGATCGGCCGAACCTCGACCTCGGAAATCCAGTCCATGATCCGCGGAATGAAGGTGGCGACATACTCGGCATGGACCGCCCTGAATTCCTCGGACCCGATGGCGGCTCCCACACGCAGCCGAGTCGCGTCGGAATCGTCTTCGAGTTCGATCCAGGGCACTCCCGTGATGACTTGCTGATAGCGCGCCACGCGCTGAATACCCGCTCCGAGCGTCGCGCTACTGAGCATCAGATAGCCAAAGAGATTTACGGCATGAGCTCGGACGCGTTCGCCGGCGTGCAGGCCGATGCAGGGGTCGCCGGTGCGTTCCATCGCCGCCATCCAGACCCGCTCGAGATCCTCTTCGGACAGCTGTGCCTCGGGATCCTGGAGCGTCGCCGCATCGATCTCACAATCTGCGAGCAGGGCCTGCCCGTCGACATCGAGGTCATCGAGCGCCTCGACGAACAATCGCAAAACCGTGGCCGAGGTCGTCATGGGCGTTTCCTCCCGGATCTGGATGGGCCTATCGGAACGCGAGCCTAGCGATCGAACCGGATTGGCGCTCCCGGTCAAAGCTTTGTCCGCCGCGATCAAAGCCTAGAAATCGTGAGTGAATACCTTGGGTTTCGTCATCCCGAAGGACCTCGCCAGGGCATCGCAGCCACGATCCCGGCCATGCAAGACGGAGGGAATGCAATGAGTTCTCGATCGAGCTTCATGAAGACCCAACCACCGCTCCTGCGCACGACGATGTTGGCGCTCGTACAGACCCTCACGAACGACGGTGGTTCCGAGCGCGAAGTCGAAAACCAGGTCCTCGAACTCGTGGGGCAGGGCCGGGTCGTGTTGATCGGGAACTTTCGCGCCGTTTCCCTCGGCCGCCCGCACTCGATTGACGCGACCAAAGCCCCCACATCGAACGTCTACCAGAGAGAGGAGAACTGTCATGAGCGATCCTGATCGTCTCGAAGCCGCTCGATTTCGAACCGCGACGGATTCTGGCGTGCGCAGCCAGGAGAAAGCCCGATCGAAAGCAGGCGAGAACACAACAGCGGATTCGGTACCCCGTTATCTCAACGAGATCGGGCGAATTCCGTTGCTCGACTACGAGCGAGAAGTCGAGGTCGGACAGCGAATCGAGAATGCAGTGGCCGCCTACTACCGGGCGATCCTCAGCAATCCGTTCAGTCTTCGTCGCGTCATAGAAGTCGGCGATTCGGTTGCCGCCGACCACATCGCACTCGAGTCAGTGATCGATGGCCTCGACGACGAGTCCGAGCAACAGCCCGAGGAAATTCGTAGGCGTTTTCTCGAGTCGATGAGTCGGCTCCTCCGTATCGAGAAGAACATCGCCGAGCGCTCTCTCGAGCTGTGTTCCAAAGCGCTTCGCGGCCACGACCGTGAGGCCCTCGAATCCGAGCTTGCGGCGCAATACGGGGAGGCCGCCAGCATCCTGCGCCGCGAGAGGTTCAAGCGCAAGCGCTATGACGAACTCGAAGAATCCCTTCGTGAGCTCGCGGATGGCCATCATCGACTCGACGAGCGCGCCGCGCACATCGTCCGGCCCTTCGATCTCGATGTCGACGAATTGCGCGCCCTGTTGCAGCAGTCGGAAAAGCGCAGCACAGATGGCAACGAGGCCCTCACCCGGCTGGGAGGCGACGCCGAGGCCATTGGGGAGGCCCTCGAGATGCTCGACAAGTTGGAGGACAATCGCGTGCGCGCCGAAGCCGCATCGGGCATCTCGAAGTCTCAAGTCAACGGGGCGATTTGTAGGATCGACGCGACGTTGGATCGTGCTCGTGAAGCCAAGAACGAACTCATCGAGTCCAACCTTCGTCTGGTTGTCTCTATTGCGAAGAAGCATAAGTCACGTGGACTCTCGCTCCTGGACCTGATTCAGGAGGGCAATATTGGCCTGATGAAGGCGGTCGATCGATACAACTGGCGTCTGGGGTACAAGTTCTCGACCTATGCGACCTGGTGGATCCGACAGGGCATCACCCGGGCGCTTGCGGATCAGGCCCGCTTGATCCGACTCCCTGTGCACATCACCGAGGCCGTTCACAAACTCGTTCGCGTACGGCACCAGCTCGCACAGACATTGGGGCGCGACCCTCTTCCGGAAGAGTTGTCAGAATCCCTCGACATGTCATGCGAGAAGGTGTCCACGATCCTGCGGGTCCTCCACGAGCCGATCAGTCTCGAAATGCCGATTGGTGAGGGCGAAGGCGACAAGCTTTTGGACCTGATCGAAGATCGCAATGGCATCGATCCCCAGGAGATGGCGGTCCAATCGAGCCTGTGCTCGATCACGCGAATGATCCTCGAAACGCTTCCGCCCCGCGAAGCGCAGGTCCTGTGTATGCGCTTTGGTATCGGGGAGGAGGACGATCAAACGCTCCTCGAGGTTGGCCAGGAATTGGGAGTCTCTCGCGAACGCATCCGCCAGATAGAGGCCAAAGCGCTGGGAAAGTTGCGGCGTCCGGCCCGGGGGCGTTGGTTGCGCCTCTTCCTGGATCGATGAGGATTGCCGCCGAGCGGGTAGTGGCATTCGGCCGGAAGATCTCGACGGCAAACGAAACGATCGCGCCTTGAAATTTCCGTCTGTCGGATGCGGCTATCGCACGCCCGCTATCTGAACAACCTGGTGTATCCAGTATGGGATGAGCGTGGCCCAATAGGCCGTCATCCAGGTTAGACCCACGATTCCGCCCCAAGACGTGGCATCGGTTGCCCGGTTCCTGTCATGAAGGGCTCGCGACAGGCCGTTCGCCAGAAGCGCTCGTGTGACGGGTGGGTTTGACTCGATCGCTCCATCGTGCGATCGAGCATCCGCTCGCAATGCACGCAGATGAATGATTTGCCACGGCAGGTAGACGACCCCGAAGAACAAATTCAGTTGCAGCAGGATTTCGCGGCCACCGATCGATTCGAGAGACGCGTAGAGATACGCGCTGGCAACCGTGTTCGCGACGAAGATGACCGCCCATCCCATTTCTTCATAGAAGTAGGGCGAGAGTCGTCTGGACAGTATGGCGAACCACACAAAGATCTGAGAGACGACCACTACGAGTAACATCAGCCACGAGAGGGCATCGACCCAACCGACGCGCTCGACGTTCAGCAGGCGAATGACATGGGAGAATTGATAGATCCAGGCAATCTCGACGAAGGTGGCCAGAGTGCGAGTGACCAGGGTTGACGACAGAGCCGTGGCGTGAAGGACGATGTTGTCCTTGTATCGGTTGGGAAAGAGGCAGCGGTAGGCCGAGACGGCGAAGAGGATCTGTGCGGGGATGATGATATGTGGATCGAGTGCCCCCGCATTCAGGGCGAAGGTGTTGGCGAAGAAGTAGAGGTTCGCCAAAGCGCCTAGCTTCAAGAGCCAGAGAAAGATTGTGAAGTCCTTGGCCATTCGAGGGCAACAATAACTCATATGCGGGACAGTCGATCATCAGTCCATTGAACGTCTCAGGCTCGACCTTCGGCTCCTCTCGAGCATCAGCAGGCCGGCGGAGCCTGCGTTGTTCAACTAAACCGTGGTGGACGATCACTCTGTCATCCAGCATATTGACGGTCTCTGCATTACGATCTCGGAGCCTCGTATATGAGCGCAGTCGATCATTCAGCCGGCCACACTCCCTTTGTGAACGAGCCGTTCGCGCCCACACCGAGCTTGCGATTGGGAGACGTCGACCTTTCTGATCCCAGGATCTTCGCCGAGGGAGCTCCGCACGAATATTTCCGTGTCCTCCGCGAGCAAGCTCCCGTGTATTGGCAACGCGAGTGCAAGCTGCCAGGCGTGGCCCTGGGTCCCGGCTATTGGGCGCTCACGCGCTACGAAGACGTCACGTTCGTGTCGAAGAATTCAGCGTTGTTTTCGTCGGAAGAGGGCAGCTGCATTCTCAGTGACCTTCCTCGTAAAGATCTCGAGAACATGCGTGAGCAGCTCATCAACATGGATCCGCCGACCCATACTGAGCTTCGGAATTTGATGAACCCACACTTCAAGCCCCAAACCATCCGGCATAGCGAAGATCACACGAAGAAGGTCGTATGCGAGACGTTGGATGCGTTGAAGGAGCAGACTGAATGCGATTTCGTCGACGCGATCTCAGCGCCGATCTCACTGCGGGTCCTCACGAATTTTCTGGGCGTACCCGATAAACACTCGGGTCGGTTCTACAAGTGGACCAATAAACTGATTGGGGCGAGCGATCCAGACGTCAGCAGCACGCTTCGCGCGCGGCTCGTGGTGCTGGAACTCTTTGTCTACGCAGGCTTTCTCGCCCGCAGGCGGAGAAAGAAACCCGCGTCCGACGTGTTTTCGAGTCTTGTGAATGGGAAGCTTGGCGGCGTGTCGCTCGAGCGCCTGAAACTCAATATGAACTTCTTCCTGCTCTTGATTGCGGGCAATGAGACCACTCGGAACGCGCTCTCTGGTGGTGTGCAGGCCCTGTGTGAACATCCGGAGCAATTTGAAAGGCTGCGTGATGATCCCGCGCTTCTGCCGCAGGCGATCGAAGAGATGCTCCGATGGGTGACGCCTGTGATGCAATTTAGACGCACGGCCACGCGTGACACGACGGTGGGCGGCCAAGCTATCCGGAAGGGCGACAAACTCGTGATGTACTACGGCGCCGCGAATCGAGACCCAGCGGTCTTCGAGAACCCGGAGTCCTTTGACATCACCCGAAAGCCGAACCCGCATATTGCCTTCGGGACAGGCACCCACTTTTGCATGGGAAGCCACATGGCCCGACTCGAGATGCGGGTCACTCTCGAGGAACTGCTGAGGCGATTTCCGAAATTGACAATGACAGGTCCACCCGAAAGGCTGCACTCCAACTTCATTAGCGGGATCAAGAGTATGCCGATGAGCCTGGTCTAGGAGGCGGATCAGTTTCGCGCATTGAGCCGCGAAGCGACCGAGCGGCATGGCGCAAAGGCGGCGGGATCGAGTCTCCCGAGTCGATGATCCACCCGGCGATCCGTGTGCCATACTCGAGGGCGCGACCCGCAATCCAAGGGAGGGATACCCATGAGCGTCCTGTTCGGCCCCGTGATTCAGCAGGGATACGTCGTCCCGGATATCCAGGCGGCGATGCAGCATTGGATCGCGCGCGGAGTGGGCCCCTTCTACATCGAGAATTTGCGGGGAATCCCGGGCGTCTATCGCGGCGAAGAAGCGAAGTTCAATATCGATGCCGCGTTCGCCTACTCCGGTGATCAGCAGATCGAAGTCATTCAGCCCCTCGACGACACACCCTCGATCTACAGTCGCTATCTCCACGATTTCAGCACCGGAGGCTTGCAGCACCTCGCGGTCTGGGTGGACAGCATCGACGCCAAGCTTGCCGAGCTCGAAGCGGCAGGACGCGCCTACGAGGTCATACAGCGGTACGGCGATGGCCACGCTTATCTCGACTCGATCGAATCGCCCGGCGTGATGATTCAACTCATGGCACACAACGAGATCATGGACGAGCTCTTCGACATCATTCTGCGAGGCTCTGTCGGCTGGGACGGCGAGACGGATCCGATTCGCTCGATTGACTGGTCGACCGGACGCCCAGTCGTGAAGCAGGGCTGAGAGCGCGGCATGGGACGATATGATGCCCTCTTCGAGCCGCTCCGAGTCGGACCCATCACCCTGCCCAACCGGATTGTGCGTTCCCCCCATGGCACGGGTCTCAGTGGTGAGGGGCTGATCGCCTATCACGAAGCCAGAGCGCGCGGCGGCGTGGGGATGTCGACCCTCGAAGCGACGAGCGTGCACCCGAGTGCGCCGGGGCGGCTCGCACTCTGGAACGACAGCTGTCTGCCTTTCCTGGAGGAGATCGCTTCGCGAATCCGCCCAACCGGCATGAAGCTGCTGATCCAGCTCTATCACCCGGGCGCCGGCTATACGGCCGAAGCCGGCATGCCGGAGCACTGGTCGGCCAGCGCCGTCCCGAATCCCATGGCTGGCGTCGTACCGATCGCCATGACAGAATCGATGATTGCCGACGTGGTCGAACATTTCGCCGCGGCCGCGCGGCGCTGCCGGGATGCCGGCCTCGACGGCGTCGACATCCATGCGTCGAGCGGATACCTGATCCACGAGTTCCTCTCGCCGGCCCTCAACAAGCGCACCGACCGTTATGGCGGCACTTTAGAGAACCGGCTTCGCTTCCTGAACGAAGTGATCGCCGCCGTTCGGAATGCCGTGCGCGATAGCGACTTTGCAGTCGGTGTACGCCTACCGAACGAGGACTACGTACCGGGTGGGCTCACCGCGCAGGACAACGCCGAAATTGCTGAGGCGGTCGATGCGGACGTTGACTACGTTTCGCTGCATATGGGCGCCTACTGGCGATTTCACAAGCTGATCGCGCCCGCTGACGACCCGCTCGGCGTCGAAATGCCGGCCAACGAGATCGTTGCGCATAGCCTCGAGAGCCCCGTCATGGTCGTCGGACGCATCATGACACTCGATCACGCAAAACATATCGTCGAGTCGGGTGCCGCCCAGATGGTTTCGATGGTGCGTGCGCTGATTGCAGACCCCGAGCTCGTCAACAAATCCAGACAGCATGACGAGGACCAGATTCGGCCTTGTATTGGCACCAACATGGGATGCGTCGGGCAGCTGATGACACGCGGTCAGATTAGTTGCGTCGTCAACCACTCGGCTGCTCGCGAGAATGTTCGGTCCTTCGAGCCGGGTGATCGAGTGGCGTCCGCGAAGAACATCATGATCGTCGGCGGCGGGCCGGCGGGCCTCGAGTTCGCCCGCACCGCCGCGATTCGCGGCCACCACGTCGAGCTCTTCGAAGCCTTGCCGCGGCTCGGAGGCCAGGTGGCCCTGGCCGCCAGCGCGCCACATCGCGCCGACGTGGGTGAGATCACCAACTGGCTCGAGCGCGAGATCGATCGACTGGGCGTGAAGGTAAATCTCAGCACACCGGTCGACGCGTCTATGGTGGCAGAGTCGAACCCCGACGAGGTGGTGATCGCGACGGGCTCGACGCCGCGATCGGATGGTTTTCAGCTCTTGACACCCGCGACGCCAATCCCCGGATTCGACAGGCCCCACGTCCACACGAGTTGGACGCTCTTTGGCGTCGGCCGGGCCCCGGCCGCGCTGGATGGACCGGCACTGATCTACGACGACACCGGATCGTTCGAAGCCATCTCAGCGGCAGACGTACTGCTCCGGGCAGGCGCGAAGGTGACGCTCGTTTCGCGATTCGACGGCATTGGAAGCGCGCTTCCCTATCCCCCAGTGACCGCGGGTGCGGCTCGCGAGCGGCTCTACGCTGGCGACTTCGACTTCATTGGGGGCCACTACATTCGCGGTATCACCGAAGATGCGGTGGAGCTCGGCGTGCAATACACGACGCGAACGCGCCGCGTGGACGCGAGTCTGGTCGTTCTCGTCGGCTTCAACGAGCCCAACCGTGAGTTGGCCCAGGAACTGAACACGGGGTCCGTTGCCCATCACCTGATCGGCGATGTGCGCGGGCGGAACAGCCTGATGAGTGCCATCCACGCGGGTGCGTCGCTCGGCCGAACGATTTGAGTCTGGGTCGTGTCCCAGGCCGGCATGCCGCCGACAAGCGATGTCATGCGGACTTCAGGAGACCGACTTGAGCGGCGATGAATTCGAAGGCCGTCTGATCCAGACCTTCACTGTGCGATGGCTGATCCTTCTGCTGGGCGTGCCAGTAACGTACGCCATCGTCCGGTACCACGTCTTTTCGGGAATTGACTGGTCGCATTTTCCACTCTTCATCGCCAATAAGGGCGTCTCACTCTCCGCCGTCTTCTTCATCGCGACCTCCTATCTGATCGGCAAGACCGTCCGCGCCTATGAAAGCGATTCCGAAAAGCAACTGATCCTGATCAAGTTCTGTGGTCTGATCGGATTCTCTCTGGCTTCGATTCATGCGCTGATGTCGCTCCTGCTGATCTCTCCTGCCTACTACCCCAAATTCTTTCTCGACTCCGGGAAGATGAATCTCATCGGCGAGTCGACCATGGTCTTCGGCATCTTGAGTATGTGGTGCCTTGCGGTCACAGCGATCACTTCGTTGCCCTTCATGTACGACGCGGTCGGCGCCGAACGCTGGCAACGGGGGCAACGAATGGGTTACCTCTCACTTTCGCTTGCGGCCGGGCACGTACTCGTGATGGGCTATTCGGGCTGGCTCACACCTGGACACTGGCATGCCGGACTGCCGCCCGTTTCGCTCGTGGCCTTCGCTGCGGCGATGGTGCCACTGCTCGTCAAAATCTTTGCAAACGTAACGAGAGCCCGAACGACATAGTCCAGCCCGGGGTATTGTGACGATCTTCCAGAGGAATCGACCTGGGTCAGCCGGGCAGGCCGATCGTCATCCCGCCGTCTACGACCATCTCGGCTCCGGTGATGTAGACACTCTCGTCCGAGGCGAGGTAGACGGCCATGTTCCCGATGTCGCGCGCGGGGTCTCCGAGCTGACCGAGGGGGAGCGTTCGTTCGAGCTGCGCTCGCATTGCGGCCCGGTCGGGAACCGCGGCAAAGAGTGGATCCATGATGGGTGTATCGATGATGCCCGGATGGATCGAATTGCAACGGATGCTGTGGGGAGCGATTTCGAGTGCCACGGATTTCGTCAACAGGCGAACTCCGCCTTTGCTCGAGCTGTAGGCGGCGCCACCAATTTGCCCGCGCAGTCCGACGACCGAAGAGAGATTGATGATCGAGCCGGACGGGCCACCCGGATTCGACTTCATTGCCCGAACGCCATGCTTGCAGCCAAGAAAGACACCTGTGAGGTTCACATCGATGACATTCTGCCATTGCTCGATCGGCGTTTCGTCAACCGGACAGGACGTGAAGATGCCGGCGTTGTTCACCAGGACGTCGAGCCGCCCATAGCGACTGTGTACTTCCGCCAGTGTGGACTCCCAGTCCGCTTCCTGGGAGACGTCTTGCTGGAGGGACTGCGCGCCGATTCGCTCTGCGACCTCGGCGACAGCCTCGCCATCGATGTCGGTGATCAGAACCTGGGCGCCGTTGTCGACGAAGCGCTCCGCCGTAGCGGCGCCGAGCCCGGAAGCCCCGCCCGTGATCAATCCGACTTTCCCCTCGAGCCTAGTCATAGCGGGTTCTCCAGTGTGTGTTCGTTTGGTGTTCGCCGTTTTGGCGATCGGCCTATGGCCGTGACGACAGGATAGACAGTATTCGATTCCCTCCGAACTCTCTTTTGACGCGTCGAGTCTGCTGCCACCCGCGGGACGTTGATCGTCGATGATGATTGCTACCAGAATAACTTCACGGGTATCGGCTTCTCCTGCACGGTCGGTCTCACCTCCGCATCAACGTCAATCCCCGCCT
The DNA here is from genome assembly GCA_965603475.1 of uncultured Myxococcales bacterium. Classification (GTDB taxonomy): domain Bacteria; phylum Myxococcota_A; class UBA9160; order UBA9160; family UBA4427; genus UBA4427. Next base: position 30,837 of record CBFDDD010000008.1, read on the forward strand.
GCTTTGGCCCTGCCGAGGTTTCAGGAAGGGGCGAAATGGCATTGCTGCTTTTCCTCGCGCCAATCGTTCATGCCAGGCCGGCCCGGAGTCGCTTGGAAATTCGCGCAGCCCGAGTTGAGGCCGCAATCGGGTGAGCACGTCCCATTCGAGGCTTGATTGTCATACCATTCTTTGGCGGCACTGTGGAAGAAGTCGCTTGAATTGCCTATCAACGTTCTACGTTCCGACGAGAACGCGACGAACTGGGAGATAATCGACATGTCGAGAATTTTGATTGCGGGTGCGAGCCGCGGAATTGGTCTGGAACTCGCGAAACAACTTGCGGCGAACGGAGATGATGTCGTGGCCTGCGTGAGAAGCGCAGCCGAAGCCAAGTTGCTCGACGAGGTTGCGAACGGCGCCGCGAATATCAGCGTGGAAGAGATGGATCTTGGTGATGCAGCATCGATCGACGCGGCGGCCGCGAAGATTTCAGGAGCGTTGGATGCCGTTCTGGTCGTTGCCGGGGCCAAGGGAGGCGAGGCCCAGAGTATCGACGACGTCGATATTGAAGAGTGGCATCGCTCACTCGACATCAATACGATTGGACCCCTGTTAGTCGCACGTGCTTTCAAGCCCCATCTGGTCGAATCGGGCGACGGCAAGCTGATGATTCTCACCAGCCAGCTCGCTGCATCGACCTGGCCGATGGGCGGGATGTATATCTATTCGACGACGAAGGCCGGCGTCAGCAAGGTCGGACAGAATCTCGCGCTCGATTGGAAGGAAGATCCGATCACGATCGCACTCATGCATCCGGGTTGGGTCAAGACCGACATGGGCGGGCCCTACGCGAATCTGCCGGTCGAGGACAGCGCCTCGGGAATCATCAGTGTTCTGTCAGGGCTCACGAAGGAGGACTCTGGAAAGTTCTTCAAGTGGAATGGCGAAGCCCATCCCTGGTAGGGGATTCAGGGAGTTCCCGTAGCAGGCCCTAGAAAGGCTGAGTCACCGGGTTGCCAGAGTTCGTGCGCGCGACGCCATCCGGCGAATGCCCCGAGGATGTTCGGCGGATCGCCGTGAATCTCCGTGAAGCCGCCGTTGACGTTTCGCGTGTCGAAATAGGCGGCATCGACACCATCCGCGTAGAGACGTGTGGCGCATTCGAAGCCCAGCTTCTCGAGCCGCTGAAACTCGCCTTCGAAGTCGTGTACGAGTACGGCGACGTGATGGAAACCCTCTTCTCCAGCGGCATACATGTCGCGGTAGATCGAGGGTGTGTCGTCGTGCTGCACGATGAACTGGATCATCATCTCGCCGAGATAACCAAAGGCGTAGGATACGTCGGCCTCATGGTCCGTACCGCGATACTCGAATCGATCGGTCTTGTGATGATGTGTTCGAATGAAGGGCCCCGCCCGAAAGAGCTCATTCCATCGCAGGATCGCAGCATCGAGATCGTTGACGAGATAGGCCTCCTGGAAGAGTGGGTATCTGTCGAGTGTCATGATTTCTAGGCCTTGCGAGTCTTCGGCGCCTTTTCGCTGGACAGCCACTTCTCGAGCGTCTGATGGAAATGCCGAATCTTGGTTTCCTGGTAGCTCGCGAAGATGGTCTCGCGTTTGGGATGCGAATGCAGACCCTTCTGCACCATCGCGTGGTTGACGCAGTCCTGATTGAAGATCTTGGCGAGATTGCTTCCGATCTGCGGGGCCTCCGTATAGTCGTCGTCTAGATCGAGGAAGGTCAGCTTGGCCGGTTCGGGGGGATCCACACCTTCGGGTAGCGGAATCATGTACATCACCTCGTGAAGCGACTGTTCGGGATTGTTTCCGTCGGGTCGGAACCGGTAGAAGATCGGATTGAAGTCGGCCCAGGGGCTAAGGTTGGGGAAGACTGAATAGTAGATCGCGTCATTCAGGTCGGCGTCGCTGATGCTGTCGACGGAGTCTCCATACTGAGGTCGCATCTGCTCGCGTCTCGCCCGAGCGGTGCCATCGCGGTACGCCCTCAAGGATTCGGTCGGATAATCCATCGGCATGTCTTCATCGCCGGGGACGATCTTCCCACCCACCCAATCACACATTTGGATGTCAGCGGACTTGACATCGCCGCTGATGTACTCCGCCTTCTGTGTGAATAGGCCCTGCTTGCCGTCCGGGGCGGTGACCTCCACTTCGTTCTCGGCGAGTCGCTTGTAGACGTGGCCGCTGATCAGATGCTTCAGACTCTGAAAGGCCTTGCCGTCAGGGTAGGTCGACATGTCGGGGGTCGTGCCTCCCGTATGGGGACTGGCCGTTCCCGAGGCGGACATAGCACGAGAGACGTTGCCAAAGACGTCGTATTTGGAGTTGACGTCACAGAACGATCCCAGCAATTCCGGATGCGTGGCGATCACGTGATAGGATTCCATGAAAGCCTCCTGTGCCACCTTCCAGTTGCAGGGGAGTCGCTTGATCAGGTGCGCGGCTTTGAAGCGCCGCTCGAAAGGAACGCTGAAGTGGCGATCGAAGTCGCCCAGGAAGTCTCCGAGGGGTTCACAGTCTGGATCTGGGTTGATGAAGACGAAGCCACCCCAATGCCCGACCTTCACTTCCGGAAGTGAGTACTCTTCTTCGGTCACCGTTGGAAAATCCCAGTGTCCAGGAACCTCTTTCAGCTTTCCATTGATTTCCCACGACCAACCGTGGAATGGACATCGAAATGTCTTGAGCTCCTTGCGATGGTTGTCGCAGAGGGCTCGACCTCGATGCAGGCAGGCGTTCGGGAAGGCTTTGACCTCGTCCTCTGAAACGCGGACGACGATGAAGGAAAGCTCTGCGATGTCGTAGACGTGTGTATCTCCGATATTGGGGATATCGGATTCGTGGCAAGCCATCTGCCAAACCCGCTTCCACAACATCTCGACTTCCCGGTCGTGCTCTTGCTTCGAGTAGTAGCGGTCTGCAGCAACGGTGGTGACGCCGGGTTCGAGGGGCGAGTCCTCCAGATAGACGGCGGGCGGCGGCACAGAATCGCCCCCGAGGATGTCGTTGTAGGAGATGCCGTTCGAGCGGTCATGCCCCGTCTTCGTCTCTACCATCGTCGATCTCCATGTCCGCCAGGAAGCAGCTGTTGAAACTCTAGTATCTCCAGGGGCAGCCGCCCACCGAATTCCCGAGAGGGCCGATTGAGCGCGCCGTCCGAATTCGCGAGACTCTAAGTCTTGATTCCAATCGGTTCGCGCCTCAGCGATCCGAGTGAACGCAACCAGGAGACCGAAGGACCATGAGCCGGAGTGAAGATATTCTCGAGATTCAGATGCTTGCCCAGCGATATGCCGATGCCGTGATGCGCCATGATGCCGAAGATTGGTCGGCTTGTTGGGCCGCGGAAGGGCAGTGGTACCTGGGCATGCCGGAGCCCATGAAGGGACGTGACGCGATCGTGGCCGCCTGGAAGGGTGCGATGGCAGGCTTTCCCTTCGCAGTCTTTCTTGTGCAGCCGGGGATCGTCGAAGTCGACGGAGCCTCCGGCAAGATGAAATCATACGTCGAAGAGATTCTCGAGGACAATGACGGAAACGCAGTTCGCGTCTATGGCGTCTATGATGACGACGTGGTTCGTGAAGACGGTGCTTGGAGATTCTTGGTGCGTCGATATAACGTTCTCTACAGGGGGGCGATCGAGTTGGCTGGCGACAAAACGGGTTATCGGGGCTGATCGTCGCCTCGCCTGCCATATCGAGTGGGATTAGACCGGCGAGAACCGGGGCCTTCGAAGCGGATGTGACAAGGAAAAACATGATCCATCGATCCATTCGAACGATCGCAGCATTGCTCGCGATCGCCTTTCTACTTCCGGCCTGCAGGGGACCCGTACTGGGCATGCTCGGTCGTCAGGCCGAATCCGCAATGCGTGCGAACCTGCCCGGCGAATTGCCCGACGGCCTGCATGTTCTGCTCTGCGGTGCCGGCGGACCCATGCCGGATCCGAAGCGTTCCGGTCCCTGTGTCGCGATCATCGCGGGCGAGTCTGTCGTCATGATCGACTCCGGCAGCGGCGCAGCGCGCAATCTCGCGCGCTTCGGCCTTCAGCCTGGCCTGGTGGAAGCGGTCTTCCTCACGCATTTTCATTCGGATCATATCGACGGGCTCGGCGAGGTCGCGACGCTTCGCTGGGTCGGGGCTGGCTGGACCACGCCCCTTCCAGTGTTCGGGCCCGAAGGCGTCGGGGAGGTCGTCGATGGCTTTAATCGATCCTATCGACAGGACCAGGGATATCGAACCGAGCATCACGGAACGAAGGTTGCGCCGCCCTTGGGCGCCGGTCTCGAAACGAAGTCCTTTTCTCTCCCCGCGAATGGCGAACGCCCGGTCGTTTTCGAGAAGGGCGATCTGCGTATCATGAGCTTCGCCGTCGATCATGCCCCCGTTTCGCCCGCCGTCGGCTATCGCATTGAATACAAAGGGCGCGCCGTCGTCGTGAGTGGGGACACCGCGAAATCCCCCAACCTCATCGCCAATTCGATGGGTGTCGATCTGCTCGTCCACGAAGCCCTCTCGCGAACCCTGGTGCGAACCATCCAGGACGCGGCGAAGCGCGCGGGCAATGAAAACATGGTGAAGATCACCGGGGATATCCTTGACTATCATGCCTCCCCGGTCGAAGCCGCGCAGTCCGCGCAAGAGGCCGGCGCCGACTATCTGCTCTTCTATCACATCGTGCCGCCGCTTCCGCTCGCTCTCCTCGAATCGATCTATCTGGAAGGGGTCGGGGACGCCTACTCGGGCAAATTCAAAATCGCTGTAGACGGCACCTTCATCTCGTTGCCTGCGAACTCCGAAGCGATTCAGGTCGGCGAGCGATGACGAGGAATGCCATTGCCGATGTGGGCGTTCACACGATCGACGTGGGTCGCTTCCGCGAGCAGTTGCACCGACTATCCGAACGCACGCCGTATTCATTTTCCGTCGCATCGGTGCCCCGGCATTTTCGGCAAGCCGCTGTGTTGCTTCCGTTCTGGGAGGAGTCCGGAGATATCTGTGTGGCGTTGATACGCCGCGCGGAATCCTTGCGTGTCCACCCGGGCGAAGTTGCGTTCGCGGGCGGAATCGTCGACCCCGGCGAGTCTTTCACAGAGGCTGCCGTGCGCGAAGCCCACGAGGAAATCGATCTCGATCCGACCTGCATCGAGTTTGTCGGTCGGCTCGATGATGCCTGGAGTGGCTTCGGCCACCATATTGCGCCTGTCGTGGCATGGCTGTCGGCGCCCCCGAAACTCACGCCCAATCCTGCAGAAGTCGCCGAAGTTCTTGCCGCCCCCGTCTCGCAGCTGATTCTGCCCGAAGCCCGCAGCGCCGAAGAACTCACCGTTGCGGGCCTCAGCTATACGAACGTGACGCTTCGATGGAGCGGGGGCTCAGTCGATCGCCTCTATGCCGAGCTTCTACTCGAGGCAATCGAATGGGGATTCGGCGAAAGGCCGTCCCCCGGACCCGCTCGTTTCCAATCGATGTTGGAGAAGCACGAGATCCTGAGCGATGCGCGTCGGGGCATGGATGCCAACGACGGCCCGCGATCTTAGGCCCGCTCGATCAAGCCTCCGTTTTCGAAGCCTGCCGCCGCCGGCAACGTCTTCGCCGCAGTCGTCCCCTGTCGCGAGCAGTACCTTGCGCGGGTGATACACTCCCTCGTGCTTAATGACACGAAAGGGGTACGGACATGAGCAAGGTAAAGCGAATTCTGCTCTGGGTCATGGCGATCGCCTACATCTTTGCTGGCTACAACCACCTGGCGAACCCTGCCTTCTATCTTGCGATCATGCCGCCCGACCTGCCGAACCCCGAGTGGTTGAATGTGATCTCGGGCCTCGCCGAGATCGTGCTCGGTGTCTTCCTCCTCGAGCCGCGAACGCGAATCTATGCCGCCTGGGGGATCATCGCGCTGCTCGTTGCCGTGTTCCCCGCCAATATGTACGTGGCGACTCAGAACGTCGGCGCTGAAGGGCCGGGCAGCGGCGCCGGCTCGGCAAACTACATCCGCCTGCCTTTCCAGGTGCTCTTCCTCGTCTGGGCCTGGTGGTATACGCAGCACGATACTGACGATGAATCGCTTGGCGGATGACGGTGGGCTGCCGCTCCTCGGAAGGCAAAATCAAGCGAGGTAGAGAACTCGTCCGTGCGCGAGAACGGCGAGAAAAACGCCCGATCGATACGATGTTCGAAGGCGGCGCCATGGGATTCATCTTCAAGGGCACCAACGGCCGCTGGCGGGATGTCCTGACGGACGATGAGGTGGCCTGCTATCAGAAGCGCGCCAGTGAGTGTCTGTCGGTCGAAGCCGTCGAATGGCTCGAGCACGGCCGCAATCCTGGCTGAGCCCGAGGTCTGGATTGGCACTTGCTTTCGCAATACGCCAGGTCCCGCCAAAGACAATTTTAAAGTCGCGTATGACGCAAGACTCTTTTCGCCGAATCATGACGCGAAGCCAGTCGCAACGATGCCCGCCGCGGGATAGAGGTCGGACTGGATTATCCGGGTATCCTGCTGGAGTATCCGAGAGAAGGGGGTGCACGAGTGGAAGCGCTTGGCTGGATGCTGGTATCTCTTGGAGCCATCTTCCTGGCAGCTCTGCTCTTCGACGCGATTGGGCGGAAGACTCCGCTGCCTCGCGTGACGCTGCTGATGCTCTTTGGGTTCTTGACGGGGCCCTCGGTTCTGGACTTCCTGCCCGACATTACCCAGGCCTGGTTTCCGTTCGTGGCCAACATGGCCCTCGTCATGGTCGGCTTTCTGCTCGGCGGACAACTGACGCTGGGCGAACTGCGCGAGCGAGGAGGTCCCGTCATGCGAATCTCCTTGGCGGTCGTTCTGGCGACCTTTACGGTCGTTGCTCTCGGGCTCTTCTCGATTGGGGTCCCGGTCGTCGCCGCGCTGCTGCTGGCTGCGCTCGCTACCGCGACGGATCCGGCCGCGACCATCGATGTTGTCCATGAGAATAAGAGCGATGGTCCCTTTGTTCGCACTCTGCTCGATGTCGTGGCGGTCGACGATGCCTGGGGGCTGATCCTTTTCAGCACGACGCTCGTCGTCTGCAACCTTGTCATTGGAAACGGGGCAGGCCTGTCTCTTCTTCACGGCGCATGGGATCTCGGCGGGGCACTGATTCTCGGCGCCACTCTGGGGGCCCCCATGGCTTACCTCACGGGCCGTATCGAGCGCGGCGAGCCGACGCTCTACGAGGCGCTCGGGCTCGTCTTTCTGTGCGGTGGGATCGCGATGCTACTGAATGTCTCGTTCCTGCTGGCGGCCATGACGATGGGGGCCGTCGTTGCGAATCTGGCGCAGCACCACACGCGTCCCTTCCATGCCATCGAAGGCATCGAGTGGCCCTTTATGGTCCTGTTTTTCGTACTCGCCGGAGCCTCGCTCGAGATGCCTGTGCTGGCGGAAGCGGGAAGCTGGCTCGTGGCCTATGTGGCGCTGCGTATCGTGGGGCGATTGCTGGGCGGCTGGATCGGCGGGTCGGTACCGGTGGCGGACCTCCCCGTGCGACGTTGGATGGGGATGGCGCTGCTGCCGCAGGCGGGGGTCGCCCTGGGGATGGCGCTCGTCGCGGAGCAGCAATTTCCGGAGGTCGGCGAAGCGATCCTGCCTGTCGTCGTGGCCGCGACCGTGCTATTCGAGCTGATCGGGCCGATCGCGACTCGGTTGGCGCTTCGTGCGACGAGCGGGTCGTAGCGCGCAAGTCGATCCACGATCCGCTCGGTTCAAAGGTCGCGAAGAGCTGTCCGAAGGAGTCGGCCGCCAATCCATATCCGGCTCCGCGGTGGTCGGATCCATCGCCGGCTCGCCTTGAGAATCCAAACCAGGGTCGCGACGCTCGTCTGCGCACTATTTCCGCGAGTTGGATGAGGCGGATGCCTGCCTGCCGAAATCGGGTACACGAACGAGCGAAAATTCGGATGGAAGTCTGTCGCCCCAACCAAATTGGACGAGAAAGTGCTCAGTCCTCGATCTCGAAAGTCACGCCTGCCCGCGGCAATCGCGCGAGCAGCGCCTCTCCCATCGCGCTTGCCGGTGTCCACAACCCGCCTCCGACATCGAGGGAATCCTTTGCGAGGCAGACCGCGCTCTCCGCCAACATTCTGGAAGTCGAGCCGTAGCCCGGATCGCGATCGCCTCTGACTCGACCGCGAATCACCGAGCCATCCTCTGCCGTTCCGCGAAGCAAGAGGTCGAAGTATCCGGCTTCGCGTTGTGCCTTGGACGGCCCGTCACCGGGCTGGGGGAGTCGCCCCGAAACCAGTCGCCGCAGCGGTCCGATCGACATCGCTCCCATCATGGCTGCCGAACCCGCGCTCGTCGCCGATGCCTTCACGAATCCGGCTGGACCGGAACCCATCAACATCGCTTCGTCGTAACGGAACCCCTTGCCATAGGCGAACTCGAGCAGCGCGTTCGAACGGCGCACGACCTTCGTATTGATGCCCGCCATCATGAACGGGGCAGTCCACTGTTCGAAGTCGTTGTCGTATTGCGGCGATGTGCGCTCGGCCGCGTCGGGTCCGGATTGCTGGCCCTTCGGGTTCAGCGAATAGGGCTCGTTCATCGCGCGGCCGACTTCGGGATCGTTCTCCGCCTCTTCGAGCATCGTGAGCATGCTGGCGATCGTGCCTCCGCTCGCCGCGCCACTGAAGCCCTTCACCCGGAGCTGGATATGTGAGCAGCCCACGCCGTGCTTGCGCTTCATTTCCTGTTGCAGAAAGAAAACGCCGAGGTCGGAGGGAATGCAATCGAAGCCACAGTTGAAGACGATCCGCGCGCCGCTCTCCACCGCGGCTTCCTGGTGCGCCTCGATCATGCGCTGCATCCAGTGGACCTCGCCCGTCAGATCGCAGTAGTGGGTCCCATTCTTCGCGCAGGCCTCGACGAGCTTCGAACCGTACTTCGCGTAGGGTCCAACCGTCGTGCAGACGACTTTGGAGCGACGCGCGAGTTCATCTAGAAATGTCGTGTCGTCCCCGTCGCCAACGAGAATCGGAATCGAACCCGCATCCAGTCCAGCCTTCCGGGTGAGTTCGTCCCTGACCTTTTCGAGCTTTTCCTGATTACGTCCGGCCATCGCCCATCGCAACCCATTTGAAGCCCCGTACTGTCCGATCAGGACCTCGGCGGTCAGCCGACCCGTAAAGCCAGTCGCTCCCCAGACCACGATTTCAAACTCACGATTCTCGTCGGACATTCGGATCTCCTTGCCTCCTGGTCGGCGGAGCCTAGCTCGGTGGGCCGCCGTGCGCTGACGGCGCCATCCACTGGCCATTGACCACGTCGGCCCGCATCGAGAGGAGCGCCTGGGTACACGAGGGCTCGGCTTGGTATCGGGTCCGGTCCAAATTCGGGTTCCGTCGAATGCTAGGATTTCGATCCCTTGTCCGAAGGGTGGACGGCGTCTAGCTTGGGGATCACGCCAGCGAATATCCCCACATCCTTCCCCCCCCAAATCACCAGGAGATCCCCCATGGCCCAGATCGACGGCAATACCCTGATTGCGCGAAGTCTCAAGAAGCAAGGCGTCGAGCACATGTTCGGCATCGTCGGCTTTCCCGTCTTCGGGATCGCCACGGCCGCTCAGGCCGAGGGAATCCAGTTCATCGGCATGCGAAACGAGCAGGCCGCGAGCTACGCCGCTGGCGCGGTCGGCTATTTCACAGGGCGACCCGGTGCCTGCCTGACCGTATCTGGCCCCGGCATGATCCACGGCATCGCCGGCCTCGCGAACGCGCAGGAAAATTGCTGGCCAATGATCCTGCTTGGCGGCGCGAGCAACTCATTTCAGGAGGGGATGGGGGCCTTCCAAGAAGCGCCACAAGTCGAACTCGCTCGAATCTATTCGAAATACGCTGCGCGGCCCGATTCGCCCGCGCGCATTCCCTTTTATTGTGAGCAGGCGGTGCGAACGTCGATCACCGGCCGACCCGGCGCCGTGTACCTCGACTTTCCAGACGATTTTCTCACAGCGAAGATCGACGAGAGCGAGATCGCGATCCCCGATCGATGCCCGGAACCGCCTCGACCCGCGGCCGACCCGGCTGAGATCCGGCGCGCAATCGACGTGTTGAGAAACGCCAAGCGCCCCCTCGTCATCATCGGAAAGGGAGCCGCCTATTCCCGCGCCGAGCACGAACTCCGGCAGTTCATCGAATCGACGCGCCTTCCCTTCCTGACGTCTCCGATGGGGAAGGGGGTCATCGACGACGAACATTCGTTGTCCGTTATGCCGGGGCGCGGACTCGCGCTCCAGGACGCGGACGTGGTTCTGCTCCTGGGTGCGCGACTTAACTGGATCATGCATTTTGGATTGCCACCGCGCTTTGCCGAGGGGGTCAAGACGATCCAGGTCGACATTCAAGCAGAAGAGATCGGACGCAACATCCCCGCCGAAGTCGGCCTGGTCGGCGACATCAAGGCGATCGCGGCCCAACTCAATGAAGCGCTCGAGGCCGACCCCTTCACGTACGCAAGCAACACGCCCTGGTGGGAAACGCTGTCCGCGAAGGTCGGCGAAAACAAGACCTTTGTGCAGAACATGATGAACGATGACGCGGTGCCCATGGGCTACTACCGCGTGCTTCGTGAAATTCAGGACCAGGCGCCCCCCGGCACGATCATCCAGGCCGAGGGTGCGAACACGATGGACATCAGCCGCTCCGTCCTGATGCACAAGAATCCACGAGAGCGAATCGATGCCGGGACCTTCGGAACGATGGGCGTAGGACTCGGGCAGGCAATCGCCGCGCAGGTGGTGCATCCCGATCGCAAAGTCATCTGCGTCGAAGGCGACTCGGCCTTCGGTTTTTCGGGAATGGAGGTCGAGACGGCCTGCCGATATCGGCTGCCCATCGTCTTCGTAATCATCAACAACAGCGGAATCGGATTCGGCTTCGAGTCGCTTCCTGAAGACCGTTTCCAATCACCGCCGATGGCATACACGATTCAGGCCGGTTACGAGAAGATGATCGAGGGATTCGGCGGCAAGGGCTACGCGGTTCGCACCCCCGACGAACTCGCTACATCGCTCAAGCAGGCGCTCGATGATTCGATGCCGAGTATCATCAACGTGCACATCGATCCTCGCGCCCGCGCGAAACCGCAGAAGCATCACTGGCTGACCGCCTGATTGCCCGACCGGAAAACGGATTGGCCTCGAGCTGTAATCGAAAGGACCACGCGACCTTCATCCCATGGTTGAATCAATCAGGCATGAAAAGGAGACGCAGTATGTTGGATTTCAAGCGAATGGGGCCGGCATCGGACGGGGTCTTTCGGGTTCTTTTCAGCTTGATCTTCCTCGTCGCGGGCGCCGGCCATTTCGGGCAGAAGGAGGTGATGCTCGCAAGACTCGAGGCGGCTCCTCTTGGCCATCTGGCGAGCCTGCTGGGTCCGCCCGAAATCTTGATGACGCTGAGCGGCGTCGCACTTGTCGTCTGCGGGGTCGCACTTGCGCTGGGATTCAAGACGCGTCTGGCAGCGGCCGGGCTCTTTCTGACGCTCATTCCGATTACGGTGACGACGCACGTCGGCGATCCGACGCATATCGGTCCGCTCTTCAAGAACGTTGCGCTGCTTGGCGGACTCATCCATTTCGCAGTGCGCGGTGCCGGTGCGATGAGTCTAGATGGACGGCCGAACGGCGACGCCTCGGGTTAGACGTTAGCCAGCGTTGACTACGTCACCCCCGTCTTCGAGCCAGGCTGCGCAGTCCGGGCTCAGCACCCGATGTTTGGCTGCTTCGTACATCGCGAGGTCTTCTTCGTCGAGCACATCTCGCCAGCGACCGTTGGTTCCTTTGAAATAGAATGCGTCGGACCCACCTTTCCAGAACGAGTTCCCCTCGCCCGATTCCTCGGCTTGCGCCGCAGCCCGCCGTTTCGCATTGCCAAAGGTCGTTTCCTCGACAATTCTCGCCCGCTGCTCAGAAGTAAGCTCGATTTCAATAAACTCGGCAATTCTTCCCACTTGCCCGTCCAGGTCTTTCAGCAGGTCGTTGTAGTGGACAAAGAAGAAGTTTGGGAGGTGCTTGTAATCCCAATAGCTCTGGGTGTGATAGAGGTTCGACCAGAAGGGGTATCCCTCACTCTCCCACTCGAACCATCCACGCGAGATCCAATCGGGCCACAATGCCTTTGGATCGTCCGGGCAACGGGCAATCGGTTCACCGACGAGTCCGGGCGTCTCGTTCAGCATGTGCATCGTTAGATCTGTGTAGTTCCAATAGTGATTGAACAAGGACATGAATACATCGCGCGGATCGCGCCCGACGATGATGTACTTCGCCTGCGGCCAGAATGGGAGGCCGTCGAGGGGGAGATGACTTTTGAGATAGCGTCGCCGCTCGATTCCGGCACAAAAGCCCCTCAACGCCTCATTGTCGATTCCCATGAACCGCGCGTCCGGCCAGGGGGCAACGGAGCGCGGGGCGGGCATGGGGTCCACGTCGCCATAGATCATGAAATACAGGATCGACTGGGTCCAGGTCGTGCCCGACTTGTAGGATGTCGTCACGATGATGTCGTCTTCGCGCGGGACGACGACATCCCAGCGAGTCGAATCGAGATGGTGGTTCTGGTAGACGCGATGACGAACGGGAAGTTCCACTGAATCAGTCTCCTGATGGCCCATGGTGGTGCGAAAAACAACGAGGCCGGGCCTGTGCCGCGAAGGGTATCGGCTGGACGGCCCGGCAACCACGCCCTTCGAAATAGGCGCGATTCATGCGACTGTTGCCAAAGCTCCTGTACAGTCCGCTCTCGCTGTGGTCGAGAGCACGGCGTTCCCGAAAGGCCCAAGGCCGTGCCGCAAGCGGCAAGGAGTTGAAATGGCAAAGATCGATGTCTTCAATGGCGATGCCGACGGCATCTGCGCACTGACTCAATTTCGCAATGCAAATCCTGCCGAGAGTCGGCTCGTCACCGGTGTGAAGCGCGATATCGCATTGGTCGCAAAGGCGGGCGCGCTCGCGGGCGACGAAATGACCGTGCTCGATGTGTCGCTCGACAAGAATCGCGAGGCGCTGATCGAAGCCCTCGATCTCGGCGTTGAAGTTTTTTACGTCGACCACCACTTCGCCGGTGACATCCCGACGCAGCCCGGCCTCGAGGCGTTGATCGATCCTTCACCGGATGTCTGCACGAGCATCTTGATGAACGGCCATCTCGAAGGTCGATTCGTCCGCTGGGCGGTCGTCGGGGCCTTCGGAGACAACCTGATTGCGAGCGCGCAATCGCTGGCACAACCTCTTTCGCTGACCGGAGTCGAACTCGAGCTACTTCAGAACCTCGGTGTCTACATCAACTATAACGGCTATGGCGCGGCGGAAGAAGATCTGCATTTTCGGCCTGCCGAGCTCTACGGTCTGGTTTCGACGTACGCCGATCCTCTCGACTTCGTGCGAGACGGAGCGCAACACTTCGAAAAGCTCGAAACCGGCTATCGCGACGACATGGCGCGCGCGCGCGGAACCGAAGCCACGCGCAAAACCGATCACGTAGCCGTCTTCATGTTTCCCGACGAGGCCTGGGCGCGTCGGGTGAGCGGTGTCTACAGCAATGATCTCGCCAACGATTCGCCGAGCAGGGCACACGCCGTGGTGACGGAACGCGCAGACGGGACCTACCTCATCAGCGTACGTGCACCCCTGGCCAACAAGGTGGGGGCTTCAGAACTTTGCCGACGTTTTCCGACCGGGGGCGGGCGGGAAGCCGCGGCGGGGATCAACAACCTGCCCGCCGATCAACTCGATGACTTCATCCGTCAGTTCAGCGAGTTCTATTCCAGCTAGCGCTCGATGCGCTCAACCATAGGAGGCTCTGCTAGCGGCAGTCGACGGGCGCTACCCGGCCCGGGTGCGTGTGAAGAGGACTCGTCCTGGATCGGGATGCCGGTCGCTTCGAGGGTTCGGATCGATCGCGGGCGAAACGCTCAGTCTGATTGCTGGAAGTAGCGTGCCGGCGTCGTCCCCATCGCACGCCGAAACATCGCGATGAAGGCGCTCGGAGTTTCGAAGCCCACTTCGAGGGCCGTGGAGGTGACGCTCTCCCCAGCAGCCAGGATCTCGAGCGCACGCAGCAGTCGGGCTTGCTGCTGCCATTTCCCGAAGCTCGTTCCGACTTCCGCATGGAACAAGCGCTCGAGCGTGCGCTCGCTCGCGCCGGCTTCGCGCGCCCAGTCACTTCGCGATTGCCGCAATGCCGGTGTCGCCCGAAACGCATTCGCGACCCGGCGTGCACGGTGATCGTTCGGCATCGGCAGATGCAGGGGCGCAGTCTTGGCAGCACGAATTTCGTCTCGGATGACGGCTGCGATTCGTGCTTCGGGGCCATCCTCGGGATAGGGCTGTCGAAACGTGATGGCGCGCAGGATCGCGCCGTGCAGCAGGCCAGAGACCTGGACGACGCAGCAGTGCCTGCCGTGGATCGGCGCGGTGGTCGGATCGAGGTAGAGCGTCTTTAGTCGAACGGTGCCCGACATCGCGATGCTATGCGGGACAAAGGCCGGCACCCAGACCGCGCGGGCAGGCGGCACGACCCACAAGCCGTCGTCTGTCTCCACCGTCATTACGCCATGCGACGCGTGGATGAGTTGGGCGGAGTCGTGGTGGTGTGGCTGGATCGGATCGTCGGACCCGCGGTCCTCGGCCAGGCCGAAGAGCGGGGAGGGCAGGGCGAACTCGACCAGGGGAGTCTTGCTGTGCGATGGCACGCTTTGGCGGTTTTCAGACATTATTTGACAAGATACGCGGAGATTGACCTCTTCGCCCCTGCGAAACTCGGGCAGTCGTCCCCGAATCTTCGAGCGCAGATACAATCGATCCATCGAGAAGGAGTCCAGCATGAGAGAAGCCGTCGTCCGAGAGCTGTGGACCTATCCAGTCAAGGGCTGCCAGGGGGTCCCGGCCGACTCCCTCGAGGTCACCCAGATGGGGGTCGTCGGAGACCGAGGATTCGTGCTCTGGCGCGACGGCGCACTCGTCGACCAGATCGAAACCCCGCAGATCGCATCGCTGGCTGCAGGCTTCGATCGCGCTGCCGGCACGCTCCGCTTCGAACATGCAGAGCAAGGTGCGTACGTGCACGAAGTCCGCACGGAAGGCCCGAAGCGAGAAGCCAAGTGGGTCCTCGACGAGTTCCAGACTCTCGACCAGGGCGATCGGGTGGCCGACTGGCTCTCCACGGTGCTCGGAAAGGAGGTTCGGCTCGTCAGTCCTCACGAAGCCTGGAAGATCAATTTTCCGATCCCGCAGATGCAGCGTCTCCACCAGCAGCCGAAGCAGAGCTTCTACTCGGCCTCACCGGTCTCGTTGGCCAACCAGGCCTCGCTCGACGACCTGAACGAGCGTCTGGCAACACCGGTCGGAATGGATCGCTTCCGCGTGAACGTCGTCGTCGACGGGCTCGATCCATACCAGGAGGACGAGCTGACCTCGTTTGGCACAGAGGCGGTCGAACTGCTGCAGGTCACTCCCGCCGAGCGCTGCGTCATCGTGACGACCGACCAGAAGACGGGTCAGCGAGCGAAGGGCGACCTATTGAAGGTGCTCGGCGAGTATCGGCGCAAGAAGAAGGAAGACCGCTTCGGCAGCGGCATCATCTTCGGCTTGTACATGACCGTCGGCCGCGAGGGCACGTTGCACGTCGGTGACACGCTCAGCGTGAGTTGAAGCGCCCTGTTGCTCGGACCTGAGATAAAGTGGCCCGCGCCGCTGTCCAGCTTGCCACGATTGACCATTGACCATGTCACTCAGCGAACAGCCTTTACCCCGTCTGATTGATATGCTCTACGCCAATTGATGGGCAGGATCTGGCGCGGGTGAGCGAGTGGAAATTCGTTTGCCCCGGCCAGGAAGCGGTCGAGGGCACGCGCTTCAACTACTCAGGCGCGATTTTTCGCAGATGCTGCGCGAAACACGGGCGGAGGACACGATGGACAGGATGAACGAGCTCGGCTTCTACACGCTGGCGGGCGCGCCACGCTCGCCGCGCGATCTGATCAACGAGGTGCAACAGGCCGAATCGCTCGGTCTCGGCTCGGCGTTCATTTCGGAGCGCTTCAACATCAAGGAAGCGGCGACGCTCTCCGGTGCGGCGGGCGCCGTGTCCAACGAGATCGGCATCGCCACAGCGGCCACGAACCACAACACCCGCCATCCGATGGTCACGGCGGCGTACGCGATGACGATGCACCGTCTGACGGGCGGGCGTTTCTCCCTCGGGCTCGGTCGCGGCATCGCGCCGATGTTCGATGCCTACGGCCTGCCGCATATCAAAACAGCGGAAATCGAAGACTTCGTCGGTCTGATGCGTCGAATCTGGCGAGGCGAAGTCGTCGTCGGACACGACGGCCCGGCCGGACAATATCCGCTCCTCACGATGGGGCCGGACTACGACGAGCATATTCCGATGACCTTTACGGCGTTCGGCCCCAACTCCCTGGCACTCGGTGGCCGCGCATTCGATGCGGTCGTGCTCCATACCTTCTTTACGGACGAAACTACGTCGCGCTGTGTAGGTGCCGTGAAGGAGGCGGCCGAACGCGCGGGTCGAGATCCATCGTCCGTGCGCGTCTGGTCCTGCTTCGCGACGATCGGCGATCATTTGCCGGAAGATCTACGGCTCAAGAAGACCGTCGGGCGGATGGCTACCTATCTGCAGGGTTACGGAGATCTGATGGTTCGCACGAACGATTGGGATCCGGAAGTTCTCCGGCGCTTTCGGGAAGACGCCTTCGTCGCTGGCTTCCGCGGGGCGCTCGATACGACGGCGACGAGCGACGAACTCGAGCATGTCGCGAGCCTGATTCCCGACGAATGGCTGGCGTCCTCTGCCACCGGGAGTGCCACGCAGTGTGTCGACAAGATTCGGGCGCAATTCGATCTGGGATGCGATGGCGTCATCCTGCATGGTGCATCGCCAGCTGAACTCGAGCCCGTTGTCACAGCGTATCGAAAATCCAGGCCGGCCGGACGCTTCGACGCGTTGAAAGCGAATCCGGCGGCGTGTTAGTTCATGTCGAGAATTTCTGGACTGGTTGAGTCGACACTGCAATTCACGACCCGATGCCACACTGCGAAACGATCTGCGCGCAGCGACCTGAAGGAAGTCTCGTGCTACCAGCCGCTTCGTACGAGCGCGGACCCAGGGTGCGCAGGGCGCCGAGCGGAGGAGGGCCCCGTAGGATGGAAATGCTGCTAGCGTCAGGACTACGAATCAAGGAGAAATGACATGGGCCTTTTGCAGGATGTGACGCCGATCAACGACCAGCTCGCAGATATCATCGTTCGCGCCACCGATCCGTGGATCGAGCAAGAGAAGGACATGGCGTGGATCAAAGTGCTCTGGACGGGGGAAGAGTCCGGACGTTGGGCCGCGCTGTTCCGCTGGAACAAGGGTTATGTCGCCCCTCCCCACAAGCATTTGTCCGCGGCGCACACCTTCATCCTGAAGGGCCAGCTGCAAGTGCGCGACGGGCTCCTGAACGTGGGCGACTATGATTACGAGCCGAACGGCGTGCTTCACGGCGCGACGACGGCGCTCGAAGACACGGAGTACCTGTTCATCTGCGACGGCCCCGTGCTCTTCTACAATGACGACGGTTTTCAGTACTATCTCGGCTGGGAAGAACTCCATCGTATGCGCGAGGCCGCGAAGCCATAAGGGAACGGTTCAAGCGCCGGATAGCGCCCAGCTCTCCCATCGGCGGCTTGCGCTGGTTTTTGTGGTGACTCGGTCCTCCAAAGAATTCGAGTCTACGAGGGCGTACGCTGACACTCGCTGGGCGTTGCCTTCAGGCATCTGAGCCGATCCGCTACGCTGGGCGCGTGTCAACCAGCAACATCCGACCAGAATCCGATTTCGCGAGTCGCTACGCGAAGCTTCCAGATGAGTGCTTCGCTTTGGTCGTTCCGACGCCCGTCGCGAATCCACATCTTCTCCGGTTCAATGTCGAACTGGCACGAGAGCTGAACCTTCCTCCGAATCTGTTCGAGGGTCCCGACGGCGTCGCAATTCTCGCCGGCAACCGGCCCCTGAAAGGCGCTGCACCCATCGCAATGGCCTATGCCGGCCATCAATTCGGGAACTGGGTCCCAAGTCTGGGCGACGGACGCGCGATCCAGATCGGTGAAGTGGTGGATCGCGAGGGCGTTGCGCGAGGAATCCAGCTCAAGGGGGCCGGCCCGACGCCATTCTCGCGAAATGGCGATGGTCGTGCGGCAATCGGACCCGTCTTGCGCGAGTACGTGCTGAGCGAAGCAATGTCCGCTCTCGGGATTCCGACGACTCGAGCGCTGGCGATGGTGACGACCGGGGAGACGGTCTATCGAGAGCGACCCGAGCCGGGGGCAATCTTGACGCGCGTCGCGGCGGGTTATGTCCGCGTTGGCACCTTCGAATACCTGGCAGCCCGAGGGATGAAGGAAGAGATCCGCAGTCTTGCGGATTATGTCATCGAGAATCGCTATCCGGAGATCGCCCAGTCAGAGAATCCCTACCGGGCGTTGCTCGAGAGCGTGATCGAAGTGCAGGCCGATCTGATCGCTCGCTGGATGCTGGTTGGATTCATTCATGGCGTCATGAATACCGACAATATGTCGATCATGGGAGAGACGATCGACTATGGCCCCTGCGCCTTCCTCGACGCGTACGATCCTGCGAAAGTCTTCAGTTCGATCGATCGCAACGGCCGTTATGCCTATAGCCAGCAGCCGGCGATCGGGCTCTGGAATTTGACGCGATTTGCCGAAACACTCCTGCCTCTACTCGCCGCTGACGAAGGGGCAGCCGTCGAGTCGGCGAAGGAAGCACTCGAGCGATATGGCGGACGATTCCAAACCATCTACGACGAAGGACTGAGGCGCAAGCTGGGCCTCGCGCAGTCGACTGAAGCGAGTCGAGAGCTCGGCTCCAGACTACTCGACGCGATGGCGGATCAAGGGGCGGACTTCACGCTGACCTTCCGTCTGCTGTCGGATCTTCGACTCGAAAATTCCGAGGGAGACCATTCCGTCCGTGCGCTCTTCGAAGACCCCGATGTATTCGGTCGCTGGTCGGAGGATTGGCGTGCACATCTACGTGCAGAGGGGACGGATCACGCGGCGCGGATCGAAGGGATGCGAAGCGTGAATCCTCTCTTCATTCCCCGAAATCATCGGGTCCAGCAAGCGATCGACGCTCTGGTGGGGAACGCTGATTCCGGGCCCTTTGAGGACTTGCTGGCGGTCACGGCGCGGCCTTTCGAAGAAGATCCCGATCGAGCAGAATACGCCGCGCCACCAGAGCCGCACGAGGTCGTTCGCCGGACCTTCTGCGGTACCTGACTCGCAAAAGCGGGAAGTAGAAAACGTCAGAATCAGAGGAGCACAGCGGTGGGCGGTGCATATGTCTTGATTCACTGCTTGGCACGCGCCACCGTTCCGAGGGATCGCAATCTCTTCGAGTTCTTTCACTCGCTCGAAATGCCGAAACGCAGGCCGTCGTGAAGCTGCTGATCACCGGGGCGTTCGGCAATCTCGGGCTCATGTGCGTCGACCAGGCGCTCTCGATGGAGCACGAGGTCGTGTGCCTCGATATGGACACGCGAGCGAACAGGAAGATCGCGGCGTCGTACGCGAACAGGGTCGAGGCCGTGCTCGGCGACCTGCGAGACGCATCTCTCGTAAGTGGTGCGGTCGACGGCGTGGATGCGATTGTCCACAACGCCGCCGTGCTGCCACCGGTCACGGAGACGGCGCCGGACTTCGCCGACGAGATCAACGTCATCGCGTGCAAAGCCTTGATCGCAGCCGCGGAAGCGTGCGCGAAGAAGCCGGTCTTCGTCTTCCCCTCCTCGGTCACGGTATTCGGGCTCGCACAAGTCGGTGAGACGCCCCGGACGTCGACAGATCCCGTCCATCCGACTGACAACTACACGCGACACAAGGTGGCCATAGAGAAGCGCCTCGAATCCGCGTCCATCCCCTGGGTTGTCTTGCGCGTTGGCGTCTCGGTGGATGCGCGGACCCTCTCGACGGATCGGAACACATTCCGCCAGTTATTGGCGGTGCGACCGGATAACCCGTTCGAGTACGTCCACCCGAAGGACGTCGCGCTCGCGATGTGCCGTGCCGCCTCTTCGCGCGAAGCCCGAAACCGGATCCTGCTCGTGGGCGGTGGCGCATCCTGCCAGATCAGCCAGCAGCAGTTTCTGGGAGTCGCCTTCGACGCGCTCGGCATACCGCTTCCGGCCTCGTGCCACGGAGGCGACGCGTACTACACGCACTGGATGGACACGACCGAGAGCCAAACCCTGCTCCAGTTCCAGCACCACGATTTCGCGGACTACCAGAAGGAAATGGGAGACCGACTCCGGAGCCTGAGGCTCGGCCTCTGGGCCCTACGCTGGATTTTGCGCCCGCTGCTGCCGATGGTGTTGAGGCGGATCTGATCAAGCGTGCCGCACAGGCGGTCCGCATTCGCTCGCCGGCGAGGCACACATCTACTCCTTGTTGAAGCCGCCGAGCACGGAATCCACCGCATCGCTTGCCGTCTCACCCGCTTTCTTTGAAGCATCGGCCTGCGCCTTGGCCTTTGCCTCGTCGATGGCCGCCGTCACTTTCTCTGCCGAATACTCCGAAGCGGCAACGTCGAGTTTGGCGGCCGTCTTCTCGATCTCGTTGCCGGATTCACGGTAGAGGTTCGCGACATCATCGAGTCCCTTTTCCGAACTCTGCGAGACGAGCAGGAGCTGGGTGACCGAGTCGAGCGAGATGCCATTTTCGAGTAGGCCCGTAACGATGTCGGCAGGTACGCCGAATTGTTCGGCCAGGGGGCCGGCCAGGGCGAGCATGCCGGTGGGTTCAGCCGCATTCGCCTCCCGCGTCTCGAGCGACGTGATGAGCAGGGCAACGAACAACAGGAACACGATGGCGAAGCGATGAAGAACGACCATGAGGGGACTCCGAGCTGTGGCGAAAGGAAGGATGGAAAAATGAAAAGGCGGCCACTTCGGTCGCCGCAATGAGTCCGAGTGGCGCTCGAGAGCCTACCTCAACTGGACGCATGGTTGGGTTGTTCTTTGGAATTGAAGGCTGCTCCGTGAGCCCCATTGTTTCCGTCGTATTCCCGATGCTCGATGAACGCTTCTCCGCCGCCGGTGGTTCATCATGAAATTGTTGTGAAAGGACACTACTCGGAGTGCTAGATATGGGATCTACGACCCCACCACGACGAGGAGCCAAAGAGATGGGATTGAAGGTCATTCAATGGGCGACGGGAAACGTCGGGCGAGCCGCACTGCGACAGATTCTGGCGCATCCGGAACTCGAGCTGGTCGGATGCCTCGTCCATTCCGATTCGAAGACGGGCAAGGATGCTGGCGAGCTGTGCAAGCAGCCTGCGATGGGTGTCCTCGCTACCAAGAGCATCGACGAGATCCTGGAACTCGATGCGGACTGTGTTTCTCACATGCCTCTCCCCTCCGCCCAGTACGGAGACGATCCGGGTACGGATCTGCGCAACCTCTGTCGCATTCTGGAGTCGGGCAAGAACGTCGTGACGACGGTCGGCTATCTCTACCCCCTGGCGTATGGAGAAGAGGTCTTTGGCCAGCTCGAGCGTGCATGCAAGGCTGGCAATTCGTCGATTCACGGTACTGGCGCGAATCCCGGGTGGATGAGCGACGTGCTTCCTCTGACCGCATCGGGGATGTCCGCGGAGATCGACCGAATCTACGTCCGCGAGAGCACCGATTTCTCCTGGTATCCCTCCGCGCATGTCATCTTCGATCTGATGGGAATGGGGTGCACCGAGGAGGAGTACGCGGCGCGTTCCAGTCGCTATGTCGGCTGGCTATCCGGATTGTTCCGCGAGAGTCTGATGCTCGTCGCCGACGGGCTCGGCCTCGTCCTCGACGACATCAGGTTCGAGTCCGAAATCCGACTGGGCGATGCCGAATACGAGATCGCCGCGGGTCGCGTGGCGAAGGGTACCGTGGCGGGCCAGCGATTCGTCTGGAGCGGAATCGTCGGAGAGAAACCCGTGATCGTTCTCGAAGCGATCTACATGGCGCGCCGCGAAGCCACGCCCGACTGGCCCGAACCGGGATTCGTATGCCGAATCGAGGGCAAGCCGACAATGAAGTTCGAACTCGACGAGGGCTGGATCTCCAATGGCCTCATCGCGACCGCGGTCCACGCGGTTCATGCGATCTCCGCAGTCTGCGCAGCCGACGCCGGCGTCCGCACCTTTCTCGATCTGCCCCTGATCGTCGGCAAGTATGCAGCGACCGCGTCGCGGGTCCCCTAGGTCATATTGCCTTGTGATTTAGCTACGCTGGTGAGTCACAGAAGGAGTGTCGAAGATGGATGAATTCGCGGGAAGAGTCGCGGTCGTAACCGGTGCAGCCAGTGGGATCGGCCTTGCGACGGCAACTCGATTCGCCCAGCTCGGAATGCGCGTGGTGCTGGCTGACGTCGAGCGCGATCCGCTCGACGCGGCGATTTCGAAACTGCAGGGCGAGGGCCATGAGGTACTGGGCGTCGAAACCGATGTGCGCAAATTGGAGGCCATCGAGCATCTGGCCAAGGCGACCCTCGATGCCTTCGGCCAGGTCAATGTCGTGCATAACAACGCGGGTGTCGTGCGTGCGGGCCGGCTCGAGGAGCTCAGTGTCGCGGACTGGGAATGGGTGCTCGGGGTCGACCTTTGGAGTGTGATCTACGGGGTAAAAACTTTTCTCCCGCTGATTCGCGAGGCGGGCGAGGGACATATCATCAACACGGCGTCGAGTGCCGGACTTCAATCCTCACCGGAGATCGGGCCCTACAATGTCGCCAAGTTCGGCGTCGTCGCGTTGACTGAGACGCTCCAGCTCGAGCTCCTCGCGGACAAGAGCCCCATCGGTGCCTCGGTTCTGTGTCCGGGTGCCATCGCCACACGAATCGTCGAGAGCGAGCGAAACAGGCCTGATGCTGTCGCAGAGACGGAAACGAATCGGCGATTCAACGCGTCCGCCTCGAAGATCGTGAGCGATGGGCATACTCCCGAGAGTGTCGCCGAGCGAATCGTCGAAGCGATTCGCGCCAAGCAGTTCTGGATCCTCACCCACCCGGATTGGATCGACGTGCTGCGAAAGCGCGTCGAGGGAATGGCAGATGGGCGCCAGCTGGTGAGCGGCTTCGGAGGCTAGAACCGTGACGGCAGGGGTTGCGATTCAGGCGGCGCGACTCAGCCGCTGCGACCGATGAGGGGCAGCGTTTCGAAGCCTCGGATCACGGTCGAATGGAGTCGCTGCGACGGTGTGGCCGCGAGTTCGATCTCTTCGTAGCGATCGAGCAGCGCCTCGAGTGCGATTTGCCCTTCCATCCGGGCCAGGCCCGCGCCCAGACAGAAGTGGCGACCTTGCCCGAAGGCGAGGTGCCGAAATTCTCCTCGGTCGAGGCGATATTCATCGGGTTCATCGAAAACTTCGGGGTCTCGGTTCGCGGCGCCGAAGGAAACGACGACTCGACTTCCAGCGGGAATCGCCACTCCTCGGATCTCGACATCTCGGGTCGTCTCCCGCCCCAGATTCTGAACAGGCGAGTCGTATCGCAGGGTCTCCTCGAGGGCGAGAGGAACCAGGCTCCGGTCTTCGCGGCAGGCTTTCCACAGATCCGGTCGCTGAGCGAAAATATTGAGCTGGTTGCTGATCCAGTTCGTCGTCGTCTCGTTGCCCGCCACGAGTAGCATGATGAAGAAGGCATCCAGTTCGGCTTCCGTCAGGTGTCGCCCATC
Organism: uncultured Myxococcales bacterium; assembly: GCA_965603475.1. Classification (GTDB taxonomy): domain Bacteria; phylum Myxococcota_A; class UBA9160; order UBA9160; family UBA4427; genus UBA4427. The sequence continues at coordinate 54,604 of CBFDDD010000008.1, forward strand.
GATCTCCGCCTCGAGGAGATCGGAGATCATGTCGTCCTTCGGGTTTCTTCGACGTTCTTCTGCGAGGGCGCGGAAGTAGCCGATGAGTTCGACGCTCGCCTGCAGCATCTCGGGCTCCGGCGGGTGGTCCATCAAGCCGACCGTCGCGTCTGACCAGCGCCGAAAGTCGTTCTGGCGGCTGGCGTCGACGCCCAGGATTTCGGCGATGACTGCCACCGGCAGCGGCACCGAGAGTCCTGGCACCAGATCGAATTCGCCGTCGGGGAGATCCGCGACGAGTCGTTCGGCGAAGCCGCGGATCCGAGGTTCGCTCTCCGCTACGCGGCGTGGAGTGAAGGCTCGGCTCACCAATGCTCGAAGCTGGTCGTGATGTGGCGGATCGGTGGCCGCGAGCAACGGCAACATTTCCATGCCCGGACGATTCGACGGCATCGGCGCGGGTCCTGCTCCGCTTCGGAAGGTCTCGTGATCGCGCAGTGTTTCATCGACGTCCGTGAAACGCGTGAGGGCATAGACGCCATAGCGCGGCTCGTGGTAGACCGGCGCTTCGGTGCGGAGTCGCGCGTAGGAAGGGTAGGGATCCTCCTGAAAGGCGGGCGAGAAGATGTCGATTTCGTCCTGTTCCATGGGGAAACGGTCGCATCGATCGATGGGACCCGCAATCCGGGATTAGGCGTCCTAACCGGGGAGCGGCTCGGGCAGACAGTACCCCTTCATTCAAATCCAATGCGAACGGCAGTGTTTCTCTGACTGCCGTCTGGATTTGTCTATGCTTCGGGGGAGGGGACGCGACGCTTTGCTTGCCCCGGGGTGACATGGTTTGGACCCGTCCTATTTCGGCCGAATATTTGACCGCGACCCTGATGTTCGGTCAGGCCTTCAATATCGATTGAAGCTCGTTCTGATGGTCTCATTGCTGGCTCCCCTGCTCGGGCTGGCATGCCGCGATCGCGAAGGAATCGAACACCACCCAACCGAGTCGCAATCGGAAATCAGCGTTTCGTCGCATGAAGGCGAAGCGAACATTGAGGCACCTTCGTCGCCGCTCGCGAACGAGCCGCTCGTCTCTTCGCCGACTGAGCCGTCCGATTCTCCGCCGGTTTCAGCACCCGAAGCTCCGCCGCCCGACGATCCTCCGCTCGAAAACCTGATGCGGCTTCCTGAATCCGTGACGCGTTCCCACGCCGAATTGGCAACACCCGGCTCGGATTCAGACCCGCAGGCCGAGGAGGAGAGAAAGGCGGCTCGTCTTCGTGTCGATGTTCGCAGGCTGCGGGATGCGGCCGAGATCGATCCGGACGGGTCCCGCGTCCGGGAGCGGACGGACGCGGGCGTCTCTGTAGATGTCGGAGGCGACGCGAGCGTGCGGGGCGGTGTCCAGGTGGAGAGAGAGCCAGGGGAGGAATGGCGTGACCCGGTGCCTAGCGTGGGAGTCGAAAAGCGATTCTAGGCTCCGATGCGTTTTGATCGGTTGCGGTTCATCGCCTCCTTTCGAAGATCGAGGAGTAGCCTTGAAGATTGGATTCGTCAGTGCAGTCGCCGGTCCTCCCGCTATGACCCACGATGACATCGTCGAAGAGGAACGAAGCATCGACAAGGAGAATTCGTGATGAACGGACGTCGCCGACTGCTGGCGGTTGTGCTTCTTTGCTCGTGGGGCGCATTTCCAGCCGCTGCCGACCCCTACGATCTGGTTCTGCGGGGCGGCCGTGTCATCGACCCCGAAAGCCGAACCGATGCCATATTGAATGTCGCCGTTCAAGGAGGCGAGATCGCTGCAATCTCGTCCGAAGCCCTGTCGGGTCGTGTCGAGATCGACGTCACGGGTTTGGTCGTCGCCCCGGGTTTCATCGACCTTCATACCCATTCGCCAACCCAGTTGGGACAGCACTACCAGCTGATGGATGGCGTGACGACCGCCCTCGAACTCGAAGCTGGAGCCTATCCCGTGCGCGACTTTGCGCCGGACATCCGCGGCAAGGCGCCCATCCACTATGGCGCTTCGGTCGGCTTCGGGTCGATTCGGCTGGAGACCAAGATGGGCCTTCGGCAGGCTCACGTGATCATCGGCAAGCCTCGACCGGTTGGACTCAAGGGGTATTGGACGGCAATGCGATCGCTCTTCGAGACCCCAGACGAGGTCTTCGTCGAGCGCGCCACACCGCGTGAACGTGATCGGATGCGCGCGATGCTTCACGAAGGTCTCGACGGGGGCGGGCTCGGGATCGGCGTTCCCCTTGACTATTTCAGCGAAGCCGTGGATCGCGATGAACTCGGCATGGTCTTCGAGGTGGCGGGCGAGCGGAAGGTCCCGCTCTTCATTCACGTCCGGCGGGGCATCAATGGCGATCCCTCTGGGCTCCGCGAAGCGCTCGAGCTGGCAGAAGAGACCGGCGCCCCCGTCCACATTTGTCATCTCTCGCATAATGCCATGCGGAACACGGCGCTCTTCCTGGCTGAGATCCGCGCAGCGCGAGAGAAAGGAGTCGACGTCACCACCGAAGTCCTGCCCTACAACGCGGGCTCTGCGCTGATTTCGTCGGCGGTTTTCGGTCGTGATTGGCGCACGATTTTCGACATCGACTACGCCGACGTCGAATGGGCGGCAACCGGTGAAAGGTTTACCGAGTCGATGTGGGAGGAGTACCGGGAAAAGTACCCCGACGGTCAAGTCATCCATCACTACCTCGAGGAAGATTGGACGCGCACGGCGCTGGTCGAACCCGGGGTCATCGTCGTGAGTGATCTACTGCCGATGATCACCAAGGAGAGCAAAGTAGCGCCGCACAACGGCGCATTCTCGCGCATCCTCGGTCGCTACGTTCGCGAAGCGGGACTGATCGACCTCGACACGGCGATTGCCAAGATGACGCTCTTGCCCGCGCAACGCCTGGAAGAAGCGTTTCCCGAGTTCAAGAAGAAGGGGCGCGTTCAAGTGGGCGCCGACGCTGACCTGACGATCTTCGATCCCGAACGTGTTCTCGATCGCGCCACCTACAAGAATCCGTATCAGACCGCACTGGGCATCGAACACGTGCTCGTTTCGGGCGAGGTCGTCGTACGCGATGGAAATCGCATCGACGGCGTCTTCCCCGGACGCTTCCTGCCCCTCGCGCCGAATCCGTGAAGCGGGGCGCCGACGCATGAATCAGCGTGGCCCGAGGCGACGCCCAAGAGGCCGAGAACTCGGGTCAGTCGATGATTCCGTCCCGCCGCCAGGCTTCGACCGATGCGAGCATCATCTTTCCCGCGTCGAAGGTGATCCACTGCTCGGGGACGACTTCGATGACGAGACGTTTTTCGGTGTCCATCATCTGAGCGAAAGCGTCCTGGAGCTTTCCAGGCGTGGGAATATTGACGGCGGCGCACGCCGGGAAGAACCATTTCTTCGTCTCGGGGTCGTCATGAATGATGGCCCGTCCCTTGGCCGTTATGCCCTTGGCGGGCCCGAGATCGGTTCCATGGCTCGAAACGACGACCGAGACACGAGGATCACGACGGATCGCGGAGATTCTTTTCCGTTGGCTCGTCGCACTCACCCAGAAGCTGCCATCCTTCCACAGGTAGGTCATGAGCACGCCCACAGCCCAGCCCGTTTTGGGCCCCCAGATAAACGTGCATTCAATCTGTTTGCGAAGAATCTCCTCCAACAGCTCGGGGTCGAGTGGATACTCTGTAACATCGTCGTAATTAAATTCGGACATGGATGGGAACCTTCGGCAGTTCGGAGAATTAGATCGAATGCAAGCAAAGCACATATGCAGGGCGACTCCTACCCCCGATTCACGGCTGCGACGTGCGGTGTAGGATCCGCGTGGGAGGGAAATAGCAGACGATGACGGCTACAGAAGACGAAGCCTCTGGATTCGGCCCGCCTTCAGGCGCGTCTCCTCTCCCTCATACTCTGGTTTATGCATACGGTACGGGGCAGGCCGCGGAAGGCATCGCCAACTATCTGCTGACGTCGCTGCTGCTCTTCTATTACACCTCGGTCCTCGGCCTTTCTGGGCAGCTTGCCGGCCTGGCACTGATGATCGGCTTCATCTTCGATGCCGTGACGGATCCGTTGATCGCGGTGGCGAGCGACCGAACTCATTCCCGATGGGGAAGACGACATCCCTACCTCTTTTCCTCAGCGATTCCCCTCGGCGGCGGATTGATTCTGGCCTTTCGTCCGCCCGAGTTCGTATCGGGGCAGACGGAACTCTTTCTCTGGCTCCTCGTGGTCGTGGTCATGATCCGTGCCGCCATCACGCTCTTTCACGTTCCGCACATGGCGTTGGGCGCGGAGCTGAGCAACGACTACGACGAGCGGACTCGCGTCGTCACGGCGCGTTCCGTTGCCGGTATCATCGGAAGTGCTTCGATCATTTCCTTCTACTTCATTCTGCTCGCGGCGCACGAGTCGCCGGCCCATTCCGACATTCGGCTGAACCCGGATCCGTACGAGTTCTACGGCCTGGTTTCGGGCCTTGCCGCCCTGTTGATCGTTCTGATCTCGGATTTCGGAACGCTTGGGGCAATCCCTCGACTCGTCACACCCCCGAGACGAGAGAAGGAGGAATCGCTACTTCAAACTGCACTCGGAGATCTCGCGGCAACGCTGCGTATCCCTGCATTCCGAGCGCTCGTGATTGGCTTGACGCTTTGTTCGCTGTCCTGGGGTTTCTCGAGTGCAATGCAGACTCATCTCGCCCTCTACTTCTGGCACGTGAGCATCGAAGTGCAGGGGATTGCAGGTCTGAGCCTGACACTGGGAATTCTCGGGGGCATCGGGTTCTGGCGTGCCCTGGCGGCGCGCACGGACAAGAAGCCGGCGTTCCTGATCGGCATGGGCTGGTACACCTTCTTCGCAGCCGCGGGGCCGTTGCTGAAAGCGACCGGATATTTTCCCGCAGAGGACACCACCGCTCATACGATCGCCTATGTCAGTTTTTCCATCCTGACGGCCTTCGGCGTTGCGGCGACACTCGTCCTGAGTGGCTCCATGATGGCGGACGTCTCGGACGAAGATGAACTCGAGTCCGGGATTCGCCGCGAGGGGATCTTCTTTGGTGCGCATTCCTTTGCAACCAAGGTCGCCAATGGGGTCGGTGCGGCACTCGGAGGCATTCTGTACGAATTTGTCGGCCTAACGAAGGGTGTCGCTCCCCTCCAGGCACCCGCAAGTGCCGGCACGCAGCTCGGGCTCGTAAGCGGGTTGTTGATCGCGGTGTTGGTCGGCACCGGAACGCTCTACTTGAGACATTACAATCTCGATCGAAAGCGGCATGCCCAGACCCGAGCCGCGCTCAATGCGCGTGCAGAGGCCTCGAGGAATGAACCCAGTCAGGCAGTTTGACTGTTATTCCGGAAACTCTCGATTGTATCGGTCGAAGGCATCGAGAGTGCCACAGATGTAGAGAGCGTCTTCCTCGGAGAGAACGAAGGAGGTGGGGATGTCCATGATGACCTCGCCTGCTCGCTCTACGGCGATCACCGTGCAGCCTGTGCGCTCTCGCATCTGGGATCTCAGGGGATGCTGACCGGTCAATCGACCCGCGGCGACTTTGACGAGCTTGACGCGAGGCTGCTGCGAGACCATCTCCCCTAGAATATGATGGGCGAGCAGTTGTCCCGCGACTTGACTCACTGATAGCGCGAAGTCCGCGCCCGCCTGCTGGATGCGGCCGACATTTTCCACGTGGGCAGCGCAGGCGATGATGGGGACGTCGGGTGCGAAGCTTCGTGCGACGGTCGCAACGAGCAATGTGGCGCTGTCGTTGTCGCACGCGAGGATGAGGACTCGGGCGGTCTTCACTCCGGCCCGTTCCAGAACCCGGTTGTCGAGAACGTCTCCGACGAGCGTGACCCCGGGCTGCTCCGTCGGGTCGATGACGCACACGTCTTCACCGGCATCATTCAGCATTTCGACGAGCTTGCTTCCCACGTCCCCGTAGCCGGCCACGACGATCGTGCCTGCGTTGGTAATCGGGTGGGCGATTTCGCTCAATCGACGGATGCTGTCGGGCGGACCGGCCGCCACCAGGATCATCCCCGGCTGGATCATCTGATCGGCCGAAGGTGGCGAATGAAGTCTGTCGTCGATCTATTGCGCCACGATATGCGCCCCGGTGCCGACGCGAATTCCGGATTCTGCGATGGTCTTGTGGGCGAGGGGGCTCTCTTCATGGATGCGGACTTCGGCCACCTCGAGGAGCTGGGCGAGCGGCTGTACGCCCGTGATTCTCGGCCCGATCCGGGAACTGGCGCGGGCGGCGATCGCGGCGGCCAGGACATGGTTGGGTGTGAATGCGGCCGTCGCACCGGCGAGCTGCATCGGCGCGCGTCTCCGAGGGTTCTTGATGAGGGCGATGATGGGGCCGTTGAAGCCGAGTTCTCTGGCACTCATGGCCAGCAGCGCGTCCTGTTCGTCCTCGCCGTTGGCCACGACTGCTCGCGCCCGTGTGAGCGGTTGCAGGTCAAGACCACTCTCTGTCAGGGAAGCGTGTATGACGCATTCGCCTCGAGCCTGCAGTCGTCGCGCGACCGTCTCGTCCTCTTCGATCACGATCATCGGGACGCCTCGGCTTTCGAGCTCTCCCATCAAGCTGTCGACCTCGGGACCGTATCCGTAGATGACGACCGCTCCGGTTGCGTCCGGCAACTCGTGAAGTAGCTGGCCGGCATAACGCTTTTCGATTAGGGGAGCGCCGAAGGGTTCGACCTGGAGGATTCCGCTCGTTGCGTCGGCGAGGGGAGCAGCCTTCCCTTCGAGCATCACGGCGCAGCCTTTCAACGCCAGGGGTGTAAAGAGATTGAGAAGGAAGGCCGTGAAGATCAGCGCGGTGAAGATCGGTTGACCGATCGCTTGCTGGGCCAGGGCGAGTGAAGCGAGGATGAAGGCCAATTCCGCACGCCCGCACATGCCGACGCCGATAGTCAGCGCTTCGAGCGAGGGCAGCCCCATGCGAAGCGCCATGCCGCCGGCGCTCAGAATCTGTCCGACGATCACACCGATCGTGAGCAGGGCGATGAGTCCGACGGTCGAGGCGCTGATGTCGAAGGTGATGGAGAAGCCGAGCGAGATGAAGAAGATCGGGCCGAGAAACGAATAGGCGATACCGTAGGCGCGGTCTTTGACGATCCGGACCAGATTCGGATGCGCGACCTTCTCTTCGAAGAAGAGACCAGCCAGATAAGCGCCCAGGATCATGTGAAGACCGATGGCTTCTGCGAAGAGACCCGCGCCAATCGCCGTCATCAGAACGAAGGTAAAGCCCTTGCCGCCTTCGGATCGGAATGGCAGCGATAGCCGGGGATAGACGAAACGTCCAAGCAGGATCGCGACGGCAAAGAAGCCGACGACCTTGCCCAATGTAATGACGACGTTGATCGGCTCGAACTCTCCCCCCGACAGCACGCCGATCACGAGACCAAAGAAGACGAGGGTCAAGAGGTCGTCGATGACGCAACTGGCCACGATCACGCGCGCCACACGGGTGTTGGCGAGATCGAGATCCTTGAGGCTCTTGAGGGTGATGACGACAGCGGTCGCCGTCATCGTGAGACCGACGAAAGTGGCGCCGACGAGATCCAGGCCGAAGGACCAGGCGACGCCGAAGCTGACGGCGAAAGGCACAATGGCCCCGACGACGGCGACCCCCATCGAGCGCTTCAGGGCGTCGTAGAATTCGAGCGGTTGAGTCTCGACCCCAGCGTGAAACATCAGAAAGAATATGCCGATTTCAGCTAGTAGTTGGAGCTCGGGTCCCGGTTCGATGAATCCCAACACGGCCGGGCCCAGAACCACGCCGACGATCAGCTCACCCATGACGGTTGGCAGGCCGAGCGGACGAAGGGTCACAGCGACCAGCCAGATGCCGGCGAGCACGATCAGAAGATCGAGGGCGACCTTATGCACGACAAACACATGCGGAGATCATTGGGCGGCGATTGGGAAATCGTAGATGAGATGAACCGCGCAAAGTGATCATCGACATTCCGCCACACTCTGGATCTGCGATCAGAAGATGCTGGCTAATTCCAACACGAACAGCCTGCGATCGAGAACCCAGAGGCGACTGGAGATATTAGTCTGTGTCATCGGACGCTTCCGGCGGTGCAGGGTCCGCGACGGACCCTGTTGAACACTCGCCCAGCCGAATCGCATCCCACTTCGTAATGACGGCCATTCGCCGACCGCCCATCTCAAAATTGACTCGCGCCTTTCCCGCTCCGCGATCTCCATCGACCGTGAACTCGCCCTTGCCCCGGGACTTCTGACCGTTGACGCTGCAGCGGAGCTTCCACTTGAGTCCATTGTCGATCGCCTTGACACTCCTGATCTTGCATCCCTGGGATTCGGCCCAGGGCATGAGTGTCTCTGCCGTAATGGGCTCGTCCGTCACGCAGGTTTGGAGCTTCTGGGAGGCGGGTTCGGTCTTCATCGGCATCTGGATTTGAACATCGAAGATCCATCTTCCCGCCGCCATCTGGATGCCATTTTCCGCGTCGTCGTCGGCTATGGCAGGCGATGAGAACGATGCGATGGCAATCAGGAGGGCAGGAATCATGGTTCGCACAGTCTTCAACATGGCAATCCTCTAACACCGGGCCATTGCGGCGCCGCCCGGTGCATGGCTGGCTCCAAGCGCCACCCATAATTTTGCACATTTTCACTGGCCTGGCGACGCGATCGATTCGCTCCCCTCCGGATTTCTGACGTCACTGGGTACGCGGGCGCGGTCCTCAAAGTGAGGCCTACCCTCCCCGCTGTAGTTGTCGCCCATATCGCCGCTGCCCGAGATCTACACCTCGTCCCGCCCAACACCGCAACCTCTGGCGATCGATCGTTCTTGACGGCTGTCTACGCCATACTCATGGGACGGGGGCACTCTAGGAGCGACGCATGACGAGGTCGAGTCTGGTTCTGGTTTTGATTCTAGTCTTGAAGACGGGTCTGGTCGGGGCGTTGACCGCCGCCCCGGCATTGGGAGCCGCGCGAGACCATTTGCCTTTGCGCTTTGAAGCCCAGGAGGGTGAGGTCGCTCGCTTCGTCGCCAGGACAGCGAGCCACGCCGTCGTCATTGCACCCAACCGGGTCGAGCTCCACGCCCCCGGCGCGCGCGAGCCCTTGCGTCTGTTCTTCGTGGGCGGGCGCGGAGAGGGCGAGCTGCGCGGCGAGATGGTGGCGGGCCTCAGCAATCACTACCGAGGCAACGACCCGCGGCAATGGCGCGTGGCCGTCCCCAATTATCGAAGGGTGCGCCAGGCCGACGTCTACGAGGGGATCGACGCTGTCCACTACGGGCGCGAAGGTCACTTGGAGTTCGACCTCGAGGTCGCCCCTCACGCAGACGCGAGCGCCATCGTGCTAGGCGTGGAGGGTGCCGACGCGCTGCGCCTCGAAGGCGACGATCGCGTTGAGATCGATGCCGGTCCGGTGCGTTTCGCGCTGGGTATTCCCGCCATTTATCAAGAGCACGGTGGAGAGCGGCACGCAGTCGCGGGACGCTTCGTTCTCGATGGCGTCCTGCTGCGCATCGAGGTCGAAGACTACGACGCGAGCCGTACGCTGGTGATCGATCCCACTGCGGAGATCGTGTTCTCCACGCTGGTTGGCGGAACGGGCAACGAGGCGAGCTTCTCGGTTGCGAATGATGAAGAAGGCTTCGCCTACCTTTTCGGGACGACCCGCTCGGCTGACTTTCCAACGACTCCGGGCGCGGCCGATGACGTCGGTCCGGCCTCGAACGGCGGGCAGAGCGATGCCTTTATCGCCAGGATCGATACGGTCGAGCCTGAGATGGTCTACGCAACCTACTTCGGTGGGACCGCGTCCGGGGAAGAGGCCTGGGCCATCGCTGTGGATCCAGGTGGGGCGGTCTGCGTGACCGGCATGACCAGCGCGACGGACTTTCCGTTGATGAATCCGATTCAGGAAATCGGCACGCACCCCGGTACCAATGCCTACGCCGCCCGCTTCGATTCAACAGGCGCGCTGCTCTATTCCACGGTGCTTCGCGGGCGACGGGGCAATGGTGCCGGGACGCGCATCGACACGAGCGACCGCGGCGTCGCGGTCGCCGCTGATTCGACCGGAGCCTGCTACTACGCGGGCACGAGTGACGCAGAGGGCGTTAGCGAAGACGCCATCGAAGACACCTTTCCCACCACCGTCGGATCCTTCGGTGAAGCGCCGGTCTTCGGCTCAGATTCAATCAAGAGACAAAACGCCTGGGCGATGAAGATCGGCTCGACGGGAAACCTCGTATGGTCGGGCTTCCTGGGCGGCGGACTCGACGAGTTCGTCTATGGCATCGATGTCGATTCAGAGGGCGCGGCCTATGTGGGGGGCACGACGTCCTCTGGCGACTTCCAGCTCACATCGGGAAGCTTCATCGACGCGTATCCCGGCACGCCGAACAGTGATCCGCCCGCGATGGCCTTCGTCTCGAAGATCGCACCGGATGGCAGCGACTTCGTGTATTCGACCCTGGTTGGCCCGCTTGACTTCAACGCCTGCTGCACCAATCGAGTAGGCGACCTGGCTGTGGACAGCGCGGGCAGCGCCTACCTGCTCGCCAAGGTGAAGGCCGGCTGGATCACGACGGAGGGCGCATTCATTCACGTGCCCGCCTCCGATCAGGGGGGTGGTGCTCTGACGAAGCTCGAACCGGATGGTTCGAATCTCGTCTGGTCCACGCTGATTGGAACCGCACAGAGCACCAACAGCACGCCGACAGATCTCGACCTCGACGGCAACGGTCGAGCCGTGGTGGCGGGGCTAGGCAACCTGACCCCGGTCGACCCCGTTGCGACATTCGGCGATGGGTTCGTCAGCCTATTTTCGGCCGATGGCGCCGAGATTCTCTTTCTCACGGAGACGCCGGGCTTCTCCGCGCCGAGCGCCAGCGTCGACGCGTCGGGCGAATTCATCTACGCGGCGGGGGACATCTCCGCGAACATCGGCGGGCTCCCCTTCGTGAACGCCCTCAACGAGGACCTTTCCTTCTTACACGTTGATTCCTACCTGATGGTGATCGATGTTCCGGAACCCGCGTCAGAGGTGCTCGCTGCCACGGCCCTGTTGAGCTTGGCGGCTCTGATGCGCCGAAGGATTCGACTCGAGCCACGCTCGGTTCGGGAAGCCGAAGACCGCAGCTTCGAATTCCATCCGCGTCACCATTCGAGCTGAGCAGGCGTCTGTCAGTCTGTGGTGGCGGTGATACGACACAGCCGTGCCGGACTCTGAACTCGATCGAGAACGGTCGGCCTAATGTATTTTGCAGAGCGCAGGATCGGTATCGCGCCAGGCGGCTGTGGTATCTCGACGCTTGTTATCGAAGTGGGGCTCCTGGAATTTCTATCCGCTGTCCGCTCCGTGGGTTGAAGCATCGGCGTATCGGAGTTGCGGCGCCTACTTGAATATCGGTTCGACGTGGGTTCCGTACTTTTCGTTGATTTCGTCGTAGATCGGTTCCAAGACCTCCGGCATGGCGATCACGCCGGAAATCGTGAACTTCGAGAACGCGATCGCCTTCGAGGTATCCGGCGGGTTCTTTTTCTTGAGCGCTGGGCTCGGCCAGACCTCTTCGTCGATGGCGGACATCCGCACCCGAATGTCGTCCTTGGTGACGTTCCAGACCATGTAGTCGAGAGCGAGATCGAGCGGCCCGTCGTAGGTCTTTCGGGCTCGCTTGCGAACCTCAGGCTCGGTGTCGAAATCGTTGTAGAAGTGGTAGCCGACGGCGAGACGCGGCTTTACCAGCGACATCACCTTGCCAAACTGCTCCGGCGAGGTGTGGCCCTGCGTGCCAACCATGAGTGCTTCCATCGGGGCAAACCCCTGTTTCGTCACGAGAAGGGTGGGCGGGAGAAAGGATTCGTGGATGGCAATATCCGCACCCTTGGCATGCTCGACATACCACTTGTTGGGGATCGTATCGCTCCCATAGACGAACTTGAGCCCATTCCACTCAAGGATGAAGCTCACCGCGCCATCCAGGCCGTGGACTGCCGGAATGCTGCGGACAACCACGCCGTTCTCCTCGTAGATCACCTTGTTTACACCGTCGAACGGGAATTCGTTGATCTCCAGCGCTCCTCCTCGAAAGTCGACTACACCCGAGCGGGTTGCGATGTCCCAGACGTACATCTTCTTCATCAGATCGAGCGCGTGTTGAGTGCCGTATTCTGGCGTGCCCCCGCTCGGACCCCAGACCCGGAGCGGGGTGAGGCGGTTCATGACCGTGCCGCCGAGCCAGAAAGTGGGCAGGTCTCCCATATGATCGACGTGTAGATGTCCGATGAAAACCTTGTCCAGGTAGTCGTAGGGGATCTTCTGGGCTGCGAGCCGTTCGTGGCAGCCGCTTCCGAGGTCAAAGAGGAACTTATCTCCGTTGCCCAGCTCGACGAGCCAGCAGGCCGCGGCCTGTTTGGGACGAGCACTCGGCATGCCCGTGCCCAGGGCAACGACCCGCATCTCGTCCGGCTTGAGATCCTCGGTGCCGGGGTAGTACACGTTCAGTTCGGATTGGGGGACAGCCTTGGTGGGCGACCAGGTGGCCGCCGTAAGCAGGAGCAGGGCGGCGCAAGCCACAAATCCCGCAAGGGAAGGTCAGTCCAGTTTTCAACATCATGTGACGTCTCCGATAACTACCGTGTTTTGACATGTCTGCTCTCGCCGTTTTAAACGAACGCAAGGCACGACAGACCGTAGCCGCCTCCCGCCCAATCGCACCCGGAAGTTGGCAATGACACGCTCCTTTGGGTCATGGACCCCGAATTTCCTCTCTTAGTCTAGAAGCCTCTCGAGTCCGGATCCTGCTGACGGGTTAGAAATCGGGCACGCAGCGATCGGTTGCAGGGTTCCGCGTGTCGACCCGTTGGGCGCGCGCCGAGCCGCAATTCTGAGCTCCACGCGACCCATGCGGGATTCGCCTGCAGCGAAACCAAGGTGCGAGCGATAGCCTGCGCCGCCAGGGGTGAGAGAGTGTGACTCAGAGAGAACGCGAGCAGACCAAACGATCGAGTCGACGTACGAGCGACAAGCCGGCGGATTCCAGGTCGGATGCGGAGAACGAAGACTCGCACGACGCGGAAACGCTTCTCCCGCCCGGGCAGCGAATCCGCCTGCGCGGACGTGGACGAATCTTCTTTCGCGAGCTTACCGGGCCGCCCGGGGCGCCGGTCGTGCTGCTGCTGCACGGTTGGTTTGCCAGTGGTGGACTCAATTGGGGAGCGACCTTCGAATCCCTGAGTCGGCATTTCCGGGTCATCGCGCCCGATCAGCGGGGGCACGGTCGCGGCATTCGAGGCTGGAGCCCGTTCCGGCTCGAGGACTGCGCCGACGATGCCGCGGCGCTGCTCGACGCCCTCGATATCGACTCCGCGATCGCAGTCGGATATTCGATGGGCGGACCGGTCGCGCAGCTGCTCTGGCGACGTCATCCGGCGAAGGTGGCGGGACTCGTCCTCTGCGCGACCTCTGGCGAGCCGGTATCAGCAGGGCTCATCGGTCGCGCGGCGTTTACATCTCTTTTGTCGGTCGTCGCAGGCACGGCACGGGTCGGCCAACTCGCGACCTGCGTCCCGGCCACGATCGCCGGCGCCCTCGTGCGAACCTTCGAGCGCGAAGAACCGCCCCTCGACGTCTACTTTGCTCTCGGCGAGATGAGTCGACACGACCTGCGCATGCTCTTCGAAGCGGGGGTCGCGCTCGGTCGCTACAACGCCAACGATTGGATCCGCGACATCGATGTCCCGACGTCGATCGTCGTCACGACCGAGGATCGTGCGGTTATTCCGGAGGGGCAGATGTTCCAGGCCCTCGAGATCCGCGATGTCCGGATCTTTTGTATCGATGACGGCCATGCCGCGATCACCGACCCGACTTTTGCGCAACAGCTTGAACATGCCTGTGTCGACGTCGCCGGACGGACCGTAGGGCAGCGATCCCCGCAGCACCGTGCGCGCCGCCGGGAGCGAATGCAGAGCACAGTGAACGCGCTGATGGGCGAGGCTTGAGTACACCCGACCCAGATCGTTGTTGGAAATGGGCGAGCGAAATCATTTCAACAGGAAATCCCGCCTACTATGTGGATTTCATACGCTCGTTCTATGACGACCCGAATCCAAGGGTGAGCGAATTGCGCCAGATTCAATGCCCCAATCTGGTGATGTTGGGCGAATTCGACGTGATGTTCACCGAGCCCAGCAATTTGCTCGCGCGTTGCCTGCCGAAGGTCAAGCACGTCACGCTTGACGGCTTGGGGCACATGCTCGCGATCGAAGATCCAGAGCGAACCACCGCCGAGATCTTGATGTTTCTCGGTTCGATCTAGACCGTTCCGCCTGACTGGGTCAGGCAGCTGAGTGCCATCTCGAACCGCGAATGCAGCAGGGGTTTTGATCGGTAGGCGCTTTCCCGATTGGGCTACGAACTGTTGACGCGCCGCGAAGTCGGACGGCGTCCGTCTGCGAAACCGCGTGGCCTCTCGACGCTCGACCATCATTCGTCGGCTCGTGTACTGTATCCCGCTCATTTGGGGGAACGATGACTCGCTTCGACAGTATCTACCGACCGGATCTCTTCAAAGGCAGGACCGTATTGATTACGGGGGGCGGAACCGGGATCGGGCGTTGCACGGCACACGAACTAGCGAGTCTCGGCGCGACCGTCGTGATCAGCGGTCGACGCGAGGAAGTCCTGGGCGAGACGGCGGAAGAAATTCGTTCGGACGGTGGGCTCTGCGAGTTCGAGTCCATGGATCTACGAGACGGCGACTCGGTCGAAGAGGCGGTCGCCCGGATGCGCGAACGCGTCGGCGTGCTTCATGGCCTCTTCAATAATGCGGGCGGCCAGTTCTCGGCCCGCGCAGAGAAGATCAGCGAGAGCGCCTGGCAGAAGGTGGTCGACCTGAACCTCAATGGGACGTTTCGGGTCACTCGCGCTGTCTTCGATGCGTCGATGAAGGAACACGGCGGCACGATCGTGAATATGCTCGCGGACGTTCGGAACGGTTATGTCGGGATGGCGCATAGTGCCGCGGCGCGCGCAGGGATCGAAAATATGACGATCACTCTCTCGCTCGAGTGGTCACGATTCGATATCCGGCTGAATTGCGTCGCACCGGGCACGATTCTTTCGAAGGGGATGCTGACCTATCCCGAAGAGGTTCAGGAATCCGCAGTCCGGGGCGCGAAGCGTATCCCGGCGGCACGCCTCGGCACGGAGAGTGAGGTCTCCGCGGCTGCGATCTTTCTGCTTTCTCCTGCCTCGGCCTTCACGACCGGCCAGACGATCGCGATCGACGGCGGCTCGTCCTTCCAAAAGAGTCGTCTCTACGGAATCACGAATCACCCGCCGACCAGCGCGTGGAAGGGCTTCCATCTCGATGAGAGCTGGTCGGGTACGCCCTTCGAAGAACTCGAACGGCCAGAAGAATAAGCAAGCGCGAAGGCTATTCGGATCGTTTGCGCGCCGCGAGCTCTTGCAATATTTCCGAGTGTCGCGCGCGAGTCAGCCGATAGTTGCGCAGGAATGATAGGGAGAGCAGGTAGAGCAGCATCTCGACCGGGCCGACGGCGAGGCCGAGAGCAAAGAGCTTCTCCGGAGGGACGGACGCCGATGCCGCCTGGGTGGGGAATTCGATGAGGTCGAGCGCCGTTCCGGCGAGTAGTCCACCGATGCCCGAGGTGGCCTTCGTCGTGAAGGCGATCGCGGACGCGAAGAGACCCTCCTGGCGTTTTCCTGTCACGAGTTCGTTCTCGTCGGCCGAGTCCGCAATCATCGACCCGATTGCAATTCCGATGATGATGACCACGGTCGCGATGATCACGGCATGAATGATGATCAGGGGAAGAATCGCGGGGTGTCCGTTGGGCGGAAGCAGGCCGAGGAGGCGCAGGTAGATCAGCAGCGGGCCGAAGAAAATTCCGAAGGTCGACAACGCGACTGCGACGCGCCGTTTGCCGAAAGCGGAGGTGACGGGCCGTGCGAGCCCGAGTCCGAGTACAACGGCGATGATCATGAATATTCCGAGATTGGCGATCTCGACGGCACTTAGGCCCCAGAAATAGGTGTTTACGTAGAGGCCGACGACACCTGTGAAGCCGCCAGCGACGGATGAGAAGAGCGAGCCGATCACTAGCATCCGATAGGATCGATTCCTGAAGACCTCCGTGATTTCAGTCTTGAATCGTCTCGATGAGAAGGGCGATGCAACTGGCGGGGAGTGCAGCGAAGGGATTAGTCGATGTGTTCCGGCCGTGCATGCCACGATGGCCAAGACCATTGCCAGCGCGCCCGACACGGCGAAATTGCCGTAAGCATCTGCATTCAGGCGCCCGTCTACGCCGGCCTCGGTAGATACGAAGAAGACCCGAAACGCGACCTGCGAGAATATTCCTCCCCCTAGCATCGCGAAGAGCCAGCGCCAGGTGACGAGGGTCGTTCGCTCGTCGTAGTTCTCCGTGAGCTCGGCCGCCATGGCGTTGCTCGGAATCGAGTAGAGCGTGTAGGATGCGCGTACGAGAACGGCAAAAGTCAGGAACCAGGCGAAGAGCCCGTACTCTCCGATTCCATCCGGGGGCGTGAAGAGGAGCCAGAAGCTGACTCCCAGGGGCAACGCCGATGCGTACATGAAGGGATGTCGACGGCCGTATCGATGGTGGAGATTGTCGGAGAGGGAGCCGACGAGCGGATCGGTGACCGCGTCGACGCAGAGTGCGAGAAAGATCGCGATGCCACTCAGTGTCCCCGAGAGGCCGAGCACCTGATTGAAGTAGAAGAGCAAGAACGTGTTGAACGCCGCGATCTTGATTCCTTCCGAGACGGAGCCAAAGCCGTACGTCGCCCGGGTGAGTCGCGATAGGTGCGCCGTAGATCTGGGTTCAAACGGATGCGGCGTCATTCGTTCGGAAATCCGATCGCGATTCGGTGCGAGGTCAATCGGGTCAAGAAGGGACGCAAAGTCTCGAGATTCAGGGTTCTCTGGTGGCTTGGAGGGGCCGCTTCGATCAAGGGACGGACCATCAGGTCCGCGCCGCGGCCTCGAGCTCGACGAAGGCATCGGCCAGCAGGTCCCGGATCACGTTCACGTCGGGAACCGCTCGAGCACATGCAACGATTCCGACGTCGAGCGCATCCTCGACTCCCATCACCGTGATGTTGAGCGCGGCGCCGTCCTGGACGATCGACATGGGGTATTCGGCGACCATTCGCGCTCCGCTCATGTAGACAGGGTGTCGAATCCCTGGAACGTTGGACACAGCGACGTTGTAGAGCGGCGGCATGCGCTCCTGGACGTGGAGGTTCGACATCAACTGGAAGATGCCCGGGACCAGAGCTGCCACGCCGGGCATGGCGAAATCCGTAGGCACGAGACCCTTGATGTCCTCGAGTTGGGCCTTCGCGTTCGTCGCACCTTCGTGCACGGCGTCGAGCCTCGAGAGCGGGTTTTCGATATCCGTCGCGAGCGGCGTCATCATCCCGATCACCTGGTTGCTCGCGACGTCGTCGTCTGAAGCGCGGACCGAGACCGGTGCGAAGGCGACCAGCGTCTCATCGGGCAGTTCACCCTTGCCCGCGAGATAGCGACGCAGAGCACCGCCGCATAGCGCCATGATCACGTCGTTGATCGTCACGCCACGCGCCTTCGCAACCGTCCGCACGCGGGCCAGCGATAGCGAGGTGACCGCGAAGCGCCGCTCGTTCGAGACATTCACGTCGAAGCGTGTACGCGGTGCCGGGGGAGCATTGCCCTCCAGTGAGCGCGCGCCCAGCTTCGCGAGTGCCCGAGCGGCCTCCGGAAGTGCCCGCAATGTCCGACGGGGCTGCTCGGCGAGATGTCCATAGGCGTCGCGCAGCAGCTCGAAGAATCCCGGTTCGCGTTCGGAGGGGATGGGCCGTACGCGGGGAGTCGGCTCCGGGTCGGGTGTTGCGCTGAAAAACGTGTCGAAGGTCGCCTGGGCGGCAATGCCGTCCATGCACGCGTGGTGGGCCTTCATGAATAGCGCCACCTGGCCGCTGGCTAGTCCATCGATCACGGTGTATTGCCAGAGCGGCCGGGATCGGTCGAGCAGCGGTGGATAGAGCCGTTCGGCCAGGGCGGTGAGCTGATCGATCGTTCCAGGCGGCTCCAGCCGCTCGTGCCCCAGGTGGTAGTGCAGGTCGACATTGCTGTTGGCTACCCAGACCGGGTGATCGAGGCCCATCGGCGTTTCGTGCAGGTGCTGGTGCAGATGCGGTAGGAGCGGGATGCGCGTGATGAGGTGAGAGCGGAATGCGTCGTAGAAATTACGGCCGTCCGCGGGCGGCTCGAAGAGCTGCAGCGCAGCGGCATGCGCGGGCGCGTTCGCCGTCTCCATGTAGAGAAATGCCGCGTCCATCGCACCCAGTCGCTTCATGTGTCTGCGTCTCCGTGAGTGTCTGCCCAGCCTAGCACCGTCCGCTGGGTTTCGGGAACTGGACCTGGCAAGCGTCAGAATCATCGTAGAGTGAGGCGGCATGCCCCAACCCGATCGCGCAGGCTCGAATTCCGTGCCTGCACAACGTTTAACTGGACAACGCCTCACTCTTCTGTGTGAAAACGTTCTCGACTCCAGGAAAGGCCGCACCATGAACCGGGTAGAGCGGATGTCTAGATCTTTCGGGCTCCTCGCGCTGACTCTTCTGCTGGCCGCCCAGTCCGGCTACGCCGGCCCGACTGACAGAGCGAGTGATGTCAGGGAGGAATGGGAATAGGTTGGCCGAGTTTTTTGGGCCGTCCGGAGGATCCTGGGCAGGCGGCGTCCGCGGACGCGACATCGCCCGGCTTCTCTCGAAGATCGAGCTTCCGACCGAGTTACCCGAGTTCGACGAATCGACGACTGCATTCGAGAAGCTTCGGGCGGCTCAGAGTGTCTTCCACATTCGCAGGGGGAATGGGGACGTGGAGCGGGGTGCCGAACTATACGAAGAGAAGTGTCGAAAATGCCACGTGAAGAAAGCCTGGGGACGCGAGAACTCGCCCCAACTCGCCGGTCAATACACGGAGTACGTGGAAAGTCAGATCGAGCAGTACAAGACCGGCGAGCGAATCTACTCGGACAAGCGGATGAAGAACGTCATCGACACACTCAGCGGCGAGGGTATCCAGGATCTCCTCGCCTATTTCTCTACACGGGACGACTGAACCTCCCCTCAGCTACTTTGCTGCGATTCCAATTCGGTCCCCCGAAAAGGTGCCAATCCAGATCTCGTTTCCAATCTCCAGTGCCATCGTGGCATTGCTGAAAGAGGCATTGGCCGGGGCCTCTGCGAGATTCACATCTGCCATCGTGTTGGGGTCAACGCTGGCGGCGATGAATCCTCTCGGACAGCTGGCGAATTCTTCGAGGTTCACATTCTCCTCGCCCAGCCCGACGCAACCTTTCTCTTCGCTATTCGTGCCGGCCGTCACGAGCGTTCCATCCGAACCCCTATGCACGTTGTCTGGAATGAATGTCAAGGCCCGAGTAGATCGAAGCAGTGTCGATGGGTTGCTGCGTGAAAAGGCCACGAGCGTTCTCAGACCTGTGGACGCGACGAAGATCTCTCGCTCGTCCGAAGAAACCTCAATACCGTTGTTGCCTGGCAGTTCTGTTCCCTTCACCAGGGCAAAGCCGCTATCGCCGACGGACCATTCGTAGATCGCTCCGGTCGGCTTGCCCGCGAACATGTCTTGAAAAGTATCTCCCGGATGCATGAGCACCGTGGCTACCAATGAACCATCAGCGAATGAAGCAACGCTGTTTGCCGCGAGGCCATCAGGCATCAGTACGCAACCGATCCAGGTCAGCACGGGTTCTGTCTTGTTCGTATCGACATCAAAAACTTCGATGGCCTCGCGACCACCGTGGCCAACGACGTAGAGAATCGAATGACCATCCTCGCCGGCTCGAATGTTCAGACCATGGGTGATGAACGTCTTCGCGGCCGGAGCACCGGGGCAGGCGCCGTATCGGCCCAACTCCGGGCGAACGTACTGAGGATCGTCCGAGTACATCTGGCGCCAGGTTTTCTGCTTGGAATCAACGAGATAGATCCCCCCGCCCGGACCCATCGCGCTCGATATGACCCAGTGGGTTCGAGGCACCAGGACAAGATCCTCGGCATTTTGTGGGCCGCAGACATACGTCAATCCGCCCGATGCGGTGCACTCGATGTCGTCGTCTGCGCGAGCAGTGAGTTGGCAGGCGATCAGAAGGAGCATCACGCTCAGGGGTAGTGATCTCACTTCAACTCCGTGAAGAATATTCTGAAGGTGGGTATTCGAAAAACAATATCACAGTGGGGCAACAGGCAGGCTCCACCCACGCGCGTTCGAGAACCGTTCCGTACCCAGCTCGAGGCGATTCCGTGACCGTCTGCCTTCGATGATTCACGCGCAGCCGTTCGGTGGTCTAGCCGAGTACGATCGATCCATCTGGACCCACGAGCTTCCCGTGTAGAAGTGGTACTGGCCCGGTTTCGACGTCGAGAGAGACGCCGAGTGCAGCCAGCATAACACGCACCGACTCTGGGTCCGGATGCTCTGCCGAGAAGCCTTCGATCGAGCATTTTGCTTTGCTCGTTCCTGAAGGATGAGGCGAGCTTCCCCAATCGATCAGAAAGGGAATCAGGCCGTCGGCTGCGAACGCCGCGGAGACAGTGAGGCGCCAGGTGAGATGCTCACCTTCGGGCGTATCACGTGACACGTCGATGGCCGGACCCGGATCGTACCCCGCGTTCCTTGCCTGCTCGATCGCGCAGTCGATGTCCTGCGTGGCTGCCGCCCATGTGATGAGACGAGGTTCTTTCAATGTTTCGAGACCCCAGGGAACGCCGAGTGGAGGATTCGGAGATGAAGGGTCCAGGGCGATCAACTCCAGGTAGTGTCCACCCCGGAGTGGGAGGATCGCGTTGTGGGTCCCAATCGATTCGTGACGACCTCCAAATGTAGGCGTAGCGCCGAGCGCCTTGGCGAAGTCCTTGACGCTGCTCTCGAGGTCTGGCACTCCGAGAACCACGTGATCCAGATAGGCGGTGAGGTTTCGTTGTTGACTCATGTCATCTCTCCTGAAACTTTGTTGTCTGCCTCGGCGACATGCATGCCGCATTTCCGAATGAAGGCGGAGGCGTGCTCAAGGGACTCGAGCTTGGCGATCATTTTTCGACTTGTGATGGGGTGCCCGGAAGGATGATCGACTTGCCGACCACCTCTCGATCGATGAGCTCGCGCATGGATGTCGCGATTTCCGACAAGGGGCGCGTTGCATGGATGATGGGCTTCAGGTCGCCCGCTGCGACCATCGCCAGAACAGCTTCCTGTTCGGTCGCGAGCCAGCCGTTGGAGCCAATGATGTTCTGTTCGAAGGTCCAGATGTACCGGATGTCCGTGGACGGTTCGAAGCCCGCGGTCGCACCACAGGTCAGCATTCGACCGTCGGTTTTCAGGCATCGAAGCGACTGCGCCCAGGATTCGCCGCCGATATAGTTGATGATGACGTCGACGCCACGGCTAGGGTCGAACATCCTTGGGCGCCCGCAGAGGCCTTGGACGACTTCTACAAAGTCCTCCTCCGATGTATTGATCACATGATCCGCACCGATCTCTTTCAGTTTGTCGAGCTTCCATGCGGCGCTCCCTGTGACGATGACCTCGGCACCGATTGATCTCGCGAGTTGGACGCAGCAGGTTCCCACCCCTCCTGTGGCGCCGAGGATCAGCACTTTCTCGCCCGCCTTGACCTTCCCGCGTGTCGTCATCATGCGATAGGCCGTGCCATACGCGATCGGTAGCGAAGCCGCATCGACATCGGATACGGACTCGGGCGTCGCGATGAGATTGGAAGCGGGAATGCGAACGAACTCGGAAGCCGCGCCGATTCGAGTCTCGCCCGTCATGCCCTCACCGAGAACGAAGGGATGGGGACAAACCCGATTTCCCACTCGCCAGTTCTTGACGTCGGAACCGAGTTCAACGATCTCGCCGGCGAAATCACCGCAAAGCGTCATAGGCAGCGGCGTTTTCAGACCCGTGCTTCCAGAGAGAATCATGGGGTCGAATCCGTTGAGCGAGGTCGCGCCCACTCGGATGATGACGTCTCCGGGGCCGCAGACAGGATTGGGGACCTCTTCGACTGTAAGAACCTCAACGCCTCCGTGTCGGGCGAATGTCGCTGCCTTCATCGTGGGCTCCTATCGGGTTCGAATCATTGGACTCATTCTTCAGGGTCGCGTCCGTAGAATTCGCTGGCGCTGTAGTACTCGTCGCGCGGCCCGGCGCCGCTGCCGAGTTGGCCTTTGCTCCCGAAATGACCCTTGCCGGGAATGTGGTTGACCTCGACGCGAATACCGTCCGGGTCTTCGAATAGAATCGAGTAGTAGCCCGGTGCGAAATGCTCTCCTTCTTCGGGGCCGTGAACGACGCTGGCGTCGGGGTCGGCTTCGATGAAGTCAGAAATGGCTTCGAGGTCCTCACGGCTCCGAGCGCGAAAGCAGAAATGATGAAGGCCAGCGCGGTCCTGGTCGAATCGCCCGCCGGATCGTTCTTCCGGTCGGTGCGATTTCTGGCCTTTGGGCGCTTCGCGGACCAGGATTCCCGTTCGGCCACCAATGCTGTAGATGACGTCGTCTCCCTTGATCAGGGTGTCCATTCCCATGAATTTGCAGAAACGCTCCCAAAACGGGAGACATCGTTCGGCGTCCAGGACTGTGAGTTGAATGTGCGCGATGCCGTTGATGCGGGCGCTCATATCAGGGGTTCTCCTCGGTCGTCGGTGCCCGGCCTTTCGAGAGGCTGGCATGACTCGTGGGGCATCATGTCGAAGCGCACACAGGTTAGTCGCAACACCGACCAGGCCTTTACTTTGCGGCCGTCTCGGCTCCCTGCACCTTGATGGTGATCATCTTCCAGTCGTCGCAGCTCTCGTCCAGCGCGACGTTGAAGGCGCCGCTGGGCACGATTTCCCCATCTCCGAGGGCGTCAAGCTGAAGCTGCTCAGCTGGATGGTCGGCAGTCGATCGACCCGGTCAGCGTTCGCGAAGAAATCCCGATCGCTCGGCTCAGCTTCCGCGAATCAGGGCCACGGCACCACGGAAAACGTCCATCAGGGTCTCGTTCTTGTAGTCCTTGAACTCGCCAGCGTCCATGAACACCCCGTGCTCACTACACGTCTCGAGTTGGATGTGGCGTTGCTTGGGATCGGAAACCAGCTCCATCTTTTTGCCGCAGCGAGGACAGTTCACCTCCCTGACCTTGTTGAGCTCCTTCCCCGTCGCGACATCGCCGTCGTCGATGAAATCCGGTCGCCAGGTGTCCTTCAGCTTCTCCGCTTCTCCTGTGTCGAACCAGAAGCCCTTGCAGGCCGAGCATTGGTCGTAGGTGACGAGTCCCTGCAGCGTGCGCATGTTTCTCTCGTTCATTTTGGCATTGCACTTCGGACAATCCATTTCGCACTCCTGTTTCGTTGATTTGTGTAGCTGTAGCTCCGGCATGGCGGTCGCTCCAGAGTCTAACAGGCACGCGAGGCACGACCGAATTTTTTTCGGGGGCGCTGCCTATTTCTTCAGCGTTCGAGGCCTCGGGGTCTGAGTCCTCGGGAGAGGGCGAATGCGACGCATCCGAAGGCTCGTTGTCGAATGCCGCGTGGGGGAGAGGGCCGAATGCGTAGATTATTCTGGCCTGCCGACTAAGACCTCAGACAATTGGATAGACTTCCTCAATGGACTTTTCCCCCGACCCGGAACTCGAAAGCATCGCAGACGAAGCCCGCAAGCTCGCGGGTCGATTCGACGACCAATACTGGTCCGAAAAAGACCGCGCCCACGAGTTTCCATGGGAGTACTACGACGCGTTCGCGGCAGGAGGATGGCTCGGAATCATCATACCCGAGCAGTACGGCGGCGCCGGGCTCGGCACGCTGCACGCGGGGACCCTGCTGAACACCGTCGCGAGCTGCGGTGGCGCCATGAGCGCTGCGTCCACGCTGCATATTTCGATGTTCGGAATGGGACCGGTGATCCATCACGGTTCCGAGCGGCTGAAGGAACAGTATCTGCCACCGACGGCGACCGGCGAGCTGCACGTGAGCTTTGGTGTGACCGAGGACGATGCCGGTACGGACACCTCCCGCATCCGCACTGCGGCCATTCGTGACGGCAACAAATGGATCGTCAGCGGAAAGAAGATTTGGAACACCAAGGCCCAGCAAGCACAGAAGGTTCTGCTGTTGGCCCGCACGACGCCGCGCGAGGAGTGTGCCAAACCGACGGACGGCATGACGCTATTTCTGGCTGACATCGACAAGCGCTATGTCGACATTCGCGAGATCCCGAAGCTCGGCCGTAATGCCGTCAACTCGAACGAGTTGTTCATCGAAGGTCTACCCGTTTCTGACGACGACGTCGTGGGTGAAGTCGGCCGGGGTTTTCGTTGTCTGCTCGACGGGATCAATCCCGAGAGAATCATGGTCTCGGCCGAAGCCGTCGGCCTCGGCCGCCGCGCCATCGAAGTGGCCGTTCACTACGCGCGCGAACGCGAAGTCTTCAATCGACCCATCGGCCAGAATCAGGCCATTGCCCACCCCCTGGCGGATTCTCATACCGAACTCGACGCGGCAGACCTGCTATGGAAATACGCGGCCTGGGCGTATGACAACGGCGACCGTCACGGGGGCGCAGCGAACACCGCCAAGATCCGTAGCGCGGAAGCCTGTTTTACGGCAGCCGACCGCGCGCTGCAGACTTTCGGTGGCATGGGCTACGCGGTCGAAATGCAGGTGGAACGCTATTGGCGCGAAGCGCGACTGATGAAGCTTGCGCCAATTTCGCAGGAGATGGCGACGAACTATATCGCCGAACATGTGCTTGGATTGCCGAGGTCGTATTGATCGTCGATGCTTGCCGGTGAAGCGGATCGCCGCCGATGAGGATGAGAATGGAGGCTAGAAGCGTGTGGAATCCGGGATGGACCGGGGAGAACGAGCAGTGATGAAGAATCTCGAGGGGAAAGTGGCCGTCGTGACCGGCGCAAGTCGAGGCATCGGCAAGGGGATCGCGGAAGGCCTGGGCGAGGCGGGGGCGACAGTGTATGTGACTGGACGCAGCGAAAGCGATGAGGATCCCCCCGCGCCCCTGACCGTGCAGGCGACCGCGCGTAGCGTGACCGAATTTGGGGGTCGCGGTGTCGCTGTTCCTCTAGACCACAACAACGATGATCAGGTGAAGGCTCTGTTCGAGCGGGTTGCAGCGGAACAGGGTCGCCTGGATATCCTGGTCAACAACGTCTATCAGATTCCGTCCCCTCCGGCACTCAGCGGCGGCTTCTGGGAGCATCCGGTGTCGGTCTGGGACGAACAGTGCGGAGTCGGTCTGCGTGGTTACTACGTCGCATCCGTATTCGCTGCGCCACTGATGGTTTCCCAGCGCAGCGGCCTGATCATCAACATCTCTTCGCGCGGCGGACGCGAGTATGTGTTCAGCACTTCCTACGGTGTAGGCAAGGCAGGCGTCGACCGCATGGCCCAGGACATGGCGATCGAACTGAAGGAATACAATTGCGCCGCATTGTCTCTATCGCCATCCAAGGTGAAGACAGAGTTCATCTTGGACATGGTTGCGGAGGGCAAGATGACATTGGATCCGGACCAGGCGCAGTCTGTGCGGTACTCCGGCCGTTGTGTCGCCGCCCTGGCAATGGATCCGGAAATCATGGAGCGTTCTGGAGGGATCTATACAGTTTCGGAGCTTGCGGAAGCCTACGGCTTTACCGATCCGGACAACGACTGAATCCAAGCTGTCGGCTAAGTAGGCCCCCTCTACGAACTTCCCGAGGAAATTCTCGCTAGCATTCGCAGGACAGTGCAGCTGGTGCGCCATGCGCAAGGGGGGACAACGTTGATCGATCTGAGTGGCAAGGTCTTTGTCGTGACCGGGGGTAACGGCGGAATCGGTCTCGGCATGGCCGAAGGCATCGTGATGGCCGGCGGTTCGATCGCTGTCTGGGGCCGCAGCGAAGAAAAGAACGGGACGGCCGTCGAGCAGCTTCAGTCACTCGGCGGCCGGGCTTTCGCCTACGTCTGCGATGTGAGCGATGAGGCGCAGGTTTCGGAGACGATGAAGCGGTCGATAGCGGATCTCGGGCGCCTCGATGGTCTCTTCGCGAATGCCGGTCGCGGCGGGACCGGAACGAAGTTCCTCGATCTAACGCTCGAAGAGTGGCGAGCGGTCATGGCGGTGAACCTGGACGGAGTGTTTCTCTCACTCCGCGAGGCGGCGAGGGTCCTCGTTGACCAGGGGGAGGGCGGCAGCCTGGTTGCGGTGTCCTCGACGTCCGCGATTCATGGTGCGGCAGGCAATGAAGCCTATGGAACTGCCAAGACCGGGTTGAACGGTCTCGTTCGCGCGCTCGCCGTGGGGCTTGCGCGCTACAAGATTCGGGTCAACACATTGCTGCCAGGCTGGACGATCACTGAAATGGCGACGC
>CBFDDD010000009.1:0-79505 GCA_965603475.1 uncultured Myxococcales bacterium
GAACATGTTTTCGCAGCGTCAAGCCCTCGCCCGTCTCGCTACGCTCGGTGGACTCATCCCGCTTCCGCCTCGGCAGCGCAGGCGGGTCGGACGTTGGCTGCGTGGCTGGGCGGAGTCCGTTCTTCTCGACGGGGCAGACGCGACCGTCGTTTCCTACGGGAAAAGCGGGCGAACCTGGCTTCGGCTCATGCTCTCCCGCTTCTATCAACGCCGCCACGGACTGCCAGAAGGAACCTTCCTCGAGTACGACAACCTGAGTCGTCGAGCATCCGAAATCCCCACACTTTTTTTCACCCACGGAAACTATCTGCGAGATTATACCGGCCATTTCGAGACGGTGGCGGAGGATTTCTGCGATCAGCGCGTCCTGCTGCTGGTCCGAGATCCACGAGATATCGCGGTCTCCCAATACTTCCAGTGGGCCCACCGCATGAGTTGGCACAAGAAGTGGCTGAATCGGTATCCGACCAAGGGCAGCGAACTCACCATCTGGCAGTTCGTCGCGGAACATGAGGCGGGTCTCGACCGGGCGATTCGCTTCCTCAACGTCTGGGCCGAGGCCGCGCCCAAGCTCGAGACGATCGAGCTCGTGCGCTACGAGGATATGCGAACGGACCCCGAGTCCTCGCTCCATCGAGTCCTTCGTTTTCTAGGAGCCGACCCCGACCACGAGGGCGTACGCGACGCCGTGGAATACGCCAGATTCGACAACATGCGTCGACTGGAAGAGGAATTGAAGGTGTCTGCCTCAGGACGGCGTCTGATCCCCGGCAAGCTCGGGAAGAGCGACTCGTACAAGGTGCGCCGCGCCAAGGTCGGTGGCTGGCGGGACTACTTCGACGAAGAAGAGATCGCCGCTCTAGACGCCCGCGTACAAGCGGGCCTACGACCCGGCTTCGGCTACGGTCCTGCTGAGCAGTGGCCCGTCGACCGCGACCCCGAGACCGACGATCAGACGAACGAAAGAAGGGTCAGCGCTTGAGTGTCGTGCCCGACTGGCTGAAGAAGGCGATGATCATCGGAGGGACGGCCCCGCTGCCGCGATCGCTCCGCGTGGCGGCACGGGTGAGGGGCCTCGCCCCGCTCGAGGTGGCCAAGGCGCGCAACGCGCAGCTCATCATCATTGCGCACCCAAAATGCGGCAACACCTGGCTCAAGGTCATGATCTCGAGGCTCTACCAGGTGCGACACGGCTTCCCGGATTCGCTGATCCACAAGACCGACGAGTTCACGCGGCAGGTGCCCGAAGTACCGCGGCTGGCGGCGAGCAACGGCTGCTACAGCTACGAGGCGGCCGTCGGCAAGCTCCTCGAACCCGACCATCGCGACCTCGAAATGAACCAGAAGGCCATTGTCTTCCTCGCTCGCCACCCCTGCGATATTGCGGTGTCGTGGTACCACCAGTTCACGAAGCGACAGTCGAAGCACAAGCAGGAACTGATCAATGCGGAACTCGATCATCCGATCGACCGCGAGACGATCGGTATTTGGGACTTCGTTCGAAACAGCGAGATCGGATTGCTCCATCTGATCGAATTCCTGAATGGCTGGCAGCGGCGTCTAGCCGAGCATCCGAACACCCTCGTGATCCGTTATGAGGATCTCCGGAGCGAGCCGGTGGAGACCCTGCGCGCCGTGATGTCGACGCTCGGTGAAACGTTCAGTGACGAGGAACTCGAAGAGGCCGTCCGCTTCGGCTCCTTCGATCATCTCCGGAGCCTGGAGAGCCAGGGCCACTTCAAGCAGGGTGGCCTGACGCTGCGCAACAGCGAGGACCCAAACAGCTTCAAGGTGCGCCGTGCGAAGGTGGGCGGCTACGTCGAGGATTTCAGTCCCGAAGAGGTGGCGGAGCTCGATGAGTTGGTCACCAAGCACCTCTCTCCGTATTTCGGCTACGGGGATCGTGGTGCCGTGGGACCGCTGGTTAGAGATAACTGATCCCAGGTGTCGGAACGGCAGCGGATCGCAAAAGTCAAGCGATCCGCCGAGTTCACGAATCCGGCGTCGCTCGTTCGTCTCGGCCCTCAGACGATGCGTTCGACCGTGTGGTGGACGGACCTGCGATTCTTCGCGAAACCGAATTTCTTGTAAGGCCCGGTCTTCGCCGTCATGACCAGATGGTATGAGATCTCGGGGTGGCGCATCGCCACCGCGTGCACGACCCCAGCCCACCAGTCGGGTGGATGGATCGTGCAGTGGACGTTCTGTCCGTTCGGTAGGAACTTGACCGCAGGGAAGCAGGCGACATTCGCATAGACGAAGTTTCGCGCGTAGGAGAACATCTCCTCCAGCACCCAGGGAACATCGGGCTCCGTAATGTGTTCGAGCACGTCTGTGCAGATCACGCCATCGAATTGTCCGCTCGGAAGTTTGCTGAAGGGCTCGTAGCCCGGGTCATAGCAGCGGATGTCCTCGACGCCCCAATAACTCTGGATACTCTCGACCTGAAGGGTCGCGCTGAGCTGCAGGTCTTTCTGGCTGTAGCCGAGTCCCTTGCCGGCCCCGTAGTCGAGGATCGAGTTGGCACCGATCCGATCGATGACGTCCTTGATGAACGGGGCGTGTTTGATGAGCATCTTGCCCGGAAAAGTCTCCTCGGCCGTTTTTCCCTCGGTCTTTTCACCCTCGTTGTGGAGGGTTTCGTACATCTCGACCATTTCTCGGTATTCCGGGCTCGGATTCTCTCGGTCGTACATGCGATCCTCTTGACGACCGGTTGTTGCCGGCCGGCTTCTACGACGCCATGAATGGCGATCGATCGGCTCTGCGCGGTCGCGCCTCAAATGCCCGATTCCGAGACGATAGCAACCCCCGGCGTTTCGCCTTGCTCTGGGCACCTGCGTGTCGACGTCGAGCACTCCCCGTCCGGCTGCGGTAACACAACGAACGAAGATCCGATCGGGCCATCGACATGAGATCATCCGTGGACCTAATCAGAAGAGTCTGAACAACCTGGCTGGTGCCTACACGTGCCGAAACCCCGTACATGGCTACTGCTGGCTGAGAAGGTCGGCGACAACGCCCAGGTCGAAGCGCTGGCGTCCGGCCTGCCCTGGCCCTCCGAGATCCGCCGTCTCCAGATGAAGCCAGAGTGGCTCCTGGCCAAGCCCCCCGTCCGTTCGACTCTCGACCACATCGATCTCGAACAGAGCGATGCTCTCGAGCCTCCCTGGCCCGACCTCATCGTCACGATGGGACGGCGGACTTCGAGTGCGGCCCTCTGGATCCAGGACCGCTCGGAGGGTCGGACCAGGATCGTCCTCGTGGGTAAACCCTCAGGCCAATGGGATCGCATGGGACTCATCGTCGGCAGCGCTGAGATTCTGCTGCCACCGCTTCCCAACGTCCTCAAGATCCGTCTGCCCCTGCTGCGCATCGAACGCTCGCGCGTCACGAGGGCAGCGGATGATTGGCGGGCTCGGTTCTCGGAATTGCCGCGTCCACTGGTCGCAGTGCTCGTCGGCGGGCCGACTCGCCCCTTCGTCTACGACGCGTCGGTCACGCGGCAACTCGTGGAGATCGCAGAGCGAGTCGCGGACGACGGTGGGACGCCCTTCATCACAACGAGCCGACGCACACCGACTGCGCTCGCTGATGCGCTCGAGGTCGAGCTTCCCGAGGCGGCACGATTCCATCGTTGGCAGCCGGGCGCTCCACTCGAGGACAACCCCTATCTGGGTCTCCTGGGCTTGGCGGACGGCTTTGTGGTTACGGCCGATAGCGCCTCGATGGTGGTCGAAGTGGCCAGCCTGGGGAGACCGCTCGGGATCCTGCGCCTGCCCGGCGGCCGACTCGGGAGCCTCGAATTTGCTCGACGCCGGATGCTGCACCGCCTCTTCGAGCCAGCCCGTGGCGGTTTCTTCGATGCGCTTCGCTGTCTGGTAGCGCGGGCCGCCTTCCGCACGCGTCTGCTCTGGGCCAGTCGAGACTTTCGCGTGCTCTACGAGTGGCTCGTGGCGGAGGGGTTCGCGGTCTGGGCCGGTGAGCCCCTCGTCTCGCCCCCCCGCTCGCTGCCCGACGAGCGAGAACGGGTCGCGCGCCGCGTCGAGATGCTCGTCCCGTCCGAGATCGAGGGCAGCGTCGACACGCCGCCCGTGTGATGGGGCGCCCGGCGGCTTCTTGGCGGCCGTCCGGACCGAGTTGCTACGGTTTTGCCCCGCGCCAATCGTCCGCAGATACGTCGCAGACCGGGAGTTCAAATGAGGCTGGGAACGGTCTTCATCCACACGAATCCGCGCCAGATGCTGGGCGCCTACGTCTCACGCTACTCGCTGCGCCAGAACAGCGCGCGACCCGATGCTTTCGACATCCGCATCATTTCGACCGACGACCACGCCTTCCTCGCTGCGCGTGAAGGTCAACCCTTTCTGCGCGACAGGGCGACACGCGTCTGGCGCATGAGCGATCTCCAGTCGTTCACACCGCTGCGATTCATGCCGCCCGAGCTGATGGGCTACGCCGGTCGCGCCGTCGTGATCGATCCCGATATCTTCGCCCTGGGCGATATCGCCGAACTGCTCGAGCGGGACATGCAGGGCAAGTCGATCTTCGTTCGGGCTAAACCGGGCTCGAAGGCCAGGGAAGGACTGATGGCCAGCAGTGTCATGCTGCTCGATTGCGCAAAGCTCCAACATTGGAAGACCGAAGAAACCTTCGGAAAGATGTTCACGCGCGAGGTCGACTATATGGATTGGATTGGGCTCTGCCTCGAGGATCCGGCCACCCTGGGTCCGCTCGAGCCCGAGTGGAACGATCTCGACCACCTCGATCCCAACACGAAACTCATCCACAACAGCAAGCGCTGGACCCAGCCCTGGAAGACGGGGCTGCCGATCGATTTCGTCCCCGGAGATCGCACACGGGCATTTCCGCCGATCGGATACCTTCGACGGGCGCGTCGCAAGCTCTTCGGTGACTACGGCCTGCTCGGCCGCTACAAGCCCCACCCGGATCCGAAACAGGAGGCTTTCTTCTTTGGGATGCTTCGCGGCTGCCTCGAGGCCGGGGAAATCAGCGAAGCTTTCATTCGCGAGGAGATGGCGCGAAACCACGTCCGCCATGACGCCTTCGAGGTATTGGACCGCATTCCCCAGACCACGCCGCGCGTCGCGTGAACCGACCGCAAGTGGGATTGGGATCGATCATATGAAACGCCGTTTTCAGAGGATTCTACGCGGGATATGGAAGAGGTTTGGGTTGGGCAGTCTGAAGCTCGCGGTCTTTCTCTCCACGGATCGCCGACGCCGAATCGAACGTTGGCTCCGGGGTCATAAGGAATACCGCCGACTCCAGGAGGCCGACGTCGTCGTCGTCTCGTACCCGAAGAGCGGTCGGACCTGGCTACGCGTGATGCTCTCGCGTTATTTCCAGCTCCGCTATGGAATCCCCGAGCGATCGGTGCTCGGCTTCGACAATTTTCATGCGATTGACGCACGGGTCCCCAAGATCTTCTTCACGCACGACAACTATCTGCGCGACTACACCGGCGAGGGTGAGACACGCACCTGCTTCCGGGATAAACGGATGGTGCTGCTCGTCCGCAGTCCACAGGACGTAGTGATCTCATCGTATTTTCAGTGGAAGTTTCGCACGCGTGCCGACAAGAAGGAACTCAACGAGCTACCGCCGCACGGTGCCGATATTTCGATGTACGAGTTCGCGATGTCGGACACCATCGGTCTGCCGCACATCGTCTCCTTCCTGAACGAGTGGTCGCGAGCGCTCTCCGGAATCACTGAGATTCTGGTCGTGCGCTACGAGGATCTTCGTGCCGAATCAGAACAGGAACTCGGTCGTATCACCGAGTTCATCGACGGTCCGGCAGGTCGATCTCTCGTTGGGGAGGCGGTCGAATTCGCCTCCGTGTCCAAGAGCCGAAGTCGCGAGGCGCAGGTTCCGGCCTCCGCCGCCGGCGCCAAACTGAAGCCGGGTGAACGCAGCAACCCCGATTCGTACAAGGTGCGTCGCGCCAAGGTCGGCGGCTACCGCGACGATTTCGAGAAAGAAGAACTCCAACTCATCGACGACTACGTGCGCAGCCATCTCGAACCGGGCTTCGGCTACGAGGGCGAGGGGACCGCGAAGACACGGTAAGATGCTGAGCAGCCTGTTTCGATGTGGGCGCCCTGCATCGCGAACGGCTGACCCGAGGGGATTTCGGCTCGATGATTCGCCCGAGCTCTGTTCGATCGGTTGCCTCGGGTCTCGCATCTGTGTTACTCGTAGGCGCTTCGAAAACGGGGCGTTGCCCCACCCAACCATCACCATCAACCTCGGTGCTCCGGAACCGGGTCGCGAAATCCCATCGCGGCCCAATCGGCTGGTTCGATCAGCTGGTTCAATAGAGAGCGCCCGGATGCCTTCCCCCTTCAACAAGGAGAGGGCTCCGACCGGGAGGAATACATTGCGGGAATACGAAACGACGTTCATCGTCCAGCCCGAGATTTCGGACGAGGGCAGCCAGGCCATCTTGAGCAAGCTCGATGGCATTCTGAAGACAGGCGGGGCGACTCGTCTGATGTGTGAGGATCACGGCAAGCGAAAGCTCGCCTACGAGGTCCGCAAATTCCACAAGGGTCATTACTACACGCTGATGTTCCTCGATGAGGGCACTGTCGTGCCGGATCTCGAACGCGTTCTGCGCCTCGAAGAGTCCGTACTGCGTTTCCTGACGATTCTGGCCGAGGAAGAAGTCGACGACGTCGAGGCACGGAAGACTGAGGCCTCCGCCGCAGAGCAAGAGCAGACCAAGCGAGCCGAAGAGCGCGCCGTACGCGAAGCCGAAGAGGCCACCTCACGTCGCGAGGCCGAAGAAGCCGAGCGCGAGGCCGGCCTGTTGCGTGCCGCCGAAGAGGCGGAAGCGGCAACAGCGGCCGCTGCGGCCGCGGCGGCCCCCTCGGAAGGGGAGAGTGGCGAGGCTTCCGAGCCTGCCGCTGAAGCTCCAGTAGCCGAATCGACGGAACCACAGACCCAGGTTGAAGAAGCCGCGGGCGACGTTGCCGATACTGACGAATCCGCGGAGGAGAAGTCGTGAGCGAAGAGCCGACCGACAAGTCGACAGAGACTCGTACGCCGCCGAGCGGTCCTGCAGCGGGTGGCGGTGCGCCGCCCCGCGCTCCGCGAAGTGGCCCGTCTGGTCCGGCGGGTGACCGCGGTGGACCCAGTGGTCCCGCTGGCGGCGGTGACCGTGGTGGACCCAGTGGTCCAGCTGGCGGTGGTGACCGTGGTGGACCCAGTGGTCCAGCTGGCGGTGGTGACCGTGGTGGCTACGGGGGGCCGCCGGGAGATCGCGGATCGCGTCCGCCCCGCGGAGATCGTGACGATCGAGATCGACCGCCGCGCGCGCCACTGACGGTCAAGGGTCGGCTGCGGGCTGCGGCTCGCAAGAAGGCGCGCAAGTCGGCCAAGAAGAAGGGCATGTTCCAGCGTCGTAAGGTTTGCCGCTTCTGCGCGGACAAGAACCTCACGATGTCGTACAAGGATGTGAAGACCTTGAGGCTCTTCATCACCGAAACGGGCAAGATGACGCCGCGGCGCATCTCGGGAACCTGTGCCAAGCATCAGCGCCCGCTCGCGCAAGAGATCAAACGCGCGCGCCAGCTGGCCATGCTTCCATACGCACCCAGCCATTTCTGAGGAGTCCATCATGGGATTGGTTCAGGTCATCCTGAGTGAAGATGTACACGCGCTCGGCGAAGCCGGCGACATCGTCAGCGTCAAGCCGGGCTTCGCCCGCAACTATCTCGTAGCCCAGGGCAAGGCGGTGCCGGCAACGGCCGAGCGAGTCCACCAGGTCGAGCACCAGCAGCGCGTCATCTCCGAGAAGCGCGCAAAGGAGCTGAAGGATCTCGAATCGGTGAAGGCCCGACTCGACGCGACCAAGCTCGAGATCGAGGCGCAAGCCGGGGAAGAGGGCAAGCTCTTTGGTTCGGTGACGGCACAGAACCTCGCCGATCTGCTGGCTGAGAAGGGGCTCGATGTCGACCGTCGCAAGATTGTCCTCGCCGAGGCGATCAAGACGACCGGCGAGCACACGGTCGCGATTCGGCTGCGCAGCGATGTTGTCGCCGAGTTCAAGGTGACTGTGACCGCGGCGGAGTAGAGCACGCTACGCTCGTCCGCTCTCGACTCGATGAGGGCATTCTCGACTTCAAGAGGGCTCTCTCTATTTCAAGGGGGGACTCTCGACTTGAAGAGGGATCTGGGGGCGTGGGTGTGAGCGAGCACGGGGAGATCGCGGGGCGGATTCCGCCTCATGATATCGAGGCCGAAAAAGCGGTTCTCTCCGCGATCCTGCTCGACAATGACGCGATCCATGCGGTGGTGACCGAGGTCCGGGAAGAGGATTTCTATCACCCCTCCCACCAGATGCTCTACCGCTCGATGGTGCGGCTCAGGGACGAAAACCAGCCCGTCGATCTGACGACCCTGGCGTCGTTTCTCAAGGGCGAGGGGTTGCTCGAGAGCGTTGGGGGGGCAGTCACGCTCGCCGAGATCGCCGACTACGAGGCGACGCCCGCCAATATCATCCACTACGCGAAGATCGTGCGTGACCGCGCAATCAAGCGAAGCCTGATCTCGACCGCGAGCGAAATTGTCGCTCTGGGTTACGAGCATGGCGAACCTGCCGATACGCTTCTCGACGAGGCGGAGAGCCGAATCTTCGGTCTCTCGACCGAAAAAGCGAACACGAGTCTTTCGAGCATATCCGTCGAGATGCATGACGCGGTCGATCACATCGACATGTTGATGAACCGCAGTGGCGAGCTGACGGGATTGTCGACGGGCTACGAAATGCTGGATGAGATGACCGGTGGGTTGCAGCCGGGCGAGCTCTTCATTCTCGCGGCGCGCCCCTCGATGGGCAAGACGGCTTTGGCGCTCAATGTCGGGCGTAACGCGGCGGTCGATTCGGGAAAAAAGGTGGCGGTCTTTTCGCTCGAGATGACGACCCGGTCGCTTGTCATGCGAATGCTCTCGTCCGAGGCACAGGTCGACTTCGCTGCTTTTCGGAGCGGGTTGATCTCGACAGACTCGCACTCGCGTTTGATGACGGCAGCGGGGCGCCTGTCGGACGCCAAGCTCTGGATCGATGATACGGGCTCGGCTTCGATTCTCGAGATGCGTGCGAAATGTCGAAGACTCAAGTCCCAGCACGGGCTCGATCTCGTCATCGTCGACTACCTGCAGCTGGCCCGCGGAGACCGCAATACCCAGAGTCGTGAGCAGGAGATCTCCGAGATCAGCCGCGGTCTGAAGGGTCTTGCCAAGGAGCTGGACATCCCGGTGATGGCGCTTTCCCAGCTCAATCGTGGACCGGAGTCGCGGAAGGAAGACAAGCGACCGATGCTCGCTGATCTGCGGGAGTCGGGCGCGATCGAGCAAGACGCGGACATCATCGGCTTCATCTATCGCGACGTTGTCTACAACAAGGAGACGGAATTCGAGAACCTCGCGGAACTGATCATCGCCAAACAGCGCAATGGTCCGACCGGTACGGTCAAACTCGAGTTCGAGGGGCGATACGCCCAGTTTCGCGACTGGCCGCTCTCAGATAATCCCTACGAGGGCGCGTCGGGCGGCGGTGACTTCCAGTCGGGCCCCCCGGACGACTTCGTTGGTGGCGGGTTCGGGTCCGATACCGATCCGGGTCGGCTCTAGTGCCGAGTCTGCGTCGACCCCGGGCCATTCGGCCCGGTGCGCGAATCGCCATTGCCGCACCGGCGGGTCCCGTCGATCCAGAAGCACTCGCTTCCGGCCGCACCGCGCTCGAACGGCTTGGCTTCGAGACCGTCGCGCGTGATGACGTGCTCGACCGAGATGGCTATCTCGCGGGTTCGGACGATCGGCGCGCGGCGGAGTTGATGGAGTTCGTTCGAGATCCCGGGATCGACGCGATCCTGTGTGCCCGTGGAGGCTACGGGTGCCATCGAATCGTCGATTCGCTGGATTCGTCGGCCTTTCGCGAGGCAGCCAAGCCGCTCGTGGGCTACAGCGACATCACGACGCTGCTTCTGTGGCAACGCAAACACGCCGGTCTGCTCGGGATTCACGGTCCGATGCTCGAAAAGAAGGATTCGCTCGGGGGAGAGGCCGGCTCGGCGCTGATCCGGGCGCTCCAGGGGACGGGGCCGCTGCCGCGATATGCGGGACAAACCCTCGTCGGCGGGTGGGGCGAAGGTCGACTGGTCGGCGGGTCGCTCACGGTCTGCGTGGCGAGTCTGGGCACTTCGTGGGAGATCGACACGCGCGACAGCATCCTGATGCTCGAGGACGTGACGGAGCTGCCCTACCGGATCGATCGAATGCTCCAGCAATTGCGTGCTGCTGGAAAATTCGATCGTGCTGTCGGAATCGCGCTCGGTGGTTTTACGGATTGTGACGACGAGCGCTATCCGGACTGGACCGTGGAGCGGCTTTTTGACGAGGTCTTCGGCTCGCTCGGTATTCCAGTGGTGGTGGGTCTGCCCTTCGGACATGGGGTCGAGAATCGCCCCTGGCCCTTCGCAGGCCGGGCTGCGATCGACGGGTCGCGCGGTGAGCTGGAGATATTGGAATCGGCGGTGACGACGCGGTAGGGTCGTCGAGAGAGTCGGAGAGCTTCAGATCGAGCTCTTGGACGATCGCTGCAACGGGGGGAACGGCGGGGAATGAAGCGGAGTCTGATCGAGCGGAAACTCGGCAAAGTGGAGACGGCCATTGATAAGGCCATCGAGAAGCAGGAAATCCCGGGCGCTGTCGTACTCGCGCGTATGCCGCGCGAGGGTGAAATTCTCGAGTATGCCTGGGTTCGAGGGCTTGCAGCGGCACGCCCCGAACGGCTCCCGATGCGTCGAGACACGATCTTTGATCTCGCCTCTCTCACAAAGCCCATCGCCACGACCACGGCGATCATGTTGCTTGTCGACGAAGGATCGATCTGCCTGGACGATCCCGTCGCAAAGTCGCTTCCGAGCTTCGCCGATCGGGGTAAAGAGGCCGTCACGATTCGACACCTGTTGTGTCACTGTGCTGGATTGAAGCCATGGCGAGGCTTCCACGAGTTGTTGATCCAGAAGGAACGCAAGACAGGCGAACGCTTGATCGGGACGAAGGAAGGCCGCGAGTGGATCCTCGATCGCGTTCTCCGTTCGGCACTCGTTCACGAGCCGGGCGAGGCGGCCGTCTACGGAGACCTCGACTTCATCGTCCTGGCTGCCCTGGTGGAGGCCGTGTCGAAGCAACCCTTCGATGAGTTCTGTGAATCGCGGATCTTCACGCGACTCGGGCTCGCGGATACGCGTTTCCTTCCGATCCCGGTCGATGGTTCGAAAGGAGTTCCCGATTCGGTTCGCCGGCGTGTTGCTGCAACCGAGAATTGTCCCTGGCGGGAGCGTATTCTGTGGGGTGAGGTCCACGATCCCAATGCTTCGGCGATGGGCGGAGTCGCCGGTCATGCTGGGCTCTTCTCGACGGCTGACGACGTGATGAAGTTCGGGCAATTCTTCCTGGACGCGTGGCACGGACGAGGCGACGCGCTTCCACCCGAGCGGGTGCGTGAGTTTTCAGAGCGACAGAACCTGCCCGAGTCTTCCGACTGGGCCCTTGGTTGGGATACGCCTACGGCCGGTGTTTCTTCTTCAGGCAAGCACTTCTCAGCGAATTCGATCGGTCATCTTGGCTTTACGGGAACCTCGCTCTGGATCGATCTCGAACGCGAGTTGATCGTTGTGATGCTGACGAACCGCGTCCATCAAGTCGCCAAACGAAGCCGCTTCGATCTTCGCCCGAAGGTTCACGACGCGATCGTCGAGGGTCTCACCGCCGAATGAGCGTCTCGATCGACGACTCGAAGCTTCCCGAACGGCTCGACCATGTTCATTTCGTTGCCATCGGCGGGACGGGAATGGGCTCACTGGCGGGACTCTTGAAGGCGCGTGGCATTTCGGTCACCGGCTCCGACAAGAAACTCTATCCACCCATGAGTATCGCTCTAGCCGATTGGGGCATCGAAGTCGTAGAGGGCTTCGCGCCCTCGAACGTACTCGACCATGAACCCGATCTCGTGATCATCGGAAACGCAGTGCATGCGGACAATCCCGAAGCGCTCGCCGCGATCGAATCCGGGCTTCCCTATCGCTCGTTCTCGGACGCACTCTATGAACTCGCGATCGCGAAGCATCATTGCGTCACCGTGAGCGGAACCCACGGAAAGACGACGACCACCAATCTCCTCGCACAGATCTTGTTGGCGACCGGGCGAGACCCGTCCTTGCTGGTCGGCGGGATTTCCCTCGACTTCGATGGGTCCTTCCGCGAGGGCGCAGGCGAGCATTTTGTCGTCGAGGGCGACGAGTACGACACGGCGTTCTTCGATAAGACGCCCAAATTCCTTCACTACCATCCGAACACGCTGATTTTGACTTCGGTCGAGTTCGATCATGCGGATATCTATCGTGACCTCGATCATGTGAAGTCGGCATTTCGTGAGCTCGTGACGTCGATGCCGGCCGACGGACGAATCGTGGCGGCTGTCGGACATGAGGGCGTACGTGACGTGCTCGAGGGGGCGCCATGCGACGTGCGGGGCTATGCGGTGGAGCGTGTCAGGCAGAGTACTTCGAAAGCCTCAAATACCCCGAATTCGTCCGATGCCTCCGATCTGCAGGGCAGACCGCCGGAGGCGGCGAGTTGGTGGGCGCACGATCTTCGGCCAGAACCTGGAGGGCTTCGATTCCAGCTGGAAGATCGGGCGGGCGACCGCTCCTTCGAAGTCATGAGTCCGCTCTTTGGTGCGCATAACGTCGAAAACGTGGTTGGCGTTATCGCTGCGCTCGATTCGCTGGGCGTTCCGGTCGAGGAAGCGATCGATGCGCTACGCAGCCATCGCGGGGTGAAGCGGCGGCAGGAGGTCCGGGGCGTCGCAGCGGGTGTCACCGTGATCGACGATTTTGCGCATCATCCGACGGCCGTCGCGGGCACGATCGAGGCGATCGCCCAGATGCATGCGGGAAGTCGAGTCGTGGCGCTTCTCGAACCGCGTACGAATACGAGTCGCCGGGCGCTGTTCCAGGATGACTATGTCAACGCGCTCGAGCGGGCCGATCGAATCGCGATCGCGGAGGTGGGCGACGAACCCCTCTACAGCATGACGGGCGAAGTGACAGAATGCCTATCTGCGTCGGCGGTGGCCGAGGCATTGCGTGATCGAGGATGTGAGGCGAAGGCATTCGAAGAGATCGACCAGATCGTGGACTGGGTCGTCGAAGGGCGGCAGGAAGGCGATGTCGTCCTCGTCATGAGCAACGGCGCATTCGGTGGCATCTGGGAGAAACTGCTGACGGCACTTGGCGCCGTGGGGTAGCGGGCGCTGCCGACACGAGGCGTGGTGTTCCTGGTCATCAGAACGTCTTGC
Organism: uncultured Myxococcales bacterium; assembly: GCA_965603475.1. Classification (GTDB taxonomy): domain Bacteria; phylum Myxococcota_A; class UBA9160; order UBA9160; family UBA4427; genus UBA4427. The sequence continues at coordinate 13,394 of CBFDDD010000009.1, forward strand.
TGACGACGAGCAGAGATTGGTGGAGGTTTGACACCCGAGAAGCTCCAGGATCGCGCCGAGCGCCTCGCGCAAGACATGTTTCTTGGCGGACCGGTCGAGACATTCGAGGCGATCGGCCGGTTACAGCTGATCACGCTGCTTCGCTGCGGTCTCTATCCTGACTCGCGTGTTCTCGATCTGGGTTGTGGGAGTCTGCGAGGGGGATATTGGCTCGTCCATTTTTTGCGACCCGAACGGTATTTCGGCATCGAGCCGAATGCCGCGATGTTGGATGTCGGCAAGAATGAAATTCTCGGCGCTGAATTGCTGGCTGAGAAACGACCCGATTTCCTGACGAACGACAATTTCGATCCCGCCGAATTCGACGTAGAGTTTGATTTCTTCCTTGCCCGATCGATCTGGACTCACGCTTCACGAGAGCAAATTAGGCAGATGTTGGATGCGTTTACACTCTACGGTGCGGGCGATGCTGTCTTCTTGACGTCCTTTCTTCCGGCCGAGCATGGCGAGACCGGGTATTCCGATGCGGGCTGGGTAGGCCGAAGTCACGAGTCCGATACGCGAGGTGTCATTCGGCACGAACTGAAATGGATCGAGACGGAATGCCGCAAACGAAGCTTCAGTCTGCAGGAACTGTCCGTCGACCGGAAGAGACAGGTGTGGCTGTTGATCGCAAAAGGCGACGGCGCGACTCCCGCGAGGTCGTATCTCGAGGACCTGATCAGCCCAGAGACAATGAGCAACGGACTCCTTCGTCGACTCAAGAAGACAGTGAAGCGAATTCTTCGTCATTCATCGCGACGCTCCTCGCGATAGAGCAACCCTTCGACGGCCGCAGAGGTGGATGGGCATGAGCCGATCGTTGTGTGTGCATATCGGCCTCCCAAAGACCGCGACAACAACGCTTCAGCGAGGACTCTTCGCGAATCACCCGGAAATCGAGTTTCTCGGCAAGCGGGCCGGACACCAGACGGAGCCAGGGCTGCGACGCTGCAGCAGCGAAGCAGCATTTCGTCTCGGAAACCAACTCTTCTGGGATCACGCTCGATCCATCGACGTCGATGAGGCGAAGCGTCTCTATCGTGAGGAGATATTGCCCACGACGCTGCCGAACAGGACGCTCGTCTTCTCCTTCGAAGGGCTGGCGGCCTCCGGCCTGGAGGTTCGAAAGGCCGTCGCAAAGAACCTCCGCGACGTTTTCGGCAGCTGTAGGATCATCATCGGAATTCGTCGTCCGGTAGACCTCGTGGAGGCGCTCCATTTTCAGAGAATGAAGCGGCGTCATCTCGGGGTGGAGGCCGGCCATTTTGGTCTTCTTCGCTCGCCGTCGACAGAAGAGTGGCTCGATTCGGTTGTCGCGGGCTCTGAACTCGCCGAACACCTCGACTATGCGCGCACGGCCCGGATCTTCGTCGAAGAGCTGGGGCGAGCGAACGTTGCTGTGTTCGCACTGGAATATCTCAAGGCGGAGCCTGACGACTTTGCGCGAAGCCTCTGCGAATTTCTGGAGATCGATACACAACAAGGCGTTCGTCTGCTCGAGGGACGTCGGCATAATGTCCGTTTGACCCAGCCGGTTGTGGATCGAATGCTGCACTTCGAGCGCCCGGGGATTCGTTCTGCCCTCTACGCGATGTCCGGGAGGGCGATTCGAAAACGCATCTTGCGAGTCAGCCGAAGCGAGGGCTCGCAAGATGCGCGTCTGCCGATTTCGCAGGAGGCCCACGAATCCATCGAGGCCCGTACTCGTGAGGGAAATCGATGGATCGCGAAGGAATGGGGATTGCCCCTGGAGGAATACGGTTATGCCGTCTGAATCCTCGAGGAGACTCCTGATCGCGACAGCCTGGTCAGTATCCTCGAGGAGACTCCTGATCGCGACAGCCTGGTCAGTCCAGCCAGAATTCCGCCACACGCTCCGGATCGATCGGGACCGACGTAATGGACTGGATTCGTCGGCTGAGAATGTCGGCAATCACGAGAAAATCGGCATCCAGAACCCGATCGCCGATCTCGGCGTGGGTATGACAGATCATCGAAGCTCGTTCGTTGCTCACCATGACGTCTTCGACTTCGGTGCATAGGCCGCTGAGGCCGATATTGCCGATCATCGCGAAGTGCTCGAGCACATTATCAGCGCCCTTGATATCGCCTTGCCACGGGCTTGCACCCTTGACATGCCAGACGATATCCGGCGCCCACAACGCACGAAGCGTCTGCCGATCTCCTTCGTTTGCGGCCTGAAGGCAATGATGCACCAGGAGCGAGTTGGGATGCTCGATCATCACGTTCTCCAACCTAACTGGGCACGGCGGGAGCATAACCGCAAAACAGATTTTTGTGTCACGGAATACGAGAATTCAATAGACTCATTCAATGTCCGGCAATCAAGTCACAGTAGGTGGGCTCGAAACGATCCTCGGGGTTCTCGATGCGCGTTACGAGTATGATGCGAATGGGCGCATAACGCGTGTTCAGGGTGATGGGATCCTGCCCCGATTCGTGCTGGGGCGTTCTGCGGAAGGCTGTGTCTGGCGGTTTGGGGCCGCTCTCGAACTGGCTCGGGTCGTGGCGGTTGCGCGACTTGCAGGCCGGGAGCCGGGATTTCCCATCGCAGGGGAAAAGCCAGTACTGCCACCCGAACGACTGGTGATGATCGAGCGTTTGCTCGCGGTCGAAAATTTCGAATACGAAACGTGCCGAGAGATCTTGACCCGGAAGGGTGTCGGGATCGCTGAACTCTGGACGATCGGTTAGGTCGATCGTCTCTGCTAGTCGACGGGAACACCTGCACGCGTCCAGCCAAAGGCTTCGACCATGGCGTGGTAGATGTAGTTCTGTTCTCGAACACCGTGGAAAAGCGCGGAGCGAGGCCCACCCGCGAAGATCGGGACATCTTCGCCTGCGTGGGTCTCTGAACGCATGGGAACGGTGGCTTCCTGGAGATACTCCGGATGCTCGGTGTCCACATCGCTGAGGTCAGGGCGTCGCCAACTGCCGGTATAGCCCGGCCCATTCGCATAAGAGAGTGCTGTGTAGGGTTTGCCCTTCGCGTCCTGGGCAATCTTGTTCTCACCGCCTCTCTTCCTGCTGCGTCCGATGACTTTCCCGAGAATCGGATTGCCGCGCATTGGATAGCCCGAAATAGTGAGGGTATGGCTGTGATCTGCGGTCACGACGATCAGCGTGTCCTGGGCGTCGGTCTTCGCGAGTGCCACGTGCACTGCATCCGACAACGCGATCGTATCGCTGAGGGCGCGGTAGGCATTGCCCGCGTGGTGGCCGTGGTCGATGCGTCCGCCCTCTACCATGAGAAAGAATCCATCGGGGTCCTGCGAGAGGAAGTCGATGGCGAACTCCGTCATTTCGGCGACTGAGGGTTCGCCCGCCGTGTCGTTGGCGCGATCGGCCTCGTATTGCATGTGCCCGGGCTCGAAGAGGCCGAGCAGATGTTCTGTCTTGTCTCGGTCGACGGAGAGGAGTTGCTCGCGATTCCAGACGTAGCTGGAATGGTCGCGAGCATCGACCCAGGCCTGGGTCAGATCGCGGCCGTCCATACGGCGGCCGGGTTGTTTCGGATCCTCGGGATCCGGAGTGCCATGTGGCTTGAAATGGGCGCGGCCGCCGCCGAGCGCGATCTCCAGACCATCGCCGTGCGAGAATTCGACGAGCTGGCGGGCGATATCCGGAAACGCTGCGTTACGTGCTTCCTCGGACATTTTCGAATCGTCCTCCCAGGATCGGAGAGGCGTGTGCGAGTAGCATCCGGCCGGCGTGGCATGAGTCACTTTCGCAGTGGACACGACCCCCGTCGCAAGCCCACGGTCTTCCGCTTCCTCGAGAATCGTGAGAACACTGGCTGAGTCGACGCTCGCGTAGTCGCCCCGTTGAATTCGTTCGTCGACCCCGAGTACGCCTGCCTGGGTCTTTACGCCCGAGACGATCGCGGTCATCGTCGCCGCGGAATCGGATACCTGCGCGTCTGTGCTGTAGGTCTTGGAGAACGCGACATGAGGGAGGGTGTCGAAAGCGAGTCGATTCTCCTCGCCGGGCTCCCCACGTCGTTGGCCTTCGAGAATTCGCGCGGCCGTGACGGTCGCGATCCCCATTCCATCCCCGACGAAGAGGATCACATTCTTCGCAGGCCGCTGGTCTGAAATGAATTGGCTGGCCTCGGCGACAGTCTCCCGTCCGGCAGCGAACCACGCATTCTGCTCTCTCTTGCTTGGTTTCGCGCGCGATTGGTCATTATCCTCGGTATGCGAATCGGACGCCGGAAGCGCTGTGCAGGCAACTGCCAAGATGAGAATCGAGGCGAGCGAGGTGTGGGTGCGAGCGGGTCGAGCATGTGTAGGCATGAAGTCTCCGGGCGATGATCGCTTCGAATCATTGGATCCGATTTTTCAGAGGGTTTGTTGTATTCGTTCGATTGGCGCGCCGCTCGGTCTCAGACATCGAGGCCGACCGAGCGCATGAGTTCGAGAGCATTGCTCTTCTCGACGACGCCCTTTCTGAGGGAATAATCGAAATGCATTACGCCTCCTTCGAGGTGGTCTTCGAAGTGGACGTTGTCGAGCCGACCCGCGCTCTCGGGAACGATCTCGGTCAGCGCAAGGTCATGGGTTGTGACGATCCCCAGAGCACCATGCTCGACGAGCCCCTTGATCACGGCCTCAGCACCGATCCGTCGATCGTGGGAGTTCGTTCCGTGCAGGATCTCGTCCAACAGAAAGAGCGCAGGGGGAGATTCGCGAGAGATTTCCACGACCTGTCGTAGGCGGGTGACTTCTGCCATGAAATGCGATTGGCCCTCTTGAAGTGAATCGACGATGCGGATCGATGCGGCGATGTGCATGGGGGAGAGCTGAAGTCGAGTCGCACGGACCGGCGCGCCCGCCAATGCGAGAATCGTGTTGCAGCCCACGGTGCGAAGCATCGTGCTCTTGCCGGACATGTTCGAGCCGCTCATGATGAGCGCTTGTGGGTGGCGGCTGAGTCGAAGATCATTTCGTACGCAGCGATGGGATGGCAGCAGGGGATGGCCCAGCGCCTCTCCGTCGAAAATCGGTTCGCCTTCGACGATTTCGGGGAAGGGGTCTTCGGGGTTTTCGTACGCGAAACTCGAGAGCGCGCAGAGCGCTTCGATCTCTCCGGCGGCTTCTATCCAGATCGGTAATCGAGGACCGCAGCGTGCGCGCCAGTTCTCGAGCGCGAGCGCAACATGCGTTCCCCACATCAACAGTGCCGCTATCGGTGCAAAGAACTGGTTCGCACGAGCGTCACGCCGATCCACGAGACGGTGAAGCGATTCGAGCTCTCCCGATGGTGGTCGCCCGGTTGTTTCGAGCTCGGCGCTCAGCTCTGCCAGCAGTGGCGCATCGAAGCGTTCCGATTCGATGCATTCGAGCAGGGACGCTGTCCGCGCGAGGGATTGCACGGGCGTTTCCGCCGCTGCGAGGATCGGGCTGACGCGAGAACGAAGTCCGAACGCCAGGATCGACTGGAACAGCAAGGAGCCCAGAAGGGGCGTCGGTCCCGAGGTCGTGAAGATCCAGAGCGCGATGCTCGAAATGGACAGGCAGGTCGCAGTGAGGGCCAGGAAGAAGATGGAGCGAGGCAACGCCGCGGCGGGCGCCGAGGCCCAGGCCTCGAGTGCATCCTGCTGGATCGTCGAGCTCGATTCGTCACCGGCCAGCGCCATGCGAAGACGCAGGTCGAGGCGGGGGCGGAGTTCGGATACGGCTGCCTGGCGTCGACGGATGGTGTCCGCGTCGGCGGGTTCCTGCAGCCAGCTCGCGAGCCGGTCGTTTCCCGTGGCGGTTCGCGTTGTCGCGAGCAGTTCGAAGAGCGAACCGGTTCCGAAAACATCGAGGTCCTCGGCGTAGGGATGGTTCGGATCGCGATATCGGTCACCGGAATCGCCTCGACCCGCCCAGCGATCCTCGAGCCGGGCGATGCCCTCTTCGAAGAATCGTCGAACACGAGAGGCGCGTTCTTCGCGGCGCAGGATGCGATCGTGGGCGATGACCAGAACGATAAAAGCCAGCGAGGGCAGCGCGATCCAGATCGCTCCGAGGCTGTGCGTACCGAAGGCGAGCCAGCCGACCACAACGAAGGCCACGAAACAGACGAGTCGTGCATTCGAGGCGATTCGAGAGCGCCCTGCCCAGATTGCTTCGTCCAGCGAGGCTGCGGACAGCCCTTCCGCGTAGCTGTCTGCCGCTGTATTGGCTCCGCGGCGGTCGATGCCGGAGGCGTCACGGGTGCTGTCGGTTGCTCGGGGCCCGCTCACTCGAAAGCCATGATCCGTGCGCCATTGTCGAGGGTGTGCGCATTCTCGATTGCGTGGCGTACATAACGTCGCGCAAGGGTGATGGATTCTCGTAGGGGCTGGCCCTTCGCCAGGCCTGCTGCGATCGCGGATGAAAGCGCGCAGCCCGTGCCGTGCACCGGCGCTCCAGGCAGACGTTTGCCAGGCAGCCATTCGCTTTCGATTTCTCCGCTTCGCGGATCGCCAATCCGCATCACGAGAAGATCGTCTGAGTCGCCCTCCAGATGCCCGCCTTTCAGGAGCACGCCTTCGAGCTCGAGATCCTCCAGGAGTTGGCGCGCGGCCGCTTCGCCGTCCTGACGACGTGGCAGCGAAGAATTGACCAGGATTTCAGCCTCGGGCCAGTTCGGGGTGAGCAGGCAGCGTCGATGGATCAGGTCTCGTAGCGCTGGGTAGGCACGCTCTTCCAGCAGCTTCGTGCCATCACTCGCGGCCAGGACCGGATCGATTACGACGCGAGTTTCCTTGACAGTGGCCAGAGCGAGCAGGACGTTCCGCACGCCGTCGTCGCTGGCGAGCATTCCGATCTTGATTGCCGAGGGCTTGATTGCATCGAGGGTCGTGCGTAGCTGTTCGAGCAGAACGGAGGGGAAGACGGGCAGGACCCTTTTTACTCGGAGTCCATCCTGGATCGTGAGTGCCGTGGGGACGGCCGCTCCGTGGACGGCGAAGGCGCGAAAGACCTGGAGGTCGGCCTGAAGCCCGGCCCCCCCCGTCGGGTCAGAGCCGGCAATTGAAAGTACGCTTTGCATGCGAGCGGATGGTAAGTTCCCGCTCCGGAGAGCGCATCCCGTGAAACCATTCGAGTGTCTGATTGGCGTCGTCTTTTTGCTTCTGGTGTTGGCTGTGCCCAGCGCCAGTCCGGCGGACAGTACCGAGCTCGCGGCGGCTCCTCCGACGGTTGTACTCATTTCATTGGACGGGACGCGGCCGGCAGATCTGACCGAAGCGTTACTGCCGAGCCTGGTCGAGCTTGGGCGTAGGGGAGCGCGTGCCGACGCGCTGGTTCCCGTCGACCCCACCAATACGTTCCCGAGCCACGTCAGCATCGTGACCGGGGTCCGGCCGGAAGAACATCGCCTCGTCAATAACCTGTTCATCGATCCCATTCGAGGGCGTTTTTCGCGGAAGGAACCGCATACCTGGATCGAATCGGAGCCGATCTGGTCCGTCGCCGAACGGCACGGGCTTCCGACGGTTTCCTTTCATTGGGTCGGATCGGAAGGACCCTGGAAGGCGGGGCCGGGCCCGCGCGAATCGAAGAAATTCTCGTCGCGAACCCTCGAGAAGACGAAGGTCAATCAGATCTTGAAGTGGCTGGCCATCGAGGATCCGCTCTTGCGTCCAAGGCTGATCACTTCCTGGTTTCACGGTGCCGATCACGCGGCCCATGTGTCCGGGCCTGGAACGGAAGCGGTCGGAAAATCGCTCGCACCACAGAATGTGCAGATTGCGCGGCTCATCGACGAGATGGAGAAACGAGGACTCTTTGAATCGACGACTCTCATCTTCGTCTCGGATCACGGAATGGCGTTGGCGAAGGAGCGTGTGAATCTTGGACGGCTGTTGAGCCGGGCCGGTCTCGAACTCAGCCTACTCGGAACGGGCGGCTTCGCAGTCGGTGTTTTCGAAGAGGGTGCGAAGTCCGATGCGCAGCTCGCGCTCGCTGTGAAGATTGCCAGGCAAGCGGGACTCGAGGCGTGGCCACGTGAGGATGCACCGGCGAAGTGGCACGTTGCGGATCCACGGTTTGGCGATTTCGTCGTCCGCGCGCCGATCGGGACTGCAATCGTCGGGGCGACGACCATGATCGATGGTTTCCATGGCTACGATGCGGAGGAGCCGGCCATGGCGGGGCTTCTCGTGGCGCGTGGGCGGGGCGTTCTCGTCGGCGCAAAGCTTGGTCGAGTGTCGAGTCTCGCGATCGCACCAACGGTTCTCGAATTGCTCGGCCTTCCGGTTCCCGAGCAGATGAAGCAGCCGCCGATTGCGGAGCTGTTGATTGGAGTAGAGCAGTAGTGTCGTTTGTGGTTTCCATGCGAAGGCTCGCGCTCACAGGTCTTTGGACGATTGGATCGACCCTCTTTCTCAGTTCGTTCATTCTGGCTGCGGCCGCGGAAGACGAAAGCCAGGAGGACCCGGGTTCGAAATCGACGAGCTGGTACGTTTCGGCGGTCGTGTCCGGTCGAAGCGGCTACCGCGTGACCCACTACTGGTCCAGCGGGCGCAACTTTCGAGCCCACACCCTCGTCGGGATTCATCCAATTACGACGATCGTTCGCGGGAATCGTTATTGGGTATACGACGAGCTTCTCAAGGAAGGCATCGAGATCAAGAGGTCCGCTCTCGCCCTGGCGGAAGACATGAAGCGCGATCGCCCGTTCGCCAACGATCTGGAAGAACTGGTTCAGTCGAACGGCGAGAAGGTCGAGACGGGCAGGCTGTCGGGAATTCCGGCCGAAGCCTGGCGAGTCACGGATGCGACCGGTCGCCGCACGGTCTGGGTGACCGTGAGCGAGCCGAAACTTCCGCTTCGCGTCGAGAACTTCGATCGCGAATCCGGTGAATCGGCCACCCTCAACTACTCGAACTGGACCTCCGATATCGATCTTCCCGAGAGCACATTCGAGCCCCCGGCAGATCTCCGTCTCCAGAAATTCGAATACGAGCAATTCGTGGAGAAATCTCTCGAGGGGCTCGTGGGTCCAGCGCCGATTCTCTATCCGAAGCTCCTGCATGGATTGCGCCCCCGTTGATTCGGTTCAGACTCTTCGTCCAGAGGAGTCGGATGGAAGCCCCTATCGAAGATCGTCCGATCGTCCGATCCGACTCACACGCATGGGGAGTAGGGTCCTTTCGCGCAGGGCGGGTCGACGTCCCGAGAGGATTGATCCAGCCTACCGGCGGGACGGTGAGAGTGGGATTTCAACAAGAGATGCGCTTCGACTACGAATGCCGACAAGTCGGGTTTGGCATGCAAATGTTGCGCGCCACGCACCTGGTGCATGTGGGCATACTTGTGTGTGTCTTTGTGGGATCGACCACTGTGCTTTCCGCGCACGCAGCGGAGCCCGCCCAGCTCGGTGCCTCAGCCACACTGGCGGAAATCGAAGCCTGCGCCAGTCGCAACCTCCCCGACGCCGCTGGCGTGATCGAATTCAGTGTCGAAGCGATCGACCGTAGTGGCCAGGTCGTTCAGTCGCGCGCAGAGATTCGCTGGACCAAGGACGACGAGGAGCTTGCCCGTATCTTGCTTCGGGTGTCGGAGCCCTCGAAGACCGCCGGGACTGCGCTTCTCATCATGGATAGAGAGTCGGACCAGCCGGAATTCTTTCTCCGCCTTCCCGAGATCAGCCGCGTAAAACGCGTACGGAGCAAGCGGCTACGCGGGCCGGTGCTCGGTACAGATTTCAGCTTCGAAGACCTACAGCGAATGCGTGAGCCGCTCGATCGAACAGATCTCGAACTGATTGGGATCGCGGAAGTCGACGGTCGGTCAGCATGGCTGCTCGAGACGATTCCGGGTGAGGGCGACGATTCGGAATATACGCGCGTTCTGACCTATATCGACCAGCGACATTGTGTACCCGTTCAGGTCGACCTCTTTGAACGCGACGATCGACTTCGCAAGCGACTGCGAGCATCCCAGGACGAGATTCGCAGCGTCGGAACAGCGAACCTTCCGCATGTATTCACAATGGAAGATCTGCGACGCCAGACCCGCACGATCATTCGCATCGAACGATTCGATTCGACACCGAGTCTGCCGGTAGAGCAGTTCACGAAACGAGCGCTACAGGAATCGGCGCCGGCTGCCCTCGCGCGCTGAGCCACCCTTGAACCTATCCGATTCTTTCTCCCGCTGGATCCTCGGTCACCGCGTATGGGTCGCGTTGGGACTCGTCATCCTGACTCTGATTGCCATGGCAGGCATCTATGATCCGATCCGAGGGCAGCCGCGGATTCGGGTCGACCCATCGCTGAACGAAATGTTGCCCGCCGACGACCCGGCACGGCGTTTCTACGAAGAACTGCTCGAGCGATTCGGCAGCGATGATGTCGTCGTATTGTCTTTGCGCTCTGAGTCGCTCTTCACACCGGAGGGACTTGCGACCCTCACTCGCGTGACTCGGGCAGTCGAGCGGGCGGACGGCGTACATCACGTCGAGGGCCTGGCCAACGCAGTGCGGTTCCGGCCGATCGATGGCGATCTCGAAATCTCTGGTTTTCTCGAAGTCCTACCTCGAACCCAGCAGGAAGCGGATCGATTGCGTGAGGATGCACTCAGCGATCCGCTGCGCGCCGGAACATTCGTGTCGGGCGACGGCACAGCGACCGGGATTCTCGTCACTTTCGAGAGCATGCCCGAAGACGTTTTCCTGGCAAAGTCGCTCGATCTCGAAGTGCTTTCCGTCGCGAGGAAATCGGCACCCGAAATGTCGGTGATGTTGGCGGGCACCCCGCATATCAAGGCGGAGGTCGGTCGTCTGTTGACGAAGGAATTGACCCTGATGGTCCCCGTCGTCTTCGTCCTGATGAGCCTTCTCTCGAGTGTTTTTTTTCGCAGCGTGCGCATCGGAATGGTGCCGATCGCGGCCGTTGCGCTTGGTCTCGTCTGGACGGTCGGCGTGATGGGCTGGGTCGGGCACGATCTGAACATCGTCACGACATTGATTCCACCGCTCATACTCGCGCTTGGATTCGCCTACGCGACACATGTCGTTGCGGCCTTCCAGACGAGTGTCGGTGACGATCGCGCCGAGCGTTCGCTGGCACGAGTGGCCTTTCCCGTGACCTTTACGGCGTTGACGACCGCGGCCGGCTTTCTTTCGCTATTGACCAACGGACTCGATGTGATTCGCGGCTTCGGAATTTTCTCGGCGGTCAGCACGGCAGCTACGTTACTTGCTGCGCTCACATTGGTGCCCTTGCTGCTTTCCGGCAGAAAAACGGCGCATGCTGTGGGTGCGGTCACCGAACCGAGCTGGCTCGATCGTCAATTCAGCGCACTGGCGAGCTTTGACATGCGTCACGCGAACGCGATCCTGGTTGGGGCCTTCATTGCGTCGGCCCTGTCGGTCTGGGCTGCGACCAGGATCGAGGTGAATCTGCCCGTGATCGAGAATTTTGGGCGTGATACTGAAATTCGAATGGCCTATGAGGAAGTCGATCGGCTCTTTGGGGGCGCGAATCAGTTCTACGTCATGCTGCGGGCGGATGAGCCCGGTGCCTTCGAGCGGCCCGAGTGGCTCCGAGAGGTGGCTCGACTACAGGACTGGCTCGTCGACCAGCCCGAGATCGGGGGAACGACCTCCGTCGTCCAATACATCGAAGTTCTCAATGAGGCGCTCGGGCCCGAGGCCGTCCCGACTCGAAGAATTCCCGACAGCGAGAATCTGATCGCACAGCTTCTGCTCTTTGGCGCCAACGAGGAACTCGACGTATTGCTCGATCGGGCACACCAGGTCATTACGATCATGGTGCGATCGACTGCGACCGAAACCCAGGAATTCGAACTGCTTGCTCGGCGGATTGACGCGCGACTCGCAGAGTTGCCTGATGAAATCACGGGACATACGACGGGCAATGCGATTCTCCTGACCCGCGCCGCAAATCAGATCTCACGTGGGCAGGTGATGAGTCTGCTGGCAGCATGCGGGATGATCGGTCTGATGTTGACCCTCTATTTCCGGTCTGTCCGACTCGGACTCTATGCGCTGCTCCCCAACATGTTGCCCGTGCTTCTGTACTTTGGTCTACTGGGCTCCACCGGCGTTACGCTGAACAACTCGACGGCGCTGATGGGTTCGATCGTTCTTGGAATCGCAACCGACGACACGCTCCATCTACTCGTCGAGTATCGGCGCGGATTGCGAAAACACGAAAACGTCGAAGAGGCCCTGCGCCACGCGCTCACCCATGTGGGCCGTGCGATCACGTGTACGACGATGGCGATCTGCGTAGGTCTCCTCGTCGTCGGCGGAAGCGAACTCCAGAATCAAGCCGAATTCGGCCTGCTCGGCGCCGCAACCCTCGCCATCGCCTGGCTCGTCGACATCACCGTCACGCCCGCCCTCTGCCTCCGCCTGATCAAAGAAGCTTGATCTCCGGTCTGACCGCCGCTGATTCTCGAAGATCCGTGTTTCGATAAACCGAAGAGGCTGGTGCGTCGCGGCGCGGTTTTCGAGAAAGTGAGCGCGAGCGATGAGCGAGTGCGATCTAGCAGGCCGGAAGCCGATGTCGCACCTGCGCCGAACGAAAGACGGGCCTCCAGATGCCACCACCGGTCGCACTCTGATGGCCGAGCCATTTGCGAAAATCACGCCGTGCCGCGCCGGCCTCGGGGCTTCAGCACGAACCGTGAATCACCTAACTCACCCAGGTGATGTTCCCATCCGCCACCGCCGGCTGCTTGATCGCAAGCATCGCGACATTTCGCGCAACATCTCCTGCAATCCGCCTGAAAGCCACTGACGAAGGTGAATCGGGTTGACTCACGACGATTGGCTTTCCGACGTCGCCGTCCTCTGCGATTCGCGGATCGATCGGAACCTCCCCCAGAAAATCGACGCCGAGCTCTTTGGCGACGCGCTCGCCGCCGCCGCGCCCAAAGATGTAGTACTTGCGATCGGGCTGATCCGAAGGAGTGAAATACGACATGTTTTCGACGATGCCGAGAATGGGGACGCCGACCTTCTCGAACATCTGGAGTCCCTTGCGGGCATCGATCACTGAAAGATCATTCGCAGTTGTGACGATGACGGCTCCGGAAAGGGGGGCCATCTGGGTCAGGGTCAGCGCTGCATCGCCTGTGCCGGGCGGCATGTCGACGATCAAGTAGTCGAGCTCCCCCCAGTTCACGTCCGTGAGGAATTGTTTGATCAGACCATGAACCATCGGACCGCGCCAGATAACCGGCGAATCGTCGCTCATGAAGAATGACATCGACATCAGCTTCATGCCCTGGCCTATCAGCGGCATGATCTTTCGGTCCGGCGTGGTGTCCGGCCGGCCGTGAACGCCTGTGAGCAGCGAGAGTGAAGGACCGTAGACGTCGGCATCGAGGATGCCGACCTCCGCGCCCTCGTCGCGAAGGGTCAGGGCGAGATTGATTGCGGTGGTGCTCTTGCCAACGCCACCCTTGCCCGAAGCGATCGCAATGATGTTCTTGACGCCGGGCAAGCTGAGCTGCTCGTCGTTCGATCCGGCCTGGCGCGCTGCCTGACGAGTATTGGCCGTCATCGTGACCGCCACGTCATCGACACCGTCGAGCGCCAGCACGCGCTCGTGTGCGGCGCGTTTGAATTCGTCCTTGACCGGACAGGCCGGTGTCGTCAATTCGATCGCGAAGGAGATGGCATTGCCATTGATGCGCAGGTCTTTGATGAAACCCAGATCGACGATGCTCTTCTGAAAGTCGGGGTCGATGATCGGGCGAAGTGCGTCGAGTACTTGACTCGCGCTGACAGGGTCGGCCATGGAATGGAATCCTCTCGGGGCTCCTGGGGCGGATGTTGGGTCATTTGCGATCAACCACGGGACCCGGTCTGAACAGGTTTTCAGGACGGTCGAGGGAACGCGCGGGGATCTTAGCAGCCCATCACGCAGCCGGTGGTCCGGAGTTCATTCTCGCTACCGTTGCGATCGTCGCCGATGGAGGCGGGCGAGAGGAAGACGGTGAGTAATTTTGACGAGGCGCTCGAACGATTTCATCTGGGCGATCTCGAGTATGCCGGCGGGCTCGCGAATCATGGGCCGATGGGAGCCGAAGCGCTCGAATGCCTTGGGCATCAAGCACTGATTCCAGCCTTTCTGGGCCTCTACGCGCCGCGTTTGCCGTCAGCCGAGCCTGGAAGCGTACTGTCCGAATCAGAAACGAAGGATTCGCTTGGGGACATGTCGCGAAGTGCCGACTGGGTGGCCACCTTCGAGGCACGGCTGGATGGCGGGGATTGGCGGTCGGTCGTCGCCACAGCCGTTCCCGAGTTGATGCCGGGCCTGTTCGCAGGGGCAGGCCACGGATTGCTGCGGACAGCACACGCTGTGCGGAGCCTGGAAAGAGAAGACAGTCCACTGCGTCGTCGGGAGCTCGCGCGCGGACTCGCGTATTGGTCCGCGCGCTACCAGCTGCTTCCGGGGAGGCCCGGCCGCGGTACCACGCCGGCCCGTGATCTGGTGGAGGAGTTCTCAGCATGGCCGCTGGTTGGCGAACCCGATTCGAGGTCTGGCATGTTTTTCGAGAGCGTCCGGCGGCTCGACCAGTTCCCTGCATTCTCGACTGCGATCGAGCGATTCGAACGCCCCCCCGCGGCCGAACTTGGCGCGTTCTTGAGCAGCCTGTGTTGCCTCGCGGCCTCCGCATATCTTGCACATCCAGAAGCCCGGATTCCCTATGTGCATGCCCTTACGATTCCAAGCGCGATGCGCCTCCTCGCACCCCTTCTCGACGAAGAGGAGGCCTGTCTTGGCGCGCTCTATGCCTTCCAGGCGATGGCTGCGATGCACTCGATGTTTGGGGAGCGGGATGTCATTCCGGAGCCTGAGGAAGAGGTCGCACGTGTCTCAGAGGATTGGACGGCTATTCGGTATCACGCGGCCTGCTCACTCCAGGAACATGCCATCAAGATGGCCGAAGCCTGTTGGCGGGAGGATCAAGTCGCGGAGAACCCGATCCTGCGACTCGCGGCCGCGGATGCTGCGTTGAAAATCGACGGCCGGGGCCGCTTAGCCGAATGTTGATCCCGCGGGGGGAGCTTCACGCGCACTCGAGGGCCCCTTCGCCCGACGTGATATCCTCGGCGCCCCATGCAGACCTTTTCCCGAAAAACCGTCATTTTACTGCCCGTCTTTGCGATCACCCTGCTGCTGGACCAGCTGAGCAAGCTCTGGATCGTCGATCGTTTCAGCTATGGCGAGCTGTGGGTGGTCATTCCCGATTTCTTCAATCTGACCCACGTCCGGAACCCGGGCGGCGCCTTCAGTTTCCTCGCAACTGTCTCCGATGATATTCGCCAGGCGTTCTTCCTGGGAACCGGCGCTCTCGCGATCGTGTTGCTGCTGGCTTTCTTTCGGCGCCTCGAGCCCAACGAATGGCTATCGGCCACGGCGATCGGCGCAGTGCTAGGCGGTGCGATCGGAAACCTGACCGATCGCATTGTCTACGGGGAAGTCATCGATTTTCTCGATTTCAGGCTCTTTGGCGGGTACGTCTGGCCGACCTTCAACCTGGCCGACAGCTGGATCGTCGTCGGTGTTGGGGTCTTGATGCTCGAGATGTTTCTCGAGCCGGAGTCTCCGCCGGAAAATGACTCGACGGAAACCGATCCGGAACTCGATTCAGATCTCTCCGCAGACGTTCCAGGGCCATCTGCCCCGTGATGTTCTTGTCAGGGACTCCTGAGGGCTCAGGGGGGACTGGTGGGGACTCGTGGGGGGATTAGTCGGTTTCGAGGCCCGCTGCCGGTAGCGTCTGTGAAAACACCCGCAGCACGTTCTCGCCGAGGACCTGTCGGACGTCTCGATCGCTGAGGCCTTCGTCGATCAGGGCCTGGGTCAAAGCAGGCAGGCCGCTCGTGTCGAATCCGACCGTTGTTGCCCCGTCGTAGTCCGAGCCGAATGCCGCGTGATCGGCTCCGACCAATCGAACGACGTAGGCGAGCGCCTTCGCGATGTCGGCGGGGGCGCGACCGCAAACAGCCGTTTCCCAGTAACCGATCCCAATAATCCCCTTTCTGCTGGCAATTCGACGGATGTGTTCGTCGGAAAGGTTGCGTCGGTTGTCGCAGGTTCCGCGTACGCCCGTATGGGAGACGACGAGGGGGCGGGTAGCGAGATCGAGGACCTCGTCGATGGCGGCCGGGGCGAGATGGGCGAGGTCGACGATGATACCGAGCCGCTCCATCTCGCGAATCGTCTGACGCCCGAGTTCGGTGAGGCCAGCTTTCTCGACGCCGTGCGCGGAGCCCGCGTAATCATTGTCGAAGAAATGCGTGAGACCGATCATTCGATAGCCCGAATCGAAGAGCACCTGGAGATTCGCCGGGTCGCTCTCCATCGCATGGGCCCCTTCGATCGACAGCAGTGCACCGATGATTTCGCCGCCTTCGGCGCGCGCGGCGAGCAGTCGATCGAGGTCTGCACGATTTTCGATCAGGAAGAGTGCGCCGTCGGAGGATTTCGCATAATCGCGCAATTGCTTGGCGCGATAGCGTGCACGGGCGGTGGGCCCTTGCCATGCCGTCGGAGAGAGCTGGGCGAGGCCAGCGATGGTGAGTGAGTCGAGGCCGGGTCGTTCGTTGCGCTCGATGTTCAGACCAAATGGCACGACGGTCGGCATGGAGAAGACCTGAAGTCCTACACCACCGTCTTGCAGGCGGGGGAGGTCGACGTGGCCGAGCGTACTGCGTTCGAGCAGATTCCGACCAAAGAGGAGCGAGTCCGCGTGCAGATCAGCGACAAAACTCGTGTCGTGGAGAGCACGTGCACGGGGGGAAATAGCGGGTAATGGGGTCGGTTCGACCTTATTGACGAAGCTTTCGAGCTGTAGTGCCAGCACCATCCAAAGAAGCGCGATGACTACGGCGACGATTGAACCGTAGCGTGCCGCTGCGCGACGCCAGCTCAAGGAGTGGCCTGAGTGGAGGCGACTGCGCCCTTGCCTGCGAATACGTTCACGTGCGCGAAACCTCCCTCAGATGATCATTCCGGCCAGACAACCCGTCATGCAAGTTGCGATTGTGCCGCCGAAAATCGAGCGTAGCCCAAGCTCGGCTGCTTCGGGACGACGCTCCGGCGCGATGCCCTGGATTCCGCCGAGCAGGATCGCGAGAGATCCAAAGTTGGCGAAGCCGCAGAGTGCGTAGGATGCAATGATCGCGCTTCGTTCGCCGATCAATCCTTCGTTGATCGCATTCGCGAGCGCTTGATACGCAACGAATTCGTTCACGATCGTCTTTAGTCCAATCAGCGATCCCACTTCGCGCGCTTCTGCCCAGGGAATTCCCATCAGCGACGCCAGAGGTGCGAGCAGGAAGCCAAGAATCGCCTGGAGTGTGAGATCCGGGGCGTCAAAGAGTCCCCCTATTCCGCCGATGATCACGTTGGCCAGTGCGACGAGGGCGACGAAGGCGATCAGAAGTGCGCCGATGTTGAGCGCCAGACGCATCCCAATCAACCCTCCCTCGGCTGCGGCATCGACCAGGTTGATCGCGGTGGTCTCTACGAGCCGAGGTTCGGCTCCTGACGTCTCCGGGGTCTCGGTTTCGGGAATCATGACTTTGGCGACGACGAGGCCGGCGGGTGCCGAAATCAAACTTGCGACCACGAGATGGCCGGCGAAGGGGCCACCTCCGAGGATCGTCACGTACGCGATGAGAACCGAGCCTGCGATCGTCGACATCCCAAGCGTCATGAACGAAAAGAGCTCGGACCGGGTCATGTTTCCGAGATAGGGGCGAATGACGACGCCCGATTCGATCAATCCGACGAAGATGTTCGCAATCGCTGCGAGCGCTTCGGCACCGGAGATCCGCATCGTGCGCGAGAGAATTCGCGCGAGGCCGTATACCAGCGGTTGTACCCAGCCAAGGTAATAAAAGATGCTGAACAGGCTTCCCATGAATACGATGATCGGGAGTACGGCCAACGCGAAACTGTCTCCGATCGTCGCCAGAGGGCCGAATACGAATTGAACTCCGACACCAACCGTTTCGATCAGGATCGCGACGGGAATCTCGACGAACGAGAAGAACGGCTTGCCGATCGGCGAGGCAAGGAGTACGACGGCGAGTCCGATCTGGATCGCAATGCCGAAACCGATGACGCGTTTGTCGATGGCTGAACGATTGCTGGAGAAGAGCCACGCAATCCCCAGCAATACGACGAAACCCAGACCCGACATCGCGCGAAGGCCGATTTCGCTCATACTCTGCGCTCCGCAAATGCAGTCATCAATTCACGTGCCGCGATGATCGGATCTTCGGCACCGGCCACGCCCGAGATCACGGCGAATCCGCCTACGCCGACTCGACGCAAGTCGGCGAGATGGTGGGACTGGATGCCGCCGATCGCGACCAGAGGCCGTGGCGCGGACAGGCGTACGGCGGTGGCGAGTGCCTCGAGACCGCGTGCATCGAATTCGGATTTCTTCGACGTCGTTCCAAACACGGGCCCGAAGGCAATGTAGTCCACTGGCTCCTTCTGCGCGGTTTCGAGTTCTTCCAGGGTATGCGTCGATCGACCGATCGCAAGCCGCTCCCGCGCGTCATCGGGAATGGCGGAGGGCGGCATGTCGGTCTGCCCGAGGTGGACAGCGTCCGCATCAGCGAGCAGGGCGATGTCGTAGCGGTCATTCATGACGAAACGCGCACCGGAATCTCGTGTCAGAGCGCGAATCGCTCTAGCCCAGTCGAGACATTGGCGATCCGTTGCATGTTTGACGCGTAGCTGGATCACCGGTACGCCAGCCGCGCAGGCATCGCGTGCTTGCTCGACGGGATCGCGACCCCAACGCGGGTCGTCGTCGGCCAGTACATGAAGTCCCAGGTAGTCTCGACCACGATCGCTGATGGCGGGCTCCTCTAGCTTCGATTGGGGAGCTCGATGCCGAGTTCCGTGATCTTCTTGCGTAGCGTATTGCGGTTGATTCCGAGCATCGCGGCCGCCCGAATCTGGTTGCCCTGGGTTCGATCGAGCACGACCTCGAGTAGCGGTCGTTCGACACGTCGTTGAATTCTCTGGTAGACATCCGTCGCCTCTCCACTGGAATCGAAGAGGCGCTCGACTTCGCGTATCACGAGGTCTTCGAGGCTGGCTTCTGTCGTGACCGGAAGCGCTTGTGGCGTCAGGAAGTCGAACTCTTCTGGTGCCAGAACATCATTCGTCGACAACACGAGCGCGCGTTTGATGGCGTTCTCGAGCTCACGGACGTTTCCGGGCCAGTCATGGTTCTCGAGACGTTCGATCGTCCGGTCTGGCAGGCTGACCGGGGCCTCGGTGAGCTCCAGCGAATAGCGCTCCACAAAATGTGCCGCGAGCGTTCGCACGTCTTCGATTCGCTCGCGCAGCGGCGGCAGCGACATGGGGATGACACGTAGTCGATACAGCAAATCCTCGCGAAACGTTCCCTCGAGCACCCTCGCGTCGAGGTCGCGATGGGTTGCGGCAATGATGCGTACGTCGACGATCTCGGCGTCACGGCCGCCAACGGGCGTCACTTCGCCCGACTGAAGGACTCGCAGCAGCTTTGCCTGCAGGTCGACAGGCATGTCGCCTATCTCGTCGAGGAAGAGCGTGCCCCCAGATGCCTCTCGGAAACGCCCAGATCGGGAGGACGTCGCCCCGGTGAAGGCGCCGCGTTCATGACCGAAGAGTTCGCTCTCGAGGAGTTCGCGGGGGATCGCAGCAGCGTTTACGGCAACGAAGGGGCACTCTGCACGTGGGCTCGCCGCGTGAATGGCATGAGCGACGAGTTCCTTGCCGGTTCCGCTCTCACCCGTGATCAGGACAGGCACGTTGCGCGGTGCCACCTTGCCGACGGTCTTGTAGATCTCGAGCAGAGCGTTGCTCGAGCCGACGAGTCGATCGCCACCGGGCACGACCGATCGGCCGACGGCACGTCGAAGCGAGCGCACTTCGTTCTGGAGCGCTCGCGTGGAGACTGCCTTTTCAGCCAGAGCTTCGACTTCCGCGAGTGCGAAGGGTTTGACGAGGTAGTCGAGTGCGCCGGCCTTCATCGACTCGACTGCATTTTCGAGAAGGTTCTGGGCTGTAATGATGACGATGGCCGCGTCGCACCCGCTTGCGCGGCTTTGTTGGAGGACCTCGATGCCCGTGCGGCCGGGCATGCGAATGTCGAGGAATGCGAGGTCGAAGCTGCCTCGCGTGAGTTCGCCCAATGCTGCATCGCCATCCTCGACGGCAACGACTCGATGGCCGAGGCCTTCGAGGACTTCGGTCAGGACGAACCGAATCGAAGGCTCGTCGTCCGCGATCAGGACCTGCATGCCTGCAGTCGGATCGATCATTTCTCGGGCTCCTCGGGGTGTCGTGGCTCATCTGCACGAGAGAACGGGCGAAGCGGGAGATGAACGTCTACGCGCGTGCCTTCTCCCGGAACTGAACTGATTCGGAGCCGCCCGTCGTGGCGGCGAATCCAATGGCGTGCGACAGAGAGGCCCAGACCGGTCCCCTTGCGTTTCGTCGTGAAGAACGGTGTCGACAGACGGTGGTGAAGGTCGGCCGGGATGCCGGGACCGTCGTCCTCGAAGCTGATTTCGATCGTAGGTAGAGGTCGGCCGTCAGGACTTACGATTCGATTCTCGAGGCTCATTCGCGTCGAAAGGACGAGGGTTCCGCCGGTCTCCTCCATGGCCTGCATCGCGTTGCGCGCGAGATTCAGGAATACCTGTTGCAGACGTGCTGGGTCGGCCTGGATCTCCGGGAGCGAAGGGTCGTAGAGACGCATGATTTCGATGCTCTCGTAGCCGCGCTCGAGTTCGAGCAGATCAAGAAGTGCGTCGAGCGGGCGATGGATATTGACACTCTCGAGTTCGAGCCGATCTCCGCGTGCGAAGACCATCAACTCATCGACCAGATTCGAGATTCGGTCGACCTCGCCGACGATCAGCTGTGAGACTTTGCGCCCGCGCTCGTCCGAGGCCGCCATTCCGATCAACTCGGCCGCGCCGCGAATGCCGCCGAGTGGATTCTTGACTTCGTGTGCAATGCCCGCGGCGATGTGGCCATAGGATTCCTGTCGTTCTCGTTCGCTGATTTCCTCGCGGAGCGATCGGGCCCTGCTGCGATCCCGCAGCGCAATTGCAATTCCCGACGCGCTCTGGCCATCTTCGCCGAGGATCGATACGGCGACGTCGACAGGTACGGCAGGGCCGACTCTGCGAGGAAAATCGACTTCGTCGTGCAGGGAAGCGCGACCCGTGCGCCGGACCCGCTCTACGATTTCGCATACCGGGTGGTCTGAGCCGACCTCCGTCGCGAGATCCGCGCCGGGGTGAATTTCATTCAATGAATCGAGCAGACGTCCCGCTTCCGAATTCAAGACGTCGATCCGGCCCTGATCGTCGAGAACGACCACGCCTTCTATGAGCGAGTCGAAAATGCCCTGTAAATCATGTTTCATTGGCTTGTGGCTGCGCTCGAGGCAGTCGGAATCGGTCTCTTGGGAAAAGTGACCTCGCGGGTGCCTTATTTTTGTGCACTCTAGCTGTGCGTGCATCTCGTGCAAGGGACGCGGAAGCTTCCCAGTAACCCCGGGGGCGAGTCGATTCAGGCAGTCTGGGGTCCCGTCCGGAGCCTCCAGGGGGTACCGTAGGAGGTCATGCGAGAAGGACTCACTGTAGACGAAGCCGAGAGCGTGATCCTGGCGGCCACGGTCAGGCTGGGTGCCGAGACGATCTCCGTGGAGAGGGCTGCAGGTCGAGTCCTGGCCGAGCCGATCGATTCGACGCGGCGCCACCCACCAGCAGATTGTTCGGCGATGGATGGTTATGCGGTCCGTCGATCGGATCTTCGAGCTGCATCTGCCGAGAACCCCGCTTCGTTGCCCGTGGTCTACGAAGTCCCGGCCGGAGGCCACGCCGAACGCGCCCTCGAATCGGGCGAAGCCGCCCGGATCTTTACCGGCGCGCCGATCCCGCCCGGGGCCGACGCAGTGGTCAAGCAAGAAGATACGCGAGCCAGCCCGGGGCGGGTAGAAATCCTGGTCTCACCAGGGCTGCGCGAACACGTACGCGACGGCGGTGAGGATTTCGAGATTGGTGATCGGCTGATCGACGCCGGAACCGAGTTAGGCGCGACACATGCGGGCGTACTCTCGTCGATCGGTCGTACGATCGTATCCGTACACCAGCGGCCGACCGTTGCGATTCTCTCCAGCGGCGATGAACTCGTCGAGCCGGATCGATCCGCAGACTCCGGTCAGATCGTTTCTTCGAACTCCTACACCCTCGCCGCCGCGTGTCGCGAGGTCGGGGCGCAGCCGAGCTATCTCGGGATCGCCGGAGATAGGCCGCAAGAAATCGAGGATCGACTACGGGCAGGCTTGCGGGCCGACGTCATCGTGAGTTCAGCTGGCGTTTCGGTTGGCGACCACGACCACGTACGAGCTGTGCTCGAGAAGATCGGTTGCAAATTGCGATTCTGGGGGGTGCTGATGAAGCCCGGCTACCCGCTGGCATTCGGGGTGATCGAATCAACGGGCGCACTCGTCTTTGGATTGCCTGGCAATCCCGTCTCTGCCGCCGTGACCTTCGAGGAGTTCGTGAGGCCCGCCCTTCGAAAGATGATGGGTCATCGCGCGTTATACCGACCGGTCATACGGGCACGAATGTCCGAGAAGCTGACGAAGCGAGCCGGTCGACTCCATTTCGTACGCGTCGCACTCGATCTGCGAGATGGCGAATGGACGGCAACACCGGT
Source organism: uncultured Myxococcales bacterium (assembly GCA_965603475.1). Classification (GTDB taxonomy): domain Bacteria; phylum Myxococcota_A; class UBA9160; order UBA9160; family UBA4427; genus UBA4427. The sequence goes on from CBFDDD010000009.1 coordinate 36,162, forward strand.
CTCGAATCAGAGCTCGGGGGTATTGACGTCGATGATTCGAGGTGACGGATTGGCGGTCTTCGCGGCAGATTCTGAGTTACTGGATGCGGGTAGCGAGGTCGATGTACAGATCCTGAACTCGACTTTTTTCGACCGGACAGAGCGGGGCTTTTGACGCGATGCAATCCAGCCTGCTAGGCGATGTCACGGGAGCTCTCCTGCTAGGCGGCAAATCGACCCGGATGGGACGAGACAAGGCCCATCTCGAATGGCGCGGTGAGACGCTGTCGACGCGAGCGGCGAATCTGCTTGCGGGCCTCTTTTCCGAGACTTTGCTGGTGGGCGGCGATCCGGAGTCGCTCGCGCCCGGGCGCCGAATCTCGGATTCGTCGGGTCCCGGATGTGCGCTGCGTGGTCTGGTGGCCGCGCTCGACGCCGCTACGTCTCCGCGCGTGGTGGTCGTTGCGACGGATCTTCCATTTCTCTCGGAGGACCTGTTGCTTGCGTTGACCGCATGGCCCGAGAGCGACGTTGTCGTTCCGGTCGATGCCCACGGAACCCACCCCCTCTGTGCGATCTACCGGCGCGAGGTCTGTCTGCCAGTCGCGCGCCGCAACCTCGAGTCTGGCCGGCTCTCCCTTCGCGACCTGCTCGCGGATGTCGACAGCGACCACGTCTCACTCGAGGATCTGGGCCTGGCGGATCTCGGATCCGTCCCGCTCACAAACATCAACTCGCCAGACGAATTGGCTCTGTTGGAGGCCGGCTGACACGATGCTCGATCTCGCTCGCCTCGATCGTCTCAAATTAGTCCGTCGGCCGTTTTCCCAACGCTTCTTCGGCCGCGCCCTCGGCGCGAACTATCGCTGGTTTCCGGGAATCGGACTCGAATTCGAGCACGAGGACCGAATACCCGATCGACCCGTCATCTTTGCGATGAATCATACGGACCGATACAACTACTGGCCGTTTCAATATGCGCTGTGGAAACGATTCGATCGATTCACGGCCACCTGGGTCAAGGGAAAATACTACGAGGGCGCACTTCTGGCGCGCTTCATGGAGAGCATGCTTCAGCTACCGACGGTTTCGCGCGGGTACCTGATTACGCGTGATTTCTTGTCGGTCATGAAACGAACGCCGACGGATCGGGAGTACAACTCACTACGAGCAGCCGTGGATGCACGGGCCGTAGGCGACGTCGGCGAACTTCCGGAGCCGCCTGAGATTCCAGAGATGCTGTTGCGAAAGGCGCGCAACCCTTTCGGCGTTGCCTACGATCCTGCTGAATCGGATTACGCGGACTATATCTGCTCGCTCTTCCAGGCGATGATGGCGCGATTCGTCGGGCTGAATCGAAAGGCCATGGAGACCGGACTCGATCTACTCGTCTTTCCGCAGGGTACCCGCTCGAAGCGACTTCTCCCTGGTCATATTGGCATCTCCCAGATTGCGCTCCATCTCGAAGTGCCGATCGTGCCTGTGGGATGCAACGGTTCCGACGGCGTCTATCCGACCTCCTCGCCGATCGGTCGGCGAGGTCGGATCGTCTATCGCTTCGGGGAGCCGATTTCCTACGAGGAACTTTCGTCGTTTCATATCAAGGAACCCTACATGCCCTTCTCGGCGACGGCCGAGCGAGACTATGCGGAGCAGTTCAGCGGAGTCGCAAGCCTCGTGACCGATCGTATCGAGCCACTGCTCGATCCCGAGTATCGTCGCGCCGATGATGGCGTCGGGGCGATCGAGCAGGGCACGAGAAGATTCGTCTGAGATCGGCCTAGCGTTTCGGACGAGGGGTCCGCCTCCAAACCCTTTCGATCAGGTCCGACGTTCGTGCTCCGCGAGTCACGTCGAGTCGAACGACACGCCCGCCCCGACCCTCGACCTCCCTACGGCCGACGATTTCATCGAGCGCCCAGTCTCCACCTTTGGCGAGAACGTCGGGACGCAACGTTTGAATCAGTCGGATCGGCGTATCGGCACGAAAGCCGACAACCCAATCGACACAGCCGAGGGCAGCGACGAGTTCCATACGCTCCTTTGCAGGCAGAATGGGTCGATCGGGACCCTTGGCACGCCGAACGCTTGCGTCGAGGTTGACGGCCACGATGAGTTGGTCACCGAGGCGACGGGCCTGCTCGAGGCTTCGGACGTGGCCAATGTGCAGGAGATCGAAGCATCCGTTCGTGAAGACGATGATCTGACCGGCACGCCGTGCACGACGGATCCGCGTGGTCAGGGCAGCAAGGGTCGTGATCTTGCTTCGGGCGGGCGTCGACCTCATGATTCGTCCTCGTCGCGACCAAACAGGAATTTCAACACTTTGAACGGCGCCTTGATTGCTTCTGGCACGCTCGACATCAGGGTCTGGAGCGGCAGCGCGTCGACATCCGGCTCGTCAATGGGCCCCTCGACTTCGAAGTAGGCACCGATCAAGCCGCGTTTCGACCCGGGTAGGAAGCTTCGCACGAGAGGGAAGTTCCCGATGATCTGTCCGCTCGAGCGGAAGAGGAAAATGCCGACGACGGCTCGGATCTCGCCCGGTTGGCGATTCGTATCGAGCTGTGCGTTGGCGAAGACGCGCAAGGGCCCCTCGATCTCGAAGTCTTCAATGGTGAGTCGGCCGTGATCGATCTCGATCGTCCCCGTCATCGATTCGTACTCGAGTTCGTCGGCGTCGGCGAAGGGGTTATAGCCCTCGCTCGCTTTGCCGATGCGAAGCAGCAAGGGCAGCGTGGTCTCGATCTGACCGTCTTCTGCCTCGACCCGGACCCGGCCATCGAGTTCTGCGATGAATGAGGTGTCCGGACGCACCAGACCGGCGAGGGAACCGGTGGCGCCAACGTCACCGCTCACGAGTTCAGGGGGAAGCACGACGAATTCACTCAGCCCCTCGAAGGTTCCCTCGGTGATTGCGAAGGAGAGGTCGAGGTCGATCGACTCTGGATCGCGAAGGTCGATACTTGTCCGGAGGGCGGCTTTTCCAGTCGGTGCGAGTCCGATTTCGACCTCGTTCCCGATGAGTTTCGAGCCGTCGAGTCGAAAGTAGCCGACCGCGCTCAGGAAGGGCAGGGTGGGCCGTGGCCGGAATTCGAGTTCGAATCGACCGGATCCCCAGCGATCGGTGTTCGGTGGACTGCCGATGGCACTGGACTGAGACGCCACGTTCTTGGATTCGACTCCTGCAGGCTCGGCCGTCGGAGTCTGGGGCGGGCGTAGCACGACTTGGGCGCGCACGTGCGGCGAGCCCGAAACGTCGAACCAGACGAGATCTCCTTCGATGGCGGCGCCGCCCCAGGTTCCTTCCCGGATGTTCAGTCGCATGCCTTGGCGTCGCGGTTCGATGAGAACGCGAGCGTCGTGTACCGGGTAGCGTAGGAGTGGATGTTCGAGCGAATCGATCGCGAGCCCGATGGTCTTGACCGGTGGGAGGGCGTTGGGGTCTCGCGACCTCAGGATTTCGAGTAGTGGGATCAAGCCGGGGACGCCGGGTGGATCCGCGGTCATTGTGCGGGCCGATTCGGGAGCGTCGACCAGATTGGATAGGCCATCGATCACCAGATTCATTTCGGGCAGTGGACGGCCGTTGTAGATCGCATTCATGTTTCGCAGCGAAACCTGGTCCCCGACCCATTCGAGCTCGCCGCTGAGGACCTCGATGCGCTCTGCAGAACCGGATGCGAGCGTGACGTCGTCGACGCCCGCGCCGAGTACGAATCCGTCGGGCAGGTCCCGGCTGCGGCCGGTTGCGAGGTCGAGCCAGTGTCGCAGCCGTGCCGTTCCGGCCGCCTGGATGTAGCGAAGATGGCCGGCCTCGATGCGTTCGGTGAAGAGCAGGATTGCCGATGCCATTTCGAATTCTTCATCGAATCGGTCGGCGAAGAGTCGAATGCCCTTGATGCGTTTGCCGATCATCCGCGCTTCGAAGCGCGCGCGGGAGTCCAGGCGGATGGGCCGGTCGATCGCGCCGTTGAAGTCGGTGCCGAGACGCTCGCCAGTCAGGTGACCTTCTGCGATGCGCAGGCGTTTCTCGTCGAGGGCGAGTTCAACGCGGAGCTCGACTCGATCTTGCACGATGATCGATTCAGAATGATGGAGCGAAACCTTTGCCTCTTTGACGATGGCCTCGAAATCGAGTGTGTGATCGCCCGCGCTCGAGGTCGAGAAGTGGAATCGCGCATCGAGGGTTCCGCTGAGTCCTTCGATACGCTCGGTTATGGACAAGAGCGGGATCTCGGCGATCGCAATGGGGACTTGCGAGCAGGAGGCCGTCCATTCGAAGTGGGGGCTTTCATCGTTGTGCATCTCGAACTCGATCGGGAAGGGCGTGTGTTCGCCGTCAACGAAGACGGCGCGAGATTCGACGGCGATCGCGTTGGAGAGCCAATCGCGTTCCCCAATGCCAGAGACGAGTTCAAGACGAAGTGCTCGCGGCGTTCCATCTTCGGCGAGACGCCGATGATCGATCCAGTTCAAGGTGCCGTCGATGACCTCGATTCGATCGGCCGCACGAAAGCGCTTGCCGAAGGCGGTGACCGCCGGGGCAATGGATTCCAGCGACTGCGCAATTCGTTCCGCGCGCGAAACCGGCTTCTGGCCATCGGGTTCGGGGGTGATGCGCGGCAGTGGCAACTGAGCGAAGGAACCGTCGGCATTTTGCTCGATTCGCAGATGTGGCCCGTCGAGAACGAGCGTACTGAGTTCGAGTCGACCCACGAGCAGCCCCAGGAGGTCGATCCAGGCCAATACGCGACTGGCCCGTAGAGCCGGTTGGCCGGCCGGATCGGTGCTCGGATACGCTTCCAGCCCACGCGCCTCGAGGCGGAGACCGTCCGCAAAGCGCAGCTCCACCTCATCGATCTCCACCTGTCCCGATAGGAGTCGACTCAGTTGGGTCTCGATCTCCTGGTGCAGAAGGCGTTCGCCTATCCCAGAGGACACGAGATAACCGGCGATGGCGCCCAATACGAGGACGCCCGCCAAAAACAGGCGAAGCCAGCTTCGCCGCACCCGATTCCCCCCCCCCAATAAGGCGCTCAGGCTAGCAAAGCATCGATTCTCGGTGTTTCGCGTCTCCCCAGGCTTCCCCGCACAAGAGTTGCCGGCGCACGAACCCTCATTTCATCATAATGAGGGTTCTGCAGGGTGCGGCTGAAACGCCCATGTTGCCGGTTCCGCGAGACTCCTCGGCAAGTGCAGCCGATACGCGTGGCGAACCCCCAAAAAGCTCCCAACCAAATGAATTGACTCAAGAATTCGTCGTGGCGAGTCGAATCTCTTTTCGATTCTAACGACGTACTTCGGGAGCGATTCCCGGAGCATCGGATCAATTGGGGGATGGAATTTTGATGGGAATGATGGACGCAGACGAGCCGCGGGTACCGAATCGTGTGCGTGAACTCCGCGAGAACAAGTTGATGACTCAGGCACAGTTGGCCCGCAAGGCGAAGGTTGCATTGCGAACGATTCACAGCGTCGAGAAGGGCATGAATTGCCGGATGGACACGAAGCGCAAGATTCTTCTCGCGCTCGGCCTTTCCTTCGAGGATAAGGATCAGGTCTTTCCGTCGACGCGTCGGCCGATGGCCTTTCCGCTCTCGCACTAGAGACCCGAATCGGCGTCGCCCGAGCGGGCGCGCCGCCAGATATTTGGAGACGCCCGGGCCCACCCCCGGGCGTTTCCAGTTGCTACCCTCGGGTTTCCGCACGGCCGGTCATTTTTGCCGGTTTGGAGGTTGCCCATTTCGGATCGAGTTTCACTCCTCGCCGATGTTGCGGAAATCGTGTCTCGCTCACACGATCTGGAGGAAACCCTCGCCAATGTCACGGCTCTGGTGTCAAAGCGGCTCGACGCGGACGCCTGCACTATCTACTCCGCCGATCTCGAACACCAAAAACTCAAACTTGCCTCGACGATCGGGCTCGACCCCGACGCGGTCGGCCGGGTCGAGTTGCCAATCGGCGAGGGGCTCGTCGGTCTGGCGGCGAGCAGCGGCGAACCGATCGCGATCGAACACGCTCGGTCCGACCCGCATTATCGATATTTTCCGGAGACCGGGGAGGAACGCTTCGAGTCCTTGCTCGCGGCCCCGCTCATCATTCAGGGTGCCGTGATCGGCGTGATCGTCATTCAGACGGTCGAGCCGCGTCGCTTCGACGAGCCTGATATCGAGTTGCTGCAGACCTGTGCATCGCTGCTGGCACCCGTCGTGGCGAACGCCCAGCTCCTCGCGCTGATGTCGGCTGGCGATGAGGAGCGTGGCTCCGTCATTTCGAGAATCGCGGGACCAGCAGCTTCGATTGCAAATCGCGGCCAGGCCGCAATGTCACCTCGCTCGGAGAAGAACGTCACGCTGCGCGGATTGGCGACTGCTCGAGGAGTCGCGATCGGCCCGATCTTCCGGATGGACAAACCGATCGATCTCGAACGGCTTCCGTATACAGCAAACACCGACAATGCAGCAGAACAGAAGGGCTTCAAGTCCGCCATGGGCGAGGCGCGGCGCGAAATCGAGGACATGCGTGACATCGTTCAAGAACGATTCGGACCGGAGTTCGCGGCGGTTTTCCATGCACAGATCCAGATTCTCGAAGACAAGGGCTTCTTGCTGAACGTGACCCAGGCGATCCAAACGACTTGTAACGCACGGGAAGCGCTGCGGTCGGTACTGGATACCTACCGCGAGACATTCGAACGCATCGAAGATCCTTATCTTCGCGAGCGCGGAACGGATATCGCCGACGTGGGCCAGCGAGTGATGGAGCGGCTGCTCGGCGTTCGTGACCATCTCGGGCCCATGCAGCGCGGCTCGGTCGTCGTCGTGGACCAGCTCCTGCCTGCCATCTTTGCCCAGCTCGAGATGGACAAGGTTTCGGCGATCGTTGCCGAACACGGCGGGCAAACCTCGCATGGTGTGATCTTTGCGCGGACGCTCGAGATTCCGGCAGTGACGGGTGCCACGGGGCTCCTTGTCGAGGCACGAGAGGGCGAACAGGCGATCGTCGATGGCGCAACGGGCACGATCTATCTGTCGCCCGACGAGGCCCTCACGCGCGAATTCGAACAAGCACAACATCGCTACGAGGTCGCGGTCGAGCATCTCGATGCCATGCGCGAGCGGCCCGCCGAGACCCTCGACGGTCGTCGAATTCGTCTGTCGGCGAATGCCGGACTGCTTGCCGATCTGCGTCTCGTCGATAAACACGGAGCGGAGGCAATTGGTCTCTTCCGAACGGAACTTTTGGCGCTGGCCCATCGTGGATTTCCAAGCGAAGAGGAACAGGGGCAGCTCTACCAGCGCGTCGTCGGTTTTCTGGATCCTCGCCCGGTGACGATCCGCACGCTCGATCTCGGCGGTGACAAGGGGATCCCGAATATCGGCCTCGATGACGAGGAAAATCCTCAGCTCGGCTGCCGCTCGATTCGATTGACGCTCGAAAATCGTCACCACTTTCGGGCTCAGCTCCGCGCGATCCTGCGTGCGAGCACGCTCGGCAACCTGCGATTGCTACTCCCGATGATCGGTAGCTTGTCGGAATTGCGCGAAGCGAAGGGTGTGATCGATGAAGTCCGGCTCGAACTCGAGCGTGAGGGCAGTCCCTTCGACCCGGATCTCAAAGTCGGAATCATGATCGAAGTTCCGTCGGCCGCACTGACCGCGCGTATCTTCGCGGAAGAGTGCGATTTCTTCAGTATTGGCACCAACGATCTCACGCAATACACACTCGCTGTCGACCGTGGCAATGAGCGAGTTGCTCATCTCTACGATTCGCTTCATCCAGCCGTGCTGCAGCTGATCCAGATGACTGTGCGAGCAGCCAGCGATGCGGGAATTCCGGTGTCGGTCTGCGGTGAGATGGCGACCAATCCGCTCGCTGTGCCCATCCTCGTTGGGCTCGGCATCGAAGACCTGTCGGGAACACCGGCAGCGATTCCCGTCATGAAGGAAATTATTCGCGCGCTCGATTCGGGTGAAGTCGAAGCAGACGCGCGTGCTGCGGTGGTTGCACGAACGGCTTCCGAGGTGCATGTCATTGCGGCGACGCGGCTGCGCAAGGCCGGGCTCGTCGAGCATCCAGACATCGGGGGATGGCTCAATCAGCTACTGGACGAGGCGTTGTCGGCTCCGGTCTGACGAAGCAACCGGTTCGAACTCGAATCGATGCCGCGGGCGGACATCGACTATCTCGACAGGATGACCCGATCGGCGGCATGGTGGAGCGCAACCAGCTCCTCGTCGAGCATTCGGGCGGCCGCCTGCTCGCGACCCTCGTCCGCGTCCGCCTCGGCCAGAATCGGTTTGCCGAATGCACAAACGACTCGCGCGAAAGGCAGCGGAACCAGGCTTTTATCCCAACTGCCGAGCCGAAGGGCCGGGCGTGCCGAAAACGCTACAGGTTGAATCGCGGTGCCCGCCAGGCGCGCGAGCGAGATAATGCCAGTCTTGGCGACCCGGGCCGGTCCACGCGGGCCGTCGACGAGTACTGCAACCGTCGTCCCGTCCACATGTTGCCGAACGAGACCGAGGAGCGCAGCTGACCCACCGCGCGAGCTGGATCCTCGAGGAGGTTCCGAATAGCCGAGGGCGATCAGCACTGTCCGGATCAGATCGCCATCCGGGCTGCGACTGACGGCCACGCTGTAGAGCCTGTCTCGAAAGAACCAGGCGCAGGGGACCATCGATTCGTGAAACAGAGCCGCAAGCTGTGCCGGGGCGTCGGACTCGGTCGTATTCGTCGCTCGGGCAATCCGCGGATCGTCACCGACGACCTCGATTCGCCAGGTTGCCCCGAGCAAGCGCAGCACTGCGCTCGCGAGAAGTCCGAAAAGGTGCAGGCCAAACCTCGTGAGGAGTCTCGATTGATGTGCAGCGCATTGTTGCTGCGGCTCTTCGACCGGGATGTTCGTCTCGTCCATCGCATCGATAGGCTAGACTAGTTTGCGGATTCTCGGTCTTGTCTTGGCACGAGAATCAGCGTCGATTGGCCTGATGCACAGTGAGTGGCCCTGTGTTACCCGTTGCCGGGCCGGTGGCACGGACCCGTGGGGGATCCCGTCCGCGCTTTCGATCCAGAAAGAATGATCGAGAAGAAGCGATCAAGCCCAAGCCTTGGAAAGCATGAGCGAAACAGTCTTTACCACTGCCCGAAACTATCTCGACCTGACGAAGCCGCGGCTACTGCCGATGGTGCTCTTCACGGGTTTGCCGGTATTGGGAATGGCGGCCGGTGGTTGGCCGAGCTTCTCGTTCAGTCTGCTCGTGATTACGGGCATCGCGCTTGCGGCAGCATCCGCAAATACCCTCAACGCCTATATCGAACGCGACCTGGATGCGCGAATGGAACGGACCCGTTCTCGCCCACTTCCGTCGGGATTGATCGAACCGCAATCGGCGCTCTTGTTCGGAATCGCGCTTGCCGTCGCGTCTACGCTGCTCCTGGCGTGGGTGGGTGGCATGCCGGCCGCTTTCGTTGGCGTCGCCAGCATTCTCTTCTATGTCTTCATCTACACCGTCTGGTTGAAGCCTCGCTCGATCTGGAACGCGGTGATTGGCGGCGCGGCCGGCGCGTCCGCACCTTTGATCGCGGATGCCGCCGTCAATGGATCGATTGGAGTCGCCGGCTGGACGCTCTTTGCCATCGTCTTCTTCTGGCAGCCACCGCATGTCTGGGCGATCGCGCTCTACCGAAAGGACGATTACAAGGCCGCCGGGATCCCGATGCCGCCCGAGGTGATCGGAGACGAAGCGACGCGCCGCCGAGTCGTTGCGTATACCGCGGGGCTCCTGCCGGTGACGCTGGCGCCCTTCTTTCTAGGACTCGTTGGCCCGATCTATTTCTCGATCGCTTGTCCGATGGGACTCTGGTTTCTCTATCGCTCCTACCGCCTGTTCCAGGAACGAACCGATGACGCAGCGAGGGGCGTATTCCGCGTTTCACTCGTCTTTCTCGGTGCCGTGTTCATGGCGATGCTTCTCGACCTGCTGATTCCGCTCTAGGCAGGGTTTCGCGCTTTTGCATGGGGATGGGGCTGAGCGTGCGCTGAGGCCATGCTTTGAGGTTCGATGTCGCGTTTTGAGCATTTGGCGCCACGTCCATGTCATTCCCGTCGTCTGTTTCGGGGTTGATGTGTTTTGAGTCCGTTCCCTAATATGTCCTCTATTCGCCTTCCAACAGGCGAATAACATGAAGTAGTCCGTTTGATCGGGCCGGTTGGTCGCCCGGCGTGTCCTCTCGCCAACTGATTCGCTTCATGGAACAGGGGGAATGCATGCGCATCCAAACTTCCAGATTTCGTCGGATTCTGATTGCGAGTCTGGCGACCGTGGGTCTGCTCGCCACAGCGTCAACTCAGATCTTCGCCGATGAATTCGAAAATACGCTCGCACTCGTCGATCGAGCGCTGCAGACCAACCCGAAACATGTCGTCCCACATGCCTTGGATACCTGTATGAGTCGGCGCGCGTACGCGACCCAGCTCTATCGCGCCGGGCACACCGCTCGAGCCGAGCGGAGCCTGAAATACTGCGTCAAGCTCCTCAATATTTCTGAACCGATACCAGTGCCCCAGATCGATCGGGAGAAGGAGTTGGCCAGAGCCCGCGCGAAGGTTCAGGCAGAATCCGCAACAGAGCTTGAAAAAGCGCTCACTCTGACGCCGAATATCAAGAATGGTCTCGAGATCTATCGCGGTTGTGCGGCATGCCACACACCGGAGGGCTGGGGGCTCGCGAGCGGAGTCGTACCCCAGCTAGCGGGCCAACACCGAGGAGTCGTCATCAAGCAACTGGCTGACATTCGGTCTGGCAACCGTGCCAATCAGTTGATGTTGCCGTACTCGTCGGTGGAGGCGATCGGGGGTACCCAGGCCGTCGCCGACGTGGCGGGCTACATCGATACGCTGGAGATCAGCGTACAGAACGGGAAGGGCGACGGCGTCGATCTCGAGCTCGGTGCGAGTCTCTTCGCAGAGAACTGTGCTCGCTGTCATGGAGAAAAGGGCGAGGGAAAGAACGAAGAATTCATGCCGCGCATCCAGGCACAGCACTACAACTATCTCGTCACGCAATTCGAGCAGATTCGCGCCGGCCGGCGGCTGAACGCAGACCCGGACATGGTGACCCAGATCAAGAACTTCGAGGAGCGCGAGATGCGGGCGGTGCTGGACTACGTTTCCCGACTCCAGCCGGCTGAGGAGTTCCAGGCGCCGCCGGGATGGAGCAATCCGGACTTTGACGAGCCCGTCGTAGTGCAGTCGAAGCGATGAGAGGCTGGCCTTGGCCAGGAATAATCCTCGATTCGGTTCGTCTACAGTGATGGAGCACACAGCGATGCCACCTCCGGCGCGGGAAACTCGGCGCCTTGGAGGATCAAGAATGCGTATTGTGATGATGATGATTGTGATTTCGGTCGGAATGATGTTCGCGACCACCGGCTTCGCCGGAAATGAGAGTAAGTCTGCTACGGAGACGGCAGAAGCCGCGACTGAGAAGACGCCGGCCGTGCAAGCGGCTCCGCCGGATACGAAGGTCGTGGCGCCGATCGAGAAGGCAGACGCCGATGCGGCGGATGCCAGCGAGACCGGGACCGACGCCGAATAGCATTGTGTTCGATGAGTCCCTCACGGCAAGCCATGCTTCCGTGAGGGACTTTTCCGTGAGGGGCTTCTGCGTGAGGGGCTTCGGAATCCTCTGCCCGTCAGGCGCGAACCAGGCGCATCGCCGCGCGGACTTCCTCGACGAAGATTTCGGGCTGTTCGAACGCCGCGAAATGACCACCCTTGTCCAATACATTGTGGTAGACAAGCTTCGAATAGCGGGCTTCGCACCAGCGCTTCGAAGCCTTGAAGATTTCGTGCGGGAATACGCTCACGCCAACTGGCACGTCGATAGTCATCATGGGCGGCGATCCGAAGCTCTCCCAATACAAGCGTGCGGATGAAGCAGCTGCCGCCGGCAGCCAATACAGCATGATGTTGTCGAGCATTTCGTCTCGAGTGAGCGCGTTCTCGGGATGACCGTTGCAGTCCGTCCAGGCCCAGAACTTCTCCAGGATCCAGGCCGCCTGGCCCACGGGTGAGTCGACCAGCCCGTAACCGACGCTCTGTGGACGAGTGGACTGCTCCTTCGAATAGCCACTGTCCTGATTGGTGTAATGCTCCATACCGGCCAACGCGCTCTGTTCGAGCTCGGTCAGATTGTCCATCGACTCTGGCGTCGGCGGCGCGATCGCCATGTTGAGATGGATGCCGAGGCAATGCGCCGGATCCTGTGCGCCGATACACGAGGTGACCATCGATCCCCAGTCGCCTCCCTGGGCGACATATTGGTCGTAGCCGAGGCGCGCCATCAGTTCCGCCCACGCGTCCGCGATCTTCTGGACGCCCCAACCCGTCTCGGTCGTTTTGCCGGAGAAGCCGTAGCCGGGCAGAGTCGGGCAGACGACGTGGAATGCATCCTCTGCCTTGCCGCCGTGTGCGACCGGGTCCGAGAGCGGACCGATCACCTTCTGGAATTCGACGATCGAGCCGGGCCAGCCGTGGGTCATCACGAGCGGCGTTGCGTTTGGTTCGGGCGACTTCACATGAATGAAATGAATGTCTAGCCCCTTGAGTTCGGTCTTGAACTGAGGAAAGCGATTGAGTCGCTTCTCCCGGTCGCGCCAATCATATTCCTTCCCCCAGTATTCGCAGACCTCTTTCACATAGGACAGTGGCGTCCCCTGGGACCAGTCTTCGACGGTCTCCGCCTCGGCCCAGCGTGTATTGGCGAGGCGCTGTTTCAGGTCATCGAGCTGTTCGTCGGGAATGTTGATTTCGAAGGGGGTGATCTGACTCATGGGATCTAGGGACTCCAATTTTGAATGACGGGACGTTCGCCATGATCGGCAATGCTAGAGGGCTCGTCCAGACCCGATGGCGAGGCTTTTCAGGCTCGATCGACCCACTCCGGATGCGTGGCTGCGAGTGCCATCGTCGTGCGGCTGGCCTCTGCGTCGGCTCCCAACACTCCTGATTCGACGACCGATCTCCCGTTCGTCTCTGGCCGAGTATCCGGGTGATGCGAACCGCGAACCGCGAAGCTGGAACCGTCCTATAGTTTCGATTCCATTTTCGAAGCCACGACTGGAGAGATTTCGTGCAGGATCTATCAGGGCAAGTTGCAGTGGTCACCGGCGGTGCGAGCGGGATTGGGCGAGGTATGGGCGAGGCCTTCCTCGAGCGCGGGATGAAGGTCGTTCTCGCGGACGTCGAGGCCAATGCGCTTTCAGCGACTGTGGCGGAACTTCGAGAACGAGGCGGCGAGGTCGTGGGCGTCGAGTGCGACGTATCGAATTCTGAGTCCGTCGAACGTCTGCGTGATGAGAGCCTCTCGCATTTTGGTGCGGTTCATGTTCTGTGTAACAACGCGGGTGTTGCCGGTGGCGCGGGCGGCGCGACCTGGGAAGCACCTCAGGCCGATTGGGACTGGGTGATTGGCGTCAATTTGATGGGCGTGATCTACGGAATTCGACATTTCGTTCCGGTGATGATCGATCAGGGAGCACCGGCGCATGTCGTGAACACCGCGTCGATGGCCGGCCTCGTCCACGGCATGGGGATCTACGGCGTGACAAAACACGCGGTCGTTGCGCTTTCTGAAAGCATGTTCAGCGAGTTGAAGGCGGCGGGCCATTCGATCGGTGTTTCGGTTCTTTGCCCGGGTTGGGTGCGAACGCGCATTCTCCAATCCGAGCGAAATCGACCCGAGGCCCCCCGACCGGATCCGGATGCGCTGCGACCCGAAGCGGAGGTGATACGACAGGTCATTGAAAAGCTCGTCGAGGAAGGCATGGATCCGGCAGAGGTGGGCCGTCTCGTTGCCGATTCGATCGAGTCGGATCGGTTCTATGTTCTTCCGCATTCACAGTGGATGAACGTCGTCGAGAACCGGATGCAACGGATTCTTGCCCAGGAGGATCCGATCGGCGTCCAGCCTGAAGGGGGAATGGGGATCGAGTTTCCGCAGTCTTCTGGCTAACGCACGGTGCCCTATACTGAGCAAATCGCGAATCAAGATTGGAGCCAATCATGTCCGACCCCCATTTCACGATGATCGAAAACGGCCGCTCTCACGAAATTGGCGCGACGATCGACTCGAACAGCGACAACCCGACCCTGCGACTCGCGACGGAGCCGCTGCTCGAGGCGCTTGGCTGGACACAGAAAACCGAGGGGCTCTGCCAGGGTGATCTCTGTATCCCGATCGCCAATCGGCCGGACCTGATTACCGCGCAGGGAGTCGATCTCCTCGGTTTGGGAGACGTTCTGGGCCGTCCTGTCGCGATCGATCGCGAAGAATCAGTCGCCAGTTTTGGCGCGGAAACCGCAGCGCATGGTGCGCAGCTCTCTGAGGGCTTCGCTCCGGACTTCACGCTCCCCGACCTGTCGGGAAAGGAGCACTCGCTTTCGAGTTTCAAGGGCAAGAAGGTACTTCTCATTGCCTACGCTTCGTGGTGAGGCTGCCGCGAGGACCTGCCCGTGTGGCAGGCGCTTTACGAAGAGCTGGGAGACGAGGGCTTCGTGCCGATCACGATCGCGCTCGACGCATCGGCCGAGGCTGCCCGGCCGTACATTGAAAAGGCGACTCCGGGGCATCCGAGCCTGATCGATACGGAACACGTCGTCGCTCATCGCTACGGAATGATCAATGTGCCGACCGTGGTTTGGATCGACGAAGAGGGAAGGATCGCTCGGCCCAATACCGCGGAGTATGGAACGGACACCTTCCTTCAGTTTCACGGTCGCGAATCCGCTCCCTTCCTCGACGCGGTCCGTGCCTGGGTGAAGACCGGTGAGATCCACACAGACGATACGGTTCCGAGCGAGATGCCACCCCCGACCGAAGACGAAGAACTCGCTCGCGCGGAATGGGCGCTTGCCTGGCACCTGCACCAGCGGGGATCGAGCGAGGCCGCGGCGAGACATTTCGATCGGGCAGGCGAACTCTCGCCCGACGATTGGACGATTCGGCGCGGTTCGATGCCGATTCGAGGCCAGGATCCGATGGGCCCCGAATTCTTTGAGCTGTTCCAGGACTGGGAGGCTCGCGGCAAAGAGACCTATGCGAGCATGGCGGCGAAACGCAGGAGTTGACGTTGGGTGATCCGACTCCTCTCGACGAACTCGATGTCATTGGTCCAGAGACCTACATGCGCAACGGCTACCCCCACGCGGCCTGGAAACGGCTGCGCAAGGAGTCCCCGATTCACTGGTTCGACGTGCCCGGCGGAGTGGGCTTCTGGGCAGTGACCCGGCGCGAGGACATCGTGTGGATCTCCAAGCAGCCGACTCGATTCATCAACGGCCCCCGGCTGGCCATCTTCGAAGGGGGCGCGCCCGTGGAGGGCGAAAGAACCTTCGTCCGTCAGCTACTGAATATGGATCCGCCCGTCCATGCGCAGTATCGCGGCACCGCAAGCGGCTGGTTTACACCTCGATCGATTCAGCGTCGAAGCGGAGAGGTCCAGCGCATCGCGGGGGAGCTTCTGAGTGAGATGGCGGGCGATGGCGAAATTCGCGAAGGCGATTTCGTTCGCGACCTGGCGGTTCCGCTGACGTTGGGGGTGCTCGCCGATATGTTGGGTGTACCCCAGGCCGATTGGCCCAAGATGTTCGAGTGGACGAATCGAGTGGCGGGCTCAGCGGATCCCGAATTCCAGGTTGGCGGCGGGGAGGGGAGTACGCCCTTCGTCTCGATCGAGCAGACTCGAAACGAACTCTTCGCCTATTTCGCTGAACTCGCCGCCGAACGTCGCAAGGACCCGCGCGACGACATCGTGAGTGTGCTGGTCAATTCGAAGATCGATGGCGCGCCGATGCCGCCACTCGAGCTCCTTTCCTATTTCTTCGTGCTGGTGGTCGCGGGCAATGAAACGACGCGCAACGCAGCGAGCGGGGGCCTACTGGCCCTGATCGAGAATCCTGACGAATTCGCGAAGCTACGCGCCGACCCAGAGCTCTTGAATCCTGCGGTCGAAGAGATCGTGCGCTGGACGACGCCCGTGATCCAATTCTGTCGGACTGCGACAGAGGATTTGGAGCTGCACGGAAAACAGATTCGCAAGGGCGATGCCTTCTGCCTCTTCTATCCCTCGGCCAATCGGGATGAGGAAGTCTTCGAAGACGCCGATCGCTTTCACGTCGACCGACGTCCAAATCCACATCTGGGGTTTGGGATCGGGGAACATTTCTGCCTGGGAGCCAACCTGGCGCGCCTGGAGTTGCGGGTCATCTTTGGTGAACTGGCGAAACGACTCGACGAGATCGAACTTGCCGGACCCTACGATCGAATGCGATCCAGTTTTCTCGGTGGAGTCAAGCGGATGCCGATTCGGTATCGCCTGCGTCCCAGCTGAGTGACGCAGATTCGACTAGCGCCTTCCGCGCGCCCAACGCTTCGCCCAGTTATCGAGAGGTATGAGGATTTCGCCCAACTCTTCGGCGATCGTCGTCCGGGCATAACCTTCCGGCTCTCGTAGTTCCAGGATCCCGGCCTCTCGAAGTTCTCGCAGGCGGTCATTCAGCACGCTCGGGGACAGATTTCCACACGCGTTTTGAAGTGCACGAAACGTCAACGGCCCTTCCCGAAGCTCCCATAGAATGCGAAGTGTCCAGCGGCGCCCGAGCAGGTCGAGGAGCTGCATGACGGGCCGCCCCGTGCGGCTTCCTCGAACGGATTGGCGTGTTTTCTGGGCCGTCACGGCTCCTGCCTTCTCTCGCAACGTCGGATGTTGCGCTACGGAATTAGTAGCGATAGGCTGCTTCGGAATTCATAGCACTCAATGCGAATAGGAGCACCCATGTCACGCATTACGCCCCTCGACCCTCCCTATCCTGAGAAGACACAGGAATTGTTCGATCTGGCCATGCCATCGGGTATGGAACCGCTCTCGCTCTTTCGCGTCATGGCTCGCAGCGAACGGCTTCTGCCCCGGTTCATGCGGGCAGGCGTACTCGATCGAGGGCCGGTGGCTATTCGGGATCGCGAGATCGTGATCCATCGTACGACTGCGCGATGTGAAGCGGAGTACGAGTGGGGGGTTCATGTAAACGCCTTCGGACGGCCGCTCGAGCTGGGCGAAGAGGTGTTGCGTGCGATCGTTGAGGGCAAAGCTTCGGATCCGGCTTTCGATGATCGACAAGCGTGCCTCGTTCGGATGTGCGACGAGTTACACGAGACATCGACGCTAGGCGATGACGTCTGGGAGGAGCTGCGTCAGCATTTCGATGAGATGCAGATTCTGGAGCTCATCTACACGGTTGGGATGTATCACACCGTGAGTTTTCTCGTGAATGGGCTGGGTCTCGAGAATGAGACGTTTGGAGCGAAATTCTCGGAATTCGCGTAGAGTACTGGCCGTTCCTCTACGAAAACTCGTCGCCCAGGCATGGAGAAGAATCGCAATGGTTGGATACGTCACGATCGGTGTGAATGACATGGATCGAGCTGTCTCGTTCTACGAAGCGCTGCTGGGCGAAATTGGTGGGTCGCAGGTCATGGGTATGGACCGAATCAAGTTCTTCGGAACCGGAGACGGCGGCGCGATGCTCGCAATCTGCATTCCGTACAACGAGAAGGATCCGAAGCCGGGCAACGGCAACATGGTTGCGATTCCCGGCGGCTCCCGTGAAGGGGTCGACAAGCTCTATGCGAAGGCGATCGAACTCGGTGCGACAGATGACGGTCCGCCCGGCGAGCGCATGCCGGTCTTCTATGGAGCTTATGTTCATGACCTCGATGGCAACAAGCTCTGCTTCTTCGAGATGAAGATGGGCTGATCGCGCCCTTGCCTTTGGGGCGGGCTTTTGGGGCGGGCATTCGGGGAGTATGTTGCAGTCGTGACTTCCACGGATCAAATCCTTGCCCGCTTTCATGCCGACGGATTCGTCATTGCATCCGGCCGTGTTGGCGCTGATGGATTCGCTGCTGAAGCTGGGCTACCTGCTGACGGCGAGCCAGGCGATTTGTATCCACCCTGGTGAGACGCCGTAGCCCCTGCACTATGACGATCCGTTCTACAGCTTGCCGCGCCCACGTCCGGCTGTGAGCATTTCGACGATCTGGGCGTTTGGACGATTTCACCGCTGTGGGGGGAGGCACTGAGGTGATAAGAGGCAGTCACACTTGGGGCGACGAAGAGGTGGCGAAAACCTACGACGTCGACCCGGATGTGTCCGTCGATAAGGCACTCGCGGCGAAACTCACGCCAGTCGAAATGCCAGCCGGTTCGCTGGTCGTTTTCGCAGGCACGCTACTCCACCGTGGTGGTGCCAACGATTCTTCGACGACCCGGCGTGCGTTCAGTCATCGATATTGTGAGCCGTGGGCGCGTCAGCAAGAGAATTTCATGATGTCGATTCCGCGGGAGCGGGCGAAGACCATGCCCCCTCGACTTCAAGAGCTGCTCGGTTACTCGATCCATCCACCGTTCATGGGGCAGCTTGCGGGGCGGCATCCCAAGAAGTCCCTCGCCGATGGGTACGTCAACTCCCTGGATGCCGATGGCGCGGCAATCGCGGCAGCGAGGGATTGAACGAGGCCCGTACGATGCCACGCACGATTCGTCACATCACTCTGGGTCGGTCACGGACGCAGAGTGATGTCTCGAGTAGTTGAGATGCCCCGTTTTACTATCCGACGATATTCACCAGCCGTCCCGGTACGACGATCACCTTCTTGGGCTCTCGGCCCTCGAGGATCTTCTGCACGTTCTCGACCGCGAGCGCGCGCTCCTGGGCGATCTCGTTTGATACATCCGCCGGAACCTGGATCTCGCCGCGCTTCTTGCCGTTGACCTGGACGACGAGCGTGATTTCATCGTCCACGAGCAGCCTCTCGTCGGCTTCCGGCCAGGCTTCGTAAGCGAGCGTGTCAGGGTATCCGAGCAGCGACCAGAGCTCCTCGGCAAGATGCGGCGCCATGGGCGAGAGCAGAAGAATGAAGGTCTGGGCCGAATCACGCGGCAAGGGTGTTTCCCGGGCGATATCACGGGCGAATATCATCAATTTCGAGATCGCCGTATTGAAGCGCATTGCTTCGAGATCTTCGGTCACACCGGCAATCGTCTGAGCGGTGAGTCGACGTTGTATTTCGGTGCCCGCGCCGTCGATCGGCGCGGAATAGATTTCGTTGTCTTCGTCGTCCGTGTGAATGTGAAAGAGGCGCCAGGTGCGCTGGAGGAAGCGAAAAATTCCCTGGATGCCCTCAGTTGACCAGGGGGCGGCCTTTTCCAGGGGGCCTATGAACATTTCGTAGAGTCGCATCGCGTCTGCGCCATGCTCGCGAATGACATCGTCTGGATTGATGACGTTGCCTTTGCTCTTCGACATCTTTTCGACGACGCGTTCGAGGCCGAGACTCGCGTCTTCGGGATGAATGGGCGCACCATCCTCATCGTAGGCGACTTCGCCGAGATGGATCTCGCGAGCCTTGAGTGCCCGTCCGTCGTCTCTAGAGACCGGTCCGTCGTCGGTTTCGCGGATCCTGTCCGACGAATAACGTCTGACGGACTCCTTCTTTTCGTCGGCGACGTCGTCGTCGTAGTATCGGAAGCTTTCGCCCAGGATCATGCCCTGGTTCACGAGCTTCTGGAAAGGCTCCTTGGTATGGACGAGCCCAAGGTCGTAGAAGACCTTGTGCCAGAAGCGTGAGTAGAGCAGATGCAGGACCGCATGTTCAGCGCCGCCGACGTAGAGATCGACGGGCATCCAATAGCTCTCTGCCTCCGTGGACCAGGGTGCTTCTTCGTTCATAGGGTCGAGGAAACGAAGGAAATACCAACAGCTTCCGGCCCATTGCGGCATCGTGTTCGGATCGCGCAAGACCGGCCGGCCTTCGGCATCCGTGGTTTCGATCCACTGTTTGACGCGGGCGAGCGGTGCTTCGAAGTTTTCACCAGTCGGTTTGAAGTCTTCGAGTTCCGGAAGCGTGAGCGGTAGATCGGATTCGGGAACGAGGGCAATGGTCCCGTCGTCGTGATGGACGACCGGGAAAGGCTCGCCCCAGTAGCGCTGACGGCTAAAGAGCCAGTCGCGGAGTTTGTAGGTCACCGTTCCGTGACCGATGGCCTCGGCCTCGAGCCACTCGATCATCTTGCGCTTTGCGTCGTCGGTATCGAGGCCGTCGAGGAATCCGGAAGCGGTGGCCTGCCCGGCACCCGTCCATGCGGCCTGGCTGACGTCGCCGCCAGTGACGACTTCAACGATCGGAAGGTCGAAACGGCGAGCGAATTCCCAGTCGCGCTCATCGTGGCCGGGGACGGCCATGATCGCGCCTGTGCCATATCCGGCGAGCACGTAATCGGCGATCCAGATGGGAATTTCTTCGCCGTTCACGGGATTCCGGGCCGTCGCTCCCGTGAAGACACCGGTCTTTTCGCCGACATCGGACATTCGTGCACGCTCACTTCGCCGCGCGGACCGATCGACATAGGCCTCTACGTCTTCTCGACAAGCGTCGGTCGAGATTGCATCGACGAGCGGGTGTTCGGGTGACAACACCATGTAGGTCGCGCCAAAAAGTGTGTCGGGTCGCGTTGTGAAGACCTCGATCTCCGTTGCGTCGTGCCCTGTGACCGGAAACTGGACTTGCGCGCCCTCGGATCGTCCGATCCAGTCGCGCTGCATCTTCTTGATCGGCTCGGGCCAGTCGAGACCGTCGAGGTCCTCGATCAGTCGATCGGCATAATTCGTAATTCGCAGCATCCACTGCTTGAGGGGCATGCGAACGACCGGATGTCCGCCGACCTCACTCTTTCCGTCGATGACTTCTTCGTTCGCGAGTACCGTCCCAAGCTCGGGACACCAGTTTACGGGCACCTCCGCTTCATAGGCGAGTCCGCGCTCGAAGAGCCTGCGAAAAATCCATTGGGTCCAGCGTACATAGCGCGGATCCGTCGTGTCGATTTCGCGTGACCAGTCGTAGCTGAAGCCCAGTGACTGAATCTGTCGCTTGAAATTCTTGATGTTGTTCTGGGTCGTAATGCGCGGGTGGGTACCCGTCTTGATCGCGTATTGCTCCGCCGGCAGGCCGAACGCGTCCCAACCCATCGGATGCAGGACATTGAAGCCGCGCATTCGCTTGTAGCGTGCGATGATGTCGGTCGCGGTATAGCCCTCAGGATGGCCTACATGCAGACCGTCGCCAGACGGGTAGGGGAACATGTCGAGCACGTAGTATTTCGGGCGCGTGGGGTCGACTTCGGCACGGAAGGTCTGGTTTTCCTCCCAGTACGTCTGCCACTTCTTCTCTAATCGGGATGGGTCGTAGGCCATGGGCCGCAGAGAATGCGGCGGACCGTCGTTTTCGTCAATGAATTCCGACGATTGCAAACTTCCAAGAACTCGCTCGGGGGCGCGACGGTACGCGTCGCCGTGCGCCAGATGTCTAGGCTTTGTATCCGAAGAGCCCGCCCGATTTGATCGCCTCGATGACTTCGGGCTCGACGTGCGATTCCCAGCCGTGATCTCCGCTACGCAGCATCGCAAGGATATCATCCGATCTAATACGGAGTTCACTGTCCGGGACGCCGTCGAGTGGCCGCACGAAATCCTGATCCACGAGATAGTCGAGAAGTTTCGACGCAGATCCTGGGACGTCGAAAGACGCTAGATCGATGCGTTGTCCGCTCTTCGGATCGAGCCCAGGGTAGACGTAGAGGCGGACGCCCAGGCCGAAGAGCCGCCCCGCAGTTTCTAGAAGTCGACCGGGTCGATTCGCGTAGCGATCCTCATTGAGCAGATCGATGAAGTCCATGATTCCGATCGGCATCGCGATCTGCTTTGCGCCGAAATGGGCCAGATAATCGATCGCGACGTAGTACTCGGGCGAGTCGGAAAGGAGAACCGATTGATTCCCCGCCGTGAGGGCCGAGATCCGATCGAGGAAGTCCTCGACGATTTCGCCTGTCGTCTCTCGAAGCTCCGACAAGCGGATCTCGAGCAGCGAGACGATTCGATCGGCTTCGACATTCGGGTCTGCCGAAAATTGGTCGATCGTCTGCCTCTGGATGTCGGCATGAACCTTTGTTGGAGGACGAAAGCGCCCACGCTGCAGGATGACGGGGCGCTTGTACAGGATTTCTGATGGACGCCGAACGTCGCCCTCCGCGGCGAGCATGGCCGCTTCACTCAGACCGAGTTCGACGAGGAAGAGGCTAATCAGTCTAGGGTCCAGGTTCTCGAACGCGTCGCCAGAAAACTCGACCGTGTCGATTTCGATTCGACCCTTGGCAAGGTTGTCGAGGAGTGACGCCAGCAAGATTCTGGGTTGATCCAGCAACCGCGATGCACCGTAGACGAGATTGACTCCGAGGATACCGAGCGCCTCGTGCTGTACGAGCGGATCGCGGTCGAGCATACGGGCATGCAGGATGATCTGGCTTGCGCGGGATCGTGGATGGGCCTGGAAACGGATCCCCATCCACCCGTGACAGTCCGCTGTGCCGAGATAGTTCTGGGCGGAAACCGTATCGGCGAAGGCGAAGAAGCTGGTTTCCCCGCCACGCTCGGGATCCAGACGCTTCAGATTCAGGTCATATTCTCTCTCGAGCATCGCCAGCAGGCGCCCGCTCGAGACGTAGCGTTGGTTCGTGCCGTAGATCGTATCGCTGACCTTCTTGTCGTACGCCGAGATCGTCTTTGCGATTGTCCCGGCGGCGCCACCGACGCGAAAGAACCAGCGAGCGACCTCCTGACCAGCCCCGATTTCCGCGAAGCTCCCATAGCGACCGGAATCCATGTTGATGTCGAGCGCCTTGTGGTGCGTCGTCATCGCCTCCATTCGGAACTCCTTTCATTGAGACACATCCGGTGACTTCGACTCCGAGGACGGGTGGGAATGCTACCATCAAATCTTCCGTCTCGGGCTCGTCGAGCGTATCGGGGCAAGCATTCCCAGTTCGGACCGCACAAGTTCGGTCCATATCGTTGATAGGCCAAAGGATTCCGATGACTTCTTTCACGCGATCGGTCTTCGTATCCATTTTCTCATCCATCGTGTTGATCTTGATCTTCGGGGCGCTGATCTCTTCGTCCGAAGTGAAACGACTCGAGTCCGGAGTTCTCGGTCCGGCGCCACGCGACGCCGATGGGCGCTTCACGAACCCTGGCGGTGATTCGTCGCACGGCAGTTTCGGAGTTCGCTTCCCGTTTTTCCTCCGTCGTTTTGGAGGGGCTTTCCGAGAGCGGCTGGGCGCGCCGATTCGGGTCGACAACGATGGGGCCTTCTTGCGAGAGAACGCGAAACACAGTGTCGCGACGGTGACCTGGGTCGGTCACGCGACACTGCTCGTCCAGATGGGACATCTGACTTTCCTGACGGACCCGATCTGGTCGAACAAGCCGAGCCCGATTTCGTTCTTTGGCCCGAGGCGCTTCGTCTCTCCGGGGGTCGCACTCGAAGATCTTCCGCCCATCGACTTCGTGGTCGTTTCACACAACCACTATGACCACCTGGATCTGCCGACCTTGGCGTCGCTTGCCGAGCGCGATTCCGAGACACGTTTTCTGGTACCGCTCGGCAATGCCGAGCTTCTGAAGAAAAACGGCATCGAGAACGTCGAGGAATTGGATTGGGGCGAGACGTTCCAACTCGGCGATTTGACGGTCTACTGTCTGCCCTCTCGGCACTGGAGCAAGCGCGGAGTAGGGGATGATCGAGAGGCACTCTGGTCATCCTGGGCAATCAGCGGTCCGGAGCGAAATTTCTTCTTCAGCGGAGACACCGGATATTTCGATGGGTTTTCGCGCATCGGGGAAGCGCTCGGCCCCTTCGATCTCGCGGCCGTGCCGATCGGGGCTTACGAGCCCGTGAAGATGATGCAGGACTCTCACATGAATCCGGAAGAAGCCGTACGCGCTGCGCTGGATCTCACTGCCGACAAGGCCGTCGCGATGCATTTCGGCACCTTCGACCTGTCCGACGAACCCCTGGACGAGCCTCCCCGACGATTTCTCGAGGCCGCCGAGACGAGCCGGCTAGGCGCGGATGGGGCCTGGATTCTCAAGATCGGCGAAACCCGTCAGTTCTAGGACGAGAGCCGCCCGAAGTTCCTCTGCCGGTCGAGTTCTGATCAATGAATGCTGGAGATTGTCCTCTTCAGGAATACCAATTCGGCTGGCGCCGCTACCCTTGGCCCGATGGTGGCAACCCCTGATGACATGACCGTTTTCGTCGTTTCGGACGGCACCGGCGATACCGGTAGCGCGGCAGTCCGCGCCGCCATGATTCAGTTTCGCATCCGATGGCGGCTTCGGGTCTTCCGGGATGCTCGCAGCATTTCTGAAGTCCAGAGGGTGATCGCGCAGGCCGAGAAGATCGGCGCGCTCGTCGTCTTCAGCCTGGTCGAAGGTGAGGTCGTCGAGGCGCTGATGCACGAGGCCGAAGTACGGCGTGTTGTGGCGGTCGACCTTCTGGGGCCCCTGATCATGAGAGTGGCTCAGCGACTTCACGTCGAACCGCGCCATCAGCCGGGCTTGTTGCATGGGTTCTCGGACGATTATTTCGATCGTGTCGAGGCCGTCGAGTTCGCTGTTCGGCACGACGACGGGGCGAATCTTCGTACGCTCCACGAAGCGGATATCGTCCTGACCGGGGTCTCGCGAACGTCCAAGACTCCGCTTTCGATGTATCTCGCACAGCGTGGATACAAGACGGGCAACGTTCCCCTCATTCCTGGACTCGACCCCCAGAAAGAACTGCTCGAATTGGATCCCAGTCGCGTTTTCGGCCTCACCGTTGATCCCGGTACGCTGCTCTCTGTGCGTACCGCACGGCTTCGCTCCATGCGGGCCCCGTCTTCGACCGATTACACGGACCCGGATCAGGTGATGCTCGAGCTCGACCGGGCTCGGAAGCTGTGTCGTCAGAAGGGCTGGCGAATGATCGATGTGAGTGGCCGCGCGGTGGAGGAAAACGCCTCCAAGATCATCGACGCCCATGCAGCCGCGTTTGGAGCTACGAATCGTTAGGTGTCCCGAAGGCTCGCGGTCGATGCGGCTTCGATCGATCCGAAATCCTGAATCGATTCCGGAGAGTATGATTTGAATTCAGATCGCACGCGCCCGGCGATTCTCGAACTCGCTCCTCACGCGATCGGTCTAGTCGTATTCGGAGTTGTCTTCTCGACTGTATTCGCCGCCGCAGAAGCTGGTCTACCGCGTAGCATCTATTCGGATTCAAGTTTTACCCTGTCCCTCGCGAAGCAAGTTCCGCTGGCTCGCGTGCTTGCACTGACGTCCGTCGTTTTTGTTCTCTGGTTGATCAGCCCCGTTGGTCGAGGCCGCCTGACCTGGCAGAAAATCGATTCCGTCGGTGGCTTTCGATGGCCGATCTTGGTCGTAGCGATGGCGTTGGCGTGGGACTACGCGGGCTATTCCTACAACTACTATTTTGACCAATCGCACGTCTGGGACCGCTGGCTACTCGTCCTCTTGATGTTCGGAACGCTGCGATCGCCGCTCCTGATCCCGATCTTCGTACTCGAAATCGTGGTGAGCCGAGCGCAGTTCAGCCACCCGATCAACGCGGTGACGCCGATCGGTGACGAACTATCCATCAGGCTGTTGGGGATCGTGGTCGGGTGTGCCCTGTGGAATGGGCTTCTCGATGGATTGAAGGCGGTCCAGTCCGGGCCGCGCTTCGGGATTCTGGATGGTCGCCGCCTTCCTGCGCGGATCCAGACTCAGTCGATGGTTTTTTCCGTTCTGTGTCTGATCGGTTTCTACTATTCCTTCGCTGGGCTCGGGAAGCTGATGTTGGGCGCGAATTTATCGGACTGGTTGATGTTCAGCCACATGGAAAATCTGTTCGTTGCGAGCCATCCGAACGGCTGGCTGAACCACGTTTCCGAGGCGCGAATACTCGAGCTGGCGCAATTCATTCGTGCTTTTCATTTTCCGATCGCAATCACGACCTTGGCCATCGAGTTGGGCATGGTTCTGATCCTCCTGCGTCAACGCGGAACGCTCTTGCTGCTCGCGGCCGTTTCCTCGATGCATCTCGGAATCGTCATGACCTCAGGGATCATATTCTGGAAATGGATGGCGTTGGATCTCGCCCTTCTCGTCTGGCTGTGGCTGGGGCGAAATGATGAGAGAATTCGCCGAATGTATTCGACGTCGGGGTTCGTCGTCTCACTCGTGATAATTGGCGGAATGTCGATTGGGCTCGACAACCACTACTTTGCGTGGTGGAACACCAAATGGATCCAGCTCAACGAAATCGAAGTCATCGATGAGTCCGGCAATACATACCTGGTCGATTTTGCTGATTTTTCCCCGTACACCCTCTTTGACATGTACAAGCCGCCAGAGCGCCGTTTCTTCACGAATTTGTATGCGATGTCCGTCAATCAGCGGGTCATGGAATTCTTCGAAGAAGGGCATCCGAGCAAACTGGAACGATTCTTCGCTCCGCGTGTGGAGGGTCGCAAGGAGCCGAATGACGGCGAAAAGAAGGGCCGAAAGGAGAGGGTCTTCGGCGAGTTCATGACGCGCTATTTCATGAATCGAAACAGGACGCCAGGGCAGCGAGTTCCGCCCTTCTGGCTATCGGCGCCCTCTCTGCACAATCGTCATCTGAGTTCCCCGGATCTCTACCGCGACCAGGCTCCGGTCGTCGAGGTTCAGCTTCGATTCCGCGAGATCTACTATTCCGGCTCCGCGTTGGAGCGGATGCGAAACGAGATTGTCTATTCATTTCCAATTCCACCCACGGTCTCGAGCGATCGTGAACAACCACTGCGTTGAGCCTCTCCGGGCAGCAGTTGCGCGTCACAAAATTTGCTAGGCAGGCGACCCGTGAAAGATCGTCCCGCGATCCAGCCCCAATAGGACGGGCGTGATGAGCGCAGCCGCGACACCACCCGTCACGAGCATCAAGATTGCCAGACTGCCATAGCCAGTGGCTTCGATGATTCGACCGACTGCGGCCGGGCCCAGGGCCGCACCAATCCCCGCCACCCCGGTTCCCATCGCGGCCCAGCGTCCGGACGGATCGAGTGCGGCAAGCGTCCCGATGAAATAGGGCATGGAAAACGCGAACAGAAAAGTCCATGTCGCATTGGCCAAGATGAACGCCATCGTGGTTGTGGAGGCGACGAGTACATAGACGCTGATCACGGTCCCGCCGATCGCCAACAGGATTGGGACGGTCCGTCCGCGACTGGCGCCAAGCGTCGCAGCGATGGCCGCTCCTGCGAGACCCGCGAAGGCAGTGGCGCCAAGGATCCATGAAACCTCTTCGACGGAAAGACCTGCAGACTGACCGATGCGCGCGGTAAAGCCCCACACGGCATTCTGTCCGAGCATGAATGCGAAGAGTGCCGCCAAAACCGCCACGGCAGCTACGAAGTGTTGGCCATCCCGCTCGTCTACGACCTCCGGGCGGGCGACGATCGGTGCGGGAAGACCGGCCAGGAGCGGGAATACGAGAAACGTGACGACGGCTGCAATCGCGAATGCACCCGCGGCGCCGTAGGCTCCGATAGCGATTCCGATCGGGCCGATCGTGATCGCCCCGAGTATCGCGGTGACAAAGCTCGCCGAGGCGAAGACGCGTTCCGGATTTGCGGTCCCTGCGGCGGCCGCCGTCGAGGCAGCGGCGGCGAGACCCGCACCGAGTCCGGCCAGGGCGCGAAGCGCAAGGAGTGGCACAAAGTCGAGCTGTGCCATCGAGAGCAGCTGTGCGGCCACCACGAGCCCGAGGCCAAGTCCCGCCGTAGCCCGTCTCGAGCGGCGCGTGAGCCAGCCCGCGACCGCGATGGCTGCGACGGCTGAGGCCAACAACTCTCCGGAGCTGAGCCACGACGCGCTCTCCTCTCCAAAGCCTCGATCGTCAACGAAGGCACTCAGCAGGAGCGGGGCGACACCGATGAGGAACATTCGCGGCACGTCGCTTGCGATGACACCGGCGAAGAGCCGCAGCTCGATGCCGGCGATCTGGCGTACCTGGCTCACGGGTTCTCCGAATCCTCAGCTCGTCGCTGCAATTGGATCCCGATTGATCCTTGCGGGGCGCAGTTTGCCAGAGTCCATCGACGACCACGAGTGCTCCGCGGGCCGAAGGTCAATGTTCGTCATTCGGGGGAACGCTCATGGAAATAGTAGGGAAGGGCTGAGGCAAGCCGCGTGCGCGTCCAAACGAAGTTCGGGTTGGCTATGGTCGTATGGATGGCCGAGCACAAGAAACTGAGACTCAGCGTTGTCGAACAGTCTCCAGTCCGCAAAGGGGGGAGTGGATCGGACGCCCTGCGCGAGACGATCGAGCTGGCACGGGCCACGGAGGCGCTCGGCTATGAACGGTTCTGGGTGGCCGAGCATCACAACATCCAGAGCATCGCGAGTACGAGCCCTGAGATCCTGATCGGCCAGATCGGTGCGGCCACATCCCGAATTCGAATCGGGAGCGGTGGCGTCATGTTGCCTCACTACAGCGCCTTCAAGGTTGCCGAGAATTTCAGAATGCTCGAGACGCTTTTTCCAGGTCGCGTCGACCTTGGATTGGGGCGTGCGCCGGGCGGGGACCAGCGAACCGCGGCCGCATTGGCCTACCCCGCGTCGCCCATCGACGTCCGCGCCTATCCGGAGCAGGTGGACGACCTGATCGGTTTCCTCGGCGACCGCCTCCCTCCTGAACATCCTTTTCAAGCGCTTCGTCCGGGGCCGAAAACCGAAGGCATGCCCGAGGTCTGGCTGCTCGGCTCGGGTATCGACTCTGCCCAGCTCGCGGCAGATCGAGGCCTGCCCTTCAGCTTCGCGCATTTCTTCGGCCAGGCCGCGCAGGGCCCATCCATCGTCGAACACTACCGACAGCATTTTCGACCCTCCCGCGAATGTGCAGAGCCCAGGGTCCATGTCGCCGTGCAGGTCATGTGTGCCGACACGACGGAACTGGCGGAGTGGCACGCGTCGAGTCTACGGCTGGGTCGCATCCAGATGGCGCGGAACGAAAAGCGCGAGGGCATCGTCTCGCCGGAAGAGGCTTCGCGACACGAGTTCACGCCGGAGGAGCTCCATTTTCTCGAACATTCTGGGATGCGTGGGACAACTGGCGATCTGACTAGCGTCGTCGCCGAGCTCGACGATCTGGCTGTGCAATACGCGACCGACCACTTCGGCATCGTCACGATCTGTTACGACTTCAAGGCACGTCTGCATTCCTACGAACTTCTTGCGGAGGCCTATCTCGGCTGAAAAGCGGGAACCCCTTGGCATGGCTTCGGGATCTGAGCGACGCTCGTCGCCATGGCCCGAAATGCCACGATCTACCGTGTCCAGCTGGAATTGTCGCATGTCGACCGCGACGTCTATGCGGAGCTACAGCTGACCGTCGCGCGTCACCCTTCGGAGACGATCGAACGAATGGTGATGAGGCTTCTCGCCTTCGGCCTGCGCTACGAAGAAGGGCTCGAGTTCGGACGCGGCGTCTCCGCGACCGACGAACCCGATCTGTGGCGTCGCGAGGGAGATGGGCGGGTCATCGAATGGATCGAGGTCGGGCAACCGGATGCCAAACGGTTGATCAAGGCTTCTCGACAATCCGGTCGTTGCCAGGTCTTCGTCTACGGTGACGGCGCGCATCGCTGGCGAAAAGCCCAGCTCGACGAGACGAAGCTTCCTGACAACCTGGGCGTTGCGTACATCGATGGTGAATTCGTTGATGCACTGGCTGCGGCGGCCGATCGCCAGATCCGCTGGTCCATGACCGTTGCGGAGGGCACGGTCTTTCTGACGACAGGCGACGCCAGTTTCGAGACCTCGCCCGAGGTCTGGATCGGGGATCCGCTCGGCTAGGAGTCTTCGGTCGGGCTCCTAGCCTCCGTAGAACGTTTTTTCACCCAGGTCGCGAAGCGCCAACGTGGCGTCGTCGGGTCGTCCATCGACACTCTTTGTCATTCCGGCATCGACGACCTCACCAACGAAGAGAGAATGGTCTCCGATCTCGACAGTGTCTACGAGGTTGCACTCGAGGAACGCGTGAGCGTTCGCGAAGGTCGGAGCGCCGGTCGTTCCCGCTGAGAAGGATTCCCCTGCGATCGAGTTGCCTTCGCGTTCGGCCGGTTTGAAGAACGAGAACGCCATTGAATCCTGTCCCTTTCCCAACACGTTCAAGGCGAAGCTCTTCGACTCCTTGATGATCAAATGAGCTCCCGAGTCAGCCTTGACGCCGACCGCAAGCAGCGGCGGCTCGAATGAGGCCTGCGTGACCCAGTTGACAGTGGAGGCGGCAACGCGGCCGTCGGCCGACGCGGCTGCGAGGCTTGGCAATCAAGGGTTCATGCAAGAGTACCAGCTGAAGGCTGTTTGCCCTTATGCGAAGGAGCGGTCAGACGGGTATTCGTCGGGCATCGGGCACTGTGAAATCAGCGCCCAGGGCGTCCAGATCTCGCATCCCGCGCTTCGAGCTCGCCCGGTGACCTTGCGATCGCCGCTGACGACGATCGTTCGGTCCGGATGAGTCGCTCGCCGCGCCCGTCGCACGATCCAGTCGTCCGCAGATTCGACGAAGACGCTGTGGACGATCGTGCTTTTCGATTGGCTGGTCATGGGCACCGCAACGGGTTCCGCCCAGACCGACCAGGCTGGTTGGGCCCCGTCGAAGGCCACCCAGATTTCGTCCGGTCCGCTCTGCCAGACGCTGACCCGGCGGAGGAGTCGTTCGCGGGACTCCCTGCGCCACCAGCCATCTTCACGTTCCTTCCCGAGCAGAACGGCATGCAGGACATTGAACCCATCGACGAGAATCACGCGTCCCCCTGCACGCGAGATTTCCGCGTCGATCATCGATTCGACCTCTGCAGCGCCAGCTCGGTCCATCGCGCGTCCGCCGCCCCCCATTGCCCGCCCCGAATGGCGGCTGCTGTTTGCGTCTCGACCGCTCGAGCCTCTATCGAAGTCGCGACCGCGGCAACCCACATCTCCGAAGCCGCGGCATCGTACCTGTTCAGGGGCGGATCGGCGCGTTCGAGCTCGACCAACGTCCATCCGAGCCCGAATACGATCGTCGCGAGAAGGGTGATCGCCGCATCGACCCAGCTGTCCTGTCTCGTGGCGCTACGGGCGTTGATCGCGCCGCCTCCGTCCTTGATCGATCTCTCCGTGGATCCCATTTCTTCCCCCCTTTGTGGATGCTTCGTTGCGTGTCGGAGGAAACATGGACCCGCTTCGTGACATCCCCGGTCATAGCTCTCGGCCGCCTTGGTTGCGCAGGGCAGGTTGGTGACTTATCCAAGCTCGGGATGGCATCGAACGACCCCAAAACTGCGGCCGGAACCCGTCGTATCGGCCTCGTGCAGATGCGCTGTGAGCCCGACCCCGATCGAAACCTCAGTCGGGCTCAGGATGCAATCGCGGATGCCGCGCGGGAAGGCGCCGAGGTCGTCTGTCTTCCGGAGCTCTTCCGGACGCCTTATCTCTGCCAGAGCGAGGATCCGAGCCGTTTCGACTGGGCTGAGCCGATTCCCGGGCCTTCGACCGAGGCTCTGGCAAAGCAGGCCGCCGATCTCGGGATTTCTCTGATCGCCTCGCTCTTCGAGCGTCGGACGGCGGGCCTCTATCACAACACGGCCGTCGTGCTGAACGCCCGAGGCGAGATCGTGGGTCGCTATCGAAAGATGCATATCCCCGACGACCCGCTCTACTACGAGAAGTTCTATTTCACACCCGGAGATCTCGGTTTTGCCGCGCATTCGACCGAAGCGGGGCGACTGGGTGTCTTGATCTGCTGGGATCAGTGGTTTCCCGAGGCGGCGAGGGCGACCACGCTTGCCGGTGCCGATTTTCTCTTCTATCCGACCGCGATCGGCTGGCAATTCGACGAGGGCGAAGCCATCGATCAGGCGCAGGTGGAGGCCTGGCGAACGATTCAACGCTCCCACGCAATCGCGAACGGAATCTTCGTGATCGCTGTGAATCGCGTGGGGCATGAGACGCTCGAGGGGGCCGAGGGGCAGGGGATTCGATTCTGGGGTGGTTCTTTCGTGGTCGATCCCTTCGGTCGAGTTCTCGCGACGGCCCCCGATGACGAGGAGGCCGTGCTCGTCGTGGACTGTGATCTGGCTGCGACCGAGCGGGTACGGCGCGATTGGCCGTTTTTGCGGGATCGCCGAATCGATGCCTACGCCGGGCTTGGCGAACGTTTTCTCGACGCGCCGGCCCAGGTCGATCAAACGGACTCGACGTCGGATTCCGACTGATGCCGCAGTCGACGCTGGGAACGGCCGTAGATCCGGAGAATCCGAGTCGTCGCTGGCCCGCCGAAT
Source organism: uncultured Myxococcales bacterium (assembly GCA_965603475.1). Lineage (GTDB taxonomy): Bacteria > Myxococcota_A > UBA9160 > UBA9160 > UBA4427 > UBA4427. Next base: position 68,445 of record CBFDDD010000009.1, read on the forward strand.
GGGAACTCCATCGCGCGACCTGGCTTTCGTGGCCGCATAACACAGAGACCTGGCCCGGCCGCCTCGCGGCGGTCGAAGATGCGTTCTGTGAGATCGTCCGTGCGATCGCGCCGGGCGAGGTCGTCGAGATCAACGTGTTGAATCGTGAGATGGCCGAACGGGTTCGCGCTCGGCTGGCTGGCGTCGCTGGGGCTGGACTCAATGACCCGGGCAATATTCGATTTCATGTCGTCGAGACGGATGACGCGTGGATTCGGGATCATGGAGGCATCTTCATCGTCGAAGGGGAGGGCGAGGACGCGTCCCAACGACTCGTCGATTTCGAATTCGATGCCTGGGGCGGGAAATATCCACCCTGGGACCGCGACGCGAAGGTCGCTTCCGAAATGGCTCGGATCGCCGACGTTCCGAGCCTCGCGCCCGGCCTCGTTCTCGAAGCCGGGGCACTCGATGGCGACGGGCAGGGCACCATTCTCACGACCGAGTCGTGTCTCTTGAACTCGAATCGGGACCGCCCGGGGCAGGACCGGTCGCGGCGTGCACTCGAAGGGCTGCTTGCGGAGACGCTCGGCGCGAAACGAGTCCTCTGGCTCGGAGAGGGCATTGTGGGTGACGACACCGACGGTCACATCGACGATCTGACGCGTTTTATCTCACAGGGTCGCGTGGTGACAGTCGTCGAATCGGACACAGCGGATGCCAATTTCGCGGCGCTGGCCGACAATCGCAGGCGCCTCGAAGCCATGTCGGATGCGGCGGGCCGGAAGCTCGAGGTCATCGAGCTTCCCACACCCGGTGTCCTCGAAGGGCCCGAGGGCCGCCTGCCAGCGAGCTACGCGAACTTCTATTTCGCGAATCAGGCTGTGCTGGTCCCGATCTTCGGCGTCGATGCCGACCGGGAGGCGCTGGGTATTTTCGAGACTGCGATCAAGGATCGGCCCGTCATTCCGATTCCGAGTCAAAACCTCGTTCTAGGACTGGGGGCGGTGCACTGCCTCACTCAGCAAGAACCCGCGCATTCTCTCAGAGGTGGACAGACGATTGGGCCCGGGCTCTCTCTGCCGTCTTGGGGCTGTTAGAGCGCTTTCGGCGGAGCCCGGCTGGCCTTCAGATCGAGCCGCTCACACAGACCCATTCATCTTTCCACGTCTCATGTTCTCTAGTCTCGTCGAGAATCGAGAGCCTGATTGGGGGCGGGGAGCCCAATCGGCACGGACCAAGCCCGCGGGGCAGGTGACTCCTGGAGTTCCGACCTCGAAAAGTGTCCAAGGTGGATCTCCCGATCATCTTTCAATTACGGAACACATCGGTTAAAACCCTTGTGCGCTGGGGATATGGCGCCTTTCAGCTTGAACTTGGACCTGGCGGAAACCCAGGTGAGAAGGGGTAGTCGATGGATGTTTCCCGACATGACATCGTCATCGTCGGTGGCGGCGGGGCAGGTCTTCGTGCGGCGATCGAGGCAGCGGAGAACAATCCGACCGCGTCGATAGCGCTCGTGTCGAAGGTCTACCCGATGCGCAGCCATACCGTATCCGCTGAGGGCGGTGCGGCGGCGATTGCGCGAGAGGACGACAGCCTCGAACTCCACGGATACGACACCGTCAAGGGTTCGGACTTTCTCGGTGACCAGGACGCCATCCAATATTTCGTAGAGCAAGCCCCCAAAGAGCTCGCGCTCCTCGAAAACTGGGGTTGTCCCTTCTCTCGAAACGAAGACGGATCGGTTGCGACCCGCGCCTTCGGTGGGATGACGACCAAACGCACATGGTATGCCGCGGACAAGATCGGCTTCCACATGCTCCATGCGCTTTTCCAGCATTCGATGCGCTTCGAGAACATCGTTCGCTACGACGAATATTTCGTATCGAAGCTGCTCGTCGAAGACGGTGCCTGTCGAGGTGTTGCAGCACTCGACATTCGCACGGGTGAGTATTCCGCGATTCTCGGCCGTGCCGTCATTCTGACAACGGGCGGTGGTGGCAAGATCTTCCCCTTCACGACGAACGGAACGATCAAGACAGGTGACGGAATGGCGTTGGCCTATCGCGCCGGTGTTCCACTCAAGGACATGGAGTTCGTCCAGTATCACCCGACGGGTCTACCTGGCACGGGCATCTTGATTACCGAGGCGACACGCGGAGAAGGTGGCTACCTCCGCAATGCCAAGGGCGAGCGCTTTCTCGTCGAGTACGACTACGGCGTTGGAAAAAAGGCCGAACTCGGTCCGCGCGACATGATTTCGCGCGCGATCGTTCAGGAGATCGAAGCTGGGCGCGGGCTTTCGGGCTCTCACGGCGACCATGTCCATCTCGACCTTACGCATCTCGGCGAAGACAAGATCAATCAGCGACTGCCTTTCGTCCGGGAGCTGGCGAAGGTCTATATCGGGGTCGATCCCGTGACGGAGCCGATTCCGATTCGCCCGGTCGTCCACTACATGATGGGGGGCGTCGATACCGACATTCACGGGGCGACCGAGATGCCGGGGCTCTACGCCGCGGGCGAGACAGCCTGCGTGTCGATCAACGGAGCCAACCGACTCGGTTCGAATTCGTTGACCGAATGTCTGGTGTTCGGGGCTGCTGCTGCCAACCACGCGATGAACTTTGTGAAGGGTTCGCCCGAGGGCAATGAAGCCGCTTTGCGCGCACAGGTCGAAGAAGAGGCCGGACGCGTCGAGAATCTGCGCGGTCGCAAGAAGGGCGGCGAGAAGATCTCGGAGATCCGACGCGAGCTGAATAACGTGATGGAGGCGAGCTACGGCGTCTACCGGGAGCAGCCTTCGATGCAGGCCGGCGTGACCGCAACGGCGCAGCTGCGAGGTCGCGTTGCAGACCTTCGACTCGAGGACGAGAGCAAGGTCTTCAATACCGAGCTCATCACAGCCCTCGAACTCGCAAACATGGTTGAAGTCGCCGAGGTCCTCGCGGTCTCTGCGGCCCATCGCAAAGAGTCCCGCGGTGCGCATACCTGCAAGGACTTCACGACTCGAAACGACCAGGAATATCTCTACCACACGATGGCACGCCACAATCCTGCCGGGCCACAGCTCGGCAAGAAGGACGTCGTGCTCGGGAAGTGGGAGCCGGAGGAGCGGAAGTACTGATGGCCGCGAACACCACGGAAAGAACGATCGTCATTACGCGATTCGACCCCGATCGGGACGAGAAGCCGCGGAAGCAGGAATACACGGTTCCGTGTGAGGACAGCTGGAAGGTCCTCGACGCCGTGAATTTCATCAAGGACGAGATCGATGGAACGATTTCATATCGTTGGTCGTGTCGCATGGCCGTATGCGGTTCGTGCGGAATGATGGTGAATGGAGAGCCGAAGCTCACCTGCAAGACCTCGATTGGCGACTACGGTGATCGCGTCGACATCGAACCGCTTGCGAATTTCCCGATCGTTCGAGACCTCGTGGTCGAACTCGAGGGCTTCATGCACAAGTTCGAGTCGGTGAAGCCCTGGATCATTCGCGCCAAGGAACGGGCTGAAGACAAGGCCGCGCGACATCCCGAGAAGGACACGTACAGTCAGTCCGCCGAAGAGCTTCTCCACTTCAAGCAATTCAGCATGTGCATCAATTGCATGCTGTGTTATTCCGCCTGTCCGGTGGTCGCCAACGAGCCCGAGTTTCTCGGCCCGGCCGCCATCGCACTCGGCCATCGTTACAACCTCGATAGCCGAGACCAGGGGGCCGAAGAACGCCACGAGATCTTCCGCGGCGAAGGAACAGTCTTCAGCTGCTCCTACGCCAACGAGTGCAGCGAGGTCTGTCCCAAGAACGTCGACCCCGCCGCCGCCATCAACCAGGCGAAATTCGGCGCCGTGATCGATTGGGCGAAGGGCCTCGTCCTTCCCCGTGGAGGTACACAGTAATGGCCGGACCGGCACATCCCCACGCCATGGCCCCGCCGAAGCCGGGTCGCACCCGAACAGCGCCGCCGCAGATGCCGTCGACCTGGTGGAGCGCGAAGCGAATTCGGACCTATCTGCTCTTCGATGCGACGGGAATCATCTACTTCCTCGTCGCATTCGTTGCCATCCGTCTCGTCAACGCCCTCGTCGCCGGTCCCGACGCCTGGAACGCCGCAATGGAGAGTCTGAAAAACCCGCTCTACATCGCATTCCACGTTCTCTGTCTGGTCTCCGTCATCTTCGTCGCCGTCCGATTCTTTCGACTCTTTCCAAAAGCCCAACCTCCGACGATCGGCCCGCTCGAGCCTCCGCCGGCCCCCGTGATTCAAGGAATGCTCTATGTCGTCTGGCTCGGAATTACGGCCCTCATGACGGCCATTCTGGCGGGGGGGCTCTTCTAATGCGTGCACTACTTCTCAAGCTGGAACCGATCATCTGGCTGTTGTTCGGTCAAGGCATCCTGATCGGAACCATGCTGTTGACCGGTTGGATCCTGGTCGTTGGCATTCTGATTCCGATGGGTTTCGTGGATGCTTCGGCGCTTTCCTACGATCGCGCACATGGCCTGGCGACATCCTGGATGTTCGGCGTTTTGCCGATCGGCCAGCTCGTACTCGCAGCCTTGCTCATTCTTCCGTTGTGGAAGGGGGCCCATCATGTTCGATCCTTGTTGATCGATTTCGGTGGGGGTGAGCGAGATGGACTCGTCGGGAGCCTGCTCTATGGGATTGCGATCGTCGGGAGCGTGATGGCGTTAGTCGCAGTGGTGGCACTCTAGGTCGGGATACGCGATCTCGAAATGGACTGTTCTCCGAGGCATGGATCGCAAGCGGTCTGAGCGGATTCTCAGGGAGGGTTCATGACGATCATCGAGCTCGGTGCGCTAGGCGAGTTCGTCGGTGCGATCGCCGTTGTCGTGACACTCGTCTATCTCGCTATGCAGATTCGGCAGAATACCCGCGCGATGGAGGAGGCCGAGCGGTTGGCGCTCGCGCAGACCTATCAGATGCGGGCAGATGCGCTGCAAAACATGCTCGTTCGAGCGGCGGAGTCCGAGCACATCGGGCCGATTCTCACGAAGCTCTCGAGCGTTGGATATCCAGAAGATGTCTCTTCACTCGATCATCTCAGTACGAGCGAGCGCGGGCGGTTCAGGCAATGGCAGATCGCTCAGCAGACGCATTGGGACAACATGTTCTATCAGTATCAGCAGGGCTTTCTCGACGAGGAGTATTACCGGGACTCGTTTCGCGAGAGGGTGAGGCGACTCGCTCCGATCTGGAAAGCATTGGGCGTGACCGGCAGCCGCCGCAGCTTCTCGGAGGAGATGGAGCGGATTATCCAAGACAGTGCGAGCGGCACATTCTCGAAGCCGGATTGATCGCCCCTTTTTGTACGAGACTGGTTTTTGGAGATTGGGCGCGAGGCGCTGGCGACGACCGTTCGACTGCTTGATGAACTGAGGGGAATCGTGGATCGGAAAGAACAGCAGGTGGACACCAAGGCGTACTGGGCGGCAAACCTTCGTCTGACGATCACCCTGCTGGGCATCTGGTTCATCGTCTCGTACGGCGCCGGAATCCTGTTTCGCGAGTTCCTCGACCAGTTTTCCATTGGCGGCGCACCGCTCGGCTTCTGGTTCGCTCAGCAAGGCTCCATTTATGTCTTCGTTGCGCTGATCTTCTACTACTGCGCCGCGATGAAGCGTCTGGAACGCAAGTACCGGATCGGGCAGGACGACCAGCGCCATGGATGAGTCATTCTGGAGCTTTGCGTGGGTCGGTATCACCTTCGCGATCTACATCGGCATTGCGATCTGGGCGCGCGCGGGATCGACCGACGAGTTCTACGTCGCCGGACATCACGTTCATCCGATCGTGAACGGAATGGCGACCGCCGCCGACTGGATGTCCGCGGCATCGTTTCTATCGATGGCCGGGCTGATTGCGTTCCTTGGCTATGGCGGCTCCGTCTACCTGATGGGTTGGACGGGCGGATACGTTCTGCTCGCGCTTCTTCTCGCGCCGTACTTGCGTGAGTTTGGAAAGTTCACCGTTCCCGATTTCGTGGGGGACCGCTACTACTCGACGTTTGCGCGACTCGTCGCAGTGCTCTGCGCGCTCTTCGTCTCGTTCACCTACATCGCCGGCCAGATGAAGGGCGTCGGCGTCGCCTTCTCCGGGTTTCTGGGTATCCCGTTCGAGCTCGGCATCGTCATTGGGATGGTCATCGTCTTCTTCTATGCCGTGCTCGGCGGGATGAAGGGAATTACCTATACGCAGGTGGCGCAGTACTGCGTGTTGATCTTCGCGTACACGGTTCCGGCAATCTTCATCTCGATCATCGTCACCGGGAATCCGGTCCCACAGCTTGGTTTCGTGTCGAACGTCGACGGGACGAAGATCGCCATGCTCGACAAGCTGAACACAGTGGTGCGCGATCTCGGTTTCCTCGAGTACACGTCCACGGACAAGTCCATGGCCGACGTGTTCTGCATCACCGCGGCGCTCATGTTCGGCACGGCGGGACTGCCGCACGTGATCATTCGATTTTTCACCGTGCCGAGCGCCCGGGCGGCGCGCGTGTCCGCAGGCTGGGCGCTCGTGTTCATCGCGATCCTCTATACGACCGCGCCGGCGGTGGGAGCTTTCGCGCGCCTCAATTTCATCGAGACCGTGAACGAGGCGACGTACGTTGCCGACGACGACTACAAGACCGAGGCGGCAGCGGTCCGGGCGGCGGGCGATACGCCCGTGCCCGCGTGGTTCAAGTCGTGGGAGAAAACCGGCCTTGTCGCGTTCGAAGATGTGAATCGCGACGGCAAGATGCAGATCCGCGGGCCGAAGGCGCCCGACGGCATCAAGAACGAGGTCACTGCGAACAACGACATCTTCGTGCTCGCGAATCCGCGCATCGCGCAGCTGCCCACCTGGGTCACGGGGCTGGTCGTCGCGGGCGGTCTGGCGGCAGCGCTCTCGACCGCGGCGGGTCTGCTGATGGTGATCTCGTCCTCGGTGAGCCACGACATCTGCCGCCGCACCCTGTTCCCGGGCATGGACGATCGCACGGAGCTACGTGTGGCACGCTTCTCCGCTGCCGGCGCGGTCGTCGCGGCGGGCCTGCTCGGGCTGTTTGCATCCAAGCTCGGTTTCGTCGCGCAGGTCGTGGCTTTCGCGTTCGGCCTCGCCGCCGCCTCCCTCTTCCCGATCATCTTCCTTGGCATCTTCTGGAAGCGGATGAACAAGGAAGGGGCGATCGCCGCGATGCTCACGGGGTTGCTGACGACGTTCGGCTACATCTACTACTTCAAGTTCGGAGGCGGTACGCCGGATCAATTCCTGTTCGGGGTTTCTCCCGAGGGCATCGGCTTCGTCTTCATGTGGCTGGCGCTGGGCGTCGGAATCGCCGTGGCGCTGGTGACGAACGCTCCGCCGCAAGACGTACAGGATCTCGTGGACGACATTCGCGTGCCCGGCACGCGCAGCGCCCACGGAAGCGCCGACGCCGGCATGTCGCCCATGCTCCCCGACTAGGAAGATCCTGATGAATCGCGTTCGGCTCGATTCCTATTGTCACAATGCGGGGTTCTTGCCGGCGAGATCGAGCTCGGCGAGGTGGATACTTCGGCCATGTGCGCCAACATGGTGCGGTCGAGGCTGTCGCCGACTGGACGCGCGGAAGCGATCTGCGCCGCGTGAGCGTGTGGAATGGGTGACTGAGTGAGCCCCAGTGGAGCCGTAGTGAAAGAACGCGACGGCGTGAGCCACCGCGGAAAGGAATTTTGTATGACCGAGCTGCTAGTCGAGAAGAAAGACCACGTTGCAACCCTTACCCTGAACCGTCCCGAGCGGATGAACGCGATCAGCACGAAGATGCTCGCGCTGCTGGGGGATGCACTCAAAGACTGCGATGACGACCCCGACGTACGCGTCATCGTGCTGACCGGAGCGGGCCGCGGTTTTTGCAGCGGGCTCGATCTCAAGGACGCTGCTGCGGGCAGTGGTATCGGCGGCAGCGGCGTGCTTTCCGCAGGCGGCGGGGTCGCGCACATCTCCTCGCGCGAGATCCCGACGGTTACGCTGAATCGCATCGACACACCGGTGATCTGCGCACTGAATGGTCCGGCGGCAGGCTACGGCCTCGACCTCGCGCTCGGCTGCGATATCCGCCTGATCGCCGACAACGCCAAGCTCATGCCGGGCTTCGCAAAGCGCGGCGTCGTGCCCGAAAGTGGGGGGACCTGGTACCTGCCGCGCCTCGTCGGCTGGGCGAAGGCCTGCGAGCTCTCGTTTCTCGCCGACGACCTCTCGCCGGAGCGCTCTCTCGAGCTCGGCCTCGTGAACGCGATCCTGCCCGCGGCGGACCTCATGACAGAAGCGAACGGCTGGGCGCAGAAGATCGCGAACAATGCACCGCTGGCGATCAAGGCGATGAAGCGCCTGTTTCGCCACGGGCTCTCCCAGGATTTCGAGTCGCACACCCATCACGTGCTGCTGCAGACGATCCTGCTGTTCCGCTCCAAGGACTTTCAGGAAGGCGTCTCGTCGTTCCTGGAGAAGCGCGAACCAAAGTTCGAGGGACGCTAGGTAGAAGTCGGTTCTCAATATCGGTCTGCCCGGAACGTGACCGCGCTGCAGCGAAGAAGGTCCGACACGTGATCTCGCGTGCAGCGATTGATTCCCGCTGCGAATAGCGCAAGCTTGGCCGTCATGAGCCGCATCCCCTCTCACGAGTCATCGAAGCAAGACCGTCCTCCCGCTGTGCTGGTCGGTGTCCAGCTACAAGGGGTCTCGGACGATGCGCTCGCGAGCTCATTGGCCGAACTCGAGCGACTTGCCCAGACTCTTGGACTTCGCGTGATCGGTCGGGTGACCCAGAAACGTCGGGGGCTCGGGGCCACGAATCTGCTTGGGGAGGGGAAGCTGAGAGAGCTGGCGCAGTACACCGGAGGATTGGGGTTCGTGCCGAGCTTTGCCCCGCCCGGCTCTCGGGGTGCCCGAGGACAGGCAGAAACAGCGGATTTCTCGCCCCACGATCAGCTCGGTGAAGACCAGACGGTCAGCGAGCGGGATGAGGGGGAGCAGAAGAAGCAGGCCGTCACGGTGCTCGTCGATCACGATCTTTCACCGACGCAGATGCGCAATCTCGAAAAGGTCACGGGCGTTGAAGTGCTCGACCGATCGATGGTGATCCTCTCGATTTTTCAACGGCATGCCCGCACCCGTGAAGCCAAGATTCAGGTCGAGATCGCTCGGTTGATCTACCTGGCGCCGAGACTGCGGGAAGCGGGTGCCGATACGGAACGCCAGCGGGGTGGTGTCGGCGGGAAGGGCGCCGGCGAATCGGCGCTCGAATTGGGACGGCGGGCGACGCGCGATCGGATCGCGGAGCTGCGTCGATCTCTGGCGGTCGTGCAGAAGGAGGCCGACACGCAGCGAAGCCGACGCGTCGGAACTTCGACCCAGACCGTCGCACTGGTCGGCTACACGAATGCCGGAAAGTCGAGGCTGATGCGCGCGCTCACCCACGACACGATGTACATCGCCGATCAGCTCTTCGCGACGCTCGATACCGCCGTGCGTGCGCTCGTTCCGGAGACGCGCCCCCGTATCTTGATCTCGGACACCGTGGGCTTCATCAAGGATCTACCGCACGATCTGGTCGCCTCTTTCCGCTCCACGCTGGAGGAGGCCAGGGATGCGCAACTCCATCTGCATGTGCTGGACGCCTCGGATCCCGCTTTTCGGGATCAGTACGAAGTCACGCGTGAAGTTCTCTCGGACATCTGCGAAGCCGACCATCCGCGGCTGCTGATTCTGAACAAGTCTGATCTGCTGGACGAAGAAGCGAGGCAAGCTCTTCGCGAAGAGTTTCGAGACGCGATCCTGATGTCCGCGGCTTCGAAGAAAGACGTCGATGCGCTGCATGGACGAATTCAGGACTTTTTCGAGAGCTCGATGGAAGAGGCCGACTTTGTGATTCCCTACGACCAACAGGGTAAGGTGGCTCTCTTGCACGAGCGATGTCGCGTTCTGACGGAGCGCTATGAAGAGGATGGGGCCCATGTTCGCGTGCGGGCTCCGGGATCAACCCTGAGCGCGCTCCGCAGCGAACTCTAGAAAAGCAGAGCACGCCACATCAAATTCGCAAGCTTCTCCTGCTCCCTAGCGTGTCCACTACGACGCGTGCGGACACGCTAGGCTCATCACTCCTCGGCGAACCCTAGGCCTCGCCGCGCCTTCCGCCGAGTCGAAGTCCAGCAAGACCCAGCAACATCAATACGGCGGTGGACGGCTCCGGTACGATGTTTACCGTGAGTTCGGGCTGGCCCGGATCGATTCCATACACATCCGTGGTGTAGCTCCCAGTGATCAGGGAGTTGAGATCGATGCCAACCGTCATGAACCCTGTCCAACTGACCAGGTCGCCGGTATTGAATGCGAAATTGCCTACGCCGTCTACCCCGATACCGATGTCGTCGAGTTGGAGGTCTGTATCGATATAGGCGTCGTCGATATTCCGCGTGAGCGCGCCAATCGTCACAGTTGCATTGGAGAACGACGGCGCGACCTGAGTGTCGTTGAGATCGATCGAGAAATCTCCGAGATCCCAATGTGAGCCGAACTCATCGGTGTTGTTGATGTCCGTGTCTTCATCGAAGTCGCCGTAGCTGATCGCCGTGGCGGATCCCGAGAATGTCCAGGTTGTTTCTCCACTCCCGGCGACGCCCGAGATGTCGATGACGAGTGTGGCCTGCGCGGCCGATGCTAAGAGCAGAGAAAGAGTAGTGAGCAGTGTTAGCCGAATCAGCATGAGTATCCCCAAAAGATCAATAGGTGATCGATAGCCCTACGTACTGCGTAGGAGCCGCTTCCCAGTGAGGTCATAATCTCACGATTCGCACCAAAAGTGAAGTTTTTATTCGGCAGCGACTCCATCTATTTCTGGCAGATTCGTGGTCATACGACCCGGTCCAAGGACAATGTTTGCTGGCCTCAGGGAGGATGAGGGTTCCGCCTGGGGGGGGTAGGAAGAACAAACAGCGTTTCCAGCACTGCCTGTCAGTGCTGATCTGATTACAAACCTGGATCGGGGTGCAATCACCCCGATTCGAGTGTCTTCGGCAAACTCGGAGCGGTT
>CBFDDD010000010.1:0-71842 GCA_965603475.1 uncultured Myxococcales bacterium
CGGCTTCTGTATGGGTGGACGCAGTGTTCACCACGATTTGCGAGACGGGCGCACCCCAGAAAGGCAGCGCCCAGGGAGATAAAGAGAGATATGTCGAAGAAACTGTTTGTTGGAAGTTTGAGCTGGGACACGAACGACGAAGGCCTGCGCAGCGCGTTCAGTACCCACGGCGAGATCAGTGAAGCCATCGTGATCAGCGATCGCGACACGGGTCGTTCGCGTGGATTCGGATTCGTCACGTTTGACGATGACGAGGCGGCCGACAAGGCTGTTGCCGCGCTGAACGGGACTGATCTTGACGGGCGTACCATCAAGGTGGACATCGCCCAGGCGAAGCAGCGTTCCGGTGGTGGCGGCGGCGGCGGCGGCGGTGGCCGCTGGTAGATTGCTCGATCACTGAAAGCCCCGACCTGCCTGGTCGGGGCTTTTGTGTCTCATGGGTGGCACCTCGAACGATCGTCGTGGCCCGGCCGCTGGGAAATCGGCGAGATTCGAGCGAGCAGCGTCGAAGTGTAATCAGTGCCGCGTCGTTGCCGCGCTGGCAGGAGCCCTGGTGGACGTTGCCGGCGGTGTTGTGGCTGGTGTGGTCGCCGGTCCCGATGGTTGGGCCGTGACGCGTGACGGTTGATCGAGATTCTCGATCAACTGGTCCAGGCGGTCGAGTTCACGCCTCGAGCTGCCGAGAAATTCGATTCCATAGCCGGGCGCTTCGACGTTTCTGATCTGCACTGGTCGAAGCTCGCGACGTGTCCAGACAACACGACCGGTCAGCTGGAGTTCTGGGCCGGAAGCGAGATCGATCGCAACGACCACACGCCGTCCGGCTTCGAGAGGCTCCCACGATCGAAGGTAGGCACCGCCGCGCGAAAGATTGGCGGTCGTTTCTTCAGCGCTACGGAAGAAGAGCTTGCCTGTGTTCGGGTCGACTTCGGGGTCGACTGTCGAAATGCGGATCGGGACCGACGTCGCGACTCGTGGATGTCGCTGAAGTCCGGTATTTGCTTGTCGCCATTGTCCCATCGGATTCACCTCACCTGCCGATCGCATCGGCGGTCGGTGGAGGGGCTTGAGCCAATCGGATGAATTGGGGCTAAACGGCAACGCTCAAAAAGTGCTTGAAGTTGTAGTGCGCCTAGATGCCGAGCCCCTGGAATGGGAAGCAGATGCCTTCGCCGTCTACGTTGAAGGCAGCCGGGCTCTGTCCGTCGTAAAGCAGCTGCTCTGCCGAGCTCGGTGCGGCCTGCGCCTCCTTGGCGGCCTTTTTCTGCACGGCCTTGCGATGTTCGGTCAAGGCCTCGGCACTTCGGCTCAGATCGTTGGGAACGAAGTCCGGGACTTCCGCCTGCTTGGCGCGTTTTTCACACACGTCTTTGAGGATCGCCATCGTAAGGCGCTTCCCCTCGACCTTGCCAGCTCGGCCAAGTGTGCAGAGGAGCGGCCCATCGCCGTCGCCGCGGTAATCCAGCCAATCTTCGAGACTGATCAGCTCGTCGTTGGTCAAGTCGACCCGCCGTCCTCGCCCGCCGCTGCCCGTGCGTGAGAGGAGACTGCAGGCACCGGTCTTGTTGCTGAAGCGCACACTCTCGATGGTCAGGGCTGTAATCTCGGCGATTTTCAAGCCACGGTTTACGAGCGCGAACAAGATGGCGTCGCGACGGCCCTCGGCGTTGTCGAATGCAGCGCACGCCGCACCCAGGGCGCGAAGCTCACCGTCGCCGAGAAGGCGCCCGCGAACTGCAGACTTCGCTTTCTTTTTTGTCTCATTCTTGACCTCGGAGGCGGTTGGAGCCTGGTCTGCGCCAATGACGAATCCGAGCTCGGAGCACTGCTCGATGACCTTCGTGAGCGTCGTGCGAATCTTCTGGACCTGATTGGGTGCGTAGCTCTCGGGGACGACGCGATAGTTACGGGTCGTATCACGTCTGCATCGGAGCGCTTCGATACGCGCCGGGGCGCCCTTTTCCTTGAGGATCGTCAGCGCAGCAGCGCCATGGAATGGGCGCACTTGCTGCCACGGGAATTCGAGACTGTCGCAGCGGCCGCCGCTGATCACGGTGGCGAGCGTTTCGAGGGCCTCCTCGGCAGTTCGACGACTCTCATCACTTCGAAACGTGCCGAGGTAATTCTCGGCCGCGGTGCGGCCTCTGGCGACTTCGACCGGATGCAGCAGAAAATCGATGGCATCTTGTGGCGAGAGCGAGAGCTGATGTGAGGGCTCTCCGATTTCCTGGGCCCCCACCTCGAAGCCGGGCGGCTGTGTGGCGATCTTGGCGTCCGGGGCGTTGGCCTCGGGCGAGTTGAGGGGGGCGAGATCCGCGGCCACGATGATTCCTCCGTCTGGGGGGTAGACTGACCCAGGCCTGTATATCGTCTAATGTCGGGGCGGATGTCAAATTCGACCTGCCGGGATGTTCTGGATGAGGGAATTTCTGACGTGAAATCAGGTACTTCACTTCTGCTTCGAGAATTTCCCAAAGGGAAGTTGATTGCGCATTCACGTCCGGACCCCCTGCGGGATCATGGATTGTGCGATGTTTGAGGGGCCCGAAGAAGAGGTGGGCGAGGGGGTCGGTTCCCCCGCGGTAGAAACGTTTTTCAAGGGCATGGCATGGCCAGTCCCGATTGCTTTCTCGGGAGCGATCGCCGCCATGCGCTTCGAACAGGGGGACGTTCTCTATCGGGATCCGCGTGCCTACGACACGCTCGAAGGTCAAATCCCGAAGGGACTCAGCGCCATTCAGGTGATTCTGCCCAAACGCAGTGCCCGAGCGACACCGTCCGAATCCGACGGAGATCGTCGTCAGACGAATTGGCAGAGCGAGGTCACGGTCGAGTTGATCGATCTTGCTAGAGGGCAGACGGAGACGCGAGTTCTCACGCAGGGCAAGCTGGCGATGGCGATTTTTCGCGGTGATGACGATTGGCTCGAACCCGACCGCGAAGAGCCGCCGATGCTCCGTTCGGCGCGAGCACTCCAGCAACGACTCGATCAGACGCTGACGAGCTTTGATGCTCGACAGACTGCCAGGCGCGGCTGCCGTTTTGTCTTCGCCGTCGATCTCGCAAGCGACGCTTCGCTTATGAAGGCTGCGGGTGTCGAGGAATCGCTACACGCGACCGGCGCATTGGAGCGGATTGAACTCTCTGCCGAACACGCTGGGGTCGAGGACGCGCAGACCTATCATCCGACCGCCGTCGTACGCTGTCTCGTCATGCCCAATCGAACGACTGAGGAGGTCTTGCCGATTCTTCGCGACCGGCTCTATGGCGGCGCATCCGGTCGTGTTGGCGATTCAGGCAAATCCGACTTGTCCGACTCGTCCGACGACTCCGAGGAAGTCGAAACGACGCCCGATCGGTTCTCCGTCGGGCGTCATGGAATTCTGCAAGCGATTACGGCCGAACCCGCGGCTATTCGATCAAAATCGTCGCAGTCTTGATGAACAGCGGCTTGAGGGGTGGCGCGGGATCTTTTGGCCGCCCGAGGGCTTCCATCGCCTCGAGCGTTTTCATGCTCTCCGTGGACTCGGCCTTTCCGTAGATCGTGTGGCGGTTGTTGAGGGCCGGAGTGTCGCGAAAGGTGATGAAGAACTGGCTTCCGTCGGTGCCCGGACCGGAGTTGGCCATCGAGAGCAGGCCGCGGCTGTCGTGGACGGTTTTCGGGTCGAATTCGCCAGCGAATTTGTAGCCGGGTCCGCCGCGGCCGTTGCCGAGAGGATCGCCACCCTGGGCCATGAAGCCCGAAATCACGCGATGAAACTCGAGCGTGTCGTAGAAACCGAGTCGCGTGAGATAGAGGGTGCTGCTGACATGCATCGGGGCGATGTCGTCGAGTAGTCGGAAGCTGACCACGCCCACATTGGTTTCGAGTTTCCAGGTATAGGTTTTCTTGGAATCGAATTTGAGAACAGGAGGCTTCTTGAGTTTCGTTCGCCAGCGTTTGTTGGATTTGTCGACAGGATGCTCCTCGATGAATTTGTCGATCTGCGCGATCACGGGATCTTTCGCGGCGACCGCCTGTTCTTCTGCGTTTGCGCTCTGCACACCGCGTCCGATGATCAGAACGAACAGGGCGACGAAGCCGAGGCCCAGCAATCGGTGCGCACGCCTGGAAGAGACGTGGGACGTAGGCGATGAAGCGATTCGTGACATAGCGGACGAAACTCCTTTTTGATGGACCGAGAGGTTACCGTCTGGCGACAACTTCGGTAGCGGTCTGCGTGGACAATCGACCTGGCGGAGAGTGGCCGTCGGCTATGGGGTCGTGCAGAGGCCGAGCGCTCGAATGTCCTTTCTCGCCTCGTTTGCCCAGCCGCGGTTGGCCTTGGGACTGGCGGGGCTCGGGTGGAGAATGCGGCCGAAATTGAGGTCTCGATCGGCCAATGCGATCCGTGCCCGGTTCTCGGCGAAAGCGCCGATTCCCACGATCCAATCGGGCTCGAGTATCTGGATGAGTCGGCGCAGATGATCATCGCATGCCTCGTAGAGGGCGTCGCGTTCGGCCCCTGGCAATTTGTCGGGCGTTCGATTGCGACCGGTTTCCTCCATGAAGACGAGCGGACAATAGTTGGCGATGAAATGGTGCCGAAAGAACGCCTCTGGTTTGCGCCAGTGGTCTGCGATCGCGCCCCAGAGTCGTGCACCACTGACCTCGCTTCGAGTACAAGCAAATCCGTCCACAGGTCGCTTGGGGTGTTCGTTGGCGGGCCGCTCGATTCGTTCTTCGATCTGCAGCCAGTCCCGAACGGCACTGATTTCGCCAAAGGGCACGCCGGTCTGGGTCATGCCGTAGGGGCCCGGGTTCATACCCAGGAATACGACCCGCTTCGGGCTGTCGGCGAAGCGGCGAAGATAACGCCGGTGGCCGCGCCCAGCGTGGCGGAGGGGGTTGTAGACGTGGGTGACCGGGGCGCCGAACTGAATCGGGTCCAACTTGTCCGATAGGACGTTGGCGGCTCGAATCAGGCGGTCCGCATGGCCCACGATCAATGCTCCTTGCGGGACTCGGTCGAGATCGGATGTCCAGGTCTCGAGCCGGTCCCTGTTCGACTGACTGTGTCGGGTCGCGGAGTGTAGACTGGGCAGCGTAGGATCTCACGGTGGGGGCCGTGTCACCGCCCGCGGAGGAAAAGACGATGTTGAGTGGAGAGATCTGGTTGATGCTGCTGGCGATCGCTGCGGCGCTCGTTCTGGCTCGCTTGTGGCGGAGCGCTGAAGGTCGAATCGAAGCCTTGCAGTCGGAGATCGAGGCACGCGTCGCCGAAGGCAAGCAGCTCGAATCCAGCCTTTCGAAGCAGGCGCAGGCCCGCAAGAAACAGGCAGAGGAACTCGCTGTCCTACGAAACAAGACGGATAAAGCAAAGAGGCGTCAGGCCAAAACGGTCGATCAGCCTCTCGGGACGACTGCTCGCATTCGTGACCACGAAGCCCAGGTCGAGCGGGTCGAATTCGAGCGCGATCGAGCGACCACCGAACGGGACGGGCTCGCTCTGCAGGTCGCGCGACTCGAAAAACGTCTCGAAGCTTCGGCGCGGGCCCTGGCGGAGGCTTCCGAGCCTCGTCCGATTCCGATTGCCAGCGAGGTGGACACCGCGCTCGAGCAGGCGCAAGCCGAGTTGGCGACCAGCCGCGAAGAGCTCGCCAAGCGGACCGAAGAACTCGGGATCGCGCGAGGGACAGAAGCACGCATGCGCAAGCGTATGAGCAATCAGGAGCAGCTCTACGCATCGCTGCGCGCTGAACTCGATGTCAAAAAGGATCGTCTTCGGACCCAGGAAGAGCAACTCCAACGGCTGCAAGCCCTCAAGGTCGCGGTGATCGACTAACGCGGATGGGCGTTGGGATTGGTTAGCGTTTCGCGCCTGATTTGGCTTCCGACCAGGCCCAGTCCAGCCAGGGCAGCAAGGCTTCGAGATCCGAGGTCTCGACCGTGGCCCCGCCCCACAGCCGCAGGCCTGCCGGGGCGTCGCGATAGGAGCCGATGTCGTAGGCGATTCCTGCGCTGTCGAGACTTTTGCCCGCGGCCTTGACGGTCGCGGCCACTTCTTTGGCGTCGCGCTCCCGCGCCCATTCATCGATGATTCGCAGACAGATCGAAGTCGACGACCGGGTGGCTGGATTCTCGGCGAGAAAATCAGTCCATGCCGAGCCGTCGACCCAATGCGTGACGACGGCGAGATTCGCTCTCGAACGCGCGATCAATCCTTCGAGCCCGCCGACGGATTCTGCCCAGTCGAGTCCATCGATCGCATCCTCGACGCAGAGCATCGAGGGCGTATTGATCGTCGACCCTTCGAAGATGCTCTGATTGAGCTTGCCTGCCTTTGTGAGCCTGAAAATCTTGGGCATCGGCCAGGGCGGGGTGTACGACTCGAGACGCTCGACCGCGCGGGGGGAGAGCGCGAGCATTCCGTGACCGGCTTCGCCACCGAGTGCCTTTTGCCAGGACCAGGTCACGACGTCGAGTTTGTCCCACTCAAGATCCATTGCGAAGGCTGCTGAAGTCGCGTCGCAGATCGTCAGACCCTCGCGATCGCTCGAGATCCAATCGGCATTGGGTACACAGACGCCAGAGGTCGTGCCGTTCCACGTGAATACGACGTCGCGGTCAAAGTTCACGCTGGAGAGGTCGGGCAGTTGACCATAATCGGCCTCGATCACCCGGTGGTCTTCGATCTGCAATTGTTTTGCGACGTCAGCAACCCAACCCGATCCGAAACTTTCCCATGCGAGCATGTCGACGCCGCGAGCGCCGAGCACTGACCACAGAATCATCTCGACGGCTCCAGTGTCGGAAGCCGGAACGAGACCCAGGCGCCAGTCTTCAGGCAGGCCGAGGATGGCGCGGCTACGATCCGAAACTTCCTGGATGCGGGCCTTTGCGGGCGCGGCGCGATGTGATCGGCCGACGAGTGCGGCGTCCAGGGCGCTGGAATTCCATCCGGGTCGCTTGGCGCAGGGGCCGGAAGAAAAGTGGGGGCGATTGGGTCGCTGCTTGGGACGGGCTGTCACGTCGTTCCTCGGTGGAGCCAATGGGTTGCCGCATTGGCTGGAGAAGCGGCGCATTCTATCGGGGCGGAGGTCCTCGGGCCACGCCCTCTCGACGACTCGGACGATGGGGTAGCCTCGCTCGCCACAGTGTCGCGAGAAGTCAGGAGAATTCGAACTGTCTATGACGCAAGTGGCCTCAAATCCTCCGGATCTTGCCGCGGTGCACGGTTTTCTTTCCGACCTGCAGGATCGAATCTGCTCTGAGCTCGAATCCCTCGATGGTGAGGCACTTTTTCGGCGTGAGGAGATTGCGAGACCCGGCGGCGGGGTTTCGCGACCGTGTGTGCTCGAGGGCGGCCCACTCTTCGAGAAAGCCGCCGTTAATTTTACGCGTACCCAGGGTCGTCAGATGCCAGCGGCGGCGACCCAGCGCCGGCCGGAACTCGTGGGTCGGACCTACGAAGCGATCTCGGTTTCCCTGATCGTTCATCCTCGCAATCCGTACGTGCCGACCTGTCACGCGAATTTCCGGTTCTTCCTGGCGCTGGACCCGGAGGGGGCGGAACCCGTCTGGTGGTTTGGTGGGGGCTTCGATTGCACGCCGTACTACGGCTTTGCTGACGACGCGATCCACTGGCACCGAACGGCACGAGTAGCCTGTGAAGTCCATTCGAGGGATCTCTACCCGCGATTCAAAGAGCAATGTGATCGCTATTTCTACCTTCCGCATCGCGCAGAACCGCGCGGCATCGGTGGGGTGTTCTACGACGATTTCGATGAGGGGGGATTCACGAGCGCCTTTGAACTCTGGCGCAGCACGGCCGACGCTTTTCTCGAGGCGTACTCGCCCATTGTGAAGCGCCGACGGCAGATGGCCTGGGGGGAGCGTGAGCGCGATTTTCAATTGTATCGCCGTGGGCGCTATGTGGAATTCAACCTGCTGCAGGACCGTGGAACCCGCTTCGGCCTCGAAGCGGGGGCAAGGACCGAATCGATTCTTGCCTCGCTTCCGCCGAAGGTCATCTGGCGCTACGACTGGTCGCCCGAACCGGATACCCCCGAAGCAGCGCTCTACACGGATTTCCTGCGTCCGCGAAATTGGGCGGACGAACGCCTGTCATCGGAAGATTGACTCTCGGAAGCAGGGGTCTCGAGCGTGCGGATTTCCCTTCAGGCTGGATCTGGTAGAGTCCGGCCGCTCCGAAACCGGGGCGGCACCGGCGAGCGGTCGGGAGCCGCAGGATCGCACCGTTTGGTTCAGGAAATTCGAGGAGAGTGAAGCCAGATGACATCTCTGGATGGGCCGTATTACCGCCTCACGGTGGCCGACGTCATCGAAGAAACGGACGATGCCAAGTCGATCGTGTTCGACGTACCGGAAGAGCTCAATGAGCGATTTGTCTACCGCTCGGGACAGTTCCTGTCGTTGCGCGTCGAAGTAGACGGCCATCGATTGGTTCGCTGCTACTCGCTCGCGAGTGCGCCCGGTCTCGATTCTCAACACAAGGTCACAGTGAAGCGTGTCGTCGATGGCCGCGCATCGAATTGGCTGACCGACAATGTCGCCAAGGGTGATCAGCTCGAAGTCATGCATCCCAATGGGATTTTCTGTCTGCGTGATCGGGAGACGCCGATCTTCCTCTTCGGCGGCGGATCAGGGATCACGCCGATCATTTCGATCATCAAGACGGCGCTACAGACGACGTCACGAAGTATCAAGTTGGTCTACGCGAATCGAAACGACCAATCGATCATCTTCAAGGATGAGCTGTCCGCATTGCACTCCGAGCATTCTGACCGTCTCGAAATCGTCCATCGCCTCGATGACGTACATGGCTTCGTCGATGCGTCACTCGTCGTGCAGGAAATTGGACCGAAGACGGATGCGGATTTCTATATTTGTGGTCCCGGGCCATTCATGGATGTCGTCGAGAGCGGTTTGGCCAATCTCGAGATCGATGCGGATCAGATCTTCATCGAACGTTTCGAATCACCCGACTCGCCGATCGACGTCTCAACGGTCGACACCAGTGGGGGTAGCGTCGTGACGATCAAGCTCGACGGCAAGGAGACCGAAGTTCCGGTCGCTCCGGGCGAGACGATCCTCATGGCCGCACGCCGGGCCGGACTCGAGCCCCCCTTCGCCTGCGAGGAAGCCTACTGCGGATGCTGTATGGCAAAGGTCGTCGAAGGCGACATCGACATGATCATGAACGATGGCGGCATCGACCAGAAACAGGTCAACGATGGCTGGATTCTCACATGCCAGGGGCTCGTAAAAGGCGCCGCCCGCGTCGAATACCCCGATTGAGCGAATTTGGGGGGGGTGTCACGCGTCGTTCGAGAGTCCAAAGCCAACGATCGCAGACAACTCGCTCAGCGCTCGTTCGGGTGCGTCGACCTTGATGGTCGTCATCCCCATGGCCAGTGCCGGCTTGAGATTTCCGCCAATGTCATCGAGGAAGATCATCTCCTTCGGAGTGGCATCGAGTCGCCTGCAGGCAAGCTGGTAGATCGCTGGATCGGGCTTTCGCAGTCCCTCGACGCTCGACTCGATGAAAACATCGAAGCGGTTGCGCAGCGCTCGCGTCCCGTCAGTCCGATCGGCGTCTTCGGCATGCGCCCAATTGTTGGTGAGGGCACCGACCTTGAAACCCGCTTCTCGTAGGCGCACGATTGCGGTCAGCATGGCGGGCCGCGGGCCGCTGGCTTCTGACATCTTCTGCATCATGACCCGAGCATCGATCGAAAGACCGGCGGAATAGCAGTCGGATTCGAATTCCAGGTAGAACGCCTCCATCTCGATCTCGCCGCGTTCGAGCCGCGACCATGCGCCCTTCGGAGCGGTATTCGCGGCGACGAGATTGATGGCATTGCGTTCGAAGCCGAGCTCCTGCTCGTAATCGCGGATGGCATGCAGCGGCGAGCCGAGTACGACGCCACCGAGATCGAAAAGAACGGTATTGCGGGACTTGTCTCTAGACATGGGCGTAATCCTAGCAGCCGAGAACTTCACGATGGGCTCGGCGAAGCGGTACCCGGTCCCGGGCAAAAATGAGAAAGGGATGTGGGTCTGACTCGATCGCCACTGGCCCCAGATCGATCAGGCTCGCGTCGGGGCAGCTCGCTGCAATTCGCAGGGGCTCCTCCAGGCCGCGGCCTGGCCTGCCAAAACCCATCAGGAAAGCACGTCGTACCCCGGGAGTCAGTTCGAGCGTGTCGCGGACGTGCGGTAGCGCACGCCGTATCAGGCCGATCGTGACGAGGCCCATGGTTACGCGTGCGTTGAATTCGACGAGACTCCGGAGTCGTTCGCGGTCGGATTCCAAGTAGAGGAAGGCATCGATACCGCAGGGCCCAAAGAAACCAGCGTCACGCGCACGTTGTGCGACCGCTGCGGCATCCGCGCGGAGCGTTTCGTCATCGCGATGACCCGAGAAGACTCGGCCGCGCGAATCGACCTCGCCGCAATGTCCGCGAAAGACGCCGCTCTCCGTCGCGAGCATTTCGAGGGAGCCGAGTATCGTCGGCAGCGCTGCGTGAGAGTCGGGCGAAGGCACGTGCAGGGCGACCGAAAGGTCCGTTCGTCGTTCGAGCCAGGGCTCGAAAATGGCTCCACCCCGTTCGGCGAGACGGGGAAGGGCACCCCGCACGGACTGCGTATCGGCCGCGCCCTTGCCGGCGACGCGCCCGCGCCCGCTGCTGCCGTGTCGGGGTTTGAGTGTGAATCGACGACCGGTCCAGTCGGGCCATCCACGCAGGGAGGCGTCGAGTTTCTCAACGAGGGCATCCGGCGATCGAAGTTGCTCGGCGTCGATGATCTGGATGAGGGGTTCGATGGCTCGCGGAACCAATCCCAACTCGCGCGCCGCCTCGACCGCAAACGCCTTGTCGTGGGTCGTTGTCAGGAGATCCGCTGGCGGGCCTGATGGACGGAGGCCGAGGGCATCGCCCGCAGCGCGTTCGAGAGACCTGGTGTTCAGCCAGGCAGTCGGTCGCTCGGATTCTTCGAGCCACGCAAAGACCGGCTCCCGTGACACAGGGCCCAATGCCGTCGGCCAGTAGGTTTCGCATGGCTCCGATCTCCAGGGATCTCTTGAGGATTCTGCCGGAAAGCGAAAGCACGCGTCGTGCGAGTAGAGAAGACTCCATAGCTGCGCGGCCACCCGGGCATGGGGTTCGTGTAGGAAGGCACGCCAGTCGTCCCCTTCCTCGGCGCCGAGGTTTGGGAGAAGCTCCATCCCGCTCAACCTCGTTCGGGCGTAGAAGGATCTGCAGACGGATTGCGCTGCTCTTGTGACGAGCGGGCATGACGGACGTGGTCGATCAAGGCGTCGCTCAATCCTGCGCGGCGGCGAGGCGCGACTTCGAAGCGTCTGCCCTTGGCCCGAGCGGGGCCGAGAGGGAAGGGAACCGCGGCGAGGTATCGGTCGAGGTCGGTCGCGTCTGTATCGGACTGTCCGGGTTCATCGAGGCGTTTCATCCAACGGGCTGCGAGTGCCACATGGGCGATCTCTTCGTCGTGAACGAGCTGGCAGACCCGGGCGCTGTCGAGATCACCGGCCTCGGTGAATCCGTCGCGATAGGTCAGTGTGAAATCGAGATTGGCTTGTTCGAGCGTGAGGCCCACGGCCGCGAGAAAGGCGCGCGGGCCAGCCGGTGAGGCTGCGATCACGGGCACCTGCTGCCAGAAATAATCGGAATGGTCGTCGGTCTCGAAAAGACCCCCGTGCGCTTCGAGACGTTCGAGGTAGAGGCGACAATGGCGCTGCTCATCGACGAGGGCAGACAGCAGCCCACGCCGCAAGGACCTGGGCAGCGACGGCCATCGCAGCAAGGCCCAGGCAAAGAGCTCGACCGCCATCAATTCGTGGTGAGCGAAGCGCGACAAGCAGAGTTTTCGATGCTCGGGATCGGCCAACTGGCCAGGACGGGGCAGTCGATGGCTCCCGCCCTGCATGCGTAGACCGGCAACTCGAGCGGGTCGCTCGATCAATACGGCTTCTCCCAGCAATGAATCAGGCAGCGTTCGACCCTGGCTGTCCAAAGGAGCCATGAGCTTGGTCGCCAGGTCTCCGCACTCGAGTATTCGGATACAGAAGGCCCGGACGCTGCTCGGAGGGTCGATTGTTTCCGAAATGCGCTGCGATGATGTTATCGGTGGTACGGCTGTTGGTTGGACGGTCATTGCAAGATCAGGATAGGCCATTCCGACCCAATCTCGGCCCGACTGTGGACATCGGCGGCTCTCGAAAACTGAAACGTGTTTCATTCGGAAGTGAAACGTGTTTCAATCGAGCTCGATGACTGCCGACACGTCCAACCCGCCCAAACAGAAGACCGAGGAGCGCGCGCGCCGGATCATCGAATCGACGATCGAACTGGCGGAGGAGGGGGGCTTCGAGGCCGTCCGGCTTCGAGAGGTCGCGGCCCGCGCTGAGGTCGCCATGGGAACGCTCTACCGCCGATTCCACAGCAAGGAAGATCTACTCGTCGCGGCGCTCGAGCAGGAAACGCGAGGGATGGAAGAACGGGTGCGCCGTCGACCGCCGAAGGGTGCCACAGCGAGCGAACGTGCCGTCAGTTTCTTCGTGATCACGACCCGCGGAATGATGCGCAGGCCGAACCTGTCGCGGGCCATGCTTCGCGCGGCTGCGGCGGGAGAGCCCGCATTGGCGCGAAAGGTCGGGCTCTTCCACGACATGATGCGTCGCATGATCGTAGGCGCGTTGCGTGGTCGGCCCGTCATGCCGGGGGACGAGACGATGACGGATCGCGAACGTCTGCTCGGCGACGTATTGAATCAGATCTGGTTTGCCGTGATGGTCGGATGGTCTGGTGGACTGGAAACCCAGTCCAGTATCAACGAACGAATGCGCGCTTCTGTCGAGCTCATTCTGGGCGAGACGATGCGCGAAGTCTGAATGAAGATTTTTGACTAACAGGAATCGGTTTTCGAGAGGATGAATCAATGAGAGAAGCAGTCATCGTCGATGCGGTCCGCACGCCGATCGCGCGCGGAAAGATGATCCGAGGGGATCTGTCAGGTATTCACGCAGCCCATCTACTACGCAAGGTCCAGACCGCGGTCTGCGAACGGAACGAAATTCCGACCTCCGAGGTCGAGCAGATCATTGGCGGCTGCGTGACCCAGGCCGGAGAGCAATCCAACAACATCGTACGTCACGCCTGGCTCTCCGAAGGCGACGACTACACCTGCGGTGCGACGACGATCGATACCCAATGCGGATCGGGGCAGCAGGCCAATCACCTGATCAACGCGTTGGTCAAAGGCGACACGATCGATATCGGGATCGCCTGTGGTGTCGAGGTCATGAGCCATGTTGGACTCGGCGCCAATGTCATCAACGGTCCGGGCTATTTCCAGCCTCCGAACTGGCCCTGGGACACGGCGCCAGACCAATTCACCATGGCCGAACGCATTGCGAAGAACCGTGGAATCTCTCGCGAAGACGTAGACGCCTTTGCGCTGTCGTCCCAACGCAAGGCCAAGCTCGCGCGCGACGAGGGCCGCTTCAAGCGAGAAATCCTCTCGATTGATGCGCCGGTTCTGGGTGACGATGGCCAGCCGACCGGCGAAACGCTGCTCGTCGAACAGGATCAGGGGATACGCGATTCCTCCGCAGAAGGATTGGCGAGTCTCAAGCCGATCCTCGAGGACGGCATCCATACGGCGGGCAACTCGTCGCAGATCTCGGACGGCGCTGCCGCTGTTCTCTACATGTCGAAGGAGAAAGCCGAATCGCTCGGACTCAAGCCGCGCGCACGGGTCCTCTTCGATGTCCTCGTAGGTACGGATCCCTACTACCTGCTCGACGGGCCAATCGACGCGACCGATCGAATCGAAAAGAAGAGCGGCATGAGCATTCGCGACGACATCGATCTCTACGAGATCAATGAGGCCTTCGCTGCGGTCGTGCTCTCCTGGGCAGGAGTGAAAGACATCGACATGTCGAAGGTCAACGTGAATGGCGGTGCGATCGCGCTCGGCCATCCGGTCGGCGCGACCGGCTCGAGGCTCGTCGTGACCGCACTGCACGAACTCGAACGGCAGGGCCTGGGCAATGCCTTCATCAGCATGTGTTGTGGCGCCGCGGTCGGCACCGGCACGATCATCGAGCGACTCTAGAAGCGTCGCATTTCGAATCAGGGATATTGAATCATGGGTGTATTGGACGGAAAAGTGGCGGTGGTCACCGGCGCCGGTCGTGGACTCGGTCGCTTCGAGGCGCTCGACCTTGCGCGCCAGGGTGCGCGTGTCGTCATCAGTGATCTAGGCGTCGCCGCAGACGGGGTCGGGCGCGACGAATCGGCTGGACAGGCTGTCGTCGAGGAAATCAAGTCGATGGGTGGAGAGGCCGTTGCCCATTTCGGGGACGTTGCCGATTGGAATGACTCGAAGGCGATGATCCAGACTGCGATCGATCATTTCGGCGATCTGAATATTCTCGTCTGCAACGCCGGGTTCTGCAGAGACAAGATGATTTTTTCGATGAGTGAAGAGGATTTCGACTCGGTGATTCGCGTCCATCTCAAGGGACATTTCTGTGGGATTCGGCACGCGAGCGAGTATTGGCGGACGAAGGGCAAGGCGGAAGGCCACGCCTATGGCCGGATCATCAGCACGGCCTCCGAGGCCGCGATCTTTGCCTCGGTTGGCCAGCCGAACTACGCGGCGGCCAAGGCCGGGATCATCGCCCTGACGAATTCGGCCGCACAAGGACTTGCGAAATACGGCGTCACGGCCAATACATTCATGCCACGCGCCCGGACCGCGATGACGATGTCCGGGGTGACGGCCGAGATTTTTGCGAAACCGGAAGAGGGCTTCGATGTTTTTGCACCGGAGCACGTCACGCCGCTCGTCAGCTATCTCGCGTCACCGGATGCAGCCAATATATCGGGCAATGTCTTCATCGTATGGGGCAAATCGATCGCCGTCCTGGGCTATCCGAAACAAGATGGTGAGTTCACCGTCGACGATGTCTGGACGCATGAAACCGTGTCGTCGGAGGTCGGTGGGTTCTTCGAGGGCAAAGAGCCGATCAAAGACAGCTTCATCGTCCCTGGGGCGGGCTAGTCGAGCGTGCCAGGCTCGCAACCCGAGATTCGCGCCGGATTCGTGCAGCGTCTCGCCGTGCAGCGGCCGCAGATCGAATTTGGTAGCGTCGCGGCGGACGGAAAGAGCTGGCCACAGGGTCGGCGAGTAGGCCAATCAAAAGTAGGAGAGACCCATGAAGGTGGTTGTGGACTATGACCTCTGCGAGGCGAATGCGCTGTGCATGGGGGCCTGTCCCAAAGTGTTTCGCGTCGAGGAAGACGACACACTCACAGTGCTGATGGACGAAATTCCCGATGAGCTGCGTTCACAGCTCCAAGAAGCTGAGCGGCTCTGCCCGCGGCAGGCCATCCGCATCGAAGGCTGAGCGCAGACCCTTCATCTGCGAAGGTTGGCGGCGGCAAGCGAGTTGCGGGCGATATTGATGCGTCGCGGATACGTCGTGTTCGCTCGTCCGGTCAGTCTGCTATTCGCTCGACCGTGACGCGGTCAGCATAGAACGCGAGATGGCCACGGATCGCTTCCATTTGATCGAAGGGCGTCTCGTAGCTCCAGGCCACTTCTTCCGCCACTCCGTGCTGTTCGGAACCTCCGTACCGAAAGTAGCTGGCGTCACCCTTGAATGGGCAATGTGTCGAGAGATCGCTTGCAGTGAGCCGTTCCATGTCGACGTCGTTGCGCGGAACGTAGACGACCGCCGGGTAATTCCCCTCGCGGAGATTCAGCCCGCGTGTCGTCTGCGCGAGAACCTCACCGTTGAGGCTCACTCGAAGTCCGACTCGCTCTTCGTCGATGTCGATTCGATGCTGGGGATGCTTTGCGTATGCGCTGGAAAGGGCCATCGGAATCTCCTCGTGTGTCGGAGTCTAGTCAGCACTCCTGGGAGATGCGATTGAAACACGTTCTATTCTCTGCTTGACTACTTGACTGCGATTTGAACTGGGCTCGTAGGCCCGCCCGGTACCCAGACAGGGCGGGTTGGCGGTGGCATGAATAGAGAGCAGGGAGACGGGGCGAATGTGTCCGATCGCTCACGGCCTCGCATTCACTCGAATACACTTACAAGCGCTCGCTCGGCCCGGTGTTGTCCAGGTTTTTTACGGCTCTACGTGATCGCCAGTTTCTAGGCATACGTCGATTGGACGGCAGTGTGATGGTGCCACCGAAGGAATACGATCCCGACACCGGCCAGAGTCTCGAGGAATGGGTCGAGGTCTCCGATCAAGGTGTCGTCAAGAGCTGGGCATGGGTCAGTCATCCACGCCGACAACAGCCGTTCGACCACCCCTTCGCCTACGCGCTCGTTCAACTCGATGGTTCAGATACGCCCTTCATTCATGTCGTCGACGCGCCCGGTGAGGGGAGCATGAAAACCGGGATGCGCGTCAAGGCACGTTGGGCGGAAGAAACGACGGGTGTGATCACGGATTTTGTTTTCGTTCCGGCTTGAGTCGGGGCGAGAGGTTGCGGCCATCCTCGTTCGCGTGCGAGGGCAAGCCCAGACGCGGAAGGAGAATGCTTGAGCGATTCAAACGACGAGCCGGATTCGCCTGTCACCGTTCAGAGGGCACTGATTTCTCTCGACTATGACTACAGCGCGGGTCAGTCGGCGTCGCGTTTTTTGCGTGCGATCGAAAAGGGCAAGCTCCTCGGCCAGCGCTGTCCCGTCGATGGCCGTGTCTACTTCCCGAGTCGGGGTTCTTGTCCGCAACACGCTGTGACCTTCGGCGATGAGGTCGTCGAACTCTCCGACAAGGGCACGATCGTGACTTTTTCGATCGTGCGTGTGCCCTCCGCGAATATTCCGCTCGAACTCCCCTATATCACGGTGAACGTCCTACTCGATGGGGCTGACACGATCCTGATGCATGTTCTCGATGGGGATCTCGATGACGTGCATATGGGAATGCGCGTGCAGGCGATCTGGAAGCCAAAAGAGGAGTGGACCACTTCGACCGCGAATATCATGTACTTCAGAGCGATCGATGAGCCGGATGCGGACTACGACGGCTACAAGGAGCATATCTAGTGAGAGAGGTCGCGGTCGTGGCGTTTGCACAGAGCCCGTCGGTTCGGCGTGAGCCGGATCTCAACGAGGTGGAAATCCTGATCCCGGTGATCCAGTCGCTGCGTGAGCAAACCGGGCTCTCGGGTGCGGATTGCGACTTCATCTGTTCTGGATCGAGCGACTATCTCGCTGGACAGTCCTTTGCCTTCATTTCGGGGCTCGACGCCGTCGGTGCCTGGCCGCCGGTGAGCGAAAGCCATGTCGAGATGGACGGTGCCTGGGCGCTCTATGAGGCCTGGGTGAAGATTCAAATGGGCTATGCGGAGACAGCGCTCGTCTACGGCTTCGGCAAACCTTCGATGGGGGATCTGCCCATCACGATGGCGTTGCAGCTCGACCCCTACTCGGTCATGCCGCTATGGCCCGATTCGATTTCGATTGCGGCGTTGCAGGCCCGGCATTGTCTCGACGCGGGCGTCTTGACCCACGAGGACATGGCCTCGGTCGCCGTGCGCGATCGGACTCATGCGAAGGACAATCCGAACGCACAGTTGAAGGGCGATTGGACGGTTGATGAGATTCTCGCTGAGCCCTTCCTCGTGAATCCGCTGCGAAAATCGGATTGCGCCCCGATTTCGGATGGCGCTTCCGCGATTCTGCTCGCGGCGGGCGATACCGCTCGTGGCATTCGCGACCGGCCCGCTTGGATCCGCGGCATCGAACATATCTGCGAGCCGATGGACCTGGGTGTTCGGGATCTCGGACGATCGCGTTCAGTCGAAATGGCTGCGGAGAAGGCCGGGGTCTCCTCGGACAAGCTCGATGTCGCTGAACTCTCGGCCCCGTTCACACACCAGTCGATTCTCGTCGAAAAGGCGCTTGGGCTCACGAGCGAAACGAACGTCAATCCGTCCGGGGGTGCGCTGGCGGGAAATCCTTTGATGGCCGTGGGGCTCAGTCGCATCGGGGAATGCGCGAGCCGGATCTTCGGGGGGCACGCGGATAGGGGCGTTGCCCATGCGACCTCCGGTCCTTGTCTGCAGCAGAATCTCGTCTGTGTCCTGGAGGGCGAATAGCCGTGGCAGAGTTGACGGCCGTCGTAGGAATTGGCCAGACCAAGTATGAGGCGAAGCGCCTCGATGTCTCGATGCCCGGTCTCGTGCGTGAAGCCGCGGAGAAGGCACTCGCGGATGCAGGTTGCACGTGGGCGGACATCGATGCGGTGATTCTCGGAAAGGCGCCCGATCTCTTCGAGGGCGTCATGATGCCAGAACTCTTTCTCAATGATGCGCTGGGTGGCGCCTACAAGCCGATGTTTCGAGTGCATACCGCCGGCAGCGTTGGTGGATCTACGGCCGTGGTCGCGGCGAGTATGGTCCAGGCAGGGATTCACGACCGCGTGCTATGCGTCGCCTACGAGAAACAGAGCGAATCGAATGCGATCTGGGCGTTGTCGATCTCGGTTCCGTTCTCACTGGCGACAGTAGCCGGTGCGGGTGGATATTTTGCACCGCTCGTGCGTGGCTATATCCGGCGCTCCGGGGCGCCCGACGATACCGGGATTCGGGTGGCCGTGAAGGATCGCGAGAACGCGCTGCTCAATCCTCTGGCGCATCTGCGACTCGAGGACATTTCTTTCGATCTCGTCGCGAACTCGCCCATGCTCTGGGACCCGATTCGCTACCTCGAGACTTGTCCGAGTTCGGATGGCGCCTGCGCGATCGTCATGGAGAAGGAGTCACTCGCGAGCCAGCGATCGAACAAGGTCGCCTGGATCCACGCGACGGAGATGAGGAGCGAACCGACGATGTTCTCGGGTCGTGACCAGGTCATGCCCCAAGCCACGCTCGATAACGCGAAGAATCTCTACAAGAAGGCGGGTATCTCGAATCCGCGAGAGGAACTCGACTGCGCCGAGATCTACGTGCCGTTCTCATGGTTCGAGCCGATGTGGATGGAGGGCATGTTGATTACCGAGCGGAATCAGGGCTGGAAGATGACCTACGAGGGGGCGACCGCCCTCGACGGCGACTTCCCGGTCAACATGTCGGGGGGTGTACTCTCCTCGAATCCAATCGGGGCGTCGGGTCTGATCCGATTTGCCGAGGCGGCGCGCCAGGTCCGTGGCCTTGCTGAGGCCCATCAGGTCGATGGTGCGAAAAAGGCGTTGGGTCACGCCTACGGGGGCGGTTCTCAGTATTTTTCGACCTGGATCGTCAGCTCCGACAAGCCCTGACACGCATCCTTGCTGTCCGAGATGGGACCCGGCCAAATCGCGGGGGCTGATTTGCAGATTTTTCTGCTCCCGAACCCGCAACCGCCGCGCATCGGGTCAAGTTATACCCGCGAAATTCCGATGGAAGTTCGAGTTCCCAGGTCAATCTTGGAGAGGGTGCAGTCGTGAATGGAAATGGGTTTGCGCACAGACGAGCGGGCTGGATTTCGGCTTTTCTGTTCTTCGTTGCGACCGGAATGGGCTGTGGATCCAGCGCCGACGGTCTGGTCCTGCGGGCCGACGCTGAGTACGATCCCGCGACTGTCTCGGATACTTCATGGCCGATCGCGGAGGCGACTCCGGGAGCCGCCCAATCCTTTACCGTGCTCGCGGACGGTCAGCTCGATGAGTTCTGGTTCGTCATCACCCAGGGTGAGTCGCTCGATGACGGGGTGATTCGGATTACCGTGCGGCCGACCGACGCCATGGGCGTTCCCGATTCTGATCCGAACAGCTCGATCATTCGACCTATCGACGTCGACACGACATTGCTCCCGCCGGTCCTGGTCGACGAGTTCTCGGTATTCAACGTCGGGGACGAGCCGAATCGTCAGGTACTTGCCGGCGAGATGTACGCGATCGTCGTCGATTTCGTGAGCCGTTCGACCAGCAATGACGTCAATGCGATCGCGCGCGTGCTCGGCCAGACCAATGCTCTCGGGGATCCCTATCTCGAGGGAACAGGCTCGACCGGCGAATCGGGCGTTGGCTTTACGGCCAACACGAATGACTATTTCTTTCGGACCTTCGTGCTTCAACCGAACTAGTGACGACCCTGGCGAGGTCGATGGCGAGATCAATCTAGGCCGTCACCCGCATGCGGATCAAAGGGAAATTCGAGGAATATCCGAGGAAGTATGAAGTGGTGGAGCCGGCGGGAATCGAACCCGCGACCTCTTGAATGCCATTCAAGCACTCTCCCAACTGAGCTACGGCCCCACAGGAGCGCGGATCCTAACGAGGTGGGCCGAGCCTGTCAAAGTTAGACTCGAAGTCCCCGGTATTCGGTCGTGCTGAATCTGGGCGTCCCAATCTGCAGTGGCGTGGTATGCTCTGCCGCCCTTCGCCGGAGTGGTGGAACTGGTATACGCAGGGGACTCAAAATCCCCCGGTCGCAAGGCCGTGCGGGTTCAAATCCCGCCTCCGGCACCATCAAGGTCCCTCGCACATGACATCGTCTCGTTTGGGGTGTTCATGTGCTTCGAGGACCCGAGGGCCAGGCGTGCGAGGGGTGAACGGGGGCTCGGAGGTTTCATGCAAGCCGAAAGTACACCGCTCCGCCCGGACCAATTCGATCGCTATCGCCGCCACCTGAGCCTGCCCGAAATCGGTCTCGAAGGTCAGCAACGTCTGCTCTCGGGCTCGGTCCTGCTGGTCGGAGCCGGTGGGCTGGGTTGTCCTTCTGCGCAATACCTCGCGGCCGCCGGCGTCGGTCGGATCGGCTTGATCGATGACGACGTGGTGGCCAGCTCGAATCTGCAGCGCCAGATTTTGTACTCGACGGCAGACGTCGGCCGGCCGAAGGTCGAGGTCGCGCGAGAGCGATTGTCTGCGCTGAACCCCGATGTCAAAATCGATGCCTTCCAGACTCGTCTGGATTCGAGCAACGCCCTCGAATTATTTGCCGAATACGATGTCATCGTGGATGGGACCGATAATTTTCCCACCCGCTATCTGACCAACGACGCTTGCGTTCTGCTCGGAAAACCGAATGTGCATGGCTCGATCTTTCGCTTCGAAGGGCAAGCGAGTGTTTTCGATGCTTTGAGGGGTCCTTGTTATCGATGTCTCTACCCCGAGCCGCCGCCGCCCGGCGCTGTTCCTTCGTGTGCGGAAGGGGGCGTGCTGGGCATTCTTCCGGGGACGATCGCTCTCGTGCAGGCGACCGAGACGATCAAGATCCTGACGGGGCTGGGCGAACCACTCTATGGTCGACTTCTCCACTACGATGCGCTCGAGATGGCCTGGCGCGAGTTCAAGATGCAGAAGGACCCGAGTTGTCCGATCTGTGGTGAGAAACCGAGTATTCGAGAATTGATTGATTACGAAGGGTTTTGCGGGATGCCGGCCCGGGAGGGTGAGGCGGTCGGTGAGATCACAGAGTGTTCCGCTGCCAGCTTCGCTGCACGGCGCGAGGCGGGTGAGAGCATGACCCTGATCGACGTGCGCGAGCCGAAGGAAGTCGAGACGGCGCGGATCGAGGGTGCTCTCTGGATTCCCCTTGGTGACCTCGACGCACGACTGGATGAGCTCGAGTCACTGCGAAATCAAGCGATCGTCGTTCATTGCCATCACGGCGTTCGTAGCGCAAAGGCCGTCCGATTGTTGCTCTCACACGGTTTTGCGAGGGCCGAGAATCTGGACGGTGGGATCGAAGCCTGGTCTCTGACAGTAGATCCTTCGGTGCCGCGGTATTCCGCCGAATCATGAACGATCGAGACGAAATTCTTTTCGCTGCTGTGCGCACGCCGCACACGGGAGGACATAATTGGCCAAGATGAAACTTCCGGACCCGCTTTCCCGGCGGCATCTTCTCGACGGAGGCGTGGAAACGGCAAAGGCCCTGGCACTCGCACAGGCCTATCTCGATGTCGAGCGGGAGGTCGAGGCGATCGACTTCCTTGCGGCTGCCGGTCCAGATTCGAATTCCGAGGCACGTGAGCTTCTCCAGCAGCTGCAGGCGGCTGCCCTCGAACGCGGGGATGTGTTCCTGATGCGGGTTGCAAGTACGGCGCTCGACGAAGAACCGTCGGCTGAAACGTGGCGCGCTCTGGCCGAAGCCGCCTCGAACGCCGGGCGTCCGCAAGACGCCGAATCGGCCGAGCGGCTCGCGACGGTGGACGCGGAATAAGGGCCGAGCCGTCGTGCAGAGCGAAATTCGAATCGAAAATGCACGTTCGCACAATCTGCGGGGAATCGACTGTGTCTTCCCTCTGGGTGCCCTCACAGTCGTGACGGGCCCCTCCGGTTCCGGGAAGTCAACGCTGGCCTTCGACACGTTGTATGCCGAGGGACAACGCCGCTACGTGAGTTCGTTGTCCGCCTACGCACGGCAATTCCTGGAACGGCTCGCGCGGCCCGAAGTCGATCACATCTCGAACCTGCCACCCGCCATCGCGATCGAGCAGAGAAACGGCGTGACGGGCTCCCGAACGACCGTGGGGAGTGCGAGCGAGGTCCTCGATCATCTTCGCCATCTCTTTGCACAGATCGGCGAGACGATCTGTCCCGATTGCGGCAACGCAGTCGATGCGGGGGGCATCACGGCGACGGCGGATCGGATCGCCGTGGATCACGCCGGCGAGCGGATTTTTCTCGTCACGCCGATTCGCAGCGGCGAGGGCCGAGCGGCACAGGTTCGAGACGAACTCGTGCGCGACGGTTTCGCGCGACTGCTCTCCGACGATGGCAGTGTCCTCGATCTTCTCGATTCGACGCCGAGAGCCAAGCCTTCGAAGTCGAAACCCTGGTGGCTGCTCATCGATCGCCTGGCCCTTCATCGTTCGGAGGATTCCGAAGACGGTTCGAACCCGAGCGACCCGGCGGTCGGAGACGACGGACAAAGAGGCCGACTCATCGAGGCGGTGAGTCTGGCATTCGGTCGGGGAAATGGCGAAATCGTGGTACGCAGGGCCGGAGCGGATACCGCGGAGGCGCAGACCTACCGCGAAGGACGAGTTTGTGACGGTTGCGGTCGTGGTTTTCTGGACCCGAGCCCGGGTCTATTTTCGTTCAACAATCCGATCGGTGCCTGTGCGGCCTGTGAGGGATTCGGTCGTATTCCGGAGATCGATTGGGATCGCGTCGTGCCGGATCCGACGCGGAGTCTCAATGAGGATGCGATCTCAGTTTTCGCGACGAAGACCTCTCGTCGGTTGAAGGCGCGTCTGCTCGAGGCCTGCGACAAGCTGGGTCTCGATGCGGACAAACCCTTTTTGGATCTCAGCGAAGCGGAGCGTCATTTCGTTTTCGAGGGAGACGAGAATCATTGGGGAGGCGTGCGCGCCTATTTCGACTGGCTCGCGGGGCGCCGCTACAAGGTTCAGGCACGTGTCTTGATTGCGCGTCATCGTCGCTATGACCCCTGTCCCGACTGCGACGGCACGCGACTATCCGATGCGGCGCGAGCGGTCCTGATCGAGGGAAACTCGATTGCCGACCTCGATCGCCTGACGCTCTCGGATCTGCTCGATTGGATCGACGATCGGATCGCGCGAAAGGTTGGGGGAGAGGCGGCTGATCGACTTTTGCAACTCGTCCAGACACGCCTGCGTACGATTCACGCGGTGGGGCTGGGTTATCTGACCCTCGCCCGGAGTGTGCGCACGCTCTCAGGGGGTGAGGCCCAGCGAATTCAACTCGCGACTGCGTTGGGTGGAAGCCTTTGCGCATCGCTCTACGTGCTCGATGAACCGTCGATTGGTCTGCATGCGGCAGATCTCTCGAGGCTGACGCGGGTCCTCGAAGCGATCCGCGACCAGGGAAATACCGTCGTGGTCGTCGAGCACGCGACGCAACTGATTCGGGCAGCGGATCACATCATCGATCTCGGTCCGGGCGCGGGCCGCAACGGCGGTCAGGTAGTGGCCGCCGGTTCGGCCAACGCGATCTGCGCGGTCGCGGAGTCGAAGACTGGCGCAGCGCTGCGCGGTGAGATCGGGCGTACCGGCCGAAAACGGCGTGACCTGTCGCACGCGCCGAGATTGCGCATCGTCGACGCGAGTATCCACAATCTTCGTAATCTCTCCGTGGAGATTCCCCTCGAAGGATTGGTTGCGATTACCGGTGTGTCGGGGGCTGGGAAGTCGACGTTGTTGCGTGACGTGCTGGTTCCGGGGCTTGATCCGCGCGGATCGCTCGATTCCAGGACCAGAGCCTGGCGAAAGATCGAGGGGGCAGATCGAATCGACTCCGTCGTGATCGTCGACCAGTCGCCCGCGACGCGAACTTCTCGATCCAATCCCGCGACGATCACGAAGGCGTTCGATGCGATTCGAAAGCTCTTCGCCTCGACCCGGCAAGCCAGGGCTCGGGGCTGGTCACCGGGAACGTTCTCGTTCAATGTACCAGGAGGGCGATGCGACGAATGTGAGGGCGTCGGCGAGGTCGTCATCGATATGCAATTTCTCGACGATCTTCGCGTGCCGTGCGATGCCTGTGGAGGACGTCGATATCGACGTGAGGTTCTCGAAATCCAGATCGACGGACGTTCGATCACGGATGTTCTGGAACTCGGACTCGAAGAGGCCTGCGAGTTCTTCTCGGACCAACCCAGGATCGTGGCTCGACTCGAGCCCCTGGTGCGGGTCGGGCTGGGCTACCTGCGGCTGGGGCAGCCTCTTTCGACTCTGTCGGGCGGGGAGAATCAACGGCTGCGGCTCGGGCAGGCGTTGGTGGAGGGACCGGGCCGGTCGCTCTACATATTCGATGAGCCGACGACCGGGCTGCATCCGGCCGATACGGACGTGTTGCTGGGCTGTCTCGACCAGGTCATCGACGCGGGGGCCAGCGTCATCGTCGTCGAACACGATCTGGATGTGATCCGACACGCCGATTGGGTGATCGATCTCGGTCCCGGCGGGGGGCCGGATGGAGGGCAAGTCGTCGCGGAGGGCCCTCCAGAGGTTGTCGCGCAGGTTTCGGCCTCTCTGACCGGTCGCTTCCTCGAGGATCTCCTCTAATCGAGAATTCCTCTCAGATCGGGCGGTGGGAGTTCCGATGCGAATGGCGTGAGCCCCGAAGATCCCGAGGAAAATGCGAATCACGTCGCTCTGGCGTGTCATTACAGCGAGCGACTCGACGACGTCGGGAAGGCGCTAACACGCGATGGCGCCTTCGGACTGATTCTGATCGATGGAGCAAGGCTCGAGCAAATCGAGCGCAACTATGGCGTCCAGGCACATAGCCGAGCACTCGAGGCCTTTCGCTTGCTCGTGCGCGAAGCCTGCGGAACGGATCTCGAAGAGGCCGATGTCATCGTTGCGGGTTCTTCGAGTCCGGACGAGCTTGCAATCTTGTTCTTTCGTGCGCGCTCGGATGACCGTTTCTACC
The DNA here is from genome assembly GCA_965603475.1 of uncultured Myxococcales bacterium. Classification (GTDB taxonomy): domain Bacteria; phylum Myxococcota_A; class UBA9160; order UBA9160; family UBA4427; genus UBA4427. The sequence goes on from CBFDDD010000010.1 coordinate 25,405, forward strand.
GCGAGCGCCTGCCGGACCTCGCGCGTCGTCTGCTCGATCGAATCGCGAGTGACGGACAGAAGATCGTCTATCCATACGATCGCAACGCCCCGTATTTCCCGATCGGACACACCACGATTTTTCACAATCCGGGGCTCGGGACCGATCGTCAAGTCCTGGAAGGGTTTGAACGAGCGAGGCGCGACGCCAGATTGAATGAGGCGATCGCCCGGCGCGAGCGCCACAAGAAGTTCGAGGATCTCATCCTCGCCGAGGACGTCGCGATTCTCTACGAGCCTATCGTGAACCTGACGACCCGGGAGATTCTCGGGCACGAGGCGCTGGTTCGCGGGCCCCACAAATCAGAATTCCACTCGCCGGATCGGCTCTTCCAACTCGCTGAGGAGACCGGCCTCGTGTTCGAGCTCGATTGCCTCTGCCGACGTACAGCGCTGCGGGGTGCACGGGGACTCGAAGCCGGCCGCAAGCTCTTCCTGAATTGCCTTCCGACGGCAATTCATGATCCCGCGTTTCGCGGTGAGGTTCTACAGCAGACGCTTCAAGACCTCCGTTTGCGGCCGGAAGACATGGTCTTCGAAATTTCAGAACGCGAGTCGATCGATAATTTTTCGATCTTCCGCGAGATCAGTGACCACTACAAAGAACTCGGTTTCCAGATCGCGCTCGACGATACGGGCGTCGCGTATGGCAGCCTCGAGGCCGTTATGGAACTCGCGCCTGATTTCATCAAGGTCGATCTGTCTCTCGTTCGCGGGATCGACACGGATCCACCTCGCCAGGAACTGCTTCGCGCACTCCATGCGGTCGCCGGCAAACTCGGTGGCCAGATCATCGCGGAGGGGATCGAGACGACCGAAGAACTCGAGACCCTCCAGGGTCTCGGGATTCCCTACGGTCAGGGTTATCTCTTTGGGCGTGCGGCACCCCTGCGTCGCGCACGCTGATCAGGTCCGAGGAGCGGGGTCGCGTCGATCGACTCGACGCGACATGATGCACGCAATCGGCCACATCGCGGGTTCTAGGGAATCGGTTGGCGGCGAGGGACGGGAATCGAACCCGCCTGGACCGCGGTGACGCAATCCACACTCGATTTGAAGTCGAGGCCGGGCACCAGCCGCGGGAACCTCGCCGGGTCGGACACTAGCAGGATGATTGCTGGCCGCCGGGTCGGGTTTGCTTCACACGATGATCTCGGGCTGTCGGTTCGGGTTTGCTTCACATGATGATCTCGGGCTGTCGGTTCGGGTTTGCTTCACACGATGATCTCGGGCTGTCGGTTCGGGTTTGCTTCACACGATGATCTCGGGCCATGAAGCGCGCCTCGGATACTCCGCGCCGCGATGGGTCTCGAAGATTTCTTTGTTCACAGTTGTCTGCCGACGTGTCATGCTTGTGGTGTGCCGGACTATTCGCTGGGCGACATTGCTCGAATCTTGAAAGTATCTCCTCGCCGACTTCGCTATTGGCAAAGGACGGAGTTGGTCGAGCCACAGGTCTCGTCGCCGGACGATGACGGCTACGCCTTTCGCGACCTGGTCGTCCTACGTGCGATTCTATCCTTGCTCGACAAGGGTATTCCCCTGCAGCGCATTCGTCGTAATCTCGAAACCGTGCGCAATCGATTGCCGGATCTCGACGATCCGGCCGCCGCGTTGCGTCTCTGGGGCGAGGGGGGCGGGAAGGCCGAGACACCCGACCGCTTGGTGTTACGCCATGACGGCCGCCTCGAAGAAGCGGGGGGACAACTGCTGCTCGAATTCGAGCAGAACGGGACACTGCGCAGTGAAGACGTTCGATCGCTGGCCAAATTTGCAGCGGAATCAGTTCCCCATGCCTCGTCGACTGCGAACGAGGCGGTCGCCTGGTTCGAGCGAGGCTGTGAACTCGATGCCGATTCAGACAATTGGGCAGAAGCGATCGAGGCCTACGAAAAGGCGCTCGAACTCGAAGACGATTATGCCGACGCCTACTGCAATCTGGGTGCGGTCCGATACAACCAGGGGCAACGTGCCGCGGCACGTCGAGCCTTCGAGGCCTGCCTCGCGCGCGAAGCCGACCACGTCGAGGCGAATTTTAATCTCGCCAACGTACTCGAAGAGGTAGGAGACGATGGTGGCGCGCTCAAACACTACCGTCGCGCCCTTGCCTCGGATCCTCTGTATCCGGATCTGCACATCAATCTAGCGCTGCTGTACGAGAAGATTGGCCGTACGCGCGGAGCCTGTGACCACTGGCGCCGAGTTCTGCAGCTCGATCCAAAAGGCTCATGGGCCGAAATCGCGCGGCTCCGCCTCGAACGCGCCTCCGACCAAGCCTAGCGGACAGGCCTAGCGGACAGGCCTAGCGACCAGACCTGGCGATCAGGATTCGGAATCGCGTTCCTCGACCGACTCGCTATAGGCTGCCGCGTCGAGCAGGGCATCGAGCTGTGAGGGGTCGCTGGGACGCAGCGTGATGAGCCAGCCGTCCTGGTAGCAGGACTCGTTGACCTGCTCGGGAGCCTCTTCGAGGGCGTCATTGATCGATAGGACTTCGCCCGAGAGGGGTGCGCAGAGATCCGAAACCGCCTTGACCGATTCGATCGTGCCGAAGGCCGCGCCGGCCTCGGTGGTGGCGCCCACTTCGGGCAATTCGACGAAGACGATGTCGCCGAGTTGGCTTTGCGCGAAATCGCTGACGCCGATGACGACGTGCTCTCCCTCGCGGCGAATCCATTCGTCGTCCTGTGTGTAGAGCAGGTCTTTTGGAATATCGTAGTCAGCCACGTGTCATTCTCTCCCTGGATTGGCGAACGGTTCGCACACTGCGCCTAGCTCTTCCCCTGCGCGCTCAAAGGGGTTCGCAAGAACGGACGTTCGACGACCGTGGCCGCGACGTCTTTGCTGCGGATTCGGATCGACAAGCGCTGTCCAACGGCGCTCTGGGCTCGCGGAACGTAGCCGAGCCCGATCGACTTTCCGAGGGTCGGAGAGGGGGCGCCGGAGGTGACGCGGCCGATGACACTCTTGTCGTGGATGATTTCGTAGTCCGCACGCGCGATGCCACGCCCGGTCATTTCGAATCCGACGAGGCATCGCCTCGTCGGATCATCTGGAGCGATCGAGAGGGCGGCTGCACCGATGAAGCCCCGATCGAGGGGTTTCACGAATCGGTCGAGACCGGCCTCGAAGGGTGAGGTCGTGTCGTCGAGTTCGTGTCCGTAGAGGGGCAGGGCAGCCTCGAGCCGAAGAGTGTCGCGAGCACCGAGGCCAGCGGGCAGGACACCGTCTCCCGCACCGGTTTCAAGAATGGCCTCGAAGAGTGCCTCGGCGTCGTTGCCTGAAAGATAGAGTTCGAAGCCAGGCCCGCCGGTATAGCCCGTCGCCGAGACCAGAACCTTCGATCCGGCAAGCTCGAGTTGAGCCACGCGAAAGCGCTTCGGGAGATCCGCTACGTCGGGACCCAACCGAGCAAGTACGGACGCGGCCGAAGGGCCCTGCAATGCGAGAAGCGCGGTGTCTCGACTTCGGTCGTCCACGACTACGTCCGGCCCTACATGCGATTCGATCCACGCATGCGCCTTCGCGAGATTCGCGGCGTTCACACACAGAAAAAGTTCGTCCGAGGCGAGTCGCGTCAGCATGACGTCGTCGACGCAGCCCCCGGCCTCGTTCAGGATCAAGCCATAACGCGCGCGATCGATGCCGAGCGACGCGACCTCACAGGTGACGAGTGTCTCCAGCGCCTCGTTTGCGCGCGGACCGGAGAGATGGATCTGGCCCATATGGGAAACATCGAAGAGTCCGGCACGCTCGCGAACGGCGATGTGTTCCTCTCGGATCGAGGTGTACTGAACCGGCATCTCGTATCCCGCGAACGGAACCAGCCGAGCCTTCCGGCGGACATGCGCCGGGTACAGCGGCGTCCGAAGCAGATCGCTCACGAGTCCTTCCGTGTGAGCTTCCGAGCCTTGTAGGCATTCAGTGTATTGCGGAGCAACATCGTAATCGTCATCGGACCGATTCCTCGGCGCGAGGGCGTAATCAGACCGGCGATGCCCTGGGCTGCTGCGAAGTCGACGTCTCCAACGAGTTTTCCGTCGACCTCCGTGACGCCGACATCCATCACGGCGGCGCCCGGTTGGATCCAATCCGCCTTCACCATCTGTGGGTTGCCGGCCGCTGCGACGAGAATGTCGGCCGTACGACAGACAGCCGCGAGGTCCTTCGTGCGAGAGTGACACATCGTGACCGTGGCGTTTTGGTGCTGCAACAGAATCGAAACGGGTTTGCCGACGATATTGCTTCGCCCGATCACGACGGCGTGGGCACCGGCGATCTCGATTCCGTGGTGTTTCAGGACGGCCATGACTCCGAGCGGCGTACACGAGATCAGCTTTGCGTTGCCGAGGAGCAGACGACCGAAATTCAGCGGGTGTAGCGCGTCGGCGTCCTTGGCTGGATCGATGGCTTCTGCGATGACCTCGGGCGAGATGCCCTTCGGAAGGGGAAGCTGCACGAGGATGCCATCGACACCGTCATCGCGATTGAGCTTGTCCAGCAGGTCGAGAAGCTCTTTCTCGCTCGTCGATTCGGGCAGCAGGTATTCGGCCGACTCCGCACCGATGCGCGCGCAGGCTCGCTGTTTGCCCTTGATGTAGGAGCGGCTCGCAGGATCGTCACCGACGAGCACGACGGTCAATTGCGGTGGACGGTGGCCCGCTGCCACGAGCGCAGCGATTTCCTGTTTCATCTCGTCGCGCAGCTCATTGGCCAGTGCGAGGCCGTCGACGACCGTGGTTTCGATCGGATTTTGATCGCTCATCCGGCTGCGCTCTTGCCGGGCTTTTTGCTGGTCTTCTTGCTGCTCGAAGACTTGTCCGAAGCGGCCTTCTTGCTCTTCTTCTTTTCTGCCGGCTTGTCGCTTGTGCCCGAATCGGTCTCGGACGACGGCGAGGAGGACTCTCCAGACGCGTCGCTGTCGGCGGAACTCTTTCCACCGCTGCTGCCGTAGCCATCGGCGTACCAGCCGCCACCCTTCAGGATGAAGTTGGAGGCAGAAAGCAGTCGCTTGGCCTTTCGGCTCTTGCACTTCGGGCAGGTTTTGATCGGATCCTCGGTGATACGCTGCTCACGTTCGAATTCGAAATTACATTTCTGGCATTGGTAGTCGTAGGTCGGCATCGCCTCGATTTCCTCGCAAGGGCCCTGAACGGCGCCTTTGATATCCCATCGAGCGAGGGCTGCCAACGGTCAGACGGTTCCGGGGGTCTCTTTCGGAGGAAATTCAGCCGATTGTGGAGCCTTTGGCGGCGGGGCCAGGCGATTCGAGCTCCCTGTTCGATTCTTCCTTTCTGGGGCCGCGGCTATCCCTCTGAAGGTAGGCGACGGTGCCTTCGACCAGCCCCTGGACCAGAGGATCCTCCTCGGGATCGGCCTCGAGGGTCTCGAGAATCGAGAGGTGGGTTTCCGCCGCGCTCCGGAAGGATTCTGCGAGCCTCGTGCGGAGGGCTCGCATCTCGCGAATGTCCTGAGCGAGGCGCGCAGCTCGGCGATGCGAGGCGTCCAGGATCTTCTCCGCACGCACCTCGACCTCGGCCAGTCGCAATTCGGCCTCTCGCTCGGCCGAAGAGCGCAATTCTTCGGTCATGGCCTGGGCGCTGAGGAGCGTCTCTTTCAGCAGTTGTTCCTGGGCTGAAAGCTCCTCGAGTCGCGCCTCGAGTCGCCGGATGCGGTCATTCTGGCTGTCGGTCTCGCGAACGAGGCCCTCGTAGTCCTCAGAAACGATTCTCAGGAAGGCGTTCACCTCGTCGGGGTCATATCCGCGTAATCGCTGGGCAAACTGATGACTCTGGACGTCCAGGGGCGTCATGCGCATGGCAATGGGTCTCCTCGGTATCGAGAGAAAACTCTCTCTACCCGGCAGAAAATCGGCCAGAACTGCGAAAATCTTGAGGGTTTGGTGGCCTCGTGAGATTCCTGAAGCGCGGACTCCGGGAATCGGCCTCAGCTGCCGCGAAGCTCTTTCGAGCGCTCGGTCGCTGCCCCGACGGCGTCGTAGATGGCTGCACGGACACCGTGGGCCTCGAGCTGCTCGAGGCCAGCGATCGTCGTCCCGCCTGGGGACGTCACCTGGTCCTTCAGCTGGCCCGGATGGATTCCGGTCTCCAATGCGAGCTTGGCGGCGCCGAGGACCGTCCGGGTGGCCAGGGCCTGTGCAGCGTCGCGCGGGAGCCCCTGGCGCACGCCTGCGTCGGCCAGGGCCTCCAGAATCAAGAAGACGTAGGCCGGTCCGCTTCCCGAGAGACCGGTGACTGCGTCGAGCAGCCCTTCGTTCGGGGCGCGCCAACACCAGCCCGTCGCCTCGAGGATGGCTTCCGTCAATTGGATTTCTGCCTCGCTGACCGAGGAAGCAGGAAAATACGCGGTCGCCCCAGCGCCGACCAGGGCAGGCGTATTCGGCATCGTTCGTACGATTCGCGCACCGGAGGGAAGGGCGCTCTGAAGTTGGTCGAGCGGCACGCCGGCCGCGATGGAGATCCACAGCGGCCGCGCGCCAAGGCTCGGGTCGAGATCGTCGAGGACCGACGTCACAAAGCCGGGTTTCACCGCGAGTACAACCACATCGGCCTGCGATACCACCTCGGCATTGTCCTCGATCGGTTTGGCTCCGATTGCCTCCTCGAACTGGTTCCGTGCCTCGGCAAAGGGATCGGATGCAACGATCTGCGACGCAGCCACGCCGGCTTCGATCAACCCTCCGGCGAGTGCGCGTGCCATGGCACCGCACCCGATGAAGCCGATTCTGCTTTGTTCGAGGCCAGCCTTTGCCATGATTCGTGTCTACTCCGCGGTTATTTCGGTTTCACAGCATCCATACGGGCGCCGAAGAGGGCGGTGCCGACCCGAACCAGAGTAGCGCCCTCTTCGACGGCGATCTCCAGATCGCTGGACATCCCCATCGACAATGCAGTGGCGTGAAGATCGGGGTCGAGCTCCGCGAGTGTTTCGCGGAGCGCACGCAGTCGTCGAAAGACGGGTCGGGCGGCCTCGGGATCCTCACTGGCAGCGGGAATCGTCATCAACCCGCGGAGCCGAAGCCCATTCGACTCGAGGACCTGCCTTGCGAGGGTGATCAGCGCTTCCTCTTCGCAGCCGCCTTTCTGGGGTTCGCCACACAGACTCATCTGGATCAGCACGTCGAGTCTGCGTCCCTCGGCTTCGGCGCGGCGCGACAAGGTCGCGGCCAGCTCGGGTCGGTCGACGGTTTCGACCGCATCGAAGAGTCGCGCCGCGAGACCGGCTTTATTGCGCTGAAGGCGACCGACCATGCGCCATTCGAGTTTGATGTCAGAAGTCGTGGGATCGCCAGCAAGCGATGATTCGATCGTCGGTCGGATCTCGCGCGCCTCCTGGATATAGCTCTGACCGAGAACGCGAACGCCAGCCGAGATGGCTGCGAGAATCCGCTCGACGGGCTGTTTCTTGGCGACGCCGACGAGTGTGATTTCGTCTCGAGATCGGCCAGCGCGCGATGCGGCAGCGGCGATCCGCGCCTCGACCTGGGCATAGCGCTCCCGAGCTTCCTCGAGGACGGCTGTTGGGAGCTGTTGGATCGAGGTCGCCGTGGGGTCCTGCATCAGCGTGTCGATGCGTGGGTGAGAGCACCGCCACGCTGGAATAGGGCAAGGGTTTCGTCGAGTGGCAGTCCGATGACGTTCGTGGTGCTGCCGACGACGCCGACGACGAAGCGGCGACCCTCCCCCTGAAGGGCGTAACCGCCGGCTTTGTCGAGAGACTCGCCGACCGCGACGTAGTCGACGAGTTCCTGGCGAGTAGCCGGTCGCATTTCGACCTCGCTCGTGACGACCTGCGAAAGAACATCTCGGCCGTCACTCCAGGCCAACGCTATTCCCGTCATCACGCGATGCGTGGTCCCCATCAGCTGCGACAACAGCTCGATCGCATGCGCCTCGTCGCGCGGTTTACCGAGGACCGCTTCGCCAGCAACGACGATCGTGTCTGCGCCGAGTACGGGGATGGCGGGGGACGAGCCGAGCTGCCGGGCGACATCGATCGCCTTTTCCCTCGCCAGGCGTTCGGCCAGTCCTGCCGCTGGTTCTCCCGGACGCGTCACCTCCTCGATCGTCGAGGGTTGGATGTCGAAGACCAGGCCGGCTTCCGAGAGGATCTTCGAGCGACGCGGCGATGCGCTCGCCAGCACGAGTCGCACGTCGGATTCGAGGGCTTGGGTCGGGGATGTCGATCTCGATGTTGAAAGGGTCACGCCCGCGAGTTACCGATGTGCGGGCGTCGCGTCAAGTTGATGGGGCCCGAGATAAAACCCGACCAGTTATGTCGGGAATACTTTGCCAATTTTGAACGGGTTGAGTACGCTCCCGTGCTGTTCGCACCCCACGTTCAAAGTCTTGGATTTGCACGGCTTTTTTGGCTGGAGGCCGTATTCGAACGGCCGGGTGTCGCGGGTTGAAACCCGAAGCGTTTGTCCCTGCATCTTGGATTCGCTGTCGAGCGTCGATCGGACGGCCGGGCAGGTGTCGCGAGACGGGCAGCAAATCGGGAAAGGATTTAGAGGATATGACACAGGTGGTGATTGCGAGTCGTCTATCGGACGGACGCGTCGTATTTCTGAAAGAGGCGACAACGTCGGGCTCCGCAGAATGGGTTCTGACGTTGGGTGCTGCCGACATCGCAAATGCCGAGGGGCGCGCGAATGAGCTGCTCAGCATCGGGGAGGCTGATGCGGTCGAGAATCAGGCCATCATCGATCCCTACCTGATCGATGTGGAGGAGCACGACGGCGAGTTTCGTCCGACCAAATTCCGTGAGGTCATCCGCTGCCTCGGTCCCACGATTCGACTCGACCTCGGAAAACAGGCCGAAGGGCCGGAGGCATAAGGATGTACCGATACGACGAATACGATCACGAGCTCGTCAAGGACCGTGTTGCGCAATTTCGGCGCCAGGTAGAGCGTCGCATGTCCGGCGACCTGACGGAGGAACAGTTTCGACCGCTGCGGTTGATGAACGGACTCTATCTCCAGCTTCATGCCTATATGCTTCGCGTCGCGATCCCCTACGGAACCCTGGACTCACGTCAGATGCGAAAGCTGGCCTTTATCGGTCGGCGCTATGACAAGGGGTACGGCCACTTAACGACGCGTCAGAATATCCAATACAACTGGCCGAAACTCGAAGAAACCCCGGACATCCTTGCGGAACTCGCTGAGGTCGAGATGCACGCGATCCAGACGAGTGGCAACTGCATTCGCAACACGACCTCGGATCAATGGGCCGGCGCGGCCGCGGACGAGATCGAGGATCCGCGGATCTGGTGTGAGATCGTGCGGCAGTGGTCGACCCTTCATCCGGAATTCTCGTACCTCCCGCGAAAGTTCAAGATCGCGATCACCGGCTGCGAAACCGATCGCGCCGCCGTCAAGATTCACGACATCGGTCTGATCATGAAGCGAGGCGACGCTGGAGAGGTCGGTTTCGAAGTGCTCGTGGGCGGCGGCCTCGGCCGGACACCCTTCATCGGAAAGTCGATCCGGGAGTTCTTGCCGAAGGAAGATCTGCTCTCCTATCTGGAAGCGATCCTTCGTACCTACAACCAGATCGGCCGCCGCGACAACAAGTACAAAGCGAGGATCAAGGTCACTTTCCACGAGACCGGTGCCGAGGAATTCACGAAGCGGGTCGAGCAGGAATGGACCTCGATCAAGGATTCCTCGCTCAAGCTACCCAAAGAGGAGATGGACCGGATCGCAGCCCATTTCGAGCCGCCACCATTTCGCGTCCTCGAAGCAACTGCTTCAGAGTCCGAAGCGCGTGAAGCCAAAGACCCGGGCTTTGCGAGCTGGGTCCGCAATAACATCGTGTCACACAAGGCTTCGGGTTATGCCATCGCGAATATTTCAGTCAAACCGATCGGACTCCCGCCTGGCGACGTGACCTCGGAGCAGATGGACCTGGTCGCAGACCTGGCGGACGAGTTCAGCTTTGGGGAAATTCGAGTCACTCATGCACAGAATCTCGTCTTGCCCCACGTGGAGAGAAATCGACTTCCGGATCTCTACGACAAGCTCGTAGCGGGCGGTCTCGGCACTGCGAACATCGGGCTCTTGTCAGACTCGATTTGTTGTCCCGGGCTCGATTACTGCACGCTCGCCAACGCCCGCTCGATTCCGATCGCGACACAGATTGCCGAGCGCTTTGCAGATCAGGCTCGACAGGAAGCGATCGGAGAGATGCAGATCAAGATCTCTGGTTGCATCAACGCCTGTGGTCACCACCACGTGGGCCATATCGGAATCCTCGGCGTCGATCGCAAGGGTGAAGAGCATTATCAGATTCAGCTAGGCGGTTCCGCCACCGAAAATGCGGCACTCGGAAAAATTCTCGGCCGTGGATTCAAGGCGGATGAAGTGGTCGATGTCGTCGAGAAGATCGTCGACATCTATCTCGACTTGCGTGAGGGCGACGAGCGATTCATCGACACCTTCCGTCGGGTGGGGCAGGGACCGTTCAAAGAGAGGGTGTATGCCACTGCTTGAAAGAAGAGACGGGGCCGCAGAGATGGTTGTCGATCGCTTCGAGCGTGTTGCGGATGACGACGCGTTGCCCGAAGCGGGAGGCGTGTTGGTGTCTTTGGCACGCTTTGCGGCTGAAAGGGATACGCTGCTCTCACGAGATGGCGAACTCGGCGTCTGGCTACAGTCGAGCGAATCGCCTGACGCGATCTCGGAGGACCTCGGCCGTATCGCGCTCGTGGCACTCGATTTTCCGGTCTTTTCCGACGGGCGTGCATACTCTTCGGCCCGCTTGCTACGAGAGCGCTACGACTACAAGGGCGAAGTGCGGGCGATCGGCGACGTGCTCTGCGAGCAGCTCACGTTTATGCTGCGAAGCGGCTTCGACACCTTCGAGATGCAGAGTGTGGACGCCCTCGATGAATTCAACGCCGTCGTGAGTGAGGTGCGGATTGTCTATCAGCCGACTGCCGACGGGAAAGCCACCGCGATCGACCGTCGTCTCGCCGGAAAGTAGTGGTGGATACGCGCGACGGGTTCCTCGGGTCGATCGGAAATACCAAGCTGATTCGTTTGAAGCAGGCTTCCGACGCCACGGGCTGTGAAATCCTCGGAAAAGCCGAGTTCCTGAACCCAGGCGGGTCGGTCAAGGATCGTGCGGCGATCGCAATCGTCAGGGACGCTGAAAAGCGCGGGCAGCTGCGACCGGGTGGCGTGATCGTCGAAGGGACCGCCGGCAATACCGGCATCGGGCTCGCGCTGGTCGGCAACGCCCTCGGCTATCGCACAGTGATCGTGATTCCCGAAACCCAGAGCCAGGAGAAGAAGGACATGCTTCGGCTCTGTGGTGCCGATCTCCGCGAGGTCCCCGCGAAGCCCTACAAAGATCCCGGCAACTACGTTCACGTTTCGCATCGCCTTGCAGATGAACTGGCCGAGTCGACGCCAGAGGGCGCCATCTGGGCCAATCAATTCGACAACATTGCGAATCGCGAAGGCCATCGAGAGACCACGGGTTCCGAGATCTGGGATCAGACAGGTGGTGGCGTCGATGGGTTCATCTGCGCGGCGGGTACCGGGGGGACGGTGGCCGGTGTCGGTCTCGCGCTGAAGGAACGCAATCCGAATGTTGTGATCGGGCTGGCTGATCCGATGGGTGCGGCGCTCTACAACTATTATGAGCACGGCGAACTGAAGGCCGAAGGGACTTCGATTAGCGAGGGGATCGGGCAGGGACGAATTACCGCGAATCTGGAAGGTGCGCCGATCGATGTCGCCTTTCAGATCCCGGACGAAGAATGGCTGCCGATCGCGTTTCGGCTACTGAAAGAGGAAGGGCTCTGCCTCGGCGGATCCAGCGGCGTCAATCTTGCGGGCGCACTTCGATTGGCCGAGAAGCTCGGTCCGGGACACACGATCGTGACGATCCTGGCCGATTCGGGGACTCGTTATCAAAGCAAGATGTTCAACCCCGATTTCCTGAAGAAAAAGGGGCTGCCGACCCCGGACTGGCTCTAGTCACAATCGGTCACAGGCACATCGGACTTCTGGAGACCGTGATCTCTACGCCATCGGATCTGCCTCGGCTCATCCGACGACACTGCGCCTACAAACCGCGGCGCTTGATTTCGCGCCGCAAGCGAACGGTGTCCGACTCGGACGGCTCGGCCAGTTCCGATTCGTCCAAAGTCCCGGCGGTGTGAGCAAACATCTTGGCACCGTCGTAGGTAATGAACTTCTCGGGGACGATCTCCAGCACGATGCGCAACGGTGAATCCAGCATCTTACGAAAACTTTCTGCTGCATCAGGATCGGGATTCAGCGCGCCGGCAAATTCAGGGTAGAACCAATCTTTGGTTTCAGCGTCTTCGTGGACGATACAGGTCCCCTTGATCGTGATCGTTTTCCCGGGGCCCATGTCCGTTCCTGTGCTTGTCACGACCACTGAAACCTTGGGGTTCCGGCGAACAGCGGACATGCGGTGCCGATGCGCGCCGCCCGTCAACCAGATTCGGTCTTTGCGCCAGATGTACGACATGATCACGCCCATTGGCCATTCGTCTTTCGTGCACCAGTTGAAGACGCATTCGCGTTGGGTGACCAGGAGCCGTTCCTGGTCTTCTGGATTGAGTTTATACACCGAGACCAGTTCGTAGTTCTGTAGATCGTCGGACACGCCGTTCCCCTCCTTCATCGTTTCGAATCTTTGTGCCCGGATCGTGCCCCACCCGATGTATGGAGTCAATTTGCAATGCGTCGTTGCTGAGCGCTGTCCAATCGACAGGCCCGGCGACCCGAGACGGGTCCCACCATCGTGGCCATCCTGGCCGATTCGGGCACTCGCTATCAAACTTGGCCAAGTGCCCCTAGCACGCTTTCAGGTAGCGCGTATCGAGGACGGAGTACTCGCAGAGCGAGTCAGGCAGCTGCCTCGCTTTCCGGCTGCTCCCGGTCGTCAGCCGTATCCGCTTCGGCCACCAGCTTCGCGATCCGCCTGGCGAAGTAGTAGATCCGCTCGAAATGCTCGATGAGCTGACGTTCCACCCGGAACGTGGAGGTCCGATGCGGGTCCTCGGCGACCAGTCGCGCGATCAGGCGGTCGCCGATCCGTTCGGCGATTCGATTCACGTCTTCCTTGGCTCCGATGACCTCGCGCGCGAGTGCGGGGTCGTCGCGGTCGACCGCATCGGTTGCGGACTCGAGCGCCCAGATGACCTTCTCGGCGAGCGCGCTCATGATCCGTCGTGTCTCGGAGCTGACCTGGACGTTGCGCTCCAGCCGCACTATCCCATCGTGAAACAGATCGGTCTCGACGATGTCCCCGATGCTCTCGTACAGGGTCGCGATGTTCAGATAGTCGTGGAGCCTCTCGGTGTCGCCCGGGGATAGCTCTTCTCGCGACACGCGACCGAGATAGCGAACGATGGCGGCGTGCAGCAGATCGACATCGGCATCGAGATCGCGCAGTCGCTCGAGGCCCGATCGCAAGCCGACGAGAACGGTGGGAGCCGCCTGGCGAACCATCGGAAGTACTCGCCCGGCCATCCTGACGATCTCCATTCGCGCCGCATCCAGCGCCAGCACCGGCGTGTCCACCAGATCTGAATTGAGGTAGCGGGGCGTGACGACACCCGGACCCGTGGGCGGCTCGATCGGCAGGAGCTTGCTGACGAACCAGGCGAATCCGCCCGTGAACCAGATGAAGACCAGTGTGTTGGTGACATTGAAGAGCGTGTGCGCATTGGCGATCTGCCGGGGCATGTCGGCGGCGATTCGCTCGACGCCCGATAGATTGACGGCCGCCGGAGACAGCCAACGCGAAAGCTCCGCCAGCTCATCGATGAAGCCAAACCACAAGAGCACACCCGCGACATTGAAGGTGACGTGAACCAACGCGGTTCGCAGACCGAGGCGATGCTTGCCGATCGAGGCCAGCAGCGCGGTGATGCAGGTCCCGATGTTGGCGCCGAACACCAGGGCAATCCCCTGCTCGAGGGAGATCAGACCCTGACTGCCCAGCACGATGATGACTCCGGTGGTCGCAGAAGAGCTCTGGATCAGCGCAGTGAAGCCGGCGCTCAGCAGGATCGTGAGCCAGCGATTGTCCATCTGCGCGAGCAGTTCGATGAAGGGCTTGTAACTCCGCAAGGGATGGGTGGCCTCGCCCATCAGGTTCATCCCGTAGAACACGAGCCCGAGGCCCAGCAGCATCGCGCCATAACGCTTGACCCGATCGTTCTCGAAGAAGAACTGCAAGACGAAGCCGATGATCACCGCCACCAGCGCGTATCCGGTGATCTTGAAGGCGATGATCTGTGCCGTGACGGTGGTGCCGATCCCGGCGCCCATGATGATGCCGATCGACTGCTGCAGGGACATCAGTCCGGCAGAGACGAAGCCGACCGTGAGAACGGTCGTCACAGACGACGACTGGATGATCGCCGTCGTGAGGCTCCCCGCCAGCACCCCCTTGAATCGATTGTCGGTGGCGCGAGCGAGCAGATGGCTCATCTGCCCCCCGGCCGTCGACTTCAACATATCGGTGAGTTGATTCAGGCCGAAGAGGAAGATCGCCAGCCCCCCCAGCAGGCTGACCGTCATTGACCCGAAGTCGATCGCAGTATCGTCCACTTTGGCTCCCTCGAGGGCTGGACGGTTCCGAAAGGAGACGCAAACGCGATTCGCGATCCTCGCCGAGCGAAACCGACATTCGTCGTGATCCGATTCCAGCTGTGGAAACCAACGTTAGCGGCCCAAGAAGGTGCCAAGACGTCGAAACGATGAGTCGTTGTCAAATTGGTTTGTTGGCGGCGATGCAGAAAAGGCCGATTGCAATTTCGATATGCTCCGACTTCTACGCTCGTCGGACTAGAGGGTGCAATGCCTCTCGGTGTCGGAGCGCTCTCGTCATCACGACCACCGACGAGGAAGGCAGCTCGAACGACCGGGTGCTGGCGCGTCTAGAGAGCGAGGGGCAGATCTTTAAACTGTGTCGAGCTCGCCGCTAGGCGAGGGTCCAGCGCGTTTGGTCCTCGTTCGATAGGACAAGGCCGTCGCGCTCGAGCTTCTTGAGATGTGATGTGACCGATTGAGCCGCGGCCGAGTAGAGGCTCTCCGGGTATCCGACATAGATTCGCTTGACCATCGTCATGGCGTCGCGATCGCCCGCCGTGATTGCACTGAGGACCTGTTGCTCCCGCTCGCGTCGATGGCTGAGATACTCTTCGATCTTCTCGATTCCGGCCATGATGCGTGGGCCGTGCGCGGGATAGATCTCTTTCGGGTTTTCGGCAAGGATTCGCTCGAGCGAGTCCATGTAGTCGCCTAGATTTCCGGTTTCGGCTGGGATGACGGTCGTCCCGATTCCTAGAACGTTGTCACCGCTAAAGAGATTCTGCTCTTCTTCGATCAGAAAACAGAGGTGGTCTGGCGCGTGACCGGGGGTGAAAATCGCCTGGAGGTGGGCCCCTTCCGTTTCGATGACGTCCCCGTGTTCGAGAACCTCGAGATTGCCGCCTGCAAGCGTGTCTGGGTTGGCGAATGCTTTTGAATTAGTCGGAGCCGGCTTCGCGCCCAGCGCAACGCCGCCGTTGTCCGTTGGCCAGGGCAGCTTGTAGACCGGCATCGAGCCGAAGTGACTGCGAACCTGTTCGACCCCGCCGATGTGATCTGGATGTGCGTGGGTCAAAACGATTCCCTCGATCTCTTTGCAGCCGACCCTCGCGATGGCCTCTTCGAGAACGGGCATATACTCGTCATGACCGGAGCCGGTATCGAGAAGGAAGCGCTTCGAACCGGTACCGACGAGATAGGTGTTCGTGCCGGGACCGGTGAATTGGCTCGGATTCTGACCAAGCGCGACGGCCACGCGCGGTGAAAGGACGTCGATATCGGGAAGCTTCGTTCCTTCCAGGATCTCAGGTGTGTCTTTGCTCATCTCGATACGCTCTATTCGCCTGCGACGGTCATTTTTGCGATTCGCAGCGGCGGCGCTGCGATCCTGCCTCGCCACACCAGTTCGGATCCAACACGGTCGACTTGTTCGAGCATGTCGCCAAGGTTGCCTGCGATGGTGATCTCCTCGACTGGATGCACGATCTCTCCCTTCTCGATCCAGAGCCCAGCGGCTCCGCGTGAATAATCACCGGTGGTCGGGTTGAATCCCATTCCAATCAATTCGGTGACGAGTAGTCCACGATCGATCTCGCTGATCAACTCATCGAGGGTTCCCTCTCCGGGTTCGAGCCACAGATTCGTGGTGCCGACGTGCGGTGCGGATCCGACACTTCGGCTGGCACTGCCGGTCGATGACATCCCGAGTTTTCTTGCGGAATAGTGATCGAGCAACCACGTCTCGAGTCGGCCGCCATCGACGAGAATATTGCGTCTCGTGGCTTGTCCCTCGCCGTCGAAGGGCTTGCTTCCCAGGCCTCCGGGCCGTCGGCCATCGTCGATGATCGTGACCCGTTCGCTCGCAATCGATTCGCCGAGGCGATCGGCCAGGAAGCTCGACTCCCGGTAGATCGAATAGCCGCTGAGACAAGACGCGAGTTGTCCAATCAGACTCGGCGCGGTCACGTCGTCGAAGAGTACGGGGACTTCGCAGGTTGGAACACGCTTCGCGCCCAGTCTTCGAAGCACGCGCCCGGCGGCTGTTCGGCCGACTGAGGCCGGGTCTTCGAGATCCGATAGTCGTCGGCCTGCCGTCATCCAATAATCGCGCTGCATCGAATCGCCGTCACGCGCGAGCGGTTCGGAAAAGAGTCCGTGAGACGCGGATTCGTAATGCCCCATGAAGCCGCGGCTATTTCCGTAGACGATGCGGGCGAATCCGGAGCTGGCTTGACTGCCCTCCGAGTTGTCGATGCGCGAGTCGACTTCGCGCGCAGCGGCCTCGGCGCGTTTTGCATCGGCGATGCGCGCATCGAGTGATACGTTCCGATCCCCCGGATCGAAAAGCTCGAGGTCCGGGATCTCGCTGGCGAAGCCACCCTCTGGAAGTCCGGCGGTGGGGTCGGGCGCTGTTGCACGTGCGAGCGCGACCGCCTCTTCGGCCATTCGACTGATTGCCGCGGGTGCAAGGTCACTCGTCGAGACGATTGCGGTTTGCAGTCCTCCCTTGCCTTCGACCAGCGCGCGTATGCCCAGTCCACGCTCCTGGGCTTGCTTCACGAATTCGATCTCTTCGCCCCGCACTCGAACCTCTCGGTCGTCGCTCTCGACGAGCAATACGTCCACCTGGCTGGCCCCGGATTGTCTCGCGGCGGCGAGTGCATTTTCGACGACCGATTCCATTGCTTGAATGGGATCTGCGAGTGTCATCCTTCTGTTCCCCCGACGGTCAGTGCGTCGACGCGAATCGTGGGGAGGCCGACGCCAACGGGCACGCCCTGTCCATCCTTTCCACAGGTTCCGACCCCTTCATCGAGCGCCAGGTCGTGGCCGATGCGCGTGACCCGGGTCAAGACGTCCGGCCCGTTGCCGATCAATGTTGCGCCGCGGACGGGTGCACCGATCTGGCCGTTTTCGATTCGATACGCCTCGCTCGCGCTGAATACAAATTTTCCGCTGGTGATGTCGACTTGTCCGCCGCCGAAGGATACGGCGTAGAGTCCATTGTCGACGGATTTCAGGATCTCCTCCGGATCATCCTGACCCGCGAGCATGAAGGTGTTGGTCATGCGTGGCAGGGGGACGTGTGCGTAGCTTTCGCGTCGCCCGTTGCCCGTCGGGGCGGTACCCATCAGGCCGGCGTTCAGTCGGTCCTGCATGTACCCGACGAGGATGCCGTTCTCGATCAAAGTATTGCGTTGGGTCGGCGTGCCCTCGTCGTCGACATTGAGCGATCCTCGTCGTCCGGGAAGCGTGCCGTCATCGACGACGGTCACACCGTCTGCGGCAACGCGCTCCCCCAGTTTACCAGAGAAGGCTGAGGTCTTTTTTCGGTTGAAGTCTCCTTCCAGACCATGCCCAATTGCCTCGTGAAGCAGAATGCCCGGCCAGCCCGGCCCGAGAACGACGTCCATCGATCCGGCCGGGCAGGGCTCGGCCTCGAGATTCAAGAGCGCTGTCCGAATGGCTTCGTCGACCAGGGCGTGCCAACGATCGGGGTCTCGGAGCGTGTCGAGCTCGTATCGGCCACCCGCTCCCTGATAACCCACTTCGCGTCGGGTCCCGTCCGATGCGAGTACCTGCACATTGACACGAACGAGGGGGCGTACGTCGGCGACGCGCGTTCCATCGCTTGCGGCAATCAGGACGTGTTTGTGTTGGCTGACAATGCTGGCCATCACTTGAGTGATTCTCGAGTCCTTTGCCCGGGCATAGGTGTCTATCTCACCCAGCCAGTCGACTTTGGTTGCGACGGGTACGTCGGTCGGTGCGGTCTGGACTGAGTAGAGATCATGAGAAGGGGCGCCGGTCGTGATGGCGACGGGCGCATGGGCGCGTGGCTCGTCCGCAATTGCCCGTGCGGTCCCTGCCGCAATCTTCGCACTATCGAGACTGAGGTCATCGGAATGGGCGTAGCCCTGGCGCTCGCCCCGCACTGCGCGTACACCGACGCCCTGCTCGAGATGGCGGTCGCCCGACTTCACTATGCCTTCCTCCAGGGAGACGGAGTCGGTCGTGGTGTATTCGAAGTAGAGGTCTGCGTAGTCAACGTTACGCTCGAGCGCGGTGTCGAGTGCGGTGGCAAGGCTTCGATCATTCAAATCGAAGCGTTCCTGGAAGAATGCGAGCGCGCGCTCGGCGGTGGGCGGGCTGGAGTCGCTTGCTTCACTCATTTCGAACTGGGCCTTCCTCTCGGGTCCCTTTGGAAAGGGACAGTTCAATCAGCGTGGCCGGAGAGTAGCGGCACTCGAGACGAGATCGGGGAATGCTTCGAGGTCTCCGATTTCCCGAATGTCGAAGACGCGAACGCCAAGGCCAGCGATCCGGTCGAGGACCTCCGTTTCATCGTCGCCGAGATAGAGGAGCGATTCGATGGGAGTCTGAAGCGCCTGGCTGACCATTTCGAAGACCGCGCGATCCGGTTTGGCTGAACCGGATTCGGAAGGAATTGAAACGACATCAAAAAAATCAACGATATCAAGCTCTTCCAGGATTTTCAGAAGGCGATGGTCGAAGTTACTGATGACCGCCAACTTCCGACCTCGATTGTGCAGCACGTCGAGCATCCTGGCCGCACCCGGTCGGAGGCGCCACAGGTCGGCCGTACGGTAGGCGTCGAAGAGCGCATTGGCGAAGGCCGGAAAATCATCGAAACGTGCCGTGCTGTCCGTCGCCTGGAAGGTCTCCCGGATTCGCTCGAACCACCAATCGATCTCGTGCTGTCGACGCGCAGCCACCGTGTCGCCGTCGACTCCGCGCGGAGGCGACCGTCGCAGGATGCGTCGAAACGCGTCCTCGATTCGCCATGCGGGAAGGTCGACCCCATGCTCGAGGGCGAACCGATGATAGACGTCGCCGACGCTTTCGTTCAGTTCGATCAGGGTACCGGTCGCATCGAAACAGATCGGGTGTGGCGTCACGTGTCGGGAGACTCGGGTTTGTGGGATGCTGCCACAAAGCTGGCAGGTAGATCACGCTTCAGATCGGGCGCATGCTGGTGGATGCGCGGCGCTTGGAGGCCGGCGGCGTCGATCCAGCCGGTGATGGTTTCAGGTGCGAAGCCGAGCCAGAGCAGGCCCAACTCCTGCTTCATCCATTCGTGTTCGTGTGGCATGAAATCCACCAGGATGACCAGTCCTCCGGGTCGCACGACCCGGGCCATCTCCCGGATCGCACGTTCGGGCTCTTCGAGCGAATGGAGCACCATGTGTGCGAACACCGCGTCGACGCTCTCGGATTCGAGGGGACGTTCGTGCGCGTCGCCCGTCCGAAACTCCACACTGCCCGATTCGGCGGCGGCGATGCTATTCCACTTCTGGCGGGCTGTTTCGAGCATCGCCTCCGACCGATCGATCCCAATCACGTCGAGGCCGAGTTCGGCTAGCTCGAGCGCGAGGATTCCAGTACCGGTTCCGATATCCGCAACCCGCAATCCAGGCCGCACCAGTTCGGCTGTCGCACGGGCGCGCAGCAGGTCGTCGCCCAGCACGTTTCGCAGAGCATCCCACTCGGGGCCGATCACGTCGAAGAAATTTCGACCACTGCTGGATTTGCGAGTGGCGAGGGTCCGACGAAGAAGGGTGTCGTCGCGCGTGGCTGTCGGGTCACTCGCAAGGCTGGTTCGCGAAAGCGTCCAGGCTTCGCGCCAGGGCCCCTCGTCGGGCAGGATCAACCGGTAGGCCACGAAGGTCCCTTCCCGTCGGTCCGCGAGAAGCCCGGCCTCTCGCAGCACTGCTAGATGGCGTGACACCCGAGACTGGGCCATGCCGAGAATGTCCATCAACTCGCCGACGATCAATTCTTCCTGTTCGAGCAAACGCAAGATTCGAATGCGAGTCGGGTCGGCGAGGGTTTTGAAGACTTTCTGCAGCTCTTCGGCTCCGGAAAGGGGCCCCCCAGCGGCAGTCGTTCCAGAAATGGTCATCGTCGGCTCCGAATCGGGTCTTGTCTCAGCATCATTTTCGCTTTCGCCTGTTTCGGCTTGGAGGCCCGGCCTTGCGCGTCGTACGAGTGGACTGCGGGTCGATTTCAGGGGCATCGAGCGTTCCGCCCAATCGCATTTTGATCGTCCCATCCGGCGAGATTGGAATACCCGCGCCCGGTGCGAGCTGTCGAAGGGTCGGATCGACGACGCGAATTTCTGCATTGAGATCGATGGGCGGTGCCTGGCTGCGGTGGACCAGGCCGATCTCGCCGGACAGCTTGCCATTCAGTAGATCGCCTTCGAGTTCGACGGATTCGATCTGTGTCGCGCCATTCTCCAGGATCACGACCACCCCTTCGGCGCGCGTGAATGGGATCGCCATTGGCAGCTTGTTCGACTCTACGACCAAAGAGGGGCTCGAAAACGCTACGCGACCGCTCAGTGTTCCATTCGGGGCGAGTGCGACATTGGCGTCGGCGTCGATTCGGCCCGATAGACGAACACCGCTGGCTTCGAGACGAAGCGGCAGGCGGGCCAGCTCGACCTGGCCGACCTGCCCGACGAAGCTCGACGTACTGCCGAGCCCCAGCACGCCATCCACCCGTCCACGTTCGGTATCGGCCCAGACGCGCAGCTTCGGTTCGCCGCTGAACCAGGAACTCGACCAGCGCGGCGCGATTTCGAGTTCGAGCAGGCGAACTCGATCGACTGCGGGATGTTCGATGACAACATCACGCGCTCGCAGAACGGGGCCTCGTGCTGTCAGTGCGGGTGCGAGCGTGTCGATCGAAACAGTGCTTCCACTGGCGGCGGAAATTTCTGCGGCGACGCGCCGTGCAAGACTGTCCCAGGGGAAGCCCAGAAGGATGAATATGAGAATGAGTACGACGGCGATCGGGATGCCCACGGACTTCGAAAGAGTCTTCGGCTCGGATCGAATCATGGAAGCATTCGGTTCGGTCACGCGACGACTGTACCGGACTCGTGCTAGCGCGGCTTGAACGCGGAGACCGAGAAAGTCACGTCGATCATGTCTGCCGCTTTTTCATCTGGTTTGCGTGCGCGACCAGGACGTCGCTTGATACGCAGGCTCTTTACAGAGAGTGGCTGCTCAGCACTCTCGATGCTGGCCAGGTAGCTCACTGCCTGCTGCAGGGTCACGCTCTTGAGACTGACTTCGACCTTGGTTTCTTCGTATTGATCGCTCTCGCCCGATTGGCGTTTCTCCATTGACGTCGGTTTGACCCCCGCGCGAGTTGCGAGGGACGAGAGGAGGGTCAACAGATTCTGCTCGTCGCGGCTTGCCTGAATTTTGGTTTCGACGACCTCGAGGCGGCCATCCAGCCCATCCCAGTCTCGACGCATTCGTTGCATCATTGCCAGCTGGCGCTCGGCATTCTCCGCGTTCAAGGTGGCGTTGTCGGTGGCGGCCAAAACAGGCATGACGACACCGAAGACCAGCAGCAGGAGCGTGAGCGCAGCGCCTGCGATTGCGACGAGGATCCGCTCGCGGGGTGCAAGCCCATCCCACAATACCTGGACACGTCCGAGCAGCTCGCTCATACGTCTCCTCCATTCCCGGCGAGTGGAATGCTGACATCGAAGCTCACGCCGCCGGTCTTACGGTCCGTCTTGACCGAGCCTGCGACTTTGGCCGCCTCGAAGGGGTGGGTCTGGGAGAGCACGGCAGTCAAGCGGTCCGCCGCCTCGAACCCCTCGGCATCGACGTCTAGTCGAATCAGGTTTCGATCGATGTTGATCTCCGTAATCCGTATCGCGAGGTCGGTCGGGATCGCTCGCGACAACTCGGCGAGCAGTTCGAGCGCGGAGCGATTGTCGCTGTAGAGCCCAAGGAAATCAGCGCGCTCCTGCGCGGCGCGAAGCTCGCTGCCGAGAGCAGCCACAGGATTGGCGGGCTGTGGACTTCGATCGGGGAATGCCTCGCCAAAAAGTTCCACGGCCGCATCGTGATGGCGACCGGCACGGCGATGTTGGAGTGAAATCGTCGTCACCGTACTCACAATGAGCAGGAGCATGAACACGGCCGCGAGCGCGGCGGTAGGTCTGAATTCACGGTTGAAGAGTTCACCGAAATCTTGCCTGAAGGCGTACTCGCCCTGGCGGAAATTCATTTTCGTGACGGACTCCCCCGAGAGTCGCAGGGCGAGGGCGAGGGCAGGGCCGAACACGACGGGATCGATCCCTTCGACAAGGTCGGCATGACTGGAGTCTGCCGGCATTCGCAATCGCCGGGTGGTCAGTCCCGTACGTTTGGTCAGGAAATCGTCGATGCCTTCGAGGAGCGCACCCCCGCCGATCAGGCTGAGCGCGGCGTCGCCCGCCGCGAGTCCATCCCCCGATTGCGATTCGGCGGCCTCCAACGTCCGAACCGCTTCTCGCGCAATTCGATCGATGATTGAAACGACTCCCGGTGATGCCGCTCCGGTCCCGCGCCCGAGCGCTCCTCCTTCGATCTTGCGTTGTTCGGCATCCTCGAGGCTGAGACCCATTTCGCTGGCGATCGATTCCGTCATGGCGCGACCGCCGACGGGAATGCTTCGGGCCATCACGGGACAGCCATTCAGCAATGCGCAGTAGGTCGTTTTTTCATGGCCGATGTCGACGATCACATGGGTGCCTTCGAGGCCGAAGACGGGTGCGAGATTCGCGAGTACGAGTCCTTCGGCTTCCAGGACATGGGGGTCACAGTCCGCTGACTGAAGCGTTGCCAGGGTCTCCGCGACGTGGATCCGCTTCGTGAGTGTGGCGGCGACCGAGCCGTGATTCCGGTCGCCCGAGAGCAGATTCCAGTCGACGAAGATGTCGTTTAGTTCGAAGGGTGTTTCGGCTTCGATTTCGAAGGGAATTGCCTGTGTGAGTCGTCGCGTATCGCTGAACGGGAACTCGAGACGCCGCGTCGACAGTTTGCTGGCAGGCAGTGCGCAGGCAACCTGATTAGTTGGAAGATTGTGCATTCCGATGAAGCGGTGGATGTGCTCGGTGAGCGGCGAGTCCGTGTCGAGGCGAGGATGAAGGCGAAATTGTCCCGGCGCGAGGCTACGCGGAGAGACTCGCAGCTCGACGGCCTTCAAACTCTGGCTGCCCACGTCCAGGCCGAGCACGCTTCGCTCGAACATCACCATTGCCTTCGATCTACTCCTTGCCGGGCGCGCACGACACACCCAGAATGCGGACTCTTCATTCTTTCGTCCTGGGGGCACCGAAGCCTGTGATCTTCATTCCAGAGAACACGATTAGGATCCCCGCAGGCGACGCCAGGATAGCAGTTGGGGACCTTTCAGTGGACGAGTGTCGTAGATCGCCTCCAACCGCCTCGTCAGATTGCCGACTCGGGCCTCGGACACGACGCGGAAGACGCTCGGCTTTGCTGGCAACACCGTCTCCGGGTAGATCGACCCCTCTCCGAGTTCTCCGTTGCCGACCTCGCCGGGGGGCACGCAACGAAGCGGATCGGCGGAGGATTCATTGCAGACGAGCTGTGAGGTGTCGCGCAGCGCCCAGATGTCGCGCACCGTCTGCTCGCGAAGGAGTCTCCGATCTCCGCTCGTCCCTGAATACACGATCGAAAGGACCCACGGCTCGGCTCGATTCAAGTTGATTCCCTGGCTGCCGCCGATCGGATGCACCGTCATATAGTCCCGCATCGATTTCAGAAGCTGGGAATCGACACCTTCGACGAGGCCGATCTCATCGAAGGAAAGGAAGGGTCCATTGCGCGCATCGTAGGGCGGGTCTTGACTGCGATAATAGTTGTTCTCGCTCCGACCGTTTCGCGCCGTATCGTCCTCGTCCATGTAGTCGAGGAGATTGCGGGAAATCGCTCGCACGTCGTAGTTCTTGTCCTGGCTCGGCGTATCGATCCCGTCGATGATGTATTCGAGAACACGGACGAGATACTCCTCAGCTTCTTCGCTCTCTGTGACACCCTGTTCTTCGTTCTGGGGTACGAGTGCGTTCAGATTCAAGCGGGCGCCTTCGTCTTCGATCGAAATGCGAAGCGTCTGGCCGCCTTCTAGTTCGAGCGGGAAGTCACCAATACTGGCCCATAGCTCATTCGTCCCCAGTGCTTCAGCCGCGTTGGCAGTCGGATCCCCAGCTCCTCCCGCCGTTGATCCCGCAACATCGGATTCTTGTTTCAGGCGGGTGAGAAAGACGATTGCCTCAGCTACTCGCAGCCCTCCGCGCGCCAGGGCCTCGGCTTCCGCGCCGCGCAGTCGATTGGTCGCGATCGACGTGTCGATGATCGCTCTACGCTGAAAGGCATAGACGGCCGTGACCAGCACGAAAATGAGGACGAGCACGATGGCGAGTACGATCCCCTTCGATCGGCGTCGATCGGCGGAGTGCTCGCGCTGGTTGCTCGTGGGGCGCTTCTTCATGATCCACAACTTTCTGGGGCACGCGCAGCGACCCCTGGATAGCCGCTCTCGATCGCACTCCAACAGCTTGAACCCGGATTCGCCAGAAGCTCGCAGAGCTCATCGTCGCCTCCGCAATCATCCTCGAGTTCCGCTGCGTGCCATTCGTTGTCGCCCTCGTCGAGGCACTGGCTGATCGTGAAACATCCCGCTTCGTCGTCGCCATCCTCTTCGAGCTGGATGAGCGCTGCGACGTCGATCGGGCGCATCACCATCGAGACGCGTCGAACATGAAGCAGACCAGGGAGCTGAATTTCCCCCTCGAGTGATTCACCGCGCCGTGCCGCGCGAAAGAGGGCGAGCGAGATCTCGGCTGCTTCTGGCAATGCCTGATTCGAAGGCTGGAAGGTGGAGTCCCATTCATCGAGCCAGTTGCCCTCGAAGTCGAGGAAGCGCACACCAAATTCACTGACGCCGACCGCGACTCGCATCGAACCGGATTCGCTCGAGTCCGGAAACCCATTCGGCGCCTCGTTCGGCGGGCGTGCGGAGCGCCATCGCCAGAGGACCTGGTCGCCCGCCTCATCCTCCTCGAGAAAATAGGCGACTTCGACCCAGTTCGAGACGTGTTCGGCGGTGTTGCTGCTCGGTGCATTCTGGGTCACGAAGCGAATCGCGACCGCGCCATAGTCCCCACCGCTCTCGGCAAGGACTCGCCAGGGATGACTCTCCGGATCTCCGGCGCCATCCTCGGCCCGAGCGACGAAGATCGCGCCTTCGAGGTCGTTCGCCATCAGATCGAGAGCACCCGTCGCAGAGAGTCGTTCCCGCATGAGTTCGGTTGCGGCCGTTCGCTGTCGACCATTCTCGACAAAGATTCCGGTGATGAAGACCAGGATGACCACCATCATGAAAAATGCGCCCACCACTTCGATCAAGGTGAAGCCTGTGCGGCGATCAGTCATGTTGAAGCCACTGTGCGCCCAAGCTCAATTCTGTCCCCGTTCACGAAGTTTGCGAAAGTGCTCCTTTCGAGCGTTGTGGCCGTTTTGACGAATATTCTCTCTGGGCGTGTCTCCAGTTCTCGTGGTGGAGCCGGGTTGATTTCGTCCGGCGGAGCCGCTGCCGCCATTCATTCCGCCGATTTCCTCGTCGCCTGCCCCATCGCCGCCGAGCTGATCGAGGCCGCCCGCGATGCCTTTATCTCGCGTGAAGAGATCGCTGAACTCGATCGCGGCGGCCTGCCAGTCGAATGCGAAGCTCGTTCGGGTGACACGTTGGGGGCCGTTTTGCTCGAACCAGCTGACTTCGATGTCGTACTGTTTTAGATGCTTGGCCACTTCTGGCAGTTCCGTGCCGAGCATTGATGCGACGCTGAGTTCAGGGCCTCCCGAATCTGCTGCTGCCTGATCCTGAATGATTTCGGTTCGAAATACGCGGATGGCATACTGGTCACGCGTCGTTTCGTTCTCTTCGATCACGGGAGCGATCCCTTGTTTCATCTGGATCTCGAGATCGGCAAGAAGTTCGTCGGCCACGAGGTTGGCTTCGAGGCGGCGGGCAGAGACACCGACGTTGTGGACCGCCGTCGAGCTCGTACTGATCAAGACGGTCATCACCATCGCGAATATCATGGCCGCAGCGAGGACTTCGAGCAGGGTGAGACCGCGTTCGCCGCGACGAGACCGTCTATTCGCCGTCCACTTCATGACCGAGCCGCTCCCTCGCGTCGTCGCACCCGGTCGAGCAGCGGTTCGACCTCGAGTGTCAGATGGTGATCGCTGGAATCTGCGATTTCGAGCAGGAGGTACTCGGTCGTTCCGTCCGCATCGAATACGATCTCGACCTCACCACCCTCGATCCAGCCCGATGAGCTGTCGAGTCCGACGAAATACCGAGAGTCATCGAGCCAGGTAAAGGAGCCGAGCTGGCGGTTGGGGATCGGGTAGTAATCGCGTTCGTCTCGCACTGGTGGGTGGAAGTCGATGAGATCGGCACCGCCGTTGTCTGGATTGTCGAGATCCTGATCGAAGTCGGAAGCTGCGAACTCAACGTCCGCGTCGCTGATTGCCTCGAAAGCACGATCTTCGTCCACGAGCCATTCGACGCGGTACCCACCTTCTTCCAGATCAATCAGGACCCGATGGGGGATCCCCGTCATGATCGCGCGCTGTCGCGCGAACTCGAGGCTCGCTGCGATGGACTCAGCTTCAGTACGGAGTCCTCGCAATTTGGAGGTGCTCAGGCGCGGGATGCCGATCGCAAAGACCATCCCCATGATCGCGATCACGGCAATGATCTCGATCAACGTAAAGCCGCGTGTAGCGGAATCTCGAAAATTCTGTGTCGATCGATTCATGCTGTCTACTCAGAGATGGCGCCCGTCAAACATTCTCGTCGGTAGTCCAATTTGCGATGTCGTCACCCCCTTCGACCCCATCTGGCCCCAGAGACCAGAGATCAAAGGAATGAGGATTATTCGAACCCGGGATGCGGTACTGAAAGGGTTGGCCCCAGGGATCCACGAGTCCGTCGGCCTTGATGTAGCCACCCGGAGTGAATGCACGCGGAACGGGCGGGGCGGAAGGCTTGTTGGCGAGCGCGTCGAGTCCCTGGTCCGACGTCGGAAAGCGTGCGTTGTCCATCTGGTAGAACTCGAGTGCCTGCTCGATGCGTACGATCTTCGTTCGGGTCGTCGATACGCGTGCCTTGTCGATCTGGCCACTGATCCCGACGGCGAGCGTCGCCATTAGCATGCCCATGATCACGACGACCGCCATGATCTCGATCAGGGTGAACCCCGCCTGTCGGCGTCTTGGCTTGACGTTCGCGAGGGGTGCTGTCTCGAGGCTGTCGTATCTGTTCGTCATCGAAATCTCCGGATGAGACGCCATTTCTGCGGGTCTCATTGCTAGCCGATGCTCTCTGTCAGTTGGAGCATGGGCATCAATACAGCCATGATGATGATGCCAACAATACCGACCATGACCAGAATCAGTATGGGCTCGAGCAGTGAGGTCAGACGCGAAATGCTGGTCTCGACCTGCTCTTCATAAGTATCGGCGACCTTGATCAGCATCCCCTCGAGATCGCCCGAGCGTTCTCCCACCTCGACCATCGTGGTCACCATGGGAGGGAACTCACCGCTCTGTCGCAGCGGAGTGGCCAATGCGGCGCCCTCGAGGATGGCGTCTCGCGCCGTGTCGACCGCATTCTCGAATACGGAGTTATTGGCCACGTGCCTGGCGATGTTCAGCGCCTGAACGATGTTGACACTGCTTGCCAGCAATGAACCAAGCGTCCTTGTGAATCGGGCGATGGCAAGGTACCGGATTACACGACCGATCACCGGGAATTTGAGCCAGAATCGGTCGAGGGCCGAGCGCCCTCGCTCGGTCCGCCCGATGGTGCGGTAGAGCATGGCGAGGGCAATTCCGGCGAGGATGATCAGCCACCAGTAACCGCGCAGAATATCGGAGAAGCCGATTACGGCGGCCGTGTACCAGGGCAGGTCGAGGTTCTGTGAAATCAAGAGTTCCGTGATCTGCGGAAGCACGAGTGTCACCATGACGCCGACGACGACTGCGGCAAAAACCAGCATGAAGAGTGGATAGGTGAGGATCGACATGACTCGGCTATTGAGGCGCACCTGATCTTCGAGGTAGTCCGCGACTCGGGCGAGCACGGCTTCGAGTGCGCCGCTCGCCTCGCCCGCGCGGACCATCGATACGTAGAGATTGTCGAATCGGCCCGTCGAAACGAGCGCGTCGGCAAGAGAGGCTCCCTCATTGACTTTGTCTCTCACCTGAGAAAAGACACCCTTGAGGGCGCGATGTTCCGTCTGCTCGACCAGCGCGGAAAGAGACTGTACGAGCGGTACGCCAGCTCCGACGAGAGTTGCAAGCTGTCGAGTCGACATGGCAATCTCCATGGGCGGGATTCGGGTTGGGAGGTTGATTTCGAAGTTGAGACCCTTGCCGGAAGTCGTCAGGCCCGTCGCTTCGCTCTTGCCTCCCTCGGTTTCGTTGATTTCAGTCAGAAAAACGCCGCCCGCGCGCATCTGAGCCCGTGCGGCGCGCAGCCCGTCGGCGCTGACCGTGCCCTTGGTCGGCTTGCCCGATTGGTTCACGCCTTTGTAGGCATAGACAGGCACGCGTTATCTCCGTTTCTGTGTGCTGCTACAACGACCGGTCTGTTCATCGATCCTGATCTCGAGGCGCCATCTCGAGAACGGTCTAGACCTGGCTGGAGCTGCCTTCTTCTTCCGTTGCCCGAATCACCTCGGCGACAGAAGTCGTACCGGCGAGGACCTTTCGGGCGCCGTCCGCACGCAGGGTTCCCATGCCCTTCCGCATGGCTGTGGCCTTGATCGTCTTGGAATCCACGTTCTGGCTGAGCAGGGCGCGAATCTCATCGTCGATCGTCATCAACTCAAAAATGCCCATACGGCCGTGGTAGCCGGTGTGGCTACAGGCTGGACAGTCGCCCGCTCGGAATAGCGTAACGGGTCGGCCCGGGGGCTTGACGCCGATCTCGCGTAGTTCTTCGTCAGTCGTGGTGTAGGCCTCTCGGCATTCGAGGCAGAGGACGCGAACCAGTCGTTGGGCGAGCACGGCGACGAGTGACGATCCGACGAGGAAGGGTTCGACCCCCATATCGACGAGCCGTGTCAGCGCGCTGGCCGCGTCGTTCGTATGCAGGGTCGAAAGCACGAGGTGACCTGTCAGCGATGCCTGGATCGCGATCTCGGCGGTCTCCTTGTCTCGAATCTCCCCCACGAGTACGACGTTGGGGTCTTGTCGCAGTATCGCTCGCAGACCCGCCGCGAAGGAGAGATCAATTTTCGGATTGACTTCGATCTGGCCGACACCCTTCTGGGTGATCTCGATCGGATCTTCGATCGTGATGATGTTCTTGGTGGGGCCGTTGATCTTTGCGAGAGCGGCGTGCAGCGTCGTCGTCTTGCCGCTGCCGGTCGGCCCGGTCACGAGGAAGATCCCGTTGGGTCGTTTCATGATCCGATCGAGGGCAACGAGTTGGGTCGGGTTGAATCCAATCTTTTCGAGGTCGAGGAGCTCCTGCGTGTCCGGGAGCAGACGAAGTACGAGACGCTCACCGAAAGTGACGGGGACAGTGGATAGCCGTACGTCATAGTCTCGGCCTGCAATCTTCAACCGAATCCGGCCGTCCTGGGGCAATCGCTTTTCGGCGATATCGAGGTTGCCCATGATCTTGATTCGCGAAGCAATGGACGCCTGCAGGGTGCGAGGCAGGGGCTTCATCGGCTCGTAGAGCACATCATCGATTCTAAATCGAATTCGGATTTCTTTCTCGAACGGCTCGATGTGAATATCGCTCGCACGCTCCTTGACCGCGTGTTGAAGGAGCGAATTGACCAGCCGGATGATGGGTGCGTCGTCGGTTGAATCGAGCAGATCCTGGGGTTCATGGGAAGCCTGGGTCGCCAGGGCGTCGAGATCGTCATGCGCCTCTTCGGCGAGCTGATCCGTCGAGGCAACGCCACGGTCGTAGGCGAGGTTGATCGCAGACAGAACAACGGATTCACGGGCCAGCACGAGCTCGATTTCCGCACCGTCGAAAAGCAGGTGCAGGTCGTCGATCGGAGCGACATCGAGGGGATCGGAAATAGCGACACGCAACACGCCCTCGGCCGTCCAGCCGAGGGGAAGCAGGCAATGTTGTTTCGCAAAGTTGATCGGTACCGTCGGCAACAACGTTTCGTCGACTTCCTCGGGATCGATGTTGGAAACGATCGCGAGACCCTGTTGGTGGCCAAGGGCCTGAAGGACCTCGTCGGCGTTCAGGAAGCCCTCTCCGACGAGGACATCGGCCAGCCGTTCATGGCTTTCGATCTGTCGCAGCCGAGCCTGTTCGAGCTGCTCTGGGGAAAGCCGGGTTTCGCGCACGAGGATCTGCCCGAGCTCGAGGCTTTCATCGCTCTGCCGGTCGCCGAGGACTGCCGTACTCACAACTTGTCCTGGCGCAACACCGTCACGGAAGCGCTGTAGCCATACGCGGCGTCGAGGGTTCTGGCAGCGCGTTCGGCTTCCTGTAGATCGCTGAAGGGCCCGAGCTGAACGCTGAATACGAGCCGCCCGCCCGATTCCGTCGAGACGAGCGTTCCGTCATAACCCGCGTCGAGCAGGGTCGTGAGAGTCTGGGTTGCCTTTGTTTCGTCGAAGAAGGTCGCAACCTGCACCGCGTAAACCTGGGCTGCTGGAAGGGCTCTGGCCTCGGATTCTCGCTCGAGTGAGGCATCTTTCTCGGCGCGTCGTCTCTCGAGTTCGCGCATGCGTTCGATCGGATATCGCGCAGAGTGCGCTCTGAGACGGTCCTCAACGCTAAAGGCCGCAGGAGCGGAGCCTTTGGCATATTCGGCCAATTCTGCGAATTGACTCGCGTCCCCGAACGCATCCTCGATCTCGAGTCGCTTTCGAATCGTCTCCTGCTCGAGGTCTTCAGCGCTACGCACGATGTTGGGCGTGAGGAAGATGAGTAGATTGATCTTGCGAAGTCGTTCGGCCTTTTGTTTGAAGAGCCAGCCGAGATAGGGGATGTCAGCCAGCCAGGGCACGCCCGAAAGAGCGTCCGTGAAACTTTCGCTGATGAGGCCACCGATCACGACCGTTTCGCCGTCGTCGACGACGACCGTGTTCTCGACCTTGCGACTGGTTAGCGTCACGCCGACATCCTCGACATTACCCGCCTCGGATTCGGTGACTTCGGTCAGTTCCTGGAAGAGCTGCAGACGCACAGTGTCGCCCTCACTGATCTGAGGCGTAACGCGCAGGGTGATCCCGATATCCTGACGCTCGACGCTCACGGCCTGGGACAGCGACTCCCCGCCCGTGGCTGCATCGGTTCGCCCGGTCACGATCGGAATGTTCTGTCCGATGCGAATCTCTGCTTCTTCATTGTCGGAGGTCAGGATATGTGGCGCAGACACGATGTTGACATCGGCGTCGGATTTGGACGCGGAGATACCGAGTTTCAGGTTGGTGCCATTTCGGTCCCCCGGTTTGGTCGGGTCGAAGGCTTCTGACGGATCATCGTGGGCCTGCGATCGAAGGGCCGCTGCGACCAGGCCGGAAGCTCCGCCGGTCAAGACGTTGGCACCGGTCGAAAAGAGAATGTCGGTATCGCCGTTGATGAGCCGAATAGCCGCGCTGACACCGAGATCGAGACTGTCGGTGACGTCGACTTCGACGATCAGCGCCTCGACGAGGACCTGAGGGCGAGAGACGTCGAGCTTTTCGATGACGCCGCGCAGCGTCTCGTACGCCTCCTTGCTGGCCTGGATGACGAGGGAATTCGTGGCAGGATCGGCGGTGACCGTGACGCCTTCGGCGAGTGGCGTCACGAGGGATCGAAGGCTCTGTACGTTGGCTGCGCCTCCGCCGGCCGCGCCCGCTCGAGCGCCGCCGCTGGATCCAGCTCCACTGAGCAGGGAATTGACCGTCTCAGAGAGTTCCTCGGCATCGGCATGGCGCAGGTAGTAGACGTTGATTCGTCCGCCGCCCGTGACCGGGATGTCGAGCTTCTGGACGAGCTTTCGGATGTCCGCCAGCTGCTGGCGTGAAGAGAGTATGAGCAGAGAATTCGTCCGTTCGTCGGTGAGAATCCTCACGCTCGGTCCGGCGAGACCTCCTGATGCGGGCGCGTTGGCCGCAGCGGTGGCGGCATTGCTGGTCCGGCGACGCGCCTGTGTTCGGCGCTGCGCTGCCGTCGCTGTGCCGGAAGCACTCGCTACTTCAGCACCATAGATTTCCGATAGCTGCTGGCCGAGCGTATTTGCGTCGGCGTGTTCGATTTTGATCACGGCCAATTCGTTGCGATAGCTCTCGACATCGATCGCGTCCAGGATCGAGAGCAGGCGTCGAATATTGCTTTCGCTATCGGTGACGATGATCGTATTCGTCGCCGCATACGCGACGAGTGATGCGTCCTTGGAGATCAAGGGTTTGATCGTCTGGGTGATCGCAACGGCGTCGATGAATCGAAGTGGCACCAGTCGCGTGACGAATCGATCTCGATTGCGGGAGGGGCGCCCATCCTTGATCGTGTCGATGCTCGATTCCTTGACATCGCGAATCGGGATGATCTTGTATGTGTCGCCCGGGCCGAGGACGAGCGAAAAGCCCTTCACCTTGAGCACGGACTCGAAAACGGCGAAGGCCTGATCGACGGTCACACGGGTTGGCGAAACAATCGTGACGCGACCCCGAACGCGATCGTCGTAAATGAAGTTGTAGCCGGTCATCCGCGAAATCGTGTCGACGACGACCGGGAGCTCGACGTCACTGAAGTCGAGGGAAACGAGTTCATCGACGACATCCTGCTCATCGTTCGCGACATCCTCCTGCGCGAAAACGGGCTGAACGATGAGGGAGGCAAGGCAGAATCCAACGCAGAGGGTCCGAAGGAGGAGGGCGACTCGCGTCCGCAACGGGCGGCGAAGTGAGGTTTGCGGGCGCACGCTAGGGCTGCTCCATGAGCTCGTCGGCATTCGCCGACATTGTGATGGCTTCGTTGCCACGGCGTACTGCGGTCTGTATCGAATCGGCGTCTGCGAACTCGTCGAAGATGGCACTGGTTGCTTCGAGTCGATCGATGACGATGCCGTTTACTTCGGTGATGATGTCGCCATTCTGGAAACCGATCTTCTCGAAGACACTATTCGCTTTGATTGCGTCGACCTTCATGCCCTGCATCTTGCCATCTTCGTAATGAGGCACGATACGCGCGGAAGAAAGAATCTTGGAGATGCCCTGACCGTCATCGCCGGAGAGCTCCTTGAGTCGATTATTCAGACTTTCCTGCTTGTCTGCGGCGGGCTTTCGTCGGACTTGTCGGGAGTTGCGCTTTCGAGCTGGCTGCTGCTTGGGGCC
Organism: uncultured Myxococcales bacterium; assembly: GCA_965603475.1. Classification (GTDB taxonomy): domain Bacteria; phylum Myxococcota_A; class UBA9160; order UBA9160; family UBA4427; genus UBA4427. Next base: position 59,260 of record CBFDDD010000010.1, read on the forward strand.
GCCTTCGTCGAGAAGCAGTTCCTCGGGTCGTCCCGCGTTGTCGAGGATGACTCGCGTGCGTTCGATTCCTGTGACACGAACGCGGTTGTGACCTTCGAGTCGATCGCCGACTGCAACGACCATATGCTTGCGCGTCTTCTCGTCTTCGATTGCGGCCCGGGAGCGTTCCTCGCGATTGGCAGCGGCGGTTCCGAGAAGACGCAATGGAAGCTTGGTCGCAGTGAGGGGTTCATCGACTTCGGTCTCGGCGACCTGGGCATCTCCGGTGAGCTGGGCGCCGAAGAGGTTTCGGTCGAGAATCACTGAGGGAGCTGCACTGCGATTGTCGGCCGTCTCCTCCACCTGTGGCGGGCTGGAAATGATCGGTCCGGGTTCGAGCGCTTCCGACCCGATCTGGGTCACGACGTCCGCCACCAGGTAGCAACACGCACCGAGCAGGGCCCCGTTGACCGCCATGATTAGCCACGCACCCATCGTGCTCTACTTCCCCCATATTCTGCTCAGGCGGACCGTCGTTTCCGAACGCCCCGCCGGGAATGAGTATCCGGCGGTAGAGCTTTGGAAATATAGCCGGACCACTGGGCCATCTCCAATCAAACCATCGGAATTTCAGGCGGTTACTGGAGATCCATCACATCATTCGCCGGTCTTTTATCGGCGCGTCTCCCCTTTAGCTTGTGGACCCGGAGCCTGGTTCAGGGTTCCTGGGAGCGGCGGATGAACGACTTTGAGACTCTCGGGGGGGGATTCACCGCGCGATTGGAGCGGAGTGGGTGATCCGGCGCACTTTGGCTCTCGTGCACCTCTCCTGTAGGGGGGATCTCTAATTCTGTGTCGTGCGGATTGACAGAGCGCTGTTCGGGTACAGGTTTCGCAACCATTCACAGCGGTCGTCCTGAAAATGGGACATCGCGATCATCATGCGAGGCGAAATTCAATGGCAGATTCTGGAAAGATCATCGGCATCGACCTGGGTACCACCAATTCCGTGGTGTCGGTGATGGAGGGCGGACAGCCGACCGTCATTGCAAACGAGGAAGGCGGGCGGACCACACCGTCGGTCGTGGCCTTCACGGACGACGGTGAGCGGCTCGTCGGTGCGATCGCGAAGCGTCAGGCTGTTACGAATCCGACTCGGACGGTTTATTCGATCAAGCGATTCATGGGCCGACGCCTTTCCGAGGTTCCGGAGGAGACCAGTCTGGTCCCCTACAAGGTCGTCGAAGGCAAAGACGGGACGGTCACGGTCGAGATCGACGACGCATCGTATGCGCCGCCAGAAATTTCGGCGATGATCCTCGCGAAGCTCAAGGCCGCCGCTGAATCCTATCTGGGACAGACGGTGACCGGGGCAGTGATTACGGTTCCCGCCTACTTCAACGACGCTCAACGCCAGGCCACGAAGGACGCTGGCAAGATTGCCGGTCTGGATGTCAAGCGAATCATCAATGAGCCGACAGCCGCCGCGCTCGCCTACGGACTCGACAAGAAAGACGATGAGAAGATTGCCGTATTCGACTTTGGCGGTGGCACCTTTGATATCTCGATTCTCGAGGTTGGCGAGAATGTCGTCGAGGTGAAGGCCACGAATGGCGACACGCATCTTGGAGGTGACAATCTAGATCAGCGCGTGATCGACTATCTCGTCGAGGAATTCAAGAAGGATCAGGGTCTCGATCTGCGCAACGATCCAATGGCTGTGCAGCGGCTTCGAGAGGCCGCAGAGAAGGCGAAGATCGAGCTATCTACCGCCCAGACGACGGATATCAATCTCCCCTACATCACTGCGGATGCGAGCGGACCGAAGCATCTGACCCTGAAGCTGTCTCGCGCGAAATTCGAACAGCTGATCGATGATCTCGTCGATCGGAGCCTCGAGCCCTGTCGATTGGCACTGGCGGACTCGGGCCTTTCGGCGAGCGAGATCGACGAAATCGTACTTGTCGGCGGGACGACACGCGTCCCGTTGGTTCAGCAAAAGGTCGCGGCACTCTTCGGGAAAGAGCCCAACCAGACGGTGAATCCGGATGAAGTTGTCGCGGTGGGTGCGGCAATCCAGGGCGGCGTTCTCGCGGGCGATGTAAAGGATGTGTTGCTGCTCGATGTGACGCCGCTGTCTCTGGGGATCGAGACACTTGGTGGCGTGATGACGAAGCTGATCGAGCGGAATACGACGATTCCGACAAAGGCACAGCAAACGTTCTCGACGGCGGCGGATAATCAGCCACAGGTCGAGATCAGGGTCCTGCAGGGTGAGCGTGAACTGGCGACGGACAACCGCGAAATCGGTCGCTTCATCCTGGACGGAATTCCACCATCACCTCGGGGAGTGCCGCAGGTCGAAGTCACCTTCGACATGGATGCGAACGGTATTCTGTCGGTCGGGGCCATTGACAAGGCATCGGGCAAGGAACAGTCGATTCGGATCGAGGGAAGTGGCGGGCTCAACGGCGACGAGATCGATCGCATGGTGAAGGACGCGGAAGCGAATGCCAGCGATGACGCTGAGCGTCGCGACGGGATCGAGAAGAAGAACCAGCTCGATAGCCTCATCTACCAGGCGGAGAAGACGATCGCGGAAAGCGCCGAAAAGCTGGACGACGCTGACAAGGCTTCGCTCGAATCGGCCTTGGCGGACGCGAAGGCCGATCTCGAATCCGGCGATGCCGCGAAGCTCGATGCGGCCCACCAGCGGGTCGAAGCCGAGCTGCACAAGATCGCCGAGAAGCTCTACAAGACCGAGTCTGCGGCACCCGAAGGTGACGCCGCGTCTTCCGGCGGGTCTGGTGATTCTTCGACTCGTGCCGACGACGATGTGATCGACGCCGAGTTTACCCAGGAGAACGACGATTCCTGAGAAACCCCGCCCCCATCCTCTCGTCGAACTGTACGGCGAGTTTCCCGATCGATTGCGTGGGGATCGTTGGCAGCCCTCGGCGGATGTGTTCGAGACGGCTGACGAAGTCATCGTGCGTTTCGAAGTTGCGGGGGTGAGGGGCGAGGATCTGCGAGTGAATGTCGAAGGAACTGTGCTTCGACTACGCGGCGTGCGGCGTACACCAAGCTCGGCGGCGATCGATCGTTTGCAGCAGATGGAGATTTCTTTCGGACCCTTCGAGCGCGAGATCGCGATACAAGCAGTCTTCGATTCGGATGCGGTACGAGCGCGGCTCGAGGACGGTTTCCTGGAAGTACGGATTCCAAAACGGAGTCCAGAACGACGCACGCTCGAAATCGAGGCGGAGTAATTGATAGAAGACGAGGAACAGATCGAAGAGGAACTCGGCGGCGGGATGGAGATCCGCGTCGGGAGCGGGCCGGAAGACGAGGCGGATGAGCTGATCGAGCTTCCGGACGAGTTGCCGGTCCTACCCCTCAAAAATACGGTGCTCTTTCCGTATCTACTCTCGCCATTGCTCGTCAACACGCCGGCATCCCAGCGTTTGATCGACGACGTGCTCGTGCGTCCGGACCGCCTGATGGTCTGCACGGCGGTCAAACGAGACTTGCGTGGTCCGCCGGGCGCAGACGACGTCTACAGCGTCGGGACCGTGCTTCGCATCGTGAAGATGCTCAAATTCCCGGACGAGTCCTATCGCCTTCTCGTGCAGGGTGTCGCACGGGTCACGCTGGGGAAGTTTACGGCCGAAGAACCGTTCCTGCGTGCTGAGATCGAGCGGATCGAGGAAACGGGAGAGGATGACGAGTCGGTCGAGATGACGGCGCTCGTTCGAAGCGTTGCGCAGCAGTTCAGCACGCTCGTCGCCGAGAGTTCTCGGCTTTCGGATGAACTGCAGGTGCTCGTCGCCAACCTTGGGGACCCTTCGAAGCTTTCAGATCTCGTGGCTTCGAATCTCGATCTGGACGTCGCCGGGAAACAGCAGATTCTCGAAGCGAATCATATCGGAATTCGCTTGCGGCTCGTGCTCGATCAACTTTCGAAAGAGACGGAAGCGCTGCAGATCGAGACCGAGATCAAGCAGAAAGTCCAGAACGAGATGGGGAAAACGCAGCGCGAATACATGCTGCGGCAACAGCTCGAAGCAATCCGCCGGGAACTCGGTGAGAGTGAAGACGACGAGGAAGAAGTCGAAAGGCTGCGGACAGAAATCGAAGCTGCTGGAATGCCCGAAGAGGCGCTCAAGCAGGCAACGCGTGAGCTCGAACGGTTTGCTCAGACCCCGTCTTCCGCTGCCGAGCACGCTGTTATTCGAAATTATCTCGACTGGGTCGTGGCGCTTCCATGGAATGAGACGTCAGAGGACAAGCTCGATGTCAAAGTCGCCCGCGAGGTGCTCGACGCCGATCACTTCGGTCTGGAAAAGATCAAGGATCGGATCATTGAATACATAGCTGTGCTTTCGTTGAAACGAGATCTGAAGGGGCCGATTCTGTGTTTCGTGGGACCGCCCGGGACGGGAAAGACGTCGTTGGGCAAATCGGTTGCGCGGGCGCTCGGCCGCGAATTCGTACGCATTTCGCTAGGCGGAGTTCGGGATGAAGCGGAAGTTCGTGGTCATCGTCGAACCTATGTGGGTGCTCTACCAGGCCGCTTCATTCAAGGGCTGCGCAAGGCGGGCACCCGCAATCCGGTGATCGTTCTCGACGAGATCGACAAGGTCGGGGCGGATGGTCGGGGCGATCCTTCATCGGCGTTGCTCGAAGTGCTCGATCCGGAACAGAATTCCGAATTCAGCGACCATTATCTCGAAGTCCCCTTCGATCTTTCGCAGGTGCTCTTCATCGCGACCGCCAACCTGATGGACACGGTTCCGCCTGCTCTTCGCGACCGGATGGAGGTCATCGAGCTTCCCGGGTATACGCTCGAGGAGAAGGTCGAGATTGCGCGCGGTTTTCTGATTCCGCGACAGATCGAACGCAACGGGATAGCGGACGTCGGTTTCGAACTCACCGACGGTGGGCTCAGAAAGATCATCGAAAGCTATACGCGGGAAGCGGGCGTGCGAAGTCTGGAGAGAGAGATCGGTGCCGTGTGTCGCAAAGTCGCGCGGCGTGTGGCAGAGGAAGAGCCGGGGGCTACGCATGACGCAGTGATCGACGAGGCGAGCGTTTTGGACCTGCTGGGTCCGATCAAGGCGGAACCCGAGCTGGCAGAGGACGACTCGATTCCCGGGGTTGCAGTTGGACTCGCCTGGACACCGTCTGGCGGAGATATCCTCTTCATTGAATCGACGCAAATGGTCGGCAAGGGCGCGCTCAAGCTGACGGGCTCGATGGGCGAAGTCATGCGGGAATCCGTCGAGGCCGCGCGCTCTTGGCTGCGCAATCATGCCGAACTCCTTGAACTCGATCCGGCGTCATTTGATACCCACGACGTTCACCTGCACGTGCCCCAGGGCGCAGTGCCGAAGGATGGACCGTCCGCGGGGATCGGGATGGTGTCGTCGCTTGCATCACTGCTCACCGGACGATCGACGCTGCCGCGCGTCGCGATGACGGGTGAGATTACTCTGCGCGGAAAGGTCCTTCCGGTCGGTGGCATCAAGGAAAAAGTGCTTGCAGCCAAGCGGGCGGGTATCGAACGGGTCGTGCTTCCGGAACGCAATCGCCGGGATGTCGAGGAAATTTCTTCCGACCTGCTGGACGGGCTCGAACTGTGCTTTGTCGGTACGATCGAAGAGGCACTTCGGCATACACTCTGCGAGGCGCCGTCAAACTGAGCTTGGGAGGTTGCGTTGTTTCGAGTCGTCGTTTATCTGACCGCGAGCCTGATTTTTTGTGGATGTGTGACACGAACCTCCTTCGATGAGCTCCAGAACCAGCACGACGAAACAGTCGCGGCTCGTGACGAGTTGGCGAGCGAGGTCGCGCGCCTTGAAATCGAACGCAACAGCTTCGAAGAGCAGTATCTGGATGCGCAGGAATCCTTTGAGGACGAACGCATCACCCGGACGACGCTCGCGAGCAATCTCGCGCGAGTAGAGAGCAAGGCCACAAAGCTCGACAGTGACCTGGAGATCGAACGACTCGCTCGCATGGAGGCGGCCACCGCGTTGGCCCTCCGCGAAACACAGATCGCATCGATGCAGAGCACCTACACCGAGCTGTTGACCGATCTCGAATCGGAAGTGTCTTCGGGCCAGATCGAAATCGAGCGATTGCGCGAGGGGCTACGACTCAATGTTTCGGATGACGTGCTGTTTGCGTCGGGCTCCGCGAAGCTCGATCAGATCGGGCGGGATGTGCTCATCAAGGTCGCGGCCCGCTTGACGGATCTCGATGATTTCATCGAGGTGCGTGGCCATACCGACAATCTCCGAATTCGAGGCACTCTGGCTAAACGGTTCCCCTCGAATTGGGAGCTTGCCGCTGCGCGTGCGGCAAGCGTCGTGCGCTTGCTCGAAGAGCAGGGCGTACCGGGTGGCCGACTTGCAGCCGTTTCACTCGGGCCGAACGATCCACGCGTCGCGAATGACTCGCCCGAGAATCGCGCTCGAAATCGACGGATCGAAATTCGTCTCATACCGTCCGCGCCCGGCGCGCCGAAACCGGAGAATTGAGCCGACCATGGCGTCACGTCACGCCCCTTCGGTCCTGTCGCTGGCGGGCCGTGCGCTGGTCCTGCTCTCACTGATCGCGGAGGCGGCCTGGGTCTATCTTCTCCACCGGCTCTTGCGTCGAGGTTGGCTAAATCGCGAGGCAGGCTGGCTGGAGGATCGATTCGGCCGATTTGCTGCTCGTTTTGTTCGAGTAGCGACTGAGTTTCGGGGGGGGTTGATCAAGCTGGGGCAGGTGGCGAGTCTCCGCATCGACGTTATTCCTGATGTGATGACCCGAGAGCTCGTCAGGTTGCAGGATCGCGTGCCGCCGCATGATTTCGAGGAGATCGAAATACAGATCGAGCACGAACTCGGTCGTCCCGTGAGTGAGCTCTTCCAGAGTTTCGAGAAGTCCCCCGTCGCTTCAGCAAGTCTTGGCCAGGTTCATCGTGCTCGGGATCTCGCCGGACGCGACGTTGCGGTCAAGGTCCTCTACCCAGGCGTCGAGCGTTCGGTCGCACTCGATCTGCAGATGGTGAAAATCGCGCTGTGGCTCTTCAATCCGCTGGTGCCGCCCGATCTGATGTCGGTCTATGCACAGCTGGCGAGCTCGCTGCGCGGAGAGATGGACTACCAGCGTGAAGGCTCAGCGGCCGAGCGGGTCAAGGCGAATCTCTCCCAGGACGCGGAGCTCTTTTCGCACTTGCGCATTCCTCGAATCGATTGGGAAACGACGTCTCGACGGGTGCTGACGATGGAATACATCGAGGGCGACAAGATCAACGACCGCGCAGCACTCTCCGCACGCGGTATTGACGTGACCGAGGCGGTCGAATGGGCGACACGGGCGTTTTTGCACCAAATGTTTCGCGACTACTTTTTTCACTGCGATCCGCATCCCGGCAACCTCTTCGTCGATCTCGACGGTAAAGTCGCGATTATCGACTTCGGAATGAACGAGAGCATCGCACCGGAGGTCATGGACGGCATTCGGTCGAACGTGTTGGCGGCGGTTACGCGCAATGAGGATCTATGGGTCGAGAGCATGATTACGGTCGGAATCATTCGGGCTGAAGACCGGGAGTCAGCGCGTGAGCTTGCTCGGATCTCGTTCGATCCGGCCTACTACAATCTGACGCCAAAAGAGTTGACAGACATCGATTTCGGTGACTATTTCGCGAAGATGCGCGAACACATGTGGATGCTACGTAGCTTTCAGCTGCCCGATGGACTGGTCGCGTGGGGGCGCGCATTCTCATTGCTCTACGGGTTGGCGGCGGAGCTCGCCCCCGGAATTCGTCCGCTGGATATTGTGGGGCCTTATGTTCTTGGGTTCTTGCAGGGGGGCCCGACGAGCGCGAAGGACCGCGATAATCTTGTACACGCAGTGAATCCCTAGGCGTGTTAGCCTATGTGATGGAGGGGAAGATCGACGAGCTGTCGTCAGTCAAGAGTGGTTTCGAAGAGATCACGCGTGAGAGGAGATGAATGGCGATTGATGCCGACGAATTTCGTGCTGCGATGGGCTCTTGGCCGAGTGGGGTCACCATCGTGACGTCGCGAGCCGGCGGGCAGATCCATGGTATGACTGTGTCTGATTTCAGCGGCGTTTCCCTCGACCCACCTCTGGCAGTCGTTTGCGCGGCGAAATCCTCCGTGACGACCGGCCTGATCGAGGAGGGCCAGTGTTTTGGCGTCAACGTTCTGCGCGTCAGCCAGGATTCGCTCTCGAATAAATTTGCATCCAAGAAGGACGAGTTCAAACGGTTCGAAGGCGTGGAAACCTTTGAGGCGATCACTGGCGCTCCATTGATTCGAGACGCCCTCGTCAATCTCGACTGCCGAGTTGTCGCTATCCATGACGCCGGGGATCACGTGCTCTGCGTTGGGGAGATCGAGGAGGCGCACGTGAGTGATGGGGAGCCGCTGCTCTTTTTCCGGGGTGGCTACGGCCGCTTCGAGTCGGCCTCCTGAGTCGCTCGCGATGGATCTGAACCCCGTTCGATTCATTGCCTATTCAGACTACCTCTGTCCCTGGTGCTGGAATGCTTCGCGACGGCTCGAACGTCTCGCAGAAGAATACGAAGGCCGGATCGAAATCGAGTGGCGAAGCTATCTACTCCGTCCGGAGAAGAGAGTCGCGCGTGACCTCGAGCGATTTCGCAAGTACACGGAGTCCTGGCTGCGTCCGGGCGCCGAATCGGATGCGGGGCCGTTCCGGGTGTGGACCTCGGAAGAGGGGCCACCGACGCACAGCGTGCCGCCACACCGGGTTGCCAAGGCCGCTGCAAGGGTGTCTCCTGCGGCCTTTCGGCAAATGCACGATCGCTTGATGACGGCGTATTTCGCGGAGAACCGCGACATATCGTCGTTCGAGGTCTTGCGTGCGTTGTGGGACGGCGAAGGCTTGCCCGGCGAAGCTTTCGAGTTCGCGCACTCGGAAGAGGTCGAGTCGCTGATTTTTCGTGAATACGAAGAGGCGCGTCAGCTCGGTGCGACCGGCGTTCCAGCGGTCAGACGTACTGACAACGATGCGGTGATTGTGGGTGCACACCCCGAATCACTCTATCGCCATTGGATCGAGAGGAGCCTTGCAGGGTGAGTAGTCTGATCCGATTGTTGACCGGGCCCGCGCTCGAAATCATGTCTGTGGCTAATGATACGGCCGCCGTGATGCGCAGAGAACAGCGCTATCGGGACGTTCCCGCGGTCGAGCCGAGCGCAGGTCTGATTGCGGAGGCGCTTCTGGACGGAGGTTTCTCCCTCCTTGTGAATCTTCTAGTCGGGGTTCCCGAGTCGCAACAGGTGCGACACGGCCATCAAGAAATTCTCGCGATGCGTGACTTCCTTCAACGGGAAGGCTGGTTCGATGAGCCGATGGGCTATCACCAGACGCCGCCATCCCTCCGCGCCCCGCAGCAGACAGCGCGCAAGGCGTTCGGGTTCGGCCGCGGGCTCGACTATCGAGAACTCGCCTTCGAGAGCGAGTACGAGCCTCATCCCGGTGAACCCGGGCGCGAGCGTTGGCTCGCCCACGACGAAAATGGAACGGCCGTCGCCTATTTGTTGCAGCATCAGGATTCAGATCGCCCCTGGCTCGTATGCACACACGGGTTTGGAATGGGCCAGCCCAGTGTCAACATGGCTGCCATGACGGCGCGCTGGATGCACGAAGAATTGGGGTTGAACGTGCTCATGCCCGTGCTCCCCCTACACGGGCCACGCTCGAGTACCCGGTTCAGCGGAGGTGGACTCCTGCAGCCGGAATTCGCAAACATTCTGCATCTCTTCGCGCAGGCCGTTTGGGATATTCGACGCATGGTCGGCTGGATTCGGTCACAGAGTGACGCGCCAGTCGGGCTCTATGGTATTTCGCTCGGAGGCTATACCGTTTCTCTTGCAGCGGCCTTCATCGACGATCTGGCTTGTGTTGTAGCGGGAATTCCGGCGGTCGATTTTACGTCGCTGGCAAGGGACAACGAACCGTCGACCTATCAGGCCTTCGGTCAGGACTTGCAGACGGATTGGAGCCTCGTTCAAGAGGTCATGTTCCCCATCTCGCCGCTGTCTTTCGAGCCTCGACTCGCCGTCGACAGGCGATACATCTATGCGGGCGTTGCTGATCGAGTTGCCCGTCCGGACCAAGCCCGCGCGCTTTGGCGTCATTGGGGTAGGCCGGAGATCGAATGGCTGTCCTCGGGTCATGTGCTGGCGTCGCTGAAGGGCGATTTGAAGCCCTTCATCCGGCGCGTGGCGGGTCAGCATCTCTTCGAGGGCGGAACTGCTCCTTTTGCGATGGACGAAGCTCCTTCGATGGGGGCAGACGCGCTGGCGCCATCGGATGCGGGGGATTAGGCATTGTCGAGGCTGTACTACGAAAGGCTATCCGAGGAAAGCGCGCGCTATCTCGACGACGAACGATCTCGTCAGCGCGCTCACGTCACGATCATCGCGATCTTCGATGCTGGACCGCTGGTCACGGAAGAGGGCGGAGTCGAATTCGATCGGATTCGAGAGATCGTTTCGATGCGGCTCGCAGAATTGCCACGTTTGCGAAGTAAATTGCGTCGAGTACCGGTCGACGGACACCCAGTCTGGGTCGACGATCCGGAGTTTCGTCTCGACTACCATCTCCAACAGTCGAGTTTGCCTCGCCCCGGCAATCAAGAACAACTCTGCAGAACAGCTGCTCGTATCGCCGCGACTCGTCTCGATCGTTCTCGGCCGCTCTGGGATTGCTGGATTCTCGAGGGACTTTCGGGCGGGCGTTTCGCGCTGGTCCTCAAGATGCACAAGGCACTTGCGAATCTCGAGGGTGCTGACTTGTTGCGGTCGATTCTATCCACGAGTCCCGATCCAGTCGGCGGGTCCAACGCGCGATTCAACCCTCGACCGGCACCGTCGCCCCTGGAGCTCTTCACGCAGGAGGTCATCAGGGGCTTGAGTCCCTCGCGACGGCTGCTGGCGCAGGGTTTCCGGTTGGCCCGGCAGCCGAGGCGGGCGATTCGCGAGTTTCAGAATCAGGCGAAGAGCATGCTTCACCTGGTCGGATACAAGCTTCGGCCGGCCGGCGAATCCCCCTTTGACGGTGTTCTGGGTCCCCATCGATCATTTGCGACGCAGGAGGTGGATCTCGCTGCAGTACAGGAGATACGGCGATCGTTTGGGGGGTCGATTCACGACGGCGTTCTGACGATCTTGTGCGGCGCTCTGCGGCGATTCATGATAGAGCGCCATATCAATCCGGTCTCGGTCGATCTTCGGGCCGTCACGCCGATTCTCGACGCCGACGAGCTCGCGGCTCATAGTTCGATCATCGAGCTCCCGATCTGGGAAGAACGCCCGGAAGAGCGACATGGACTCCTGCGAGACCAGACGCGGAGAATCCGAATCGAAGATGATGTGGCGACGGGAGGGTCGATCTCGTCCGGCTCGGAATGGAATGCGTCGCGACGCCTTGCGATCGGGGTGCGTGCACTCAAGGAGGTCGCAATCGGACACGTAGCGATCTTGCAGTCCCCGGGACCCCAGCAACCACTCTACCTGGATGGGGCCGAGCTACGAGAATGCTACGGGATCCTGCCGTTGCAGAATTCTTCTGGATTGGGAATTACGGTCTTGAGCTACGCCGGCAAACTGTTTTTTGCCTTCAACGCCGAATCGAATCTCGTTCCGGATATCACGCGTTTGCGCGAGGCACTGGACGCCGAGGTTTCAGAGATCTTGACGGTCGTTGCGGAGAAGGGCCCGGCTCTTCGCGCCGTGAACGGTGGCTCGAACTAAGGGCTCGGCGACCTGGCTCACGGTTCTCAAAAAAATAAGTGGTGCGGCGAAGAAGACTCGAACTTCCACGGGGTTGCCCCCACCAGCACCTCAAGCTGGCGCGTATACCAATTCCGCCACCGCCGCACGCGGGCGCTGAGCATAACCAAGGCATCGGTCCGCGCCCAGAGGTGTTCGCAGGTTATTACTCGGCGGGAGGGGTCTCCAGATCGATTTCGCCGCCGCTGCTCGGGATCTCGACCAGGCCCCCTTCGGCTGCGTCCGAGGCGGTCGGAATTTCTTCGAGGCCACCCGCATCCGGTAGAGCCGGCGCGTCACCTTCGATCGGGATGTCAAAGGGCTCCGTTTCGTCGAAGAGCTGGATATCCGAATTCTGATATCCGTAGTAGGAGAGCGTCAGTGAGGTGGCCATGAAGGTGATGGCACTCGCTGTCGTGATCTTCGTCAGAAAATTGCCGGCGCCGCGGCTACCGAAAATCGTGTTTGCGCTGCCCCCTCCGAGTGACGCGCCGAGGTCTGCACCCTTGCCGTGCTGCAGAAGCACGACACCGATGAGCACGATGCACACAATGATATGAAGGGCGTAAACGAAGGTCTCCATCAGGAAGTCTCCAAACTGGCCAGGGCGAGTTTCGCAAAAGAATCAGGATCGAGGCTGGCTCCACCTACCAGGGCGCCATCCACATCGGGCTGTGAGAGTAGCTCTCTCGCATTGGACGGCTTGACGGAGCCGCCGTATAGAATCCGTGTCCCATGACCGACCTTGCCGAGTCGGCTGACGAGTGTTTTCCGAATTGCGG
>CBFDDD010000011.1:0-69127 GCA_965603475.1 uncultured Myxococcales bacterium
GACGATCAAGCCGCCGATGACACCGACGCTCGTCCAGACGTCGGCGAGAACGTGGCGCCCATCTGCGACGAGGGCATCGGAGTTCGTTCTGCGTCCGACGCGGGTCAGGTGAAGGCCGAGGCTTGCATTTGCGATCGCCGAGATTGCGAGCAGTGCGAGGCCGACATCGAGACGATGGATCTCCGGCCCCTCGATCAACTCGCGAATGCCCTGCACGAGTATCAAGAGGGCCGCAAAAGCGATGGCGGCGCCCTCGATTCCAGCGGACACGAACTCGACCTTGCCATGGCCGTAGGGGTGCGAGAGGTCGGGCGGCCGCGCGGCGATCGAGAGCGCGAGATAGAGCATCCCGGCGCTAACGATGTTGATCGTCGACTCCATCGCATCCGCAAAGACGGCGGTCGAGCCCGTCAGCGTGTACGCCGCAAATTTTGCCAGGAAGATCAGGATGCCGACGAGCAGTGCCGCGCGACCCGCCCGCATGCGAGCGGACTGCATCGCCTGCATCTCTTCCGTTCGAGTGGATTGGTCTTGGGTCTCTCTGGGCGGGGCAGGATTCATCACGGGACGAGGATCGGGCCTCTCGAGCGGCGGGTCAATTCCGTGCGCGTCATCCGCGCCGTATTGCGGCTTGCGCGACACGATCGAGGACGTTCGAGAATCGAGACCGATCGCGGCCCGTGAGAGGTGGCGGACCTCCCGTAGAGACACCCGACTCGCGGATCGACGCCTTGATTTCGCGCGTAGCCAGAGCGGAACCGATCGAGTCCGACGTGAATTCGCGCCCATTTGTGCCCAGGGCGAACGCGCCAACCTCGAGGCAGCGGGCCGCAAGTGGAATGTCCGCGGTAATGACGATATCGCCCGCTCGAATTTCTTCGGCAATCCAGTCGTCGGCTGCGTCGGCACCTTTCTCGACGACGACCATTTCGACGCCGAGATCGGCAGGGACGTTGATACGTTGATTGGCGACGACGACCACCGCGAGACCGATTCGAGCGGCGACGGCGTAGACCTCATCCTTGACGGGGCAGGCGTCGCCGTCGATGAAGATTTCGGTCACGGCTTGTGATCGTGGACGAGGCGGATCAGATCATCTTCAAAGCCGAAGTCGAAGCTTTGAGTTTCGGGTAGCCCCTCGGACGCATACCAGCGCCAGGTGCGTTCGACTGCGCGCGGGAAGCTGAGTTCCGGTTCCCAGCCGCAATCGCGTCGGAGCTTGTCGACGCCGAAGAGGGCGCTTCGATCCCAGTGATGGATATGCGGTGCGATTTGTTGGACGAGCATCGAGAGCATGAATCGATTGATCATCACGCGACTGATCTTGGCCTTCGCGCGGATATCGACCTTGGCCTGCGCCGCCGGGAGCTCGAGCTCGATTCGACCCTGCCAGAGGTCTTCCATCAACGCCGCCGGGATGAAAAGCTTCTCTGGTTCGCGATCGACGACTCTGCCGAAGGTGTCGACATAACCCTCCTGGCTGAAATAGTCGGCTCCAGTCAGGTTGTAGCGTTGCCCAAAACTCTGGGATCGACCGAGGAGCATGCGAAGCGCGCGGGCCTGATCGTCGGCGTGGCCTACCTGCTGAAGCATGCGTCCGTTGCCCGGGATCAGGATCGGGCGATTCTGCAGGACGCGTTGGAACATGCGCTGTTCGCGATCCGGCAGGATGTTGTGCGCGCCCATCACCATCGAGAAGGCGGCGACCGACGCCGGGAAGCGATTCTCGCGCCACTCCCGAAACAAGATGTCCTCGCAGAGAAGCTTGTTCGTGCCGTATTCGTTCTGGATCGCTCCGCGCTCGACCGGATGATTCTCGGTGATGGGGAAGTGATCGCTCGCGGCGTAGATCACCGTCGAGCTGATGAAAATGTAGTGCTCGATCCGGCCCCGAAAGAGCTCGACCATCAATGTGACATCTTCCGGTCGGTAGGCGGAGACATCAATGACCGCGTCGACATCGAGTGATCCCAGGGCGTCGCGCATCTGCTCAGTGTTGGTTCGGTCCGCGTAGACGCGCTCGACGCCCAGAGGCAGGTCGGCCTGACTCTTTCCACGATTCAGGATGACGACATCGTGTCCGGTTCGCGCAAGTTCATGAACCAGCGCGAGTCCGTTGAATTGGGTGCCGCCCATCACGAGGACTCTCATTGGATTGACCCTTTCGATTGGATTCGAGAAAGATTTTGAACTGACACGATGACGCCCAACGAGGCAGGCCGGATCATAACGCGCCCGATTGCCGGGGCTCGTTCAGCCCGTGGCGATGACGATCTTCCAGGCCCCCTCTATGCCCCCTCTATGCGTAGTTCGGTGCGACCGTTTCGGCAAAGAGACGGGCGGGCTCGCGCGTGTCTCGACCGAAGAATTCGATGACGAAGAGACTGACGCCGAGTTCCCTGTGGCGCTCGATGCCCTCGATGACGCGATCCGGCGTCCCCCAGATTCCATGCTCTTCGATCGCGCCTCCCATGTGTCCGCCATAGATCTTTTTTGCCTTCTCGAGCGCTACGCGTGCAGCGTCGTCGTCTTCAGCGATGACGACGACGCATTGTTGTGAAATTTCGATCGAAGCCGGGTCGCGGTCGAGTTCCTCGCAGCGTCGTCGGAGCGCGTCGATCTTGTTCGGGAGAACCGCCTGATAGGCAGCCATGTTATTCCATGTGTCCGCATGCTTCGCAGCGATTCCCATCAGGACTTTCTCACCGCCGCCGCCGATCAGGATCTCGGGTTGTTTCTCCGGCTTGGGTTCGCAGAGGGCGTCCTGGACCGAGAAATAGCGACCCTCGAAGGTCGCCTTCTCGTCGGTCCACATTCGTTTCAGGATTTCGACCATTTCTTC
The DNA here is from genome assembly GCA_965603475.1 of uncultured Myxococcales bacterium. Taxonomy (GTDB): domain Bacteria; phylum Myxococcota_A; class UBA9160; order UBA9160; family UBA4427; genus UBA4427. The sequence continues at coordinate 2,843 of CBFDDD010000011.1, forward strand.
GAGTGCGCGAAGTCGCTCGCGGGTGCTGGGGAAGCTGCAACCAGTCTGTTCGAACTCGGGTGGGAACCAACCGGCCCCGAGTCCCGCGATGACGCGCCCGTTCGAAATGTGATCGAGTGTTGCGATCTGTTTTGCGAGGACCGCCGGGTTGCGAAAAAAGGGTGGAGTGACGAGAGTGCCGAGCTTCGCGCGCTCTGTGACCGCGGCGATCGCGGAGAGCAGCGTCCAGCCTTCGAGAATGGGGAGCGTCGGAATTGGAACGCCGTACATGTGGTCGCAGACCCAGAGCGAGTCGAAGCCGAGGGAATCGAATTCACGTGCAGCGGCGCTGGTCTCCTGCCAGGATCGTTTGATCTGCGGAAGCGTTACACCGAATCGGGCGGGTCGAGTCATGCTGGGATTCCTTTCGAACGAGACTCTATGCCCCGATATGGGGTATCTATTCTCGAGTAAGATGAGGCTGGGAAGCAGGCGAGAGCTGGCCGGGCCTCCGTTTTGCACTATCACGAGGGTATCGCCAGGAGAGCAATCTCGCGAAACCGAGTCGCAGGAGGATCCGACCGTGTCCAGACAGTCCGATGAGAACAATCTCTCCGAAGATAAGGGGCTTCGCATGAGAATGCGCGGTGAGGAACGCCGGATTTCGTCTCAACACAAGCAGCTCGGTGACCTCTACGAACGTGTACTGGCTTCCATCGACGGCGGTGGGCCGCGGATGGCATTGAATGATTTCCTGCTCTTCTCGACCGCGCTCGAGGCGCATATGGCGGTTGAAGAAGATATCTACTTTCCGGCCCTGCATGGTCTTCGCAACGATGTCGGAGACGAACTTCTCGGACTCGCGGAGGAGCACACTCGGATTCGAGACGAGCTTCCCAGGGTGCAGAAGCGATTGAACGACCGGAATGAAGCGGAGGCGCGGCAAGCACTGGATGATCTGGCGGACCTCGTCGGCCGACACGAAAAAAAGGAAGAGGTCCTGCTCGCGCGGATTTCCGAAGGACCGGATTCGAGTTTTGGTCATTCGAGTCTCGAGAACGAAGCTTGAGTGAGGTTTCGCGACCACGACAATCGGGTCTTGATCTTGCCGAGCTGGAGCGAATCCTTCCACGCTATGTCGGCGCGGGGCCTCGCTATACGAGCTATCCCACCGTTCCTGCCTGGCAATCCGATTTCGGCCCGAAGGATCATGTAGCGGCACTCCAGTCACTGACCGGTGAAGAGGAGATTTCCCTCTATGCCCACGTTCCGTTCTGCCAGAGCTTGTGCCATTTCTGCGCCTGCAACCGCGTGATTACGCGCGATCCCGATCTACCCGAGCGCTTCCTGCGGACGATCGAGGCCGAACTCGATCTGACGCGAGTCGAACTTGGACACGAGCTTCGCTCCGGACAGCTTCATTGGGGGGGTGGGACGCCAACACATCTCGAGCCGGCCCAGATCGAGCGCCTCTTCCGGCTCATGACGGATCGATTTCCATTGGTTCCCGGGGCCGAGATCTCGATCGAGGTCGATCCGCGCGTCACGACTCTCGAACAGCTGGATGTGCTCGCAGAGTGCGGCTTCAATCGGATCTCACTCGGCGTACAGGACACGAATGCGAAGACGCAGGCGGCGATTCATCGAATCCAGCCCTTCGAACAAACGCGAGCACTGACGGAAGCTTCACGTGTTCGAGGGATCGAGCGCGTCAACTACGATCTCATCTACGGATTGCCTCATCAGACGGTCGGCAGCTTCGAAGAAACGCTCGATGATGTCCTCTCGGCACGCCCCGACCGCATCGCTCTCTACGGATACGCTCACGTCACATGGGTCGCCAAGCAGCAACGAGGCTTTGAACGTGGAGATCTGCCCGATCCCAGACGCCGAATGCAGATCTTCCTTTCAGCTATTCGGCGACTTCTCGATTCCGGCTATCGCTCGATCGGCATGGACCATTTCGCCCTTCCCGACGACGAACTCTGCGAAGCGCTCGATCAGGGGACCTTACGGCGCAATTTCATGGGGTATACGACGCGTGAGGGGGTCGACATGCTCGCCTTTGGTCCGAGCGCGATCAGTGAGATATCGAAAACCTACATCCAGGTCGAGAAGGAGCTCGACCGATGGTTCGAAGAAATCGAGGCGGGACGTCTCGCGACCTTCAAAGGGCATCGCCTCTCCAGAGACGATCAGGCGCGCAGTTGGATCATCGGCCGGATCATGTGTGAGGCAGCCGTACGGGCCGAGGACGTCGAACGTCGCTTCGGTGGATGTTTTCGAACGGATTATGCACCTGCTCTGGAACGCCTCGAGCCTCTGCAGAGAGACGGATTGGTCGAGGTCTCCGAGCAGGGTGACGTCACAGTCAGTCCGCTTGGACGGGTTCTCTTGCGTCACGTCGCGATGGCGTTCGATGCATACCTCGATCGATCGGCGCCACAGCCCGCGAAGACTTTCAGCCAAACGATCTAGCAGGCTGTCGACGAAGCTGGAATACATGTCTTGTGTGACACCGTATTCCCAATGGCTCTTCCCGAGAGCGGCGAGGTTGCCCTCGAGCCAGTCCTGTCCTTCGTAGAATGCGTGAAGTGAACGAAGCGTTTCGCGCATCATCTCTTCGCGTTCGGAGATCGAATGGGCGCCGAAGAGTTCGAGTGTATCGGGGCGTCGCTCGAAGAAGATCTCATAGAATCGTTCTGTGATTTGCGCTTCTTGGCGTGCGAACATCTCGAGGGCACGAAGCAGGGCAGGGGAATCGATCGGGTCGAGGGCCAGGGAGGTGCCTTCCGATCGGCGTTTCCGGGGTGCGGCGGTTTGATTCATCCCGCGCTGATCGGAAGGCCCACGATGCCCGAGACGAATTCGCTCTTGAGTCGCTTGATCCGGCTTTCGTCGATGACGTAGTTGGGAATTCGATCGAGCAGCTGGCGCGTGGCGATCTCGCCTTCGAGTGCAGCAACGTGTGTTCCGAGGCAGGAATGGTTGCCGTGACCGAACGTGAGAATGCGCTTCGAATCACGATGGATGTCGAAGCGATCCGGATTCTCGAATTCTCGCTCGTCGCGATTGGCGGAAGGGAAAAGGAAGAGGACCGCCTGGCCGGGCTCGAAGGTCTTTCCGTGAAGCTTCACGGGCTTCGTAACCACGCGCCCGAGGAACTGCGTCGGCATTCCGTAGCGAAGTCCTTCTCGGAACGCGTTCGGAATAAGCTTGGGGTCTTCGATGAGCTGTGATCGCTGCTCCGGCGACCGGTAGAGCTCCAGCACGAACGCGGCAAAAATCTTCGGGAAGCTGTCCGTGCTCCCGATGACGAGCGTCGCCATCTGTGATGCGATGTTGTCGTCCGGCAGAGGCTCGCCGTCGAACTCGGCGTTGAGGTAGGCATTCAGCAGTACGTCGTCATCGGTCGGACGTTTGCGTCGAATTCGAATCAGATCCTCGAGATAGGTATTGAGCTCCCCCGAAGCAGCCAGGCCGTCCTCGGTCATGCCATCTTGCCCTGGGATTCGATCGAAGAACCGATTGACGTACCCGTAGAGCTGATCGCCGTCTTCTGTGGGCAGGCCCAGGAGTACGCACGAGACTTCCATCGAGATCTTGCCGATGAAGCCGGCCACGAGATCGGCTTCGCTTCCGGACTCGAGAGCCCCGGCATGGCGGGCTGCGATTTCCTCGACGATCGGAGCCAGACCGGCTACCCGACGCGGTTTGAAGGCGCCGGAAATCAGCGCCCGATTTCGGACATGCTCTGGTGGGTCCATCAAGTTGACGCTCGGGAAGACCGGCAATTGATTCGTGATCAGGTGGGCCGGCGTGGTTCCGCGGAGCGCGGCGGAATAGGACTCGTTGTCTGCGCTCTGTTCCCAGATATCGTCGAAACGCGAGAGCGCCCAGCAGTCGAATTCCTCGACGTAGTAGGCCGGTGCTTCCTGACGAAGCTGCTTGTAGATCGGCAGCGGATCTTCGAGAATTTCCGGCATCAAAGGGTTGTAGGTGACCACGTCGTTTTTCTCCTCCGGTTCCGCCATGAGCGCTTCGAGATGCTTGCGTGCGAGGACATGTTGTTCGCTTGTTCGCTCATGGATGACCGCGATTGCCGGTATCGCGAACGACCCAGTCAGGGCGAGACGGATCTCCCGCCCAGAATCGACTGATGCCTCGCGATTGATTGCATGAGACGTGCCGGGCGGGTCGACGGTCTCTTGTTGTCCGCTGACCGGGAGCGAGGCAAAATGGCACACGAATTCTTCCGACGTGGCGCATTGTCAGCGGTGCAGTGAGGCACGTCGAGTTCGTCCGGAACGGCTGGCGCTGCCGTGGATCCATTGACCCGGCTGAATCCATGGGGAGACCGCTCTACGCATCCGGGGCCATGAAGCCCTAGGATCTGCGTCGCCAGTTTGGCACGAGAGTTGCGAATGAGGCGCGGCGACGGTCGCCGCTGATCGTCGCAATGGCTCGTCGGCATCGGGGCGACTCCCGAATGAACCGGCGCGGAGGGAAGGATCGCGATGGTGACGGCGGAAACGCAGGTCCCGGTTTATGACGACCGGATCGTGCGGCAATTTACGATCATGACCATCGCCTGGGGCATCATAGGGATGCTCGTGGGGGTCATCCTGGCCGCCCAGCTGGCGTGGCCGGAGTTGAACTTCGATGTCCCCTACCTCAGCTACGGGCGCCTGCGTCCACTGCATACCAATGCGGTGATCTTCGCGTTCGGTGGCTGCGCGTTGTTCGGGACTTCGTTCTATGTGGTCCAGCGAACCTGTCGCACGCCGCTCTTTGCCCAGGGTCTTGCGAAATTCGTATTCTGGGGTTGGCAGGCGGTGATCGTCGGAGCAGTGATTACGCTGCCGCTCGGAATTACGACCTCGAAGGAATATGCCGAGCTCGAATGGCCGATCGATCTACTGATTGCGGTCGTCTGGGTCAGCTATGCAGTCGTTTTCTTCGGCACGATCATGAAACGTCGAACACCGCACATCTACGTTGCGAACTGGTTCTACGGAGCGTTCGTCGTCACGGTTGCAATCCTTCACATCGTCAACAGCATGGAAGTTCCAATCTCCGCGTGGAAGTCCTACTCGGTCTACCCGGGCACGATCGATGCGATGGTGCAGTGGTGGTACGGACACAATGCCGTCGGTTTCTTCCTGACCGCTGGCTTCCTGGGGATGATGTACTACTTCGTTCCCAAGCAAGCGGAGCGCCCCGTCTACTCGTACCGACTCTCCGTCGTACATTTCTGGGCGTTGATCTCGGTCTATATGTGGGCCGGCCCCCATCATCTCCATTACACGTCACTTCCCGACTGGGTGCAGTCCGTCGGGATGGTCTTCTCCCTGATCCTGCTGGCACCGTCCTGGGGTGGAATGATCAACGGCATCATGACCCTCTCCGGCGCCTGGGAGAAGCTCCGGGACGATCCGGTGATTCGCTTCATGGTCGTCGCGCTTTCGTTCTACGGGATGTCGACCTTCGAAGGGCCGATGATGTCGATCAAGACCGTGAACGCGCTCTCGCATTACACGGACTGGACGATCGGGCATGTCCATTCCGGTGCTCTGGGCTGGGTTGCCATGATGACGATCGGCTCGTTGTACTACCTGATTCCGAAACTCTGGGGAACTTCCCAGATGTACAGCGTTCGATTGATCAATACGCATTTCTGGCTGTCGACGATCGGCGTGATCTTCTACGTCGTGAACATGTGGATCGCAGGCGTTATGCAGGGCCTGATGTGGCGGGCGGTCAACGATGACGGAACATTGACCAATACCTTCGTCCAGTCGCTCGAGGCGACCTGGCCCTTCTATGTTGGGCGATTGCTGGGTGGGACAGCCTTCTTCGCTGGGATGCTTTTCATGGCTTTCAATACCTACAAGACGATCAAGATGAGCAAGGCCGCGGGTGTCGAGGCCGAAGCTGCAACAGGGCAGGGGTGAATCGATGAATTTTGACATCGTCGAAAAGAACATCGGAATCATGCTCTTGGGGGTCGTCCTGGTGATCAGCCTCGGTGGCCTTGCAGAGATCGTTCCCCTCTTTTATCAGGATTCGGTGACGGCTCCCGTTCCGGGTCTACGTCCGCTCACGGCACTCGAGCTGGAAGGGCGTGATATCTACATTCGCGAGGGATGCGTAGGCTGTCACTCCCAGATGATTCGTCCGCTGCGCGCAGAGACACAGCGTTATGGGCACTATTCGGTGGCCGGTGAGTCTGTATGGGACCATCCGTTTCTGTTCGGCTCGAAGCGGACGGGCCCTGATCTGGCGCGGGTGGGCAAGCGGTACAGCGATGAATGGCATCGAGCCCATCTCGTCAATCCGCGGGACGTGGTTCCCCAGTCGAATATGCCGGGCTTTCCCTGGCTCGCGGAGAATCTTCTGGACGGTCGAGATACCGCCGCGAAGATGCGCGGACTGAGATCGGTCGGCGTGCCTTATGCCGACTCCGATATCGAGGGCGCTCGTGCAGCTGTCGAGGGTCGAACCGAGATGGTGTCTTTGATCGCCTACCTGCAGCAGCTCGGAACGCATTTACAGGGGGGACGCTAGATGCCGGAATTGGGAATCTTGAGAGGGCTGATCACGATCTTGACCCTGTCGACCTTCATCGGAATTTGCTGGTGGGCATACCGGCCCGGAAACCGTGTCCGATTCGAGGAGGATGGATGGCTGGCATTCGGTGACGAGGAGCCCGTGCGAGGGAACGAACTTCGGCCTGTGAAGGCGGTAGCAGACGACGATCTAGACCCCGCGATCCATCGCAAAGTCGAGGAGAGCCAGGAATGAGTACGGGATGGAGTCTTTACGTCATCGTTCTGGTTGTCTTGAACGTAGCCGGCTGTGCATGGCTGCTCTGGGCAAATCGGTCCGTTCAGATCGATCCTCGCGAGAAGGGCGAATCGACCGGTCACGACTTTGACGGTATCGAGGAACTGAACAACCCGCTTCCCGCGTGGTGGACCTGGCTCTTCGTGGTGACGATCGTGTTCGCCGCATTCTACCTGACGCTCTATCCGGGCTTCGGCAATTTCGAGGGCGTGCTCGGTTGGACTTCGCGCAATCAGCACGACGCTGAGGTCGCGCGGGCCGATGCTGAATACGGCCCGATCTTCGCAGGCTATTTCAAGACGCCGATCCCTGATCTGGTCGCGGACGAGCGGGCCGTCGGGATGGGCAGTCGCATTTTTGCGAACAATTGTGCGACGTGTCACGGGTCGGATGCGCGTGGTGGTCCGGGCTATCCGAACCTGACCGATGGCGATTGGCTCTACGGAGGTGCGCCCGAGACGATCGTGCAAACGATTACCTACGGGCGAAACGGAATAATGCCACCCTTCGCAGTCGTGATCGGCGGGGACGAGGGGGTTGCGGACGTGACGGAATACGTTCTCTCCCTGAGCGGTCGTGAGCACGACGCAGCCGGCGCCGCAAGGGGAAGCGTCCATTTTGCGACCGTCTGCAGCGCGTGTCACAAGCCCGACGGGACCGGGAATCCGATGATGGGATCTCCGAATCTGACGGACAACACGTGGCTGCATGGCGGGCGCCGTGAAGACATTCAGAGCGCGCTCAAGAATGGCATCATGAGTCAGATGCCGGCTCATGTTGATCTCCTCTCGCCCGAGCGAATTCATCTGGCGGCGCTCTATGTCTATAGCCGCTCGGCGTCGAGGTTAGAGACGAACTGATGAGCAAAGTCGGGGCGAGTCCACCTGCGGAGACTGTACCGCCGCAGTCCGACTCGGATGCGCCCGTGACGGTCAGCCTCTATGAGAAGTGGCGGAAGATCTATCCACTCTGGGTGAGCGGTGGCTGGCAGACGTCACGCCGCGTCGTCCTCGTGATTCTTCTGCTCATCTTCTATCTCGCTCCATGGCTGCGCTGGAATGGCGAGCCCGGTGTCTTGCTCGATCTCGAACATCGTCGCTTTACGATCCTTTGGGCGACATTCGTCCCCGAAGAGTTCGTATTGCTCGCGTGGGCTCTCTTGATTGCCGCCTTGGCGCTATTTACCGTGACCGTGGCGGCAGGGCGTGTGTTCTGTGGATGGGCCTGTCCGCAGACCATCTGGTCGCTCGTCTATTTCTCGATCGAGCGCTGGGTCGAGGGAGATCGGGCAGCGCGGTTGCGACTCGACCGCGGCCGCTGGAGCCTGCGTCGGATCAGGAAGAAGGCGCTCAAGTACACACTCTGGGGAGGGGTCGCGTTCTCGATCTCGCTCACCTTCCTCGGTCTCTTCGAGCCGATCCGGGAACTCATCCCGAAGATCTTGAGTTTCGATCTCAGTCGCGCGGAGCGACTTGCGCTCTTGCTGCCCGCGGCGGGCAGCTTCCTCATGTCGGGCGTGCTTCGGGAGCAGGTGTGTTTTCACATGTGCCCCTACGCACGTTTCCAGAGTGTGATGTTCGATCACGACTCGTTGATCATCAGCTACGACGTCGATCGCGGTGATCCGCGAGGAAGTCGAAAGCGAAGTGCCGATCCGGCATCAATGGGCCTCGGAAGCTGTGTCGATTGCATGAAATGCGTGAATGTCTGTCCGACGGGAATCGACATCCGGGACGGCCTCCAATATCAATGTATCGGCTGCGCTGCCTGCATCGATGCGTGCACGGACGTGATGGCAACGATGGGCTATGGCGAGAGCCTCGTTCGATATAGCTCGCAGAACAAGGATATTGGCCAGCAACGGCATTGGCTGCGTCCACGTCTGGTTGGCTATGCAGGATTGATCCTCGTGATGGTGGGCGCGTTTTCCTATTCGCTTTCTCATCGGATCCCGGTTGGCTTCGATGTCGTGCGAGACCGAAATCGCTTGTATCGCCAGGACTGGGATGGCAGCGTCGAGAATGTGTTCACCCTTCGTGTTGCGAATCGCGAGTCGGCCGCGCACGAATATGCCATCAGCTTCGAAAGCTCGCTTCCGCTGGAGTACGATGGTCCGAAGACGATCCAGGTGGCCGGCGGGGAACTCAAAGCTCTTCCGATCCGCCTCGTCCTGTCGGGCGCTGACGCCGAGACCGCCGAGTCAGCCGAGGTCATTTTTCGAATCGAGCCGGTCGATTCGGTCGAGTTCGAAGTCGAGGAAGCGAGCCGCTTCCATCTTCCAGTAGGGACAACGAAATGACGTCAGATTCGGACGAGTATGGAACTCCCTGGTATCAGAATTTCTGGCCCTGGTTCATCGTGATTCTCCTCGGGGTCTCGGTCGTAGGCAGCCTCGTGACGGTGGCGATCGCCTATCAGCATAGAGACATCGATGTCCGGGGCGACACAGGCGTCGAGCGCTCGTACCCTTCAGATCGGGGATCACGAGATTCCGGGAACTGACGGATGGCGACAATCAAGGCGATGTCGGCTGAACCCACTACGGCCCCCGCGGCAAGCATGGATTCCGCCGCTTGCTTTCATTGCGGCCTTCCGATCCCCAAAGGTCTGAAGATCTCGGCGAAGGTGCTCGGCGAGGCGCGGCCGATGTGCTGTGTCGGTTGCTGTGCGGTGGCGGAGATGTTCGAGGCTCGAGGTCTGTCGGATTGGTATCTTCGGCGCGAGGGCTCGACGGGGTTTCAGGCCGCCATTCTTCCCGATGTTCGCGAGCGTGTGGCCTATCTCGAGACGCCGGCATTCGAAGAGGGCTTCGTCGAACGAGACGCGAACGGGGTTTCCAGGACTTCGCTGCTCGTCGAGGGACTCGTTTGCGCGGCCTGTGTCTGGGTGATCGAGCAGCATCTCGGTGGACGCGAAGGGGTTCTCGCGGTCCGTGTGAGTCTTGCGTCGCGTCGAGTGCACGTCGAATGGGATCCCGACTGTCTTGACCTGCGTGATGTCATTCTCCGGTTGGCCGAGATTGGCTTCGCAGCGCGGCCGGATCGGCCAGGCGAAGGCGCTGAGCTCGAGCGCAGCGAGAACCGCTCGGCTCTGATTCGCCTTGGCGTGGCGGGCCTCGGCGCGATGAACGTGATGACCTACTCGGTTGCGCTCTATGCGGGCGCGTTCGAGGGGATGTCGGCTGGATCAATCGCGCTCATGCGCTGGATGGGACTGATCGTTTCGACGCCGGTCGTTCTGATTTCAGCTCGTCCATTCTTTCGTGCCGCATGGCGCGAACTTCGACTCGCTGCGCCCGGCATGGACGTACCGGTTTCTCTCGCGATCGGCGGCGCCTATTTGGTGAGTGTCTATGCGACGTGGACGGGTACTGGCGAGGTCTATTTCGATTCGGTCTGCATGTTCACGTTCTTCCTGAGCGTCGGCCGTTATCTCGAGATGCGCATACGCCACCGCTCCTCCTCACTGACACGAAGCATGATCGACGCGACGCCCTTGATCGCCCGGCGTGAAGGGGAAGATGGCGAACGAGTCGTACCGGCTCACGCACTCGTCGTCGGCGACCGGTTTCGTGTGCGTCCGGGAGAATCGTTGCCCGCGGACGGCATAGTGCTCGAAGGACGTAGCGCTGTGGAAGAAGCGCTCATCACAGGTGAACCCTGGCCGCGCTCCATTGCGACGGGTGCAACGGTGATCGCCGGGAGTATCAACGTCGAATCTCCAATTCTCGTTGAAGCGACGCGGGTAGGTGAAGGAACGACGCTGGCGTCCATCGTGGCGCTGATCGAACGCGCGGAGTCGGAACGACCGCCCATCGCGAGGATGGCGGACCGGGTGGCTGGGGTCTTCGTGACCGGGGTGCTTGGGGTTGCTCTCGTGAACTGGATCGCGTGGCAGTATTGGGCACCCGAACGGGCGATCTGGACGACGCTTGCGGTACTCGTTGCGACGTGTCCGTGCGCATTGAGCCTCGCTACGCCGACCGCGATTGCGGCGGCGACCCACGCGCTCGCGAAGGCTGGACTCGTGATTACGAGTGGACGGGTCCTCGAAGGACTCTCGGCGGCGGATCGTTTCGTCTTCGACAAGACGGGCACGCTGACTCGCGGCCATCCAACTCTGGCTCGGGTGATCCCGATGCGGGGTCAGTCTGAATCGGCGCTCTTGGGGATTGCGGAGCGCCTCGAGCGTGACTCCGAGCATCCCGTCGCCCGAGCCCTTTCACGCGATTCACACGATCGGGCGATGACGCATCCGCCTCGAAGTGCGCACGCGCACACCGCGGACGAGGTCTGGTCTGTGCCGGGGTTTGGTGTCGAAGGAACGCTCGAGGGTACGCGCTATCGGATCGGTCGGCCGGAGTGGGCATCGGCAATCGATGCGAGTCTTCCGGGAGCCGACGTCCCGGGTCATTCGGCGCTCGTCTGGGTCTTGCTCGCCGATGACGCTGGGCCGCTGGCCTGGTTCGGTCTGGAGGATCCGATTCGCCTCGATGCATCTTCAGCCATCGAGGGACTGCGCGAGCGCGGTCTTGCACTCGAGATGTTGAGTGGAGATCCGAGCCCGTCTGCGGCTCGGGTGGCGGATCAATTGGGACTCGATGTCGTCTCCGCCGCGGCGACGCCCGAAGGCAAGGTCGCGCGAGTGCGCGCGCTTCAAGCGGAGGGCGAGCGAATCGTCGTCGTAGGTGATGGCGTAAACGATGGTCCCTTTCTACAAGCAGGGGACGTTTCGATTGCGATGGGGAGCGGATGTGACTTGAGTCGCCTCGGTGCAGATGCGGTCCTCATGCGCGACGAGCTTGCACTCTTGCCTCGCGCTGTCGAATGGTCTGGTCGAGTACGCAAAATCCTGTTTCAAAATTTCAGTTGGGCAATCGCATACAATCTACTGGCACTACCCTTGGCCGTATCGGGCCATCTTGCTCCGTGGCTCGCGGCATTGGGAATGTCGACGAGTTCTCTAGTCGTGGTATTGAACGCGCTTCGTCTGAATCATCTACCCGAGGCGCCATGACGATCCTCCTCGTACTCATTCCGCTTGGCGTCGTGCTGCTGTGCGTTGCCGTGGCAGTTTTCGTGTGGGCGGTCCGAAATGGTCAGTTCGAGGATCTCGAAGGGGAAGGGGAGCGCATTCTTTTCGACGACGAGCCGCTTGCAGAACCTCGGCCTCGTGGTTCCCGTGATTCAGGCGAGGGGCGGCAGTGACGAGTGCGATCGAGCCGATTCTTGCGAGTGCTCTGGTCCTCGGCTTCTTCGGGAGCGTGCATTGCCTCGGAATGTGCGGTGGAATCGCGGCCGCCCTGGGGCAGGCCATCCCGGCTCAGTCCACCGGAAGTCGGCTGGCCCGTGCGAGTGTCTACTCGTTCGGTCGTGTCACGAGTTATGTGGTCGCCGGTACCGTCGTGGGATTTTTCGGAGAGGCGTTTTCCGGATGGACCGGCCTAACGGTCCTGTTGCGAGTTCTGGCGGGTCTGCTGATACTCTTGTTTGGTCTGCATGTCGCGGGCTGGTGGAATGGGCTCGTTGTCGTCGAGCGGGTTGGACTCGTGGTCTGGCGGCGGCTGGCTCCCCTCAGTGGGCGCATCGGTCAGCCCGACCGAACCTGGAAGACCTTCTTGTTGGGGATGATCTGGGGATGGCTTCCCTGTGGCCTCGTCTATGCAGCATTGATCGGCGCGGCAGCGACCGGAAATGCCGCGCTGGGGGCCGGCTTCATGGCTTGTTTCGGCCTGGGGACCTTGCCCGCGCTGCTCGCCGCCTCGGGATTCGGGGCCCAGCTGGGTGCTTTTCTCGCGCTGCGCTCCGCGCGACGCGCGGCTGGGGTGCTCCTGCTCATCTTCGGATTCTGGTCGATCGCCGGGGCGCTGATGCCCCTTCAAGGGCATGACATGAATTCGATGGGCGACATGAATCACGAGGCTCATCAGGATCACTAATCGTAATAAAAACGGATAGTTGAAGAGGCGGTGGGGCTCGGGAATCGAGTGGCCGGGTCGCTCGGCGGTTCGCGTTCTGGATGTGTGACTTGGCATTGGGCCGGTGCCCGTGCATAGTGACTCGAAATGAGTCTTCACAGCCGCCTGACACGAGAGATCCGAGAGGGGCCCAAAGGTCCCAAGATCGGTGCGCTATTCGATCTCGACCAGACACTTCTTGCTGGCTTTTCCGCGACTTCCTTTGTGCGAGAGCGACTGACCAGCGGCCAGATGAGTCCCCAGGAACTGGGGACGACGTTCTACGGCGCGCTTTCCTTCGCACTCGGACGAACCGGGTTCTCGGCATTGATGACGGCGACGACCGCGGCCTATCGCGGATTGGCAGAGTCGATGCTCGAGGAAGTGGGCGAAGAGGTTTTCGTCAAGCACCTGGCCACACAGATCTATCCCGAGGCACGCGCCATCGTGGAAGCTCACCAGGAAGCGGGACACACCGTCGCAATCATCAGTTCCGCGACTCGCTATCAAGCCGAACCCTTGGCGCGTGACATGGGAATCGAACACGTTCTCTGCACCGAACTCGAGGTCAAAGAGGGTGTCTTTACCGGCGAGGTCATCCGGCCGACATGTTATGGCGAGGGCAAAGCCGTGGCAGCCCGAAGCCTCGCCGCTCGCGTAGATCTCGACCTCGCCGAGAGCTATTTCTATACCGATAGCCACGAGGATCTACCGCTCCTGGAAGCCGTCGGGCGACCGCGGCCACTCAATCCGAATCGCCAACTCGCCCAGATCGCCAAAGAACGACAATGGCCGGTTCGTCGCTTCTCGAGCCGTGGGCGACCAGGCCTGGGTGATCTCGTCCGCACGGGTTTGACCTACGCCAGTCTGGTCCCGTCGTTCTGGGCCGGGGCGGCGGCGGGCCTGGTGAACGGTTCCTACCGCGAGGCCGTCAATGTTTCAGGCGCCGTGTGGGGTGACCTCGCGACGTCGCTCGCCGGGATCGATCTTCGTGTCGAGGGAGAAGAGCATCTCTGGTCGCATCGTCCGGCCGTCTTCATCTTCAATCACCAGAGCGGCCTCGATGCCATCCTGATGATCAAGCTGATCCGTCGGGATGTCACCGGAATCGGCAAGATGGAGCTCAAGAAAAATCCGATCTTCGGACCGATGTTTACCGCTGCCGGCGTCGTTTTCATCGATCGTGCAAATTCAGTAAAGGCGATCGAGGCGCTCAAGCCCGCTGTGGAAGCGCTCAAAGAGGGGCGTTCGCTCGTGATCGCGCCCGAGGGCACCCGATCGCCTACACCGAGGCTCGGTCGATTCAAGAAGGGCGCTTTTCATCTGGCCATGCAGGCCGGTGTTCCGATCGTGCCAGTCGTATTCCGCAACGTGCTCGATGCATTTCCCAAGGACGCGACGATCGTGCGTCCGGCGACGATCGAGGCGGTCGTACTTCCTCCGGTCGAGACGACGGACTGGACGGTCGAGGCGCTCGACGAGGAGATCGCAGAGATTCGTAACCGCTATCTGGAAGTTCTACATCAGTCCTGATCGGAAAGGCTTGGCCATGCAGCTTCGAGTCACGGTGCTCGGTGCCGGATCATTCGGGACGACGATGGGCCACCTCTTCTCGCAGAACACCCCAACGCTTCTCTGGTGTCGCCGGTCGGAAATCGCGGATGAAATCAATCGCGACCACCGCAATGAGCGCTATTTGCCCGGATACCCCATCGCACCGGAGCTTCGTGCGACCGCATCGCTCGAAGAGGCAGTGCGCGAAGCCGATGTACTGGTCATGGCCGTTCCCTCACACGGTATGCGGGCTGCGCTGGAAGAAGTGTCGAAATACATTCGACCATGGGTCCCGATCGTCAGTCTTGCGAAGGGGTTGGAGCCGGGTTCGCATTTGCGCATGACCCAGGTGATTCGCGAGGTGTTGCCCGAGCATCGAGCCGGTGCCCTTTCCGGGCCGAATCTGGCCAAAGAGATCATGGCTGGATTTGCGGCCGCGAGCGTGATCGCGGTCGAGGATCCGGATCTGGGGAAACAGCTTCAAGGGATCTTTAATTGTGGCGTCTTTCGGGTGTATACGATTCGAGACGTCGTCGGTTGTGAGCTGGGCGGGGCACTCAAGAATGTCATCGCGATTGCGACGGGCATGGGTGATGGCCTGGGAGTCGGGGACAACACGCGATCGGCTGTAATTACGCGCGGCCTGGCTGAATTGACCCGTCTCGGTGTGGCGATGGGAGGCGAGCCAGCAACCTTCGCTGGACTTGCGGGCATCGGGGATCTCGTCGCGACTTGCACGAGCAAGCAGAGCCGCAATCGCCACGTCGGAGAGCAACTCGGTCGCGGGAAAACGATCGAAGAGATCAGTCAAGAAATGAGTCAGGTTGCTGAAGGCGTGAAGACGACCGCGGTCGCGATGGAACTCGCCGAGCGCTATTCGATCGATCTACCGATCGCCCGCGAGGTCTACGGAGTACTCTACGAGGGTCGTACAGCGGAGGAGGCTTATCGCGGCCTGACCCGCCGAACTCCAGGCTCCGAGAGCGAGTCCGACTAAAGGCTCTAGATCTCGTAGACCAGCCGTCCCTGCTCGTTTCGATAGGCCTCTGCTTGCCGAGCATGACGTAGATGCTCGAGGTGGGCGTAAGTCTCACTCTCGGCCATCTCGCCCCAACTGCGTTCCTTAAAGAGTCGTTTCATGAAGCTGTTGACGTCGGCGGTGCCGATATCCTTCGCGATGTTGCGAATTTCATCGAGTCGTTCGTGGTGATGTTCCTTGATGGCGACCGCGCGGCCATTGAGGTCCGAGAAGGGATGACCATGCGCGGGCAGAGCGAGCTCGACGCCGTTGATCTCACCCACCCGGTCGAGAGAATAGAAGAAGGACTTGAGTGGGTCGGGGAGGTAGGAAACCCCTCCGATATGCGGCGTGATGGAGGGCAGAACATGATCGCCGGACAGGAACGCACCGGTTTCGGGATCATGCAGACAGATGTGATCGGCGGTATGGCCGGGTGTGTGGAGTACGAACCATTCGCGTCCAGCCAGTTTGATCACGTCGCCGTGTTCGACATGGTGTGTGATGGTCGGGAGGAATTTGCTGCGACCAATGGTGGCGAAGTTGAGCCATCGCAGTCGCTGGCGAATTTCGCTTCGTTCTGATCGGCCCTTCCACGGGGCCGGCGTCGAGATTCGCTTGAGGGCGCCAAAGAAATTTCGTACGGGGTTCTGTGCGCGACGCCGGTCGCGTTCGAGCAATTCCATGTGAATGGTCAGATCGTCCACCGACGCTTCACTGTGGTGATCGTGGGAGCCGTGCGCATGCGAATGGGAATGATCATGATCAGTCGCGTGACCGATCTGATTCGAGGGTCCCCCGAAATGGAAAGCCCGATGCGCCACGATCTTGGCGCCCGACTCCTTGTGGATACGGACCGCCCCACCGAAATGATCGGGATGGGAATGGGTAATGAAAACCGTGTGGATGTGTCGGGGTTCGAGGCCGGCCTGCTTTAGGCGATGCAGAATCGCATCCCACGTGGCCGGGCCGGGGAGTCCGGGATCGATCACGGCGACGCCGTCGTCATCGATCAGGGCGTACATGTTCACATGGCCCAGGCCGGGAATGCTGATCGGCAGCTCCATGCGAAGAATGTCCTTTGCGACTTCCGTGATCTCCTGCTTGGCGTCTTCTTGCTCTTGTCGTTTCGGTCTGCTCATGACCATTGACTGTAGTCCAGATTCAAGTCAGGTTGGTGAGCCCCTCGATTGCCTCGTCACCAGGAGTGTCTCCATGAGTCTCGATCCGCGTACGCCCGTTGTCGTGGGCGTTGGCGCCGTCACTGAGCAGATCGATGACCCGAGAGAGGCATCGGAACCGCTGGACCTGATGGCCGCCGCTCTGGCGCGCGCAGCCGAGGATGCCGGGAGCAAGGCGCTTCTCGCCGCCGTCGACACGATCTGGATACCACGCGGGTTCTGGGCGTACTCGAATCCCGGACAACTGCTGGCCGAGCGCTTCGGAGCCTCCGGTGTACGAAATATCGTCGCCGAGATCGGCATTCTTCAGACGAGCATCCTTGGACGTGCGGCCCGCGCATTGGCGGAGGGCGACGGCGAGGTTGCAATGATCGTCGGGGGCGAGGCACGTGATCGGAGTTCGCGTCTACAGCGGCAGGGGCTCGAAGCGCCGACGACGTTGCAGACCGATAGCCAGCCGAATGAAATTCTTCGGCCCGCTGCCGAAATCATGGGTCGTTTCGAGATCGATCTCGGCCTGACCACGCCGACGATCCAGTACGCCATGATCGACAATGCGCTTCGATATCACGAACGCCAGTCGCTGGTCGAACATCGGTTGGAACTTGCTGCACTCTGGGGCGACTTCAATCGAGTGGCCGTTGCCAATCCGGAGGCGTGGAATCGGTTGCCGATGACATCCGAGGCGATCGTGTCACCCAGCGAGTCGAATCGGATGCTGGCGTTTCCGTATACGAAGTCACTCGTTTCCCAATGGAACGTCAATCAGTCGGGGGGATTGATTCTCTGCACCCTCGACAAGGCGCGGCGTCTGGGACTCGACGAGCGTCGCTTCATCTATCCCCTGGCGGTTGTCGATTCCGAGCACATGCTGACGCTATCCGAACGCCGGGACCTGCATCGATCGCCGGGCTTCAAGAACGCGGGATCGGGAGCGCTTTCACATGTCGGTCTCGAGATCGACGAGGTCGAACACCTCGAGTTCTACAGCTGCTTTCCGGCAGCGGTGCGTGTACAGCAGCGCGAACTCGGAGTCGATCCGAGTCGCAGAGTGACCCAGACCGGTGGAATGACGTTTAGCGGTGGTCCGCTCAACAATTTTACGATCCAGAGCTGGGTGAAGATGGTCGAGGTACTGCGAAACGATCCCGGAAGTACGGGTCTTGTGACCGCGGTGAGTGGTTTGATGACGAAACAGGGCGTCAGCATTCTCGGATCGGAACCAATCCGGCCCTTCCTCTTCGACAACGTGAATGCGGCAAGCAAAGCCGATCAGGCTACGGTGGATGTCGAGCGTGACGCAGAGGGGCGTGCACGAGTGGAAGGCTACACCGTGATTCATTCCCGGGACGGCGCCAAGACAGTCGCATTGGTATGTGATTTCGAAGGCCGGAGAAGAACCCTGCGCGTCGTCGCAGATCCTGGTCTGGCCGAAGAGGGGATGAATAGTGAACTCTGCGGGCGTGAAGTTCTACTCGAATCCGATAATGCTTTGCGCTGGCTCTAGAGAATCGCCAAACCGCGTTCGATCATCCAAAGCGCAGCGAGTGAGCCCATGACGTAGATGGCGGCACGCGTGGGTATCCGAATGGGGAGGCGTCCAACGAGCGGAGAGAGCGCGACGAGGCCGATGACGAAGACGAGTTGACCCAATTCGATTCCGAGATTGAACGAGAAGAGTGCGATTGGAACTTCACCGCTCGGGAGCCCGGCCTCGCGTAGTGCGCCGGCGAACCCCATGCCATGCAGGAGTCCGAACCCCAATGCCATCGGCCAGGGATAGCGGCGCATCAGCGTTGGTTCGGGCTGGTCGCGTGCGAGTTCGACGGCCAGTGCGAGTACACTGGCGGCGATCAGGACTTCGATCGGACCCGTTGGGAGATTCGAATAACCAAGGGCGGCGACGGAGAGCGTGACCGAATGCCCGACAGTAAAGGACGTGATCGTCTTGATGAGAGCACTCGTACTCGTACAGAGCAGGAAAAGTCCGAAGACGAAGAGCAGGTGGTCTGCACCGGATAGAATGTGATCGAACCCGAGCCTGAGGTAGTCCATGAGGACATCTCCTCTGCCGGGTCTTGCAGGGACGATCATCGAGCTTTCGCCACGACGAAGGACGCGTTGAATCTGTCGTCCATCGGAAAGTTCGATCCGCACGAGTGTGTCGATCTTGGCCGGGCCGAGTCCATCGATTCGGATGGTGCGATCGACGAGACCTCGTTCACCGCAGTCGACCGTCCAGCGCACGAATACCGCCACACCCTGTTTTTCGAAGCGCGGCTCGGACAGGGCGGCACAGTCTTCGGGTAGGACGGGCCGGATGTCGCTTCCCGGTACACTCTTCGATGAGCGCTTCCATAGGACTTCGACGCGACCGGAAACGTCCTCCTTCAGCTCGAGCAGCGCGGGCGCGAGCGGATGAGCACTCGCCGAAGTCGAAACCAGGCTCGCCAGAAACACAACCCCGAAGAGGCCCACGACTCGTCGTCTGTGTTCGGCGATCACGGCTAGAATTGCTCCCTGGTGGCGTCGATCAACAGACGACGATGACCCCGCGATGATTTCGGTCCGCTCGGTCGACTTCTTCCGATCGTGCGCCTACTGGATCGCCTTCTGGAGTCCTTCGGGCGTTTTGCTGCTCGGAAGTTTTCCGTGGTCCCAGGAGACGAAACGGGTCGGCTTGACGCTCACGAGTACCCGCTTGCCGGCCATCTTGAGCTTGACGTCGTGCGGGATCAGCTCGAGGTCGGGTAGGGGGCTGCCGGTGATCGCGTTGGCTTCGACCATCGTGGCGACGGTTTGCTCGAGGTCCATGGTGATTTTGGCGTCGCCCTCGAGCATGACACCGCGGAGTTCGCTGTACGCGGTTCCGGTTTCGACGAGCAGGGTCACCTTGGGGTCGCGCTCGATGTTCTTCACCTTCTGACTACTGGCATAGGTCGCGAATCGGATCGTGAGGTCGTCATCGATCCCAAAGAACATCGCCACCGCATGGGGATATCCGTGTGGCCCGTTTGTGGCCAAAGTCATGGTATGGCCTTCACGAAGATAGGCGCGGATCTCGTCCGGGCTCATTCGGATGTCGTCTTTTCGGGGCATAGGCACTTCTCTAGTTCTTCGTCGTCTGACTCGAAAACGCTCGTTTGGAATGGAGACGTTATCTCAATCCTCACGACGCGGTGTCGCCGAATCCAGGACTGTGCGTGCTAGCTTGAATCGAAGTCAAAGGAGCATTGGCATGTCGAGTGAACTCGAAGGAAAGGTCGCGTTGATTTCCGGTGCGGCTCGCGGGATGGGCGCAGAAGAGGCCCGTCTATTCGCGTCGGAGGGCGCGAAAGTCGTCGTCGGGGATGTACTCGACGAAGAGGGTGAGAAGACTGCCGCGGCAATCGGGGAGTCCGCGCTCTACGTTCACCTCGATGTGACGAGTGAGGCGGATTGGCTGGCTGCAGTCGAGAAGGCCGAAGAAGCCTTCGGGAAGCTCGACATCCTCGTCAACAATGCCGGGATTCTTCGTTTCGGTCTACTCGAACACACCCCCCTCGAAGAGTTCGAGTTGGTGATCAAGGTCAATCAGACCGGCACGTTTCTCGGCATGAAATCGGTGGCACCGGCGATGCGACGCGCCGGGGGCGGTTCGATCGTCAACATCTCTTCTCTGGCGGGAATCCAGGGGGTCGGCGGCGCGTTCTCGTACACCGCCAGCAAATTTGCTGTTCGCGGGATGACGAAGGTTGCGGCAATCGAGTTCGGACCGGCCGGAATCCGCGTCAACTCCGTCCACCCGGGCGGAGTCGAAACGCCGATGACCCGCCCCTTCGGCGCTGATTCGACCGCGGCCGAATCCCACGAGTACGAATCGCCGATTCCGCGCATCGGGCAGCCCCGCGAGGTGGCCAACCTCGTTCTGTGGGTTGCCTCGGACAAGAGTTCGTACTGCACCGGTTCCGAGTTCGTGATCGACGGCGGCGAATCTGCTGGCCAGATGCCCGATGCATTGAGGCAGGTTCTTAAGAGTCAGTAGATCGGTCACGCTCGCGCGGATTGATTTTCCGGGGGGCCGGGAGCCGTGGCTCTCTCCGAATTTTGATCGCCGAAGTGAACGCGAATATCTACAGTCGACTGTAAAATTACTATCAGCTATAACTTTTTGCCCGACAGACTCCATCCAGCGGACGGGACAGATCAATGTCTCTCCGCGCCCGAGGGAGACCGTCGGGGAGGGTGGCGGCACATCGGACGGCATCGATGACCGTGAAGACGCCGCAATCGAGGAGACCCACAGTGGCTGATTCGATGGTCGAGAAACAACCCGAGCTGACGCGTCGCGAGCGTCGCAAGCTGGAGGTCCATCTTCGCATTGTGGATGCGGCGCGTGATCTCTTCAGGACACGAGGATACAGCGCGACGCGCGTGACCGAGATCTGCGATCGCGCCGATGTCGCCGAGAAGACCTTCTTCAATCACTTTCCGACGAAACAGGACGTACTCGGAGATCTCGCAACGAGTGCGGTCGACGAGTTGCTGCTTTCGATCGAAAATGCTCGAAAGAAAGGCCGGACGACGAGCGAGCGGCTCGAGAATTTCTTTCACACGCTGGCGGACACGATGGCCGTTGCGGGGCCGCCCCAGAAGGAGCTCGTGGCCGCGATCGTGCAGGTCGTTCATGCATCGCGGGATACATCCACCGACGCTCGCAATTTGCATGATGCAGTGGGCGCGCTCGTCGCTGACGGCCTCCAGGCTGGCGATGTGACGACACGGCATGATCCCGAGACGCTGACCGAGATGATCATCGGCGCCTACTACGTGCTGACTTTCAACTTCGTGAATCTCGAAGGATTTGCGGTTCGACGGCAGGCCGAATCGGTGGCGCGATTCCTTGCGGATGCATTCCAGCCCCGAGCCGATGAGGAGACTCACTAATGGCCATTCGAAGTCTCGAAGACGACAAGCTCCCGATTCCGAACGGCTGGTTTGCGGTCGAGTGGAGCCACGAGTTGCATACGGGCGACGTGAAACCCATTGAGTATTTCGGCGAGGAAATGGTCCTCTTTCGAACCCGGTCGGGTGCCGCCAAGGTCCTCGATCCCTTCTGCCCTCATCTCGGTGCACATCTCGGGCACGGCGGTCGGGTGATGGGCGAGACGATTCGATGTCCCTTCCATGGATGGCAATTCGACGGAGAGAGTGGCGAATGCAGCCACATTCCCTATTGCGATCGGATTCCCGACCCGGCGCGACTTCGCGCCTGGCCGACGCAAGAGAAGAATGGATTGATCTGGGTCTGGTATCACTCGGAAGCCAATTCTCCGGAGTGGGATTTTCCCGAGCTCCCAGAAATCGGCCACGACGATTGGTCCGAACCGTCCTATTTCGAGCTCGAAATCGACGCACACATCCAGGAGACACACGAGAACAACAACGATCCCGTGCATTTCCAATATGTTCACGGCATGCCCGAAACGCCTCCCTCGGAGATTTCGTTCGCCGAGGACGGTCGGCACTACCAGATCGTGAGTCAGAGCGAGAGAGTGATCGGGTCGGAGACGTTCAAGACTTCGCTCGTTCGAGATTCATGGGGTTTGGGATTGAACGCGGTCTGGATCAAGGGAATTCCGGGCGTAGGATCGCTTCTCTACGCCGCAACGACTCCCATCGATCAGAACCGGGTTCATTCTCGCTGGCTGTTGACCGCCACGAAGAACTGTATCGATTTCGTCGGTGAGGAGATCATGTCTTCCCTGAAAAAGGGCGTGTTGGACGATTTTCCGATCTGGAAGCACAAGGTCTATCGCGACCGCCCGGTTCTTTGTGAAGCAGACACCTATCTCGCGCAATATCGTAAATGGGCACGGCAGTTCTATTCGAGCCCGATCGCCGAAAAATCGCCCGGGGTGAGCCCTGCCGGCGATGGGGAATAGTTATGGATCGTTTTCTCGTTGTTTCATCCGACTGTCATGCTGGACTCCTACCCGAGGCCTATCGGGAATATCTCGACCCTCAGTACCGAGACGCCTTCGACGTCGCACTTCCGATTCAGATTGCGGCGATGAATAGTGCGGCGAAACGCTTTTTGGTCGATGACATCAACAAGGAATGGCGCGACGGACGTGACGAGGGTCTATCGGGCGCCTGGGACCATGCCGAACGGATCAAGGTCCTGGATGGCGACGGCATAGCAGCCGAGGTGATCTTTCCGGATGGCATCACGGAGCAGAACACACCGCCCTTCGGTGCAGGTCTGAGCCTGCCGGTGTCGAACGTCGTGCCGGAGCTGCAATGGGCTGGTGCGCGCGCACACAATCGCTGGCTTGCGGAGTTGGTGTCGATGGCGCCCGAACGGCATTTTGGCGTCGCGTTGGTGCCGGCGCTCTGGGATATCGACGAGGCAGTGAAAGAGATTCGCTGGGCGAAGCAGAATGGCCTCGGCGGGATTTTGCTGCCCGTCATGTGGGGTGACTTCGACGCCTATCACCACCCGAAATACGATGCGATCTGGTCCATATGTCAGGAGTTGGAGATTGTCATCAATTTCCACTCGGGACCCGCGCCGACCGAGGATTATTTCGGACCGATTCCGGCCCCGGAAGGCGAAGAACACGTCGAACGACCAGGCGGTATGGGCGTCTATATTTCGGAGGTCGCATTCTATCTGACCCGTCCCTTGTCGTTCATGATCTGGGGGGGTGCCTTCGAACGCTTTCCAGAGTTGCGGGTCGCAATCACCGAGGGCACCGGCATCTGGGTTCCGGAGTATCTGAAGCTTCACGATCAGCGATACGAAGTCACCCACTACTCCCAGAAGCTCGGCGACTATCGCAGCCACCTGTCGATGAAGCCCAGCGAGTACTTTGCGCGAAACGTCGCGATCGGAGCCTCGTGTATGCCACGGCGTGAGGCCGAGCTACGGCATGAGATCGGAATCGAGCAGATCATGTGGGGAAGCGACTATCCGCATCCGGAGGGCACCTGGCCAGTCACGTCGAATCAAATGGTCGAAACCTTTCACGGATTGCCAGAAGACGAGATTGGCGCAATGCTCGGAGGCAACGCCGCGCGCTTTTTCGGTTTCGATCAGGAGAAGCTCGCTCCTCTGGTCGCTCGCATTGGTCCGGAAAAGTCGCGTTTCGCCTAGTTTCGATAGGCGAGACTCGGCAGGCTCAGACACGATAGAAAGCGGCGCGTCCGCTCGAGGGGTTTATGAGCCGGGTGCGATACGCAAAGAGCAGGCGGGATGAGGAACGCGACGAGGGTTCCAGCACTGAATTCTTGAGTAGCCGTGTGCGATCGATTCGCTGTGTGTACGAGACCGACGCAGAGGTTGCGCAGGCGGTTGTTCCGAAACCCCTCGAGGCCAGCGTTCGGTCGGAGGTCAGCGTTTCGTTCGCAGTCGTCGCCATGCAGGTATCGCCGGATGTGACGATCGAGATCCGGTCAGCCAGCTTCGGGGTACACGTCGATTACGATGACAAACCTGGCAGCTACTTGTTGACGATGCCGATGTCATCGGAGCAGGCCGTGGTCCGTGGGCGCGAGCGCTTCGGTGAGCCCAAGAAAATCGCCAGCATCGAATTCGACGCGAGCGGCCAGGAGGTTTCAGCGAGCGTAGAACGGATAGGGAGTCGCTACCTGGCGGCGAAGGCGACGCGCGTGGAGGAACTCGCACCCCGCGCAGCGACGGAATACGGCTACTGTTTCAAGGCCTTCCCGAGTTGTGTACCGGGCAAGGGTTTCGACCAGGATCCTCAGCTCGTGCGCCTCGAGTGGCGCCACGATTTCGAGCGCGTCTGGCGTCTCGAGGGCGGGCTCGAGCTGCGTGATTCTCCTTTCGACCCGGTCGCGGACCTTCCGGTCCGGCAGATTGTCGAGTTCGAGTACACAGAAGGCACGACACTCAGTTCGGGACGTGTTCTGCGGCCAGTCCCGGGCGACTGGTTGTTGCCCTTCCTTCATCAGCGGTACGACGATCCGTCGGTCGAAGGAATGGAAGTCTAGTACGAGGATGAGCGCATGAAGATCGAGAATCAGGTGGTCGTGGTGACTGGAGCAGGTTCCGGCATCGGTCGTGAAATTTCTGTGCGATTTGCAGAGGCCGGCGCTCGCATCGCTGCTGTGGATCTGAATGTGACGACCGCCGAGGAAACCGTCTCGATGCTGGCCGGTTCGGGCCATTTCGCGAGCGCGGTCGACGTGTCGGACGGGGGCTCGGTCGTCGAAGTGTTCGGCAAGATCGACGCGGAGTACGGTCGCGTCGATGGGCTCGTCAACAATGCTGGCGTCGATCACGTGCCTGGCGACGGTCGCGACCAACTGATGAAGACCGGCCAGCAGGCGATCTACATGAGTGACGAAGGCTTTACAAAGCTGATGGCGATCAATGTAAACGGGGTCTTCTTCTGCCTTCGAGAGGCTGTGAAACTCATGCAACGGGAAGAGAATCCCGGAAGCATCATCAATATGTCGAGTATTGCGGCGTTGTCGTCGCAGGGGACGATCAGCTACGCCGCGTCGAAGAGCGCTGTCCTCGGTCTGACCCGAGCTGCGGCGCGAGAACTCGGTCGATTCGGGATTCGCGTGAATGCAATCTGTCCGGGGGTGATCGAAACCCCGATGACGGAAGGACTGCCCGAATTCGCAGTCAAACCGCTGATCGGGGCCACGCCGCTCGGCCGAATGGGTACGCCCGCCGACATTGCAGCGACCGCACTCTTTCTCGCGAGCGAGGAGAGTAGCTTCATCACAGGCCAATGGATTTCACCCAACGGCGGACTCGTCATGTGCTGAAAGGTGGGTCGATCCAATGCAGAAGCTCTTCTATCTGCTCTTCGACGAACTAGACACGGATGGTACAAAGCTCCGCGAGTCGCTCTGCGAGTTGGCCGTTCCGGTGATGCAATCTTCCGGAGCGGTGGAGATCAGCGTTTTCGGCAGCGATGCCGATGTGGCAGCCGGACAACCGGTGCGACAATGTGATCCGCCGATTCGCGCAATGACGTCTTTCTGGTTGAATGATGCGGCCGATCGAGGGCCTGTGGAGAAGGTGCTTGCCGGGCTTGCGCAGGGCATTGCCGGCTATCTCGTCGTCGAATCCCGCCCGATGATCCATCCGAGGACAAAGGGCCAGCGCAGCGAGGGGATGAAGCAGATCACCTGCATCACGAAGCGCCCCGATCTGAGCCAGGAGGAGTTCATCCGGATCTGGCATGAAGATCATCGTGAGGTCGCGATCGAAACCCAGTCGACCTTCGGTTACGTCCGAAACGAGATCGTTCGTGCGCTGACGCCCGACGCGCCGGAGCTCTGGTCCGCGATCGTCGAGGAGTCCTTTCCGATCGAAGCGCTCGATGATCCCCTGGTTTTTTTCGGCTCGACGACCCAGCAGGAGTACGAGGCGAATCTGAAGCGGATGGTGAAGAGTTGCGGGCGTTTCTTGAGTCTCGATTCTCTCGAGGTGACATTTGTATCGGAGTACTACTTTGGGTGAAAATTGAGGCGAGGGGCCAGAAGACCCCTCGATCTTCGACCTCGACAGCGCAGCTGGGCTCAGGGCCCACCCTTGATGACGATCGTGTGCCCCGTCATCCAAGAAGACGCACCGGATGCCAGGTAGACAACGGCCGGCGCGATGTCCTCGGGCGTACCGACCCTGCCCAGCGGAATCTTCAGCTTTTCGCCGAGGCCCGGAATGTCCTCTTCCTTGAGATTGAGGAACTCGAGAAAAACCTCCGTGGGGATCGGACCGGGCGAGACACCGTTGACGCGAATGCCGAACGTGGCCATCTCGGCCGCCAGTGTCTGGGTCAAGTTGTTGACGCCTGATTTCGCGACCGCATAAGGGCCGTTGTAGGGTGATGCGAAGCCGGCGACCGCTGAAGAGATGTTGATGATGGTGCCGCCGCCGTTGTCTTTCATGATCCTCGCCGCCGCCTGAGCGCCGGTCCAGACCGCCTTCAGGTTGACGTTAAGCTGAAAGTCCCACTGACGTTCCGGCATGTCCATGAAGGTTCTGGGGACGCGGTCGTCCGCGCCGCCGGCGTTGCTGACCCAGCAGGAGAGCCCGCCCATTTCGTCGAAGGTGCGCTCGGCGAGTCTGGCGACCTGATCGATGTCCATCACATCGGTCTTGACTGCGAGTGCTTTGCGGCCCATACCACGGATCTTTTCGGCTACGGCTTCGATTTCGTGCTCTCGCCGCGCAGCGACAACCACGTCCGCGCCGGCGTCGGCAAGGCCAACCGCGAGTCCCTCTCCAATTCCGCGACCGCCTCCGGTCACCACGGCGACCTGACCATCCAACCGAAATCCATCGACGATCGACATCCCACTTCTCCTGTCTATTCATCAAGCTCGGGAACGAGCAAATCATGCTATCGCATCTCGCGTCCGAGAAATTCTCATTGTGGCCGTGGGCTGGTAGAATAGAGGCGAATCTGAGACAGGAATCGACGCTCGACGATGGCGTACTTCTATGACCGACTCACCGCGATGGACAACACATTCCTGCTCTCGGAGACACCGACGACTCCGATGCACGTAGCGGGGATTGAGATCTTCGAAGCCGGACCCCTGAAGACGGCGGAGGGTGGAATCGACATAGGGAAGATCCGCGCCGGCTATGAGGGCGTCTTGCACCGGGTCCCCCGCTACCGTCAGAAATTGCTGTGGATCCCGGTCGAGAACCGCCCGGTCTGGGTCGACGATCCACACTTCAACCTCGACTACCACGTCCGGCACGTCAGCCTTCCCCGGCCCGGAGGAGAAGAAGACCTGCGGCGCGTCACTTCCCGAATCCTCGCGAATCATCTCGATCGCCATCGGCCACTCTGGGAGATCTGGGTGGTCGAGGGCCTCGAGCACGATCGCTTCGCGATCATCGCCAAGACCCACCACTGCATGCTGGATGGCGCGGCCGGTGTGGAAGTGGCCCAGGTTCTGCTGTCCCCGACACCGGACGCCAGGATTCCGGAGCCGAGGCCGTGGAGACCGCGCCCCATCCCGACACCCCGGGAGCTCGCTTTTGACGAAACCTGGCGTTATGCCACGTTGCCGTTTCGCGCATTGCGAGGGCTCCGCGCGTTCCGGAAGGAAGCGGAGGATGTGGGGGCCGAGATCAGTGCTCGGGCCAACGCCCTGCGCGACTTCTTCGGTACCACGACGAAGGCGGCCTCCGAAACACCGATCAATGGAAACCTGAGTCCGCATCGCCGCTTCGACTGGCTGAACATCGCCCTGTCGGATGTGAAGAAGGTGCGCAAGAAGCTGGATTGCACCGTCAACGACGTTTTCCTGGCAACGGTCACGGGCGCCTGCCGTGAATATCTGAGGGATCACGGTGTCGCTCTGGATGACCTCGTCTTCCGCGCCTCCACCCCCGTCAGTCTGCGAGACGAAGACGATCACAAGCAAGCGGGGAATCGCGTTTCGAGCTGGTTTGTAGACCTGCCGATCGCCGAATCCGACCGGCGCGCGCAGGTCGAGGCGATCCATGCCGAGACGAATCGACTCAAGGAGTCTCGCCAGGCCATGGGCATGGAGATGATGATGGCCGCCGCAGAATTCGCGCCGTCGGGAATTCTCAGCCTTGGTATCGAGATGGCCTCGGGTCCCGTCAACATCATCGTGACGAATGTCCCAGGGCCACAGTTTCCTCTCTACATGCTCGGAAGCCGCTTGCTCTCGATGATCCCCGAAGTCCCGCTGCTCGAGCACGTCGGCCTCGGGATCGCATTGATGACGTACAACGGCACGGTCTTCTGGGGTTTCACAGCGGACTACGATCTGGTTCCTGATCTCGAGTATTTTGTCGATCTCATCGAGCGCTCCTTCGCCGAGCTTGCAGCCCTGGCGGGCATCGATGTGCCGAACTCCCCAGGAAGCGAATCGAGTCCGCGGACGCGGCTGCTTCCGCCAGCCGAGATGAGCTGAACTCGACGGAAGGGCCGCTCGCCGGACCGGGGTTTCCGACAGGGCTGGTTCGAGAGGATCCCTCGAGCTGCCCAACGCCGAACGGGGTTGAGTTCGAGTTCGGGATCCTGCTTCGGGCCAGGGGGGTGATTGGCGTGAAAATTGCGGCTTGGCCATCCAATGGGCCGTCAGACTCAAAATCCGCACCCCGAGCCGGACGATCTTGACAGGGCACCTTGCTAGCGGAGGGCGTGGAACCTAGCCTGTAGCTCCAATCTTCGACTCAGGAGACGTGCCCGATGCGCAGTAATCGAAGACGAAAGTCAGAAGAGAGCGAAGTCAACATGACGCCCATGCTGGACGTCGTGTTCATCATGCTGATCTTCTTCATCGTGACTGCGTCCTTCGTCAAAGAAGCCGGTGTCGACGTTAATCGTCCACCGGCATTGACTGCGATCTCGAAGGACAAGGGCAACATCCTGATTGCGATTACGGAGAGCGGTCAGATCTGGATCGACCGTCGTCAGGTGGACCCGCGTTCACTCCGTGCCAATATCGAGCGGCTTCATGGTGAGAATCCCCAGGGCGCCATCGTGGTTCAGGCTGACAAGAATTCACAGAATCATCTCCTGGTGGCGGTGATGGACGCTGCAAAAGCAGCTGGCGTGAATCAGATCGCGATCGCCGCCGAAGGCTCCTAGCGGGTCGGGACGCGCACGCGCCTCGAGGCCTGTTGTAGGCCGGTTGGAGGCCTGCCAGCGGCCTCGAAAAGATCTTCAAGCGATATTTCCGTCGAACACCCATTCCGTTTCGATCCGCGCATCCGCTGTGGAATTCTGATGTCGATCTGATGCGTCCTGTTGATAGGATCGTCTGTGTTTCCCGCAATAATGGGAAACGCTCGGGAGGCGAGCCGATGGATGGCGTTGCGGTGGACGGTCTCGGAGAAATCAGAAGTGCATTGATTGTCGATGATCTCGCGGAGGCGCGCGAAGCCGTCGGTGATCGCTTGTGCAGGGTCGGGTTCTCTGTCGTGTATGCGGAGGATGGCCTGGATGCGTTCGACGCCTTCGTGCGTGACGAGCCGGATCTCATCGTGACCGATTGGCAAATGCCCCGATTGAACGGCATCGGGCTGGTGCGACGAATTCGCCAGATTTCGAATGTCCCGGTCGTGATGCTGACAGCGTTCGGATCGATTCCTGACTGTGAAGAAGCGATGCGTGTGGGCGCCGACCGCTATCTCCAGTTTCGGCGTGATCTGGATCGTGTCGGAGAAGTTGCGTGTGAGCTCATACGGGACAGGGTTGCGGATGAGGGCAAAATCAGGAGAGCGCTGCCGACGCCCGCCACCGGGGTCGGTCGCTTCCGCCAGGCGAGCGCCGGGATGACGGTCGCGGAAGCGCGTTCGCTCGCGCAGCAGAAATTTCGCGACGAGCTTCAGAGACAGCTCTTCGATTGTGACGGCAATGTCGCTGAAATGGCGAGACGTATGGGCAAGGACCGATCGACAATCCGCTACCACCTGCGCCGCTTGGGCATGCTCGAGCCGAAATCATGCAGGCCGATCCAACCGACTCCCTCGAGTCCACGCCGGCGAATACCCGAATAGCGTTGGGAACAGCGCCTGATCAGCGCCGAATTAGCGCCGAATTAGCGCCGAATTAGCGCCTAAGACGAATTGCGGCGAATCCGATACCGACCGCGAAAATCAGGGCGGCATGCGGCTCGGGAATCGGATGCGTCGGGCGCGGTTCGGGTCGAATCGTGATCGGCTCCCAATTGTGGATGGCGTGGAACCTGACTCTGCGGAGGGCGCGGAACCTGACTCTCAGATCCGAAATCTTGTCCGTCCCGTCCCCGGTGCCGACTCCAATGCGACCGCTTTGGATACAGCCCCAAAGACTCTTGGCGCATCGGTCGCCGCGCTCAGGAAATAGGCTCGGGAATTCGAAGTGATTCGACCGTGTCGACAGGGTGATGGAATTGGCCCGCACTTTGATGTGATTTCGTGATTTGGAAGCCCAGTGGTTCGCGCCGGCTGGGAGGGCCTGGGCATTCGCGGACCAGAGCAATCCGACCGCAACGACTGCATAAAGAACAGATCGTAGAGCGGGCAACATCGGGCTTGTTTTCCGCTGATTCGAATACGGCGTCATCGTAGGATTCTCCACATTCAGGCCCACCCACTCGAAGGCCTGCATCAACTCACACAGTAATCAAATCGCAACAAGAAGCAATCTATTAGTCGGTACCCGGAGTCGGAAAATCAGGTCCAGTTTTTTGCCATGGCGAGTTGCGCAAGTGTTGCCTGCTGGCTTCACTTTGGACCGGGGGCGAGAGAATGGCGACGGAAATCAGCAGCGCGTCAGTCAAGCCGGCAGAGTTGACCGGGCGGGCCATCGTCCTCGGACTCGTGCTGGCCGCGGTGCTCGGTGCCGCCAATGTCTATCTCGGCCTGAAGGTCGGCATGACGGTTTCCGCGTCGATTCCGGCGGCCGTCGTGGCGATGTTGCTGCTGCGGCGCGTGCTGGGTGGCGGCACGGTTCTCGAGGCCAACCAGGTCCAGACTGCGGCATCGGCAGGTGAGTCGCTCGCGGCCGGAATTTTGTTCACAGTACCTGCACTCGTGCTGATCGGCGTCTGGGCGCGATTCGATTTCTGGGCCACCACGCTGATTGCGATCGCGGGCGGTTGGTTGGGTGTCCTCTTCATGATCCCGATGCGCCGGGTATTCATCGAGGAGAGCCCGGAGCTTCCCTACCCGGAAGGAGTGGCCTGTGCCTCCGTTCTCGAAGCGGGGGGCGAGAGCGCCGGCCCAGACGATGGACGCGCTGTCGTTCGCGGTGGCCTGCTCGGGGCAGCCGTCAAACTCGCCGTCAGCTTCTTCGGGATCCTGCAGTCTTCGATCGAGGGCGCCATCTCAGTCGGAGGCGTGCGGCCATTCTTCATTGGTGCAGATCTGTCACCGGCATTGCTCGCCGTCGGTTACATCGTACGCCTGGAGGTCGCTCTCCAGATCTTTCTTGGCGGTGCATTCGGATGGCTCGTCGTATTGCCGCTCGCGCCCGAGGTGGTGTCGATCTTTGCGTCGGAATCAGCCGATCTCGTGCGCGCCGTGTCCAACGACTTTGAAGGCACTGCGAGTGAGCGTGCCTGGGCTCTGTGGTCCCAGGGCGTGCGTTATGTCGGAGTGGGGGCGATGGCGATCGGTGGGCTCTCGGCACTCGTGCGTGTGCGCGTGGGGTTGATGCGTGCGCTCGTCGAGTTGCGCCGCGGTTGGTCATCACGAGCCGAGACCGGCGTCGTCCGTGTCGACCTTTCCTCCGGCTACATCGGGGTCTTCACGTCCATCGCAATCATGCTTGTCGTCGCGCTCTATTGGCGATTCACCGACGACATCGGCGTGACCCTGTTGGCGACAGTGATCATGGTCGTGGCCTCGTTCTTTTTCGTGGGCGTCGCCAGCTACATCGTCGGACTCGTTGGGAACAGCAATAGCCCGGTTTCAGGAATGACGATCACGGCGGTACTCATGACCGGTGGGCTTCTCTGGCTCTTCGGATACACGGGTATTCAAGGCATGGTGGCAACCTTGGGTGTGGCGGCGATCGTGTGCTGCGCCGCCTGCACCGCGGGCGATGTCTGCAACGATTTGAAAACCGGATCGCTCGTCGGTGCCACGCCGCGGCATCAACAGAAAATGCAGCTGGCCGGGGTCGTGATCGCGGCCTTCGTCATGGCGCCGGTGATGCAGCTTCTGCACGACGCCTATGGAATTGGTTCTCGCGAACTTGCGGCGCCTCAGGCAAGCCTCTTCGCCAGTCTCGCTCGGGGCTTTTTCGGTGGCGAAGAATTGCCCTGGGGTCTCGTGGGTCTGGGCGCAGGAGTCGGGATCAGCGTCCTCGTTCTCGATTCGGTGATTGCGCGTCGCGGAAATTCGTTTCGACTCCATCTGATGCCGATTGCCGTCGGTCTCTATCTGCCCTTCGGCCTTTCCGTACCGATCGTCGTCGGAGGTCTCATCGAGTGGGCCGGTCGTCGGCGCGCTTCGACAGAATCGGCGAGGCAGACCCTACCTTCTCAACAAGGGATCCTATTCGCATCCGGTGTCGTGGCGGGAGAAGCCCTGGTGGGCGTCGGTGTGGCGATGCTGATCGGGCTCGGAATCGACGGACCCAGCTTCTCGTTTGCCGGGAGCGGAGCTCTGAGTCTGGCGGCGGCGATCGGGGTCATCGGAATATTTGCAGCAGCCTGCCGCGCGAGAACAACGGCCTAGGACGCGTAGGCCCGTGGTTCGGCTCGCTAGCCTGCGCCCATTCGAGCGAGAACCTGAAGGCGAGCCAATTCGAGTTGGTCTGTTTCGATTTCGAGGAGCTCGCTGGCTCGTGCCCGAAATTCGGGATCGCGCCAGGCCTGTGTTGCCACCTGGGTCTGGGCGAGGTCGAGCCCCTTCGCGGCGCGTCCCAGTCCCGCGAGTGCGAGTCGAAAACGGCGCCGTTCGTTGTCGAGTCCGGCCGCGTGACGCAAGACGATCGCGAGACGAATCTGGTTTGCGAGCCAGCCGCCTGGATCTGAGCCGATGAGGCTGGCGTCTTGTGCGAGCGCCTGCTGGGCCGCCGAAATCGCGCGAGTTTGATGAGCGGCCGCTGCTTCTCTTCGTCCACGACAGCGTTCGAGTCCCGCCAGCTGATCGTGCCGATCACGCTCTATTTCGGGATCGTCGGGTAGGGCCAGGTCGAGGGCGAGCGACCATCGACTCCATTTCGTCAGCTGGCTCGAACAGGCCGATTCGATTCCATCTGCCGCGATCGCGTCTCCGGTGACGATCAGTCGATCGTGTACGAGACGGGAGAATCGCTCGGATTCCATGACGAACATGCCGACTGCTGCCAACATGAGAGGCAGCGATGTGATCGCGGCCTGTCGAAACCGTTCACCCAGGGACCACGATCGGCGATCACTCTGTCTTCGCGGTTCGGCGTCGTTGATCAGGATACGGAGCATGTCCGCACAGCGGCTCTGATCGATGACGGACGAAAGATCCTCGTCCAGAATCTGCCCCTGGCATGCTTTGAGAAGTGAGTCGGGTCCGAGCTGTGTGAGCCCCCGTGCGAGTACCGCCTTCGCTTGATCCACATCCGCTCGCTCCAGCCAATGAGTGGCATAGCGCGCGTAGTAGCTGGCTCTGGCGTGACGATTCCGCTCGGCCCCCCCGCTGTTACTGCTACTGCCACTGCCAAAACCGACATCGAGGATCGATCGGATGTCGCTTCGAAAGCCGGTCTGCGTTTCGAATGGGATCAGACCGTGCAGCGCGACGAGGAGGATGTTGGCCATTTGAAGCACAGCAATGGGCGCGAAACCCGATCGAAGCGCCTCGTAAATCATGGGGCCGCTCGGATTTCCCCAGAAGACGCCGACGAGCTGAACCAGGAGGGGGCCACTCGCCTGACCGAGACGCGCCAGTTGATGGCGCTTGGGGGACCCCGACTCCGCGATGATCGAACCGATCAGTGGCAGCGTGCCCCACACGAATTCGACGGGGCCGATCGGTTTTGCCCAGACCCGCCGCCCGGCACCCCATCTCAACTCAAAGACGCGAAAACCAAAGGCGAGGGCGAAGAGTACGCGCAGGCCTTCACGGCACACGCCGAGCAGGACAATCGCCAGGGGGATGCCCAGGATCACGTTCAGACCGCACCAGATTGCCTCGGGCATCGTCCTATGTCTCAGCCTCCCGTTGAAGAATCGACGAGCAGACGGCGGTTCTTGAGCGCGGAACACTCGGTCTTCGAGAAGGATTCCGAGCCGAATCCGGTATCCTGATCCGAGACCGGGGGAAGGGGTGGGAAATTGAGCGAAGGGCAGTCGGATGGGGGGCTCGGGGATACCGGAGCGCTCACGAGGCAGATTCTGATTGGGCTGATCGCCGGAATGGCGTTTGGCGTAGTCCTGAACCAGGTCGGAACCCAGCACGCCTTCACCGAGTTCATGGTGGAAGGCATTTTCTACGTCGGCGGTCAGATCTTTCTGGCAAGCCTGAAACTGCTCGTCGTTCCGTTGGTTCTCGTGTCATTGACTTGCGGGACCGCCGCGCTCGAAGACGTGACCAAGCTGGGGCGAATCGGTGGCAAGACGCTCGCCCTGTACTTGATGACCACGGCGATCGCCATCAGCCTTGCGATCATGGCCGCCGTATTCGTCGAGCCCGGAGCTGGCTTCGATCTACCCACGGAGGCGGCGGGGTACGCAGCGAAAGAGGCGCCAGGTCTTGCCCAGACGCTGATCAACATCTTCCCCGACAATCCGTTTCAGGCGATGAGCGAGGGGCGAATGCTCCAGGTCATTGTTTTCGCCGTGTTGATGGGAATCGCGATGACCCTTGCCGGAGAAGCCGGACGGGATCTGTTGCGCGTCTTCGAAAGCGCGAATGCCGTCATCATGAAGTTGGTGTTCTTGCTGATGAAAATCGCGCCGTACGGGGTCTTCTGCTTGATCGCGAGGGTGTTTTCGAACCAGGGAATCGATGCCTTCGAACAGCTCGCCATGTATTTCATGGTCGTGCTGGGTGTGCTCTTCGTACACGTTTCGGTGACCTATCCAACGCTGCTCTTCGTTCTGGGG
This sequence comes from uncultured Myxococcales bacterium, assembly GCA_965603475.1. GTDB lineage: Bacteria > Myxococcota_A > UBA9160 > UBA9160 > UBA4427 > UBA4427. Next base: position 37,911 of record CBFDDD010000011.1, read on the forward strand.
CGTCTGAATCCGATCATATTCTTCCGAAAGATCCGCGCGCCGATGACCGTTGCGTTCAGTACGGCAAGCAGTGGTGCGACCTTGCCGGTGACGTTGCGTACGACCGAGGAACGTCTGGGCGTCGATGGCTCGATCGCCTCGTTTACCGTGCCGCTCGGTGCGACCATCAACATGGACGGGACCGCGATCATGCAGGGCGTTGCGACCGTGTTCATCGCACAAGCTTATGAAGTTTCGCTTGGACCAAGCGACTATCTGATGGTTGTCGTGACTGCGACGCTCGCTTCGATCGGAACCGCCGGCGTTCCGGGTGTCGGAACCCTGATGCTTGCGATGGTGCTCAAACAGATGAACCTGCCCGTCGAAGGCATCGGTCTCATCCTCGGTGTCGATCGTCTACTCGACATGACGAGGACCGCGGTCAATATTTCGGGTGACGCGGCTGTGTCCTGCATCGTCGCGCGAAGCGAGGGGAAGCTCGATCTCGAAACGTTTCGGGCGCCATGATCTCATAGACCCATTGCTCGGCAGATGGATTCGCAACTCCAGATTTTCCGCCCACGGCCCTTTGCTCCGATCATGAGGCTGCGCCACCATGGCGCAGCGCCTTCAATCCCGATCATTCAATACTGTCAAATCAGAATCAGATTCTGAAACAGAAAAAGGAGTCCTCCCATGAAGCTCTATACCAGTATGGGTCCGAACCCGCGCGTGGTGACCATTGCGATCGCTGAACTGGGTGCCGAGGTCGAACTCGAAGAGGTCGACATCATGGCTGGGGAGAATCGACAGGATGCCCATCTCTCGCGCAATCCTGCCGGCCAGCTGCCCACGCTCGAACTCGACGATGGGTCCTTCTTGGCTGAAGTGACGGCGGTCGTCGAGTACCTCGACGAGAAGAACGCTGGATCCTTGCTCGGCTCGACGGCCGAGGAGCGGGCCGAAACCCGAATGTGGGTGCGAAGGATCGATCTGAATATTTGCGAGACACTGGGAAACGGCTTTCGTTTTGCTGAAGGACTCCCGCTTTTCAAGGATCGAATACACTGCATCCCGGAGGCAGCCGCGGATTTCAAGACCATCGCGCAGGGCAAACTCGCCTGGCTCGACGGTCTGATGGACGGCAAGGAATTCATCTGTGGCGATCGTTTCACGCTCGCGGACATACTCCTCTTCGCGTTCCTCGAATTCGGTGCTTCGGTCGGCCAGCCCCTCGACGCGAAATGTGAACGCCTGCAGGCCTGGTACGCACGAGTCGCCGCACGACCGTCGGTCGCGGGCTGATCCGGGGCGGGTTCATCTTTTCCTGGACGCCCCCCGGAGGCCCCTGTGGGTTTGTCGGCTCAGTGCTAGATTCTGTCTCCGTCGGGCTCAGGGTCCGCTCAGGGGAGTGAGGCGGAAGGGCGCCTTGGATGGCCGGTCAGCGTCGAACTGAGTCGGTCGTCGGGGTCACCAATCCAACGAGTCCGTTTGCATTGCGGAGGCCGAGGCCGGCGCGATAGAGACGATTAGAAGTAGAACCGACGGGGGGAGCCTCGGTTGTACGAGGTGGAGGGAGCCAGAATGGCACGTGCAAGTCGAATGAGTGTTCTCAAGCGAAAGCGCGAGAGCGAGAAAGCCGAAAAATCAGCGCGCAAACGTGAAATGCGCGCGTTCGAGAAGGACGTGGGCGAGAAGAAAGAGCCTCATTCCGGTGAGGCCACCCAGGATGACCTGGAAGCCTACGGACTGGTCCAGCCAGACGAGGACGAAGAAGAATCGGAAAGCTAGCCCCGGCCGATCGCTCGAGGCGCTTCGAGGGATTCAGTACGGCCGATCTCCGATGATCGTAATTCGCTCCATCACCCGCTTTCGAGGCCAATAATCGCTGGCCGCCAGATGTTGGGTCGAGCGATTGTCCCAGAAGCCGACGCTGTTCGCGGCCCATTTGAATCTCACCTGATATTCAGGCACGTCGACCTCACGGTAGAGGAAGTCGAGAAGATCCTCGCTCTCTTCGCGATCCACGCCCTCGATATGCGACGTGAAGATCCGATTTACGTAGAGGCAGCGGCGTTTCGTTTCGGGATGGGTCCGCACGATCGGGTGTGAAGCCGGTGGGAATTCCTCTTGTTTGCGCGCCCTCTCTTCGTCACTGAGGCCCAGGCCGAATGTGTGAACGAAGTCGTGAACCGCTCGCAAGCCGTCGATGCGCTCCTTGATGTCTGCTGGAAGTCCCTCGTAGACCGCCTCCATGTCCGCCCAAAGGGTATCGCCCCCGATATCGGGAACTTCATGGGCGCGAAGCACTGAACCGAGTGAGGGTTCCTGCCGCCAGGATACGTCGCTGTGCCAGATATTTTCGACCCCGACCGTGTTCTCGTCCTTGGCGAATCGAATCACGTTGGGCGTCTCGCCGGCTGGCAGGAAGGGATGGGTCTCGAGCTCTCCGAATTGACGGGCGAAGTCCGAGTGCTCTTGGGCACTGAGGTCCTGGTCTCGAAAGAAGAGCACCTTGAACTCGACGAGAGCAGTCCGGAGTTCTTGCAAGAGGGCAGGATTCGCGGGTCGCGAGAGATCGACCCCTCGAATCTCGGCTCCCATGCAGGGGCTCTGGAGCGCCGCTTCGAAATGATCGAAGTGGAGCGCGTCGAGCCGCTCACGCTGACTTGCGATGTGTTTGCGCGGTCCGTATTGCAGTCGGCGTTGCATGTTCATGGGCGTTGCATGTTCATGGGCGTTGGATCTTCATGACAGAACCTCGCTGAGCCGGCCGCAGAGGACGGTCGATGTCAGATGCTACGCCCGGCCTCGAGCCGACGCCAATGCCTGCCTTCGTCGGTGATGGGGGTGATTTCTCCGGCCAGGGCGAATCAGATCCAGAGGAGGGCGATGATCATCCCCGTCAGGGATGGGGCCGGGCGAACCGGCTGCGGGCGCGCTCGACCTTGCTTCTCGTATCGCAGTCTTCGGCGTGGTCGTTCACAATGCCCATCGATTGCATGAATGCATACGCGGTGGTTGGACCTACGAAGCGAAATCCGCGTTCTTTGAGCGCTTTGGACATGGCGCGGGAGGCGGCCGTCTCGCTCAGCGTGATGAGACTCGCCTCATCGAAGCGATCGGGCCGATCCGAATCGTCGGGCTCGAAACTCCAGAAGAACGCGCCGAGCGAGCCGAAATCATCGCGCAGGGTTCTCGCGAGTCGGGCGTTGGCAAGCACGGCTTCGATCTTGCCGCGGTGGCGAACGATGCCGGCATCCTCGAGTAGTCGTCGGACGCTGCGTTCGTTCCAACGGGAAATGCGCTCGGTATCGAAGTCGACGAAAGCCCGGCGAAAATTCTCGCGTTTCCGCAGGATCGTCAGCCACGAAAGCCCGGATTGAAAACCTTCGAGACAGAGTTTTTCGAAGAGTCGGTGGTCATCGCCGACGGGGAAGCCCCACTCGGTGTCGTGGTAGGCCTGATAGTCGGCGTGGTCTCCACACCAGCGACAGCGCCGGGGAGATTCTTCGCTCGCCGTCCGGCCGGATGCCTGGGGGGCCGCTCGGCTGTTTTTTCTGACCGTCAAATTGTCTAGCGCCCACGAAAGGCTGGGCGACGCTTCTCGAGGAAGGCCCGAACGCCCTCTGCATAATCTTCGCTTGCCATACAAGTGCGAATCGCTGCGTGAACTTCGTCCGGATTTCGTTTGGATTCGCTTCGAGCCAGATCGATGAACGCCGACTTCGCTGCGCGCAGCGTGAGTGGTGCATTCTCCGAAATCATCTCGATCGTGTCTTCTATGAAGCTTTTCAGCTCGGCCTTCGGAAGGACCCGATTGACCAGACCCATCGCCTCCGCTTCGCGCGCATCGAAGCGTCGTGCGGTCATGAATATTTCCTTGGCTCGGGGTTCACCGACGATTCGCGAAAGAGTCGCGATTCCGGGTGCCTGGTAGCCCAGCCCCAGACGTGCCGCGGGAATTGCGAACAAGGCATCGTCCGCGCAGTAGCGCAGGTCGGCAGTGAGGGCGATCGCGCAGCCTCCGCCAATACAGAATCCGTGAATCGCCGCGATGACTGGCTTTCTGATGGACGAGAGGGCATCGAAGGCGCTCGAATTCTCTACGTCATAGCGGCTCGCGTCGTCTCCCGATCGTTGCTCTTCGAATTGTGAAATGTCGGCGCCCGAGACGAACGCAACCTCTCCCTCGCCGCGGAGTACGACGACGCGCACGCTCTCATCAGCATCAAGCTCGCGTGCGATTTCGGGGATCGTACGCCACATGTCCGCCGTGATGGCATTGCGGCGCTCGGGGTGATCGAAGATGACCTCGGCGAGGGGGCCATCGCGTTTGACGCGGATCTGTCCAGGCATCTCGCGAGCATAGCGAAGCCGAGCAGGGCTTCTCTGAGCGCCGGAATCGCGAAACAAGTCGAGCTTCAGCGGTGCTCTGGGAGCAGACGATTGCAGATCTCCATTAGTTCGCTGAGGCGGGCAGCTCGAGTACGAATCGCGTCCCTCCCCCCGTGCGTGCTTCGCAGCGGATGCATCCAGCATGGCGTTCGGCGATTTGTCGAACCAGGGCGAGCCCCAGGCCGATGCCGCCCTCTGCGCTGGCCTGGCCGACGGGTCGGTAGAAGGGCTCGAAGATTCGCTCGCGCTCCGACTCGGGAATACCCGGTCCGCGGTCTGCGACGACGAGGCGGACACAGTTCGGTTCCTGGCCAGCCTCGACCTCGACCTCCACTGGAATTTCGCCGTGCCGCAGCGCGTTCTCGAGCAGATTCCGAACGAGCCGTCGAAGCAATCTCGGATCGCCATCGACCGAATGACTGACGCCGCCAACGACTACACCCTCGAGTCGAGCTGCTTCTTCGGCAGCGAGCGCGAGCAAATCGACGCGTTCTCGTTCGTAGTGTTGTTCTGGAGCCTCGAGCCGACTCGCGATCAGCAATTCTCCGATCAGTTCGTTCAGCTCCTCGATATCGCGGTCGATGCGAGCGAGAAGATCCGGTCGGGGGGCGTCGTGGAGAAGCGCGATCGCCATCCGCACTCGAGCGAGAGGCGTTCGTAGCTCGTGCGAGGTATTGGCGAGAAGCCGGGACTTGTCGGCGACCAGTCGTTCGATGCGGTCGGCGGTTCGGTTGAATGAATCCGCGAGCCTGGCGATTTCGTCGCTGCCTTCGACGGGTACACGTTCGTCCAGACGGCCGTCGCCGAGAGCCTCGACGTGTTCCTTCAAGACTTCGAGGCGACGCGTGAGGCGGCGCACGAGAGGGTAGACGGCGACACCCGTCGCCACGGTCAGCATGGCGATCGCTGCGAAGAGATGTGGGATCGGGCGCCCACCCCTGTCGCCCTCCATGACGATCCAACGGCCGTCGCTGAGAGCGAGGGCGATCGCTCTATGCCCGAATCGCTGGCGGATCCATTGGCTACCGCCTTCCGCGGGGGGCGCCGGAACCTTTCGGCCCAATCGCAGGACGACGCCGCCCGACGCATCGTAGATCGTCAGATCGACTTCGAAGGGCTCTGCGATTGATTCTGCAAATCGCCGTAGGCTTTCGGCGGGCGCATCGGCGGGAGGCGTGACGGCTTCAGCGAAGACCTGCATTTGTTGCAACCAGTTCGCTCGGCCCGAATCTCTTTCAAATAGCCAGAATGCGCCCGCCATCAACAATGCGAAGAGCAGGATGACCGCCAGGACGACGCCGTAGATCTGGAGGTAGAGACGATTCATCTCAGGACCTCGCGTCGCTGTCCTGACTTCGTGCGAAGACGTAGCCAGCACCGCGCACTGTGAGGAGTCGCTGTGGATTCCTGGGGTCGTCTTCGATCGCAGCCCGAATACGTGATACGTGGTTATCGATACTGCGATCGAATGCTTCGGCTGCATGTCCACGTAGGTTCTGCATCAACTGGTCTCGCGACAAGACTCGCCCCGCATTTACCGCAAGCACGAGCAGGAGTTCGAACTGATGGCTCGTGAGCGTGCATCGATCGCCGTCGATGGCGACCGTCCGAGCGTCGCGATCGATCTCGAGGCGGCCGAAACGGAGCGCGTGCTGGGACGCCGAGGCCGATGGCTGCGTCCGGCGAAGAACGGCGCGGAGGCGTGCGAGAAGCTCACGCGGGCTGAAGGGCTTGGGTAGGTAGTCGTCCGCTCCGATTTCGAGGCCGACGATGCGATCGGTCTCGTCGCCGCGTGCTGTGAGCATCAGGACCGGGATACTCGAATGCTCCCGGATCCGTTTGCAGACTTCGAAACCGTCGAGGTCCGGAAGCATGACATCGAGGATGACTACATCGAAGGTCTCCTCTTCGAGCGTCGCGAGTCCCGTGTCCGCCCGGTAGCGCGTGACGACCTCGAGATCTCGCGCTCCGAGAAACTCGCTGAGCATCTCTGCAAGCGCTTCGTCGTCATCGATGATCAGTGCACGCGTCGTCAAATGTCGCCTCGTGATGAATAATGACTCGACCTGGATGACCGGAGACCCGCCCAGAAGAGGACGGCGCTCTACCCGGGTCAGAGGATAACCGCCCGGGCCTCCAATCGAAGGGCCGGGCGGTTGGTCTTGAATCATCATTTGTTCGCGACTAGTGCCATCCCCAGCCGTGTCGTCCGTGATGGCGGTCGACGTGGGCTTCGAGTTCTTGTCGCTGTTCCAGCGTCAAGACATTCATGATGTCGGCGAGACTGGCGGCGACCATGCGGCTCATCTCGTCCGCCCGCGTCATGTGGGCCTGACGGAATTGCTCGATTGCAGCTCGATCGATCGGCTCAGCCAGGACCAGCTCTCGAAGTTCTTCGTGGCCATTCCCGAACTCGCCGCGGGCGGCGTAGAGATCGTCGATGGTGGCCGCCACGATCGTCTGGATTGCGGCCGACTGCTCGTCGGTTGCATCGAGACGGTCGAGGGCACGACCGATGAAGTAATCGGCATGCGACTGGATGTCCTCGAGGCTATGGGCGTCACGCCGTCCCCACGCCGAGACCGAGTTGGCCACGAACAGAAAGACGAGGGTCAATCCGATCAAGGCCAGTGGCCATGAGATCAGACGTCGGCCGACGAGCGGCTTCTTCTGGGTGGAATGGATTCGTTCGGTTGCCATGTGTTTTTCTCCTGGCAGGTCGCCGTTTGCGGCTGACCCGAGTGGTTGGGCACATTGCGGGCACAGGGGGAGGCTAGGCAGCCGATCTCCCTGGACGATGTCTAGAATGTAAAGTTTTGTGAAGTTCGGGCGTCTGGATCAAGAAGCTGCGGACCAGATGATTCTTCCACTACGGACAGTGGCCGCGACATGGTCACTCGAGAGGGAGTGGCGAGCTTCTCGCCATGGGACGTCGAGGAGGCACAGGTCGGCGAGCTGGCCGCTGGCGAGGTGGGCAGAGGGAGTGTCGCGGGCGAGGGTCGTCGAAAAATTGTCGAAGAAGAGGCCGATCGCAGTTTCGGGCGAAACGAGTTCAGCCTCACCGAGTCGCTTTCCCGATCGGGTCGAACGCGTGACCGCGGCTTGCATCGCACGCCAGGGATCGGGATCGCCGAAGGGTGCATCCGTTCCGGCCGCGAGGCGAACTTCGGCTTCGAGCCAGCTTCGGACTCTGTAGAGGTGGGGGAGGTCCCGACTCTCGACGTCGATTCGGTAGGCGTCGCCACGTTCTGCGACGAAATTGGGCTGGGTCACGATCGAGAGTCCGAGCCGTGCCACGAGGGCCAGTGATTCGAGTGGCGCTACCGAGGCGTGTTCGAGTCGGTCTCCCGGTCGCGCGCCTGCTGCTTCGATTGCGGCGAGGGCAAAGTGAATTTCCGTCCGCGTGACGGTGTGGATCGCGACGCTGCGATCGGCTTCGTGGGCAGCGCGGATCTGGGCCACGAGATCATCGAATTCGGGCAGCGACGGCTCGTCGAGCAGAATTTTGTACTCCCCGATTTCGAGCATGTCGCTCGTGTCGGCCGAGGAAAGTGATAGATCGCCCATCAGTCGCAGCCGTTGCGGCAGCGCGTCGTTTTGCTGCGCCGCGTGAAAGAGCGCCGCTTCGGCTCTCCCGTTGCCAGGTGTTGCATCCGTTATGCGAGTGACCCCGCAGCGCGCGAGGAACGAACCTACCGCCGAGAGGTCCGGGGCCGAAGAGGGCGGCAGTCTGTTTCGCAGCCAGGCATCGGCTCGAAACAGTCGCCCGGTCGAACGACCTGTCGCGTCGCGCTCGACACCCGGGGCTGCATCATCGCTCTCGAGGCCGAGTGCTTCGATCGCAAGGGTGTTCAAGAACCACATGGCCCCGCTGCGATGTTGGATTCGGAGCGGATGGGAATCGCAGAGGGCGTCCAGCTGGATGCGGTCGAGCGGACCCGCGACGGATTCAAAATAGCCTGTTCCGCGCAGCCAACCCGCGACAGGCGTCGCCCCCCTCAAGGCTTCGGCCAGTGCTGCGCGGGATTCGATCTGGGGCGGACCGCAGGGAATCGAGGCAAAGGCCGCGGCCAGGGAAAACAGGTGGATATGATGATCGTGCAGCCCCGGAAGCAGTGCGCCGCCCCGTGCATCGATTTCGTGCTCATCGGGCAGGGGGGCGATGCGATCCGCGATCTCGGCGATCACGCCACCTTGACAACGAAGATCAACGCAGCGATCACCGACTTCCGCGTCGTGGATCAGCAAGGCGTCGTCCAGTCGGCAAGCAGGGTTTCGTTCGGTGCAGCCAGGGGCGGCGCCTGTCCCTCTATCGACCGGGCTCGTGGCTTTTCGATCATCCAAGTCTGTCCGGCTTCGATGACGCACCAGCCTTGCGGTCTGGGCTCGATCGGAAGCTCGAGGCCCTCGTTCGAAAGAGAAACGGCGTGGGCGGCGCAATCCGTCAGCGATAGATCGACTAGACCGCCGTGTCCGAGTCGACTGTGCGCGAGCAGCACGGCCGCCAGCGTGAGACCCGCGAGCGGATCCGCGATGGCATCCCCACAGAAGACCGGACTCGAAGCGCCAGGGCCAGGCGGCCAGGCGAGGCCCGCGGAGACAGCGGAATCATCGCCGAACGCGATCCACTCCTGCGACCTTCCATAGCCGGTGAGCGATGCCCAGAGTCGACCGGGCCGATCCGTTACCCAGCTTGCGGCATCGAATCCCAGTTGGCTGAGGGCTCGAGGGCGTGCACTCTCGACGACGACGTCTGCCCCTTCAAGGAGTCGTTCGAAGACGGCGCGATCCTGTGGATGATGCAGATCGAGGGCACAGCCCCTCTTGTTGCCGTTGAGTAGCCGGAAGAACTCTTCGGGTCCGCGCCTCGCACCATCGGGGCGCGCCGGACTTTCGATCTTGAGCACATGGATTCCGGCCATCGCGAGGAGTGAGGTGGCCAGTGGACCGGCCCAGAGCGTCGAAAGATCGAGCAGTCGGATCGGGCGCTGGCTCGCGATCGGCGGTTTTTTAGACGTGTGTCGGATCGTAAAGGGTGCGCGAGCGAGCGGAATGGTCTTTCGGGCGGGCGCGATGGCGAGCCCCATCAAGCGGCCGCGTTCGACGAGCTCCTCGGCATTTCGATCGGTGATGAGCTTCGCGAGGATCGTCCAGTCGTGCACGGCAGCAAAACCGGATTCGTCTGCTTCGAGCCATGCAGGCGTGAGCTGCCAATCCTCGTCGCGCGGGAGATTGACGGCCACGTGGTCCGTTCGAGTCGCGAGTAGCCGAGCGCTGCCGCCCGCCGACACATCGCCCTGCCGCTGCAGGCCGGCGATCGCGGCGCGTTCCCCCAGGAGTGCTGCGGCGTCGAGACCGCCGAAGACATTTCCCGGGGCCAGCGCGCGGAGCACCATTCCGACACCACAGGCTGCGCTGGCGAGGGCGCCCGCTGCGAATTGCGGAGGTCCATCGGCTCTTCCGGTCAGCTCCATGGCGCCCGATCGGGCCCATTCCAGGGCAGCCGATCGGGGTCGGTCTCGATCGGCGATTTCCAGAGGATGATGACAGGCTCGCATCAGCGCACGGGCATGTTCCGCGGCGAGGTCCGGGTGTCGAGCCGGCGAGGGGCTCGCTCGGGAGCTGGTCTGAGCTTCTCTGTGCATGCGGAGGCGCTTCGGGCGGACGGGCGTTGAGAAGCGGAGGTTAGCATCCGACCTCCGGAATCCGTATTCTCGATCAGCTCGATCGCTGGATGGTCGTCCGGCGATCTTCGTCCGGGAGCCTCTGGACCCGGTCTCGATTCGGAGCCGAGTCCAATCACGTCAAATGTTGGAGGAGAATGGAATGGCCGCTTTCAAGGCCGGTACCCGTCTGAAGAGTGCCGTGTGTAATTCGGAGCTGATGTTGATTGTGGCGCCCGATCACGACGTGAATCTCACTTGTGGTGGTGTCACCGTGATCGAGTTGGGCGGTGATCCACCCGCTGGTGCGGCAATCGATCCAGATCAAAAGCAGGGCACGCAAATGGGCAAGCGATACACCAACGAAGCCGGTGACATCGAGGTTCTCTGCACGAAGCCTGGCGAGGGAGGGCTCGCCGTCGATGGCGTGGCACTCGAAGTCAAGGGTGCGAAGCCTTTGCCTTCTTCTGACTAGCAATTTGTTGATCGGGAAGGTCTGGGTGGCGCGTGATGTGCCTGTGTGGGCTGAATGAGATCGAGGTCGTAGGACTGCCATGAATCTGATGATGCTTCTCGAGATGGCGGCGGGCGCCTATGGAGATCGAATCGCCTTTCAGAACGGTGACGACCGGCTGACCTATCAGCAGTTGTTCAATGCGGCGGGTGCGCTTGCCGCGACCCTCGATGATGGGCGCACGAAACATCTCGCGATGCTCGACGAAAGTACGCTTGCGCTCCCGATCAGTGTCTTTGGTGCATCATGGGCTGGGATTCCCTTCGCGCCATTGAACTATCGCTTGACCGACACTGAACTCGATTCCCTGATCGTCCAGCTCCATCCGGGCCGGCTGATTACGGACTCCGAGCGCGCCGAGCGATTCGGGGATCAATTTGTCTCGCCCGATGGCAACGACTATGTCGACGTCCATTCGCGCGAATCGCTTCTCGAGTCTGTTCGGGCCGAGGCCGCTGAAATGCGTGAGCCGAACTGGTCGATGGAGCCCGACGATACGGCGATTCTGCTCTTTACGAGTGGCACGACGGGCGCCCCGAAAGCGGCCGTGCTTCGCCAGAAGCACCTCGTTTCCTACGTCCTGGGCACCGTCGAGTTCATGGGTGCCGATGAGACAGACGCCTCGTTGAACTGTGTCCCGCCGTATCATATCGCTGGAATGGCGGCGATCGCGAGTGCCGTCTACTCGGGGCGGCGCGTCGTTCAATTGCCCAGTTTTACGGCCGAGTCCTGGCTAGACGCTGCGCGGACACAGGAAGTGACGCATGCCTTCGTCGTGCCGACCATGCTGGCTCGAATCGTCGACGCACTCGAGGGTGAAACGCAGGCGGGCATTCCGAGTCTACGCGCTCTCTCGTATGGCGGCGGAAAAATGCCCCAGTCGATCATCGAGAAGGCGATGAGTCTGTTTCCGGATTGCGATTTTACGAATGCCTACGGGCTGACGGAAACGAGTTCGACGATTTCGTTGCTGGGTCCACAAGAACATCGCGATGCGATCTCGAGTGAAGACGAGGCCGTTCGGCGGCGCATCGTTTCCGTCGGTCAGCCACTGCCGACTATCGAGGTCAGTATTCGTGATGCGGACGACGGCTCGAGCCTGCCCGCAGGTGAGCGCGGTTTGATCTACGTGCGTGGTGACCAGGTCTCGGGGGAATACCGGGGGCAAGGCAGTCTTCTCGATGACGAGGGATGGTTCAATACGCGCGACGGCGGATTCCTGGACGAAGGCGGCTATCTCTTTCTCGAGGGCCGCATGGATGACGTCATCGTACGCGGTGGGGAAAATATGTCGCCCGGTGAGATCGAGGATGTCCTGCTCACGCATGAGCTGGTCTCGGACGCGGCTGTGATCGGTGTTCCGGATGAGCAGTGGGGCGAGGCGGTGGCTGCGGTCGTCGTCCTCAAAACCGATCGGAGCGAAGGCGTCGACGCCGCTCCGGTCGTCTGCTCGGTCAGCGAGTTGCAACAATGGGTCAAGGATCGACTTCGTTCTTCGCGGACTCCTGAACGGATCGAGTTCTGGGATGAACTGCCGTACAACGAGACCGGAAAGCTGCTGCGCCGAAAGGTTCGCGAGGCGCTTCGGGAACCCGATTGAACGCCGATCGAGCGCAGTCCTGGAGCGCGGCCGAGCTGGGTCGCTTCCTGATGACGCCCGACGCTGGCGAACAGCTTTCGCCCATGGCAGGCCCCGGATTTCTGGTTCTCGACCTCGAGGCGAGTACGAGTGCGCAGGCGGATCCCTGGCGGGCAGCACTGCTCGATCAGCTGCCCGTTCTTCCCTGTGTCACGATTGCGATCGAGGGCGATGCGTGCGACGAGTCGATGCGTGCGGTCGGACTTGCGTGTGATGTCGTCTTGCGAAATCGGGTCGAAGTGGATCCTCTGCTCGCAGGCTTCGCCAAGACGCCGATCGCGGCATTGGCCTTCGTTCAACTGCTACGCACCTCGTCGAGCACTTCGATCTATGCCGGACTAATCGCGGAGTCTTTCGTTTATTCGACTCTCCAATCGGGCTCGGAATTCCTGGGTTGGCTCGCGGCCAGGCGTCGGAACCAGTCGGGCGAGCTACTGGATCACGGACCGGCCTGTCGACTCCAACGTGAGCGAGGGCGACTCGAGATCACGCTGGACCGACCGAACCGTCACAATGCGTTCTCTCGTGCGATGCGGGATGCATTGGTGGAAGCGCTACAGCTCGCCATCGTCGATTCTTCGATCCAGGAGGTGGTGCTTCGAGGCGACGGGGACTCCTTCTGTAGTGGTGGAGATCTGGACGAATTCGGATCTCTATCGAATCCGGCAGAGGCCCACGCGATCCGTACGACGAGAAGTCCGGCGCTGTTGATGACGCGTCTCGCAGATCGCGTCAGGGCGGAGGTGCACGGCGCGTGTCTCGGCGCGGGCATCGAGCTACCCGCCTTCGCGGAGCGGGTCATCGCCAGGGAAGACGCCTTTTTCCAGTTGCCCGAGGTGGGCCTCGGGCTGGTCCCTGGCGCGGGCGGAAGCGTCAGCCTTCCGAGACGGATCGGCCGTCACAGAACCGCCTGGCTCGGGCTGTCGGGCAGTCGTATCGACGCGCAGACGGCACTGGCATGGGGACTGGTCGATGAGGTTCGACTCGGGCAGCATTAGCAGGCTACGAATGAAATTGGATTGATGTCGCGTATTGGCGCGTTGGGGACAAGAAATGGCCGGACCGCTCGAGGGAATCAAGGTTGTGGAGATAGGCGTCTGGGTCGCAGGGCCTGCTGCGGGCGGGATTCTCGCCGACTGGGGCGCGGACGTCGTCAAGATCGAGCCACCCGGGGTCGGTGATCCCGCGCGTCTGTTCAAGACAATGCTGGGCGGAGATCTCCCGTTCAATCCGATCTTCGAGAATGACAATCGAAGCAAGCGAAGCATTGTCGTCGATCTGCGTACGGAGGAGGGGCTGGAAATCGCATTCGATCTCATCGAAGAGGCCGACGTATTCGTATCGAATGTCAGACCGGCGGCCCTCGAGCGCCTTGGCCTCGACACAGAAACGCTCTGCAAGCGATTTCCCAAATTGATCTATGCGGTGATTACCGGGTACGGTCGCGACGGTGAGGATGCGGATCGTGCCGCATACGACATCGCCGCTTTCTGGGCGCGCTCCGGCATCGCTCATTCGCTCACGCAACCGGATTCCCCACCGCCGCATCAGCGCGGCGGTATGGGAGACCACAATGCCGGTTTGGCAGCCGTGTCCGGAATCTGCGCCGCGTTGTTCAATCGAGAGCGGACGGGGAGGGGAGAGGTCGTGTCGACATCGCTTCTGCGGGAGGGCATCTTCACGCTGTCCTTCGATCTCTCCGTTGCGCTTCGGTTCGGTGTTTCCATTCAAATGGGTAATCGCAAGACGATGGGGAACCCGGCGATCAACTGTTATTCAGATTCAGAGGGCAAATATTTCTGGATTGTCGGACTCGAGGGCGAACGTCATTGGCCTCCGCTTGCTCGAGCGGCTGGTCACCCCGAATGGATCGAGGATCCACGTTATGCAAAGCCAGCGGATCGAGCACAGAACGCCGCGGGACTGATCGAAGAGCTGGACGCGATTTTTGCGACGAGGACCCGCAAGGAGTGGGGGGAGGTTTTCGATGCGGAGACCGATTGCTGGTGGGCTCCGGTCCAATCGATCGAAGAGGTCATCGCCGATCCCCAGGCCCAGGCGGCCGGCGCCTTTGTCGAAGTGCCCGATGGAGTGGGTACGACGATCTTGCCCGCCACGCCGGTCGACTTCGACGGTGCCTCCTGGGCGCCGCGATCAATGGCCCCAGAACACGGTGAGCACACCGACGAAATCCTCCGCGAAATCGGTCGAAGCAGCGAAGAACTAGCCAAGCTCCGAGACAAGGGCATCGTCGCCTGACAGTTAGTTTTCTGGCGCCGCGCCGGACTCGCGATGACAGCACCCCCTACAACGACGGATTGGCACTAGAAAGCGATGCGAACCCCGCCAATCTGCCAAGCGTAGAAGAAATGCTCCTCGAGAACTTCTTCGGGAAGAAAGTTGAACATCATCTGGGAGCCAATCAAGATGTTGTCGCTGACCTGGTATTCGACGCCGAATCCGAAGTTGACCAGGAAACCGGCAGAGCTGTCGTCGTTTCGTCGGTTGTCGTCCTCGATATACGCGAAGCCCATTCCGACGAATCCAAAGGGATGGATCCGATCGAGTTTTTCTCCCGGGAGATGGGGGATCGTGACGGTAACATTCATGGTGGGCGCAACGATCGTGTTGTTGTCATCGAGTCCGATCTGGAACATCGGACCCGCCGAGACCCATTGATCGAAGGCGTAGGGCGCCTCGAAATTCAGCAGGAATGCGCTCGGGTCGTCGATAAAGCCGATTCCGACGCGCGCCGACCAGCCGATCGGCAGATCCCTTCCGCCGGGTCCGCCCTGGGCGCTCGCCGAATTCGCTGGCTGCGACCAATCGTCTTCCGATTCGGAGCCCCAATCCTGTGCTACGGATTGACTGTGCGGCGCGATCGACAGGATGGTCGTGCAGAGTCCGAGCAGGATCGCGGCGCGAAAGCTCGGTCGGACTTGGTCGCGAAGACGGTCGCTCTGTGTCGCGGAGAGTCGAATGGCGATCGAATCGGGTCGCGCATGCAGCATTGCGGGCTCCTGTGGTCAGACTGTCAGGCGTGTTCTGGGATCATGTGTCTGGGATCATCCGTAGGTTCCGTGAATCATCTCGAGACTGCAAGATGTGATCGCTTGGGCGATGGAAGCGAAGCCGCAATGCGGAATATGCGATGGAACCTTTCTGCATGAGTTCGACACGTGCGGGGACCGAGCAGGCAGAAGTTTTGACGGCTGTGCTCCGGCAGTGCCGAGTCTGTGCCGGACCGGTCGACTTTGCGTTGAGTGCACGCGAAATGATGATCGGGACGCACGATTCCTTCGACTATTTCGAATGTCGTCGTTGCGGTTGCCTGCAGATCGCTGTAGTTCCGACAAATCTCGATCGCTATTACCCCGGCTCCTACTACACGAAGGGCCAACGTATTCCAATCGGAAGATCGGGCGGTGTTCTTGGACTGCGTCGCGCCTGGACGCGTTTTAGACTCCTCGAGTCTGGGTTGGCGCGGGCGATGTCGGGTCAGCGCTATGCCCGCTTCGAGTGGTTTCGTCGAACTCGTACCGATCTTCATGATAAAATTCTCGACGTGGGCTGCGGCTCTGGTCGATTGTTGCGTCGACTCCATGCGGAGGGTTTCGAGCGGTTGACGGGAATCGACGCTCAATTGGAGAAGGGTCTACAGGAGGACACGAGTCCCGTCTTTGAACGGAGTTCACCGGAAGAACATCGTGGTCGCTATCACCTCGTGATGTCCCATCACAGCTTTGAGCACATGCAGGATCCAGTCGGTGGCTTCGCGGCCTTCGCTCGCCTCGTCGAACCCGGTGGCTACTTGTTGCTTCGACTACCCATCGCGGATTGCTGGGCGCGTAGGCACTATGCTGCGAACTGGGTCCAGCTCGATGCGCCACGCCATCTCCATATTCATACGCGTCGTAGTATCGCGAAGCTGGCGGAGCAATCCGGATTCAGGCTTACGCACGTGACGGACGATTCGGGCCCTTTTCAGATCTGGGGTAGCGAACTCTATCGCCGTCGTATTTCGCTCACGCAGACCGAACTCGGGGGGCGAAAGGCGTTCAGCTACCGGAATCGGCTCGCAGCGCGATTGCGCGCGCGGGCATTGTCCCGTCGAGGACTGGGCGACCAGGCGTGTTTCTATCTACAACGGATCACGGGCTAGAGAAAACTGGGACGGGTTCCGATGATGCCCTCAGCCTCGAGCCGCTCGATCTCGGCCAGGTCGATTCCGAGTTCGCTCTGCAGCACCTCTCGATTGTGCTGGCCCAGGGTCGGGGGCGGTGCGCGATGGAGGTCCCGCTCGAGGCCTGAAAAGATCGCGGGAAACCCCGGGTAACGGGTTTCCCCGGTGAATGGGTGTTTCATCGTCTGAAAGAAATGACGCGCCTCCAGCTGGGGATTGGGCATCAATGAGTGATTGTTGACCGATGCGGTGGCCGGTACGCCCTCGGCGAGGAGTGCACGGATCACCTCGTCACGAGCGCGCGTGCGGGTCCAGGCCGACAGACGTGCCACGAGCATGTCGTGATTGGCAAGCCGGCCGGAATGCGTCGAGAGTTGCTCCGACAGTCGCCAGTCGTCGGCATCGAGGGCGCGGCAAAGTCCACGCCACTGCTCATCATTCGTGACGGAGACCGCAACACGTTCTGACTCAGTGCGGGTTTCGAACAATCCCTGGGGCGCAGCGTGAGGCATCGCGTTCGCGGATCGGCCTAGCAATACGCCGTAGGCCGAGTACTCGATGACCTGCTCGGCCGCGACGGCCAACGCGGGTTCGACCAAGGCGACCTCGACGACCTGTCCGCGGCCGGTTCGACGGCGTTCTTCGAGTGCGAGACCAATGGCGAAGACCGTATGTGCGCTGCCGAGGGGATCGCACGCCCCGCGTACGACGAGTGGCATGTCTGCGTATCCAGTCACCCATGCGAGGCCGCTGACCTGTTCGACCGTCATCGCGAACCCAGCACGGTCGCGCCAGGGGCCATCCAGACCAAAGGCCGGCATGCGAACGAAGATCAGGCGTGGGTTCAAGGCCTTGACCGTTTCCTCGTCGAGTCCGAAGGCCGGCATCACACGCGCCGAGAAGTTCTCGATCAGAATGTCGGCGTCGGCAATCAGCCGCTTGAGGAGTCCGAGGCCGTCTTCGTGATCGAGCCGAAGGGTGATGTCGCGCTTTCCAGGATTCGCGCCGTGGAAGACATGAGACCATTCCCAGAGCGCTTCGTTTCGGACAGATCCCGCAAACCGCATACCATCAGGACGTTGAATCGATTCGACCTTGATCACATCGGCCCCAAAATCCGAGAGAATGGATGTTGTATAGGGGCCTGCCCAGAACGCAGTCAGGTCGACGATTCGAAGGCTGGCGAAGGGGAGGTCCGATCCGCCGATGGCCGCATCCTTTTCGGGAGGTGCTTTCACGAGAGAGTCCAGCAGTGCCTTGCGATCTTCGTCGAGCAATGACGTTCGGCCAATCGGAGCCGCTTCTGCCGTCTCTAGACGCCATGGCGCACGAGGTTGCAAGAAGCCGCCCGGCGTTCGCTGGAAGATCCCACGTGCGATCATGTGGTCGAAGTCAGGGAGATTCTTTCCGTTGCCGATGGGTGCGACCGGGATGCGCAGCAGCTCGCAGAGCTCGATGATCTCATCCGTTGTCCGCTCGGAGGTCCAGTTCTGGATCACGCCTTCGATGAAGTCGATCTGTTCCATTCGTTCCCGCGCTTCGAGGAAGCGAGGGTCCTGGCCGATTTCCTGCTGGCCCATCATGGCGCAGAAGTCGGTCCATTGTTGGCCGGTATGGGTGGAGAAGCCGACGTGCCCATCCGCGGTCGGTTCGATCGAGGGAATGTCGACCGAGCGCGGAATCAGTCCACCGAAGAATTGACTTCCGAGATCACCAAAAACAGTGAGACATTGGATCATCGCCTCGAAGCTCGAGAGATCGACGATCTGACCCTCGCCGGTCTGGCGGGCGGAACGCCAGGCGGCGAGTGCCGCGACGCTGGCGAAGCTTCCGGCGATCCAGTCGCCAAGACGACCTCCGGTCGCGAGCGGCTCCCGGTCGGGAAGTCCACGGTATTCGACGGACCCGGTGGCGGCTTGAAGGGTGAAATCGTTCGCGGCACGCTTTGCCCAGGGTCCCTGCTGGCCCCAGGGCGAGATTCGGACGATCGACAGTCGTGGGTTGGCTTCGAGCCAGCTGTCCGGTGATAGTCCACGACCTTCGAGGCCTTCGGCGCCCCAATCTTCGATCACGATGTCGGCTCGTTCGGCGAAAGCGCCAAAGCGAGCGCGGTCCTGAGCGTCACGTGGATCGAGGACGATGCTCTGTTTTCCGGCGTTCAGATATTGAAAGAGGGGACTGGGCTCGTCCGCCGCGAGGTCCTGCTGTGAAGCCGTCCAGAGGCGCATCGGATCGCCGCCGGGTGCTTCGATCTTGGTGACCTGGGCACCGGCATCGAGATAGAGTTTGCTTGCGTAGGGTCCTGCGATGTTCGACGAAAGATCGAGAATTCGGAGCCCCTGAAAGGGGCGCGGGGCTTCTTCGGGCATCGGCTATCGAATCCTCCTTCGAGAATCTAACATCGATCCTGCAAATCAGGGTCGCTTTGAACCGGGTTGGCGCAACATCATGACGAAACACCCATCCAGGAGAGACCGAAATGTTGACGGAGTTCAATGGAAAGGTCGCGGTCGTGACCGGCGCCGCAAGCGGTATTGGTCGCGCAATGTGCGATAAATTCGCCAGTCTGGGAATGAGGGTCGTGATGGCAGACGTCGAAGCAGATCGTCTGCGGGGATCTGCCGCGCAGATCGAGGCGACCGGAGTCGATGTGTTCGCCGTCAATGTCGATGTTTCTCAAGCGGATGAACTTTCCCGACTGGCGGAAAAGACGCTCGATCGTTTCGGCAAGGTTCACGTGGTCTGCAACAACGCCGGTGTCTTCGCGGGTGGATTGACCTGGGACGCGGTCGGGTCGGACTGGGAATGGGTCCTGGGCGTGAATCTCTATGGGGTGCTCCACGGGATTCGCGCGTTCGTGCCGATCATGCTCGAGCAGAACGAACCGGGCCACGTCGTCAATACCTGCTCGATGGCCGGGTTGATCAATACGCCCCTTTCGGGCGCCTATAACGTGAGCAAACACGCAGCCCTTTCGCTGACCGAGACCCTTTATCACGAACTCCGTATGAAAGATTCTCCGGTCGGTTGCTCGGCTCTCTGTCCCGAACTCATCCGCACCGGGATTGCGAACTCGGATCGCAATAGGCCGCCCCATCTGAAGCGTCCGGAGGAGGCGGATACGCCGGAGATGGAGATCGTCGAGAGTGCGATTCGCACGAGTATCGAGACGGGCCTCGATCCGTCCGTGATGGCAGAGCGGGTTTACGACGGAATCAAGCGGGATCGGTTCTACCTGCTCGCGGAGGAAGGTGGGAACTGGGATGCCGCCTGTCGCACTCGCCTCGAAGACATCCGATTGCGGCGCAATCCGACCTTCGGTTTGATCAGCGAGGCGAAATAGCAAGTGAAAAGGTCGCTTCTCTATCAGATGGGGTCCATGGAGACGCTGGACTTCGAGACCCTGGTCAAGGAAGTTCAGCTGGCGGAGAAACTGGGGATCGACACTGTATGGTGTTTTCCGGCCGCCGGTGGAGACGGTGATTTTCGAGACAGCGCGCCCTCGATCTGGCTTTCGGCGCTAGCGAGTCGAACCGAGCGCATTCGCCTCGGGTGGGGGCTCGCGGGGATGACGCCGCCCGGCAATCCGCCCATGCGCATGGCCGAGCAGGCCGCCTCGATCGATCTCGCGTCGAGTGGCCGCCTCGATGTGGCCTTTCTACCGGACGCTGAGCTGATCTCCGATGACTCGGGGGCATGGGACGAAGGTGTGCGCATGTTGGTCGACATGTGGGATGCGCCCAGATTTTCCTGGACCTCGCCACGTTTTACCGTTCAGCCGGTCGATGTCGTTCCGAAGCCCGTGCAGCGTCCTCATCCGCCTCTCTGGTTGGCGGGCTGGTCTGCGGAGCATGCGACTCGGGCCGGGGAGGGCGGTCTCGCCTATCTCGACATATCGGGGGCACCCGACGACGGGCTTGTTCTCCATCGGGATGCCTATACCGAGGCCCGTGCCGGCGCTGATCCGAACGATCTGGTTTCTACGGGAATTTTTGGGATCGCGGTCGACCTCGAGTCGTCACCAGACGGAGTCGATCGGCTGATTCGCTGGGAGGATCTGGGCATTGATGAGGTGGTACTTCGGGCCGGCCCCCTCGAAGGCGGGCATGCAGAGGCGTGCGAGCGGATTCGATTTCTCGCGAGCGAGGATGCGCGCGTCCACTAACTGAAAGGTGGCCCATCGGTCCTCTGAGTCGAGTCGCGATCGACAAGTCCGAATTCGTAGTGTACCTCTAACGACCACTTCCCGGCCGTCTGCACGATCGTGTTGACGGTTCGGACCATTGACTTCAAGCATCTTTCGCCATCCCAGGGTCTCTCGAATCGAGTGACCGGATGAGCAGGACAGGAGAGAACCATGACCCTCGATCCAAGCAGTGTCGGCCTCAAAGGTGAGCCCACTAAACGATCATGGACTTCGAAGGATGCGCTGCTCTATGCAGTCGGCGTCGGCGCAGGGACGTCGGAGCTTCCGTTCACGACGGAGAACACCAAGGACACGCCACAGCGAGTGTTGCCGACGATGGCGGTCATTCTCGGTGGCGGTGGCGTGCCTATGGACAAGGCCGGCTCCTTCAACCCAGCACTGATGGTACATGGCACCGAGGGCATCGAGCTCTTCGACGAAATCCCAGCCAGCGGTGAGATCGAGAGCGTCGGCGAAATCACGGGCGTGTGGGACAAGGGTAAAGCGGGCGTTCTCGAATTCGAATCGACCTCGACGCTCGTTGCGACGGGGCGGCCGCTCTTCAAGGTCAAGATGTCCATTTTCTGCCGCGGCGCCGGGGATTTCGGTGGCGAACGTGGGCCCTCGTCGACTTTCGAACTTCCCACACGCAAGGCAGATCACGAAGTCGTGTACACCACGCGTGAGGATCAGGCGCTTACCTATCGTCTTTCGGGAGACCGCAACCCGCTTCATTCGGATCCGTCCTTTGCCGCGATGGGTGGCTTCGATCGGCCGATTCTGCACGGTCTTTGTACCTATGGATTCACGGGGCGCGCACTGCTTCATACGCTGTGCGGGAGCGACCCGAGTCGCTTCAAGGCAATGGATGGCCGCTTCTCGAAGCCCGTGATGCCCGGCGATGTGCTGACGATCTCGATGTGGGTCGATGGCAATGAGGCGATCTTCCAGACCCGGAACCAGGACGGAGACGTCGTCTTCGACCAGGGCAACTTCAAGTTCGCCTAGCCGCTACGCCACGAATCGATCAGGGGGCTCCGAGAACAGTCAGGAACCCCCAACGATCTCGAAGGCATTTCACTTGTGAAGCCCCCGCGAAGTCTCGACTTCGTGGGGGCTTTGTTCGTTCGTCGTCGGAGGCGACTTTCCAGGTGGGGTTGACTCGACACAGTGAGACGATATCAATCGGGTTTCACTTGATTGCGGCCTTGGTTTGGTCGACCAGAAGAAAACGCTGGTTTCCGGGCTTGTCGGGGGAAAGGAGGGAGATTCGTGGTTCGATCGATCGTCTACGCCGAATCGGCGCATCCGTCTCCTGCCTGCTTTCGGACGAGGTTCGGCTCTATCAGGCCCAGCTCCGGCGAGAGGCCGGCGGCTGGACGAAATGTGGATCACGAATGAGACCCCTGCGCAGACGCGTGGGGGTTTCGTCGTTCTGTGGGCCGGCTGGGCTGGCCAGGTACGCGCGGGCGTCGATGAATCGACACGCCGATGAACGGGAGCATTGATGCGACGGAATGTTGAATTCGAGAGTCGGTGGTGGACGCTGGGCGGCGTGGAAGTGTTGGACGTGATGAGTGCCGTCCATTCGCTCGTTAGGCAAGGGCAGATCGTTCACATCGGAACGGATGCCCAGAAGTCCTCGACGCGCATGGAATTCGTGACGGTGGCCTGCGTCCTCAACCCGGGAAAGGGCGGACGCGTATTCTATACACGTCGCTTCGACCGCAAGGATGTTTCACTCTACGAGAAGCTCTCGACGGAGACCTGGCTCTCGCTGGATCTCGCGATTCGCATGCACGAGTCCATTGGATTTGCGCCGGAACGCGAGCAGATCTGGGTCCATGTCGATGCGAATCCTGACGAGCGATATGACTCGAGTGACTATGTGAAGCAGCTGGCGGGCATGGTCGCGGGA
Source organism: uncultured Myxococcales bacterium (assembly GCA_965603475.1). GTDB lineage: Bacteria > Myxococcota_A > UBA9160 > UBA9160 > UBA4427 > UBA4427. Next base: position 60,391 of record CBFDDD010000011.1, read on the forward strand.
TCTGGATTTCCCGTGCTCGTGAAGCCGAACGCCTGGTGTGCTTCGCATGTCGCGGACTATGCGGTCAAGAACAAACATTTCCGCGCGAGAATGCGAGCGGCCTGAGAGTCGTCTCAGCTTCCTCGGAGTTCGCCACCGGCCTCCGAAACCAGCTTTTCGAAGCGCTGCAAGAATTTCTGTTCGTCCTTGTCCGTGAGCGTTTTCTTGTCAGACTGCAAGAGCACATGGAAGGCCAGGGATTTTCGGCCCGGTCCGACCGATTGGCCGCGATAGAGGTCAAAGAGTTCCGTGTCGGCGACCTGCTTTCTTCCTGCTTGCTCGATGAGCGCCAGAAGATCTGCGGCGGGAGTCGACTCAGGGATCGAAACCGCGACATCGACCTTGATTCCCGGAAAACGCGGGAGTGGCTGATAGGTTTCGCCGTCGAGACTGGCCTCGAGAAGTGCATCGAGACAGAGTTCGGCCATGGCGACTTCACTTTCGAGATCACCGCTCAGTCCGATTGCGGGTGCAATACCGGGTTCGAGTTCGGCAACGACTGCGATCGGCGACGCGACACCGGCTAGCTCGAGAAAGAGGCATTTTCCCGGATGGGCCCAGCTCGGGCGTGGACCCTCGTTCTTCCATCGCACGGTGCCGCAGCCCCATGAATGGACGAGATCCAGAACGATGGCCTGCATGCCCATCAGTCGATTCTCGTCATATTGCGCCTTCTTGCCGGGCGGGATGCCGGCCCAGGCGAGTGCCAACAGATGTCGTTCGCGGGGTTCGCCGCGCTCGTTTGCATGTTCGGGTTCATAAGCCTTGCCGATCTCGAAGAGTCGGACATCGCTTCGATTTCGTCGGTTGGCTTCGAGCGCTGGCAGCAGGCTGGGCGCAACGCTGCGACGGATCTTGGCTTCGCTCTGGACGACGGGATTGATCACTGAGACATGAGGTCGATCGAGATCTCCGAGCTTCTCGAGCAGAGCGTCTGGGACGAAGGAATACGAGAGGTTCTCATGGAAGCGGGCCCCGCCCGCCAGTCGGTCCTGGAGATGTCGTACGAGTCGTCGCCGTTCGTCACGCGGAGGTGGTGTGATTTCGAACTGCAGCGGCCTCTCTTCGATGTTGCCATATCGATGAATACGACCGACCTCTTCGATCAGATCCTGTTCGATCGTGATGTCTTTGCTTGCTCGAAAGCTGGGGATGACGACACGCAGTTGATCCCCGCCGTCGTCTTCCTCTTCGCGAGAGGCTTCGACCCGGAACTCGAGTCGCTCGAGAATACGCTGGATTTCATCGTTCGAGAGCGCCTTTCCCAGGGCGGTCCGAACGCGTTCGCAGCGCAACTCGATTTCGTTGGTCGGGTCCGTCCAGTTGCCCACATCGGTCGCTGGCGCAGGGAAGCGGGCCTGGGGTGCGATCTGCGAGAGTAGCTGGGCGAAATGACCGGCCGCGAGGAGTGGCAGCGTCGGGTCGAGCGCCTTCTCGAATCGTGCGGACGAATCGGTACGGAGGCCGACGCGGGTCGACGTCCGGCGGATTGTCGTCGCCTCGAAGGTCGCGACTTCGAGCAGTAGAGAGTCGGTCTCGGCAGCCACCTTCGATCCTTCACCGCCCATGATGCCAGCCAGTGCGACCGGTTCGTCACCGGCACAGATGAGCAGGTCGCTGGACTGGAGATTGCGTTCTTCGCCATCGAGGGTCTCGATCGTTTCGCTGTCGCGCGCATGGCGAACCACGATGCCGCGATCGCCGAGCAGGCGTCGATCGAAAATGTGATTGGGTTGGCCGAGATCCAGCATCACGAAATTGGATAGATCGACCAGGAGATCGATCGGACGTTGGCCGACTGCCAGTAGCAGCCATCGAAGCCAGTCGGGCGATGGCCCCTTTGTGACGCCGTCGATCGGCAGGCCGAGGTACCGCGTGCAGGCTTTGGCTTCGAGCGTGACCGGATAGGGGGTTGCATTACCCATTTCGGGCAGAGATGTATCGAGGGGGAGAAGGGGGCGTTCGTAGATGGCCGCAATCTCCCGGGCGATTCCACGATGGCCCCACAGGTCAGGTCGGTGCGTGAGTGATTTGTTGTCGATCTCGATGATCCAATCATCGATGTCGAGTGCTTCCGCGACCGAAGTACCGACGCGGGCGTGCTCCGGGAGGACCCAGATGCCGTCGTGTTCCTCACCGAGCTCCAGTTCACGCACGGAGCAGATCATGCCGTGGGATTCGACGCCTCGAATCTTCGACTTCTTGATCTTGAAATCGCCCGGCAGCGTCGTGCCGACACAGGCGACCGCCACCTTCTGGCCCACGGCCACGTTCGGTGCGCCACACACGATCGTCAGCGGTGCATCCCCGCCGACGTCGACACGACAGACAGAAAGCTTTTCCGCGTCCGGATGTTTTTCCTGTTCTTCGACGAGTCCGACGACCACGTCATGCAGTTGAGGGGCGAAAGGCTCCAGCCCCTCGACCTCGGCGGTCGAGAGCGTGAGGTCGTCGCAGAGCTGCTCCGGAGTAATGCCGTCGAGACTGACATGTCGCGCCAACCAACGCATCGAGACGAACATCAGAATTGCTCCAGGAAGCGAAGATCACCATCGAGAAGATGACGAACATCATCGATTGCGTGACGCAGCATGACGAGTCGAGAGAGGCCAAGCCCGAAGGCGAAGCCGCTCCACTTCTCCGGATCGACGCCCCCTGCGCGCAGGACGTTCGGATGCACGAGTCCACAGGGAAGCAGCTCGATCCAGGTCGTTTTCTTGCAGACGCTGCAGCCCGCTTTGCAGAAGGGACATCGCGCATCGAGTTCGAAGCCCGGCTCGACGAAAGGGAAATGTCCGGGGCGGAGTCGGACGTCGAGGTCGCGGCCGAAGATTCCACGGAGCAGGGTCTTCATGGCTCCGATGAGATGGGCGACCGAGATGTCGCGCCCAACGACCAACCCCTCCATTTGATAGAAGGTGTGGTCGTGGCTCGCATCGGTGGTTTCCTGGCGAAATACCCGGCCCGGGGCGATCACACGAAAAGGCGGCTTGCGGTTTTCCATCGCCCGAATCTGTACCGGGGAAGTATGCGTTCGAAGAACCAGGCGGCCCTCTTTGTCACAGTAGAAGGTGTCCTGTGAATCTCGAGCCGGATGGTCCTTTGTGATGTTCAGGGCCTCGAAATTGTAGTGATCGAGTTCGACTTCGGGGCCGTCGAGAACCTCGTAGCCCATCGAGATGAAGAGGTCTTCGAGTTCGCGCGTGACCTGGGTAATCGGATGCAGGCTGCCTCGCCTCGCGGGCGGGGGAGGCAAGGTCGGGTCGAATCCGACCGCGCTTCTCGCCGCGTCGAGCTTGCCGGTTTCGAAGGTCTTCTGGCGATCGGCAATGAGCTCCAGGATCGACTGTTTGAGCAGATTGGCCTTCTGGCCATGCGCTTTGCGCTCCTCGGGAGCGAGCTTTGGGATCTCCGCGAGCATGGCCGCCACGGTTCCCTTCTTGCCAACATATTCGCGCTCGATGTCTTTGAGAGCGGCCGGATCCGCGCACGCTCCGATGCGCTCTTGCGCTTCTTGGAGAGTGTCTTCGGGATTCATCGCAGATTCCTTTGCTCTAGCGGACCTCTGCTCGATCGGCAAAGTCGGCGGAGATTACCGAATTCACGCCGGGAAGCACAGATCGTCTACTCAGCGGACGCTTGCGGTCGATCGTGAATTTGAAGGGCTGTTAGGGCGCCAATGACGAGCAAGCCGCCGGCGAGCCAGTACGGGAAAGCCTGGTCCTGGTCGTAGAGGGCCCCGGCGACAAGCGGGCCAACAACGCGTGCCGCTGAGGCACACGATTGAAACACGCCCATGACGATCCCCCTGGATGCGGCGTCGGCGCTCTGGGAGATCAGGCTCATCATGGGCGGCTGGGAAATGCCGCGGCCGACTGCGGCAATTGCGAGCGGGATCATCAAGATCGCGACCGAACGCGGAAATGGCACGCCGACGAAGGCCAACGCCATCAAAACAAGTCCGGCGAGGATGAGCCGGCGCTCGTGGAAGCGAGCGGCCAGACGCTTCATGGCGCCGCCCTGGATTCCGCCGATCACGATGGCCATCGCGAGCATGACGAGACCGACGCCGAGTTCGTCGTACCCGAAGCGGTGGGCCATCAAGAAGGCGAAGGTCGTCTCGAGTTGGGTGACGGCCACACTGAACAGGAAGTAGACGAAACAGATGCGTCGGAGTGTCGGGTCACGAAGCACGTCGAGTCGACCCGTCATGCTGGCGACGGGGCGTTCCGCATGCCGATTTGGCTCGCGAAGCTGAATCGCGGCCCAGACGAAGTTCACTGCTGCCATGCCGGCGGCGACGAGCATCGGGACGCCATGGCCGGCGCGGGAGAGCAGACCGCCAATCGGCGGTCCCAGGGTGAAGCCGACCGCAAAGGAAGCGCCGATCATGCCCATCCAGCGGGTGCGGTCGGCCTCGTCCGTGACGTCGGTGAGATAAGCGGTCGCGACGCTGATATTCGAGCCGAAGATTCCCGAGAGCAGGCGGGCCATGAAGATCTGTACGAGCGAATCGGCGAGCCCTAGCAAGAGCAGGGAGAGGGCCGTTCCGGCGATCGTGATCAGCATGACCGGCCGGCGGCCGATTCGGTCGGAGAGTCGGCCCCAGCCGGGAGAAAACAGGAACTGCATCGCGGCGTGGCTGGCCACGAGGAGCCCCAGAATCAGGCCGTTCGCACCAAATCGTTCCGACCAGAAAGGCAGGATCGGCACGACGATCCCGAATCCGATCAGATCGACGACGATGACACTGAAGAGAACACCCAGTCTGGCGGAGCCGGACCGCTCGTCGTTCTCGCTCAAAGGTCGTCACCCCCTGTGGCGCAACGGCCACTTACTGAGGATCGCAGGCTAGCAGCGCCCGTCTGGAGTTGCGTGTTGCTGACGTGACCGTGATGGGGCCCGCAACGATGGGTTTCGTTGCTGCAACGCCATGGATTCTCTAATTTGCCGATCTCCGAGGACGAGATCGATCACCGGACGAGAGAGAGGTTTTCGTGACCAATCAAGCCAACGAGAAGTCCGAGCAGACGCTCCATCTGTGGTCGCAACAGCAGCGAAGCGCGGAAGCAATGGTGCCGATCATCGGCGAGCTCTACCGCGAGAACGGCATCATCATCACCGTCTTCGGCAATTCGCTCGTGAATAAATCACCGCTCGAGATCCTCGAGGTTCATCGCCTGGCTCGCGTCAATGTCGACGACGAGATTAGCGTCTCGAATACCTATCCGATTCTCGCGGCCATGGCCGAGCTCAACCTGGGTCCAGCCCGAATCGATGTCGGAATCCTGGCCAGTCATTGGCGTCTGCGAGCCAATGAGATCACCGTGGGCGATTTCGTTCGAGATGAGCTCGCGGGGATCGCAACCGGCAAGGGCTCCATCCGCCCGAGTCCGCAAGACGTCGTACTCTACGGTTTCGGCCGGATCGGTCGACTGGTCGCTCGAATCCTCGCCGGCAAGACGGGCGGAGGTGACAATCTCCGTCTGCGCGCGATCGTCGTACGACCGGGCGGCGACGACGACCTTGCGAAGCGAGCGAGTCTATTGCGTCGCGACTCGATTCACGGCCCCTTCTCGGGCGAGGTCCAGATCGACGCGGAGCAGAATGCCCTCATCATCAACGGCAATGTCGTTCATGTGATCTATGCCAATGGACCCGAAGAATGTGACTACACGAAATACGGAATTCGTGATGCGATCGTCGTCGACAACACAGGGAAGTGGCGAACGCGTGAAGATCTCTCGAAGCATGTCGCCGTGCAGGGCGCTTCGAAGGTCGTTCTCACCGCCCCCGCCAAGGGGGATGTCCCCAATATCGTCTACGGAGTCAATCACCACGGGATGATCGAATCCGGCGATGTCATTTCCGCGGCGAGTTGTACGACGAACGCGATCGCGCCCATACTCAAAGCGGTCCACGATGAATTCACGATTCAAAATGGCCATGTCGAGTCGATTCATGCCTTTACCAACGATCAGAACCTGATCGACAACTACCATCGCAAGGCCCGCCGCGGTCGCGCCGCGCCGCTCAATATGGTCGTGACGGAAACCGGCGCTGTGAAGGCCGTTGCGAAATGTCTCCCGGAGCTTGCGGGCAAGCTGACCGGCAACGCGATTCGAGTTCCGACGCCCAACGTCTCACTCGCGGTGATGAGCCTGAATCTCGAGAAGTCGACGAGCAAGGAGTCGCTCAACGACTATCTGCGAAAGGCTTCTGTCGAAGGGGATCTGCAGAATCAGATCGATTTTGCAAACTCGACCGAAGTGGTTTCGAGCGATTTCGTTGGGAATCGCTTTGCCGGGATCGTCGACGCCCAGGCCACCATCGTGCAGGACAGCCATTGTGTTCTCTATGTCTGGTATGACAACGAGTTCGGGTATAGCCGGCAGGTCGTGCGCTGCCTCGAAGAGCTGGCCGGAATCGTGATGCCGAACTTCCCAAAGCGCGCGGTTCACGCCTGATCTGACTGCGATCGGTCCCTTTCGTGCCGTGCCGGACTCGTGTCTGCAGCAACACCTGACGACGGATTGGGGCTAGGGGAGGCCGAAGGGGAGGGTCAGCCCCAGAGAGAGACGAGGCGCGGGGTCGTAGTCTTCCTCGTAGAGCTTTCGGCCATCGTCGTCTTCGACTCGGAGTTCGCCGGCGACCCCCAGGCCGAATCGGAAGTCGAAGAATGCGCCCTCATAGAGACGGAAGCGGATGCCGACCTCGACTGGGACTGCAGTGACTTCACCGATTCCGTCTCGATCGCTGCGGAAGCCATTGTCGTCCAGGCGGAAACGGTTGCGCTCGTAGCCACCCGAAACCGTGAGGCGGATGGCCTTGTTCGCTCCCCAGACCAGCATTGCGTTGCCTCCCTGCATCCAACTGCCTTCCGTGTGGAAATCGAGAGAGTCCGTAATCTGCCAATCGAGGCTCACGAGCGGAAAGGTTTCGGCATCGTCCTCGAGTTGACTCGTTACCCCGATTCCGACACCGAATCGAAAATTGTCAGTGACTTGCCATCGGACGAGCGAGGAGATTCCAGCCGCGAAGCCGTTGCGGCGTGCTCCTGTTTCTCCCGAATAGCGAATCGGTACGGCTGCGATGACCGAGAATCGATCTCCGACGAGAATGGTCGTGCTGGGCGTGATGTCGAAGGTATTGACGGCACCCCATGGGTCACGCGGCAGCTCGCTCGATCCGTAGACGGACGGGATGTTGGGCGGGTTGTTCCGGTGAAATTCGTAATGCGTGTAGCGATAGCCCGTGTGGACTCCGAGTAGTATGGATTCGTTGATCGGTCCGCCAAAGTCTCCGGCAAGACCCACACGCCAGGTCTCGAATTCGTCTCCGCCATCGGTCTTGGTCTTGAACTCGGTCCGAAAATCCGTTTCGAGTCGTCCGCGCCATTCGTATCGAGGCGAGGAATCCTCGATCATCGAGAATTGCGCCCAGGCCGATGTGGGGAGAATCAATCCCAGCACTGCGCAGAGCAACGCGCAGCGGAAATAGCGAAGTGGATTCTGCATAGGCTCCCCCAGGCATGGCTCGCAGTCGTTCGAAGATCAGCCCTCGTCGGGCGGTAGATGCTCCGTACGGTTGAAGCTGACGAGCTCGGGCCGGGGGGCGAGGACGAGTTCGCTGATGCCACAGTTGTTCATCATACGATTCCAACTACTGTAGTCGTTGTCGAGAAGCAGCCCGAACGCAATCGACAACGCGCCTCCATGGCTGACGACGACGACCCGTTCGCCAGGATGGCGTTTCGCGATCGCATGAAGGGAGGCCACGAGCCGGTCAGCGACCTGCTTCGGTGATTCTCCGCCATGCGGGCAATAGTGGGGATCGGATCTCATGTTCTCGAAGAGCTTCTTGTCGTGGAAGAGGGACTCGAAGGACATCCCCTCCCATTCGCCGAGATCGTATTCAGCCAGGCCGGGATCGATCTGGGGAACCAGTCCAAGGCGTCTGGCGATCGGCTCCGCCGTGTGATGAGCGCGATCGAGTGGACTTGCGTAGACCGTGGCGACCGGTTTGTAGTTCGCTTCGATGAAGGCAGCGGCCGCTGCGGCCTGGCCATGGCCGTGGTCCGTGAGCGGCGTATTCGTCGAGCCATGCCAGACCGCGTCGAGATTGGCGGAAGTCTGTCCATGTCGGACGATGGTCAGCAGCGTGCGGGATGAATCCATGGCGGCATGATCATACACGCAACCGTGGGTGGCGTGCCCTATTCGCGCTGACCGATCGAGACGCTGCCGTAGCGAGAGAGCCAGCGCGTCGGTGACATCTCATCGATGCGACGCTGGGTTGCGGCGCGAGTGAGCGGCGGGTCGTTCGTCGCGGGGGCCGTTTCGAGTTGCCTGTCGCCCGACCCCGCATTGGCCAGGTCTGTCGGACTCGTCGAGACGGGGTGATCCGGGGGAGCTTCGTCTGGCTCCGCAAAGCTCTGAACAGCTCCAACCAGCAAGAGCAGCGAGATCAGGGCGAGGCCGGCGAGGGTGTTGGCGAGGCTGTGCTGTCCGGAGCGGCGGTGAGTCCGTTCTGAATGAGTCGAAACGTTGTTAAATGCACCCATTTCATTGCGCATTCGAATTCGATCGGAGTGCGCGAGAATTGACTTGAGAAAAGTGGGTGGAAAACCCTTCTTAAAGGGCTCGGGTCGCGGAGAGCAGGCAGTTGGGAGGCAGCTGATCGGAACGCGGATCGCTTC